>NZ_JBHYFV010000027.1:0-54235 GCF_051859345.1 Marivita sp. | reverse complement strand
CGACCGCTGTTTTGGCCACGTCCGAGGGCTTCCCGCTGGTTTTGGCGGCCTCCTTTGGCACCCTCACCCGGAAGTCACCGACTGCGTAGGTGCGGGGCGGTTTGGTCAGGTCCATCGGCTCGAAAGCCCACGCCAAGGCAGGTTTACGACCATCCGCGCGCTTCTTGTCATTTAGCCAGTTAATCGTCCAAGGCAGCCGAAGCAAACGGTCAGCATTATGCGTCCCCGGCCCGCCCTGAAGGACAAAGAGCAAGGCTTTATTGAGTTCTTCGGCTTTTTCGATTTCTAAAGGCTCATCCAACTTCCAGACGGCCTGACAGCCACCACCCGTGAGCCATATCGCAGTGGGAAGCGGTATTCCTTTCGGGCGCGTCTTTTTCTCGTGCAGGATGTTTATCACGAAGTCTACTTTTTCCTTCTCGTCGCCGGGATAGTCTTTGAAGTCTAGATCGACATGCAGGAAGCGCACGGCTGAAAGGTTCTCCTTCTTGCGTGGGCCCTCCAAGAACTCAGCATTCGGAAGGAAGTACATGTTGCGCTGAACATCATCAGCGTTGCCGTATGCAACGAAGGACACGGCCTTTTCGTGCTCCGGCAATCCGAATACCTTGGCCTTCGGCTTCGCCTTGCCCCGGCTTGCCATAGACTCGAGGTGCAAGGGGGCCTCCGAGGTCAGCCAGCGGATGAACTCGATGGCGCGGGTCGCGTCGGTTTTCAAATTATTCGCCATGAGTGAAATCCTCACAGCTGCGAGCTTCCAGCCATTCGTCAATGACAGCGCGGCGATAGAACACGCGCGCACCGATTTTCAGATAGGCAGGGCTCTTCTTGTACGAACGGCGCTTCTCGAAAAAGGATGCGCTCATGTGGGTGTATTCGGCGACCTGCTCGGTCGTCAAAAGATCGAGTTTTTTGGAATCAGCCATTGTAGTCTCCGAGCTGAAACACACTCGCTGCTGAGGCAACGAGATGTTTAGTGGATGACTACGGCGCGGGGTTTCCGTTCCTTTAAGGGAGCACTACACGTTCACGATCCCACCGTCCTACTACCGGCCTCTCACCGGCCCTGCGTTTGTCTTTTACGCTCTTGGGGCACTCTTCTTGTAGGCAAGTATAAGTTACCAAACTTGGCCACCAGAGCAACTGGAATAATCTGCGAATGCAATGCCGTCTAAAACAATCAAAGCTCGTCATGCGCGCGCGAACAGGCCACTGGAGGAACTCGGGTTATAAAAAATGCAGGGTTTACGGTATGACGAGAGTTTGGTCTCGGACTCCCTTAGCCCGAGATGCCACGCCCGGTTCTTTGGAGGTTTCACCCGTTGATGGGGTGGGGTCCTTCAGCGGCGCTGTTCTTTCAGTTCAAGGATGCGTTTGGCTACCAGTTCCACCGGCTCGCGCAGCCGCTCGGCGTTCACCACGATATAGCCGCCGGTCACGTCACCGTTGGTGCGGTGGTTTAGCAAGCGCTTGAGCGCGTAGTAGGGCACGTCAAGGCTTTCTGCGATTGTGATAAAGGTGCGCCGCAGATCGTGCAGGGTGAAGCTGACGCCAGAACCAGCCGATACACGCAGCAGGAACTTCTTGGTTTCAACCAGATGACCGCTCTTTCCGGGCCCCGGAAACACCCAAGGTGAGCCATTGTTATACGCCCTGCGCTCATTCAGTAGCGTGGCCAGAAAATCGGACAGCGGTAGGTGCAGCGGGTCGCCGTTCTTTGTGGTGGGTAGATGAAGCACCTTGCTTTTCAGGTCTACCTCGTCCCAGCGTAGCTTGGTTAATTCACCCCGACGCATACCGGTGAACAGAGCTGTCAGAAGGAAGTCACGCGAGTATTCCGGTTCTGCCATGACGGCTTCCCACCATGCGGGCAGGTCCAGCGCAGTAATCACGGTTTGACGTCGCCGCTCCTTATACCAAACGCGTGCTTGCGTCAGGATTTGCACGGGGTTCGCTGGAAAGTTGTCTTGAGTTGCGGCAACGAAATTGTAGATCGACCGGAAATGCCGCATCACGTTGTTGGCTGTGGTCTCGCCGTGCATCGTACCAATGTCCTGATGCTTTTTGAGCACCATCTGGCGGGTGATCTCGTTCAAGGGCGTCTTTCGCCACGACTTGAGGTACAGGCGTTCGGTGCGTTGGTAATGGCTGACGGTATGCGCTGACAGGGTGCGCACTTCTAGAAAGCGCTCCAGCGCCAACCCAAGCGTCACCTGTTCGGCAGCCTCTTGGCGCTTTTCGGCGTTTGGGTCATGACCGTCAGCCATGTCTCCCAAGATCGTCAGGGCCTTTTTTCGGGCAACCTCGGGGGCAAAGACATCGGCACGACCAATGGTGACGCGCCGAGTGCGGCGGTTTACCTGCCCTTCGGCGAAGAACACCTTGGATTGCGCGCCAACACGTAGCCCAAAGCCGGGGAGCATCGTGTCCCGGTAGAGTACTTGCCCCTTCTGGGCGAAGGGGATTTCATCAATCGCGCGGCGGGTAAAACGTAGACTGGGCATCGTGACCTCCTTCTGGCCACAAGTCAGTATAAGCACATCTCGATAAAAAGCTCGACTTTTCATGAAGTTATGCGAGCGTGGAACACTGTGTCTGGCAGAATGAAAGGCTGTCCCATTTTCGACGATTGGAGCGCCACCATAACAACCTTTTCTCCTCAACCGACGGGCCTGTTCAAAACGCATCAAGCTCTTTGCTTCATCCGTCCCGTCGAGTGCTTAGCGTAGGTCGTATGGCGTTGTTTCCGTTTCCCACTTCAAGCATAGTGGACAAAATGTCCATTATAGAGCAATCGGCATGAAAACGCTGTCCGCCCGCGACGCCAAAAACCGCTTCGGTTATCTGATCGATACAGCGAGACAGGAACCTGTTTCCGTGGAAAAACACGGCAGGCCCGTCGTTGTGGTGCTCAGCGTCGAAGACTACGAACGCCTAGCAAGTGCGGCATCCGAGACTAGTACCGGGAAGCCCGGATGACCAGAATGGCGGCCTATCCACTGATTGACGTCTTCGCGGGGCCAGGCGGCTTGGGAGAGGGTTTTTCGTCCCTAACGCGCGGAAAGAAGGAAGCGTGCTTCAGAAGTGCGATTTCGATTGAACAGGACGAGTTCGCTCACCGGACACTTCTGTTGCGGCACTTCCTGAAGAGCTTCAAAGGCGGAGCCCTCCCTGAAGATTACTATCAGTATCTCAAAGGCGACATCACCCTCAATCAGCTGTATGAACTGCACCCGGACGAGAAGGCACACGCGGAGCGCTCCGCAATCAGAATTTCTCTCGGAGGGGACAATCATGAGCGCGTCCGCAAACTGATCAGCGAAAGACTTCAGAACGAGAAGAAGTGGGCGCTTGTCGGAGGGCCGCCGTGTCAGGCCTATTCCCTCGTCGGCAGATCCAGAATGATGGGTGACCCTGAGTTCGAAAAGGATGAGCGGCATTTTCTGTACAAAGAATATCTCCGTATCATCATCGATCATGCTCCTCCTGTTTTCGTCATGGAGAATGTCAAGGGCTTGCTTTCGGCTCGTGTCAAAGGTGAGCTGGTCATCAACCGGATCACAGCCGATCTTGCATCGCCAAAGGACGCGCTTGGCATGTCTTCCAACGGGTTGGGGTACAGGCTCTATTCTCTCTCGGAAGACGAGCTTCCGGGTATTGAAGCCGATCCCCGCATATTTCTGGTGCGCGCAGAAGAGTACGGCGTTCCGCAGGCACGACACCGTATGTTCATTGTCGGCGTTCGGAACGATATCAGCATACGACCCGGAAGGCTAAAGCCGCACAAGCCGCCGTCATTGAAACAGACCATCGGCAACCTGCCTAAGATCAGAAGCGGTATTTCAAAGGGAGGGGACAGCTACGACAAATGGTACAGAGAAATCGAAGGCCTCGACCCTGCAGCAATACGCTGGGAAATGAACGAGCACGAACACGCCAATGACCTGATGGAGTTGATGGGAAACGACCTGGCACGGCCTCTCAAAGGCCTGGAAAAGTCCTCCTCCAGATATCCGGTGCGTCCACGCCTTTCACACGATGTACTCGACAGCATATATGACGAGCAACTTTCGGTTCTAGACAGTCATGAGTCGCGCTCACATATGCCCTCAGATCTGCGCCGCTACGCCTTCGCAGCGTCATTCGCATCTGTTACCGGAAAGAGTCCGAAGCTGGCGGATTTTCCGCGCAGCCTGCTTCCCGACCATGCAAATGTTGAGGACGGCAGGTCCGGAAAGATGTTCTCTGACCGCTTCCGCGTTCAGCTTCCTGATCAGCCTTCCACAACTGTCACATCGCACATCTCGAAAGACGGACACTATTTCATCCACTACGATCCGAGGCAGTGTCGCAGTCTGACAGTAAGAGAGGCGGCCCGTCTTCAAACTTTCCCGGACAACTATCGCTTCGAGGGGCCGCGCACCTCTCAGTATCATCAGGTCGGCAATGCCGTGCCGCCCTACCTTGCACGGCAGATCGCGGCGATCATCGCGGACGTTTTGGATCAGATAATAGACGGCGATGCGTGACGGACAGGATTTCTAAAGAACATCGCAGCTGGAACATGTCGCGAATCCGGGGCAAGGACACGAAACCCGAGTTGATTCTGCGCAGCCTGCTTCACAGAGCGGGCTTCCGCTTCCGGCTGCACGTTCCCGGCCTGCCAGGGAAGCCGGACATCGTTCTCCCGAAATACTGTACTGTCATCTTCGTTCATGGCTGCTTTTGGCACCGGCATGAAGGATGCTCCAATTCAACCATGCCGAAGACCCGCCCGCAATTCTGGCAGGAGAAATTCGACCGGACGGTCGAGCGCGACTGGGAAAAGCAGGCAAAGCTGGAAAGTGCTGGATGGCGGGTTCTGACTGTATGGGAATGTGAGCTGAGGACCGATCCCTCCAAACTGGCATATAGTATTAAAAATCAGATACTTGAAAGATAAGAGCGCATACAAATGATGTATATATTGTAAATATGTCATTAATGTTAGGAACCTGTGTTGACTCACATATCGTAAATGTGCACACTATGCGTGCAGACAACAGGGGTCTACCATGCGCGACAAACGGAAAAAGTTTATTGACCTGGCTGAGTCACGGGTAAACCGTGCGATCAAGGACATCCGGCTGATCGGCAATCTCGCCAACAGAAATTCGTATGAATACACGGAGGAAGACGCGCGTAAGATCGTCCGCGCGCTCCAGAAGGAGTTGGATTCGGCGAAAGGCCGATTTCTCGGAGACTCTGGCGGAAAAGACACAGATTTCAGACTGGAAGATTGAGAATGGCGGGATACTGGGAATTTAATAAAGCAGACCCTTCAAGCGTCCGGATTGGCGTGACGCAGCGTGACCAGTTCAACAACGACGATGTCGGTCTGGCCGAAGCGCTGGTCAGGGAGGTAATTCAGAACTCTTCTGATGCGGGCAGCGAGGATGCACCCGTCAAAGTTAGCTTTCGGTTGAAAACTCTGAACGGTGATGAGGCCGGTCAGCTTGCCGCGCAATTCCATGGCCTTCTTCCGCATCTCAGTGTTTGCGGTCGTGAACTGCCCGGAGCCGAACAGGGTCCGGCGCGTGTTCTGGTCATTGAGGATTACAATACCAAAGGACTGACCGGCAGCTTTGAAGAGCTGGACAGGGACAACTTCGACAATTTCTGGCGGGCTGTGGGCGAGTCCGAAAAGTCCGGGCAGAAAGGCGGGCGATGGGGACTAGGAAAGCTGGTCTACTCGTCATCCTCAAAGATCAGCGCATTTTTCGGGCTGACGGTCCGCAAGGGCGAGAGCGGTCCCTCTGTCATGGGGCAGGCCGTACTCAAAAACCATTGCATCAAAAACGTGTACTACCCGGCACACGGATTCTGGTTTGACGGTCGTTCCGGCAACGGGTTGGACCTGCAACTGCCGGTTCAGGACGGCGAAGAGGTTGCGCAATTCAAAGCGCTCTTCGGGGTTGAACGTACCGACCAGACAGGTCTCAGCGTTATTATTCCCTATCTGATCGACAGCGTCACCGACGACACCATTCTCGCCGGGGTGGTCAACAACTATTACTTTCCTATCCTTGCCGGAAGGCTGGAAGTCGAAGTGGGTGACGTTCTTGTCAATGCAGGGTCGTTTCTGGATGTGGCGGCAAACGTCGGGAAGTCTGGTACGCCTATTCCGTTTGCCTTTGTAAAGGAAATCAGTGACGCGCTCGAATCGCAGGAGGCAACGGTTGCCTCCGGCACCATAGGAGATACCCGACTCTCGTCGCAGCATCTGGCGTCAGAACAAGTCGAAGCCACGAAGGCCGCGTTTTCGGGCGGCGGTCTTGTCCACCTTCGTGTTCCGGTCATGCTGAAGCCGAAGGGAAAGGCGCAGCAGAGTGGAAATATCGATCTTTTCGTCCGGGCGCTTGCCGAATATGAAGATCCGTTCTCGCTGTTCGCACGGGGACCGATAACGTTGCCCGGCGAACGCCACTTTACCGGAGCTGTGGCCCGCGGTGCGATGATTGCACACGATGATCTTGTGGCCGAGTTCTTGGGAGACGCTGAGAATCCGGCGCACACCGCGTGGAACTCCAACGCTGAAAAGCTAAATGCCAAATGGGATCATCCCAAAAAAACCCTCTCGGCTATCAGGCAGTCGCTGCGTGACCTGTACAACATGATCGCCGATCAGAAGGAAACGCAGGACGATGACGCCCTTATTGACTTCTTTTCTTTGGCCGAAAAGGCTGAGGCCACAAAAAGCAAGAAGAAGCGTGTCAGAAAGCCCAAGCCTGATATTCCCCCGCGTGAAGCCGCTATCCGTATCAGACCTGGAAACGGAGGTTTTGAAATTCTTTCCGGCCCCGGTGCCGAGAAGTGGACGTTTCCGAAGCGGATTCGCGTCCGGATGGCCTATGACATGATCGGCGCCGATCCGTTCAAACGTTTCAGCTCCTTCGACTTTGACCTGAACAGTACGAAAAAGCTGACCTTTGAAACGACAAACGGCGACATCAAGGTCGCCAAGGCCAATATTCTGTTCTTTGACGTTACGGCTGCTGACTTTCATCTGAAAGCCAGCGGTTTCGATATGCAGCGTGACCTAATTGTGGATGCGAGGACTTCGTAATGAGTACGGCCAAACGACGCATCAACTCTACAGGACGCAAACGCATCGGGCGGGAGTGCATCGAGATCAGTATGCTGGAAACCGGGACCGATGAACCGCTCAAGGCGAAGATCAAATTGAAGCTGCAGAATCAGGGATTTCCAGGCGGAGCGCGGGTGGCGGTAGAAGCCTATCACCGATCTTCCGGGATGCGCTTTGACTGCGGAACAGTCGATTCACCGGAGGTGCCTGATGTTCTGGTACTCAGCGAGGTGGACAAGAGCGGTTCCGTTCTGTTCCGCCTGAAAGTAGTTGATAACGATGACACGCCAGGGAAACTGCTTGCTTCAGCCGAACGGCTGAAACCCCGGAGTGAAGATGACAGCGAGAACCGTCGCAGCATCTTTCCGATTCTCTACCGGGACCTTCGGCACGATGTCTGGAAGGTCGAGATTGAACAGGGGGACCGCCCTGTCCTGATCGTTAACAAGCGCATACCCGGCTTCGCTCATAAACTCCTTGAAAGTCCGATGATGCAGGGGCTGCTGCTTCCTGCAGCCTTGCGGATTGTTCTGAAGGAACTGGTTCGGGTGTCCGAGACAGGCGAGAGTGACGACGAACCCGGCTGGAAGGAAGAGTGGCTGGAATACTGTCGCGCAGAACTGGGGGCTGAAGACGATCCGCGCGAGTTTCCCGATAACAACGCTAGGGAGGACTGGATTGACGAGGTCGTGATGCGGTTCTGCGAAAACCTGTCGCTCATCGAGAAAATCAAGAACGCTTCGGAGGAGTCGTGATGAGTGCAAAATTCAGAAAACTAAACGAAGCCGGAATAGCCGCGTTCAGAGACTACATCAGGGATGGCGCGGAAGGTCCGCCTCCTCTTCACCTGCTGGAGAACCCGGAAACTTCGGCTCCGCTGCAACCCGTTATTCAGCCGGGATCGGGACAGTTTGACGACAGATATACGTTTGGCGTCTATCTCAACACTCTATTGAAGGGTTCTGATTCGGCAGCAATCAGCGGCGATGCCGGATTGTGGAGCGCCCTTGCACTGCAATGGTTTGACAGGCTGTGCCCGACGGATGCAGGCGGCAATCGGTCGCCCAAACAGGAGTATCTTTACGTTCTCAGTTCCGATTATCGTCATTACTACCGGCATCTGGTTCGTTCGCCGTGGCAGCTGGTGAAAGATCACGGCGACGCCTCGCGCTTCCTTCTGATTTCCCCCCGCAAACAGGCACATCCTCTCAGCGTGCATGGCGAAATTCTGGAACAGTTTGGTGGTCGCCAGCAGGTTCTTGCCAGCCGACCGATCATCAAAGCAGCCAATAAGTTGTACTTCGATAAGCAGAAATCGCGTCCGCGAACAGGTGTTGCGGGTAACGGACGGGGCAGCGCGCGCAGGTTCGGGCTTGTTCTGCGGCAGCTGGATCTGACCTATGACCCCGAATGCATGACCGACAGCGCATTCATCAGTATTCTGCCGGACGAGTTTGAGAAGTGGCGGAAGCAGTTGGCGGCAGGTCAGTCGCAGGCGGCGTGAGCGTAGTCAAAGAGTAAACGTGCCCTTGGGGCGGCACGAAACGTGGCAGGTTGAGGGTAGTGGTGAAGAAAAGGAAAAGGCATGGCTAGATGCACTGCACCATTAAGGGGCCATAGATCAGCGGCCGCCGCAGCCAATTGTCCCGCATGCGGGAGTCGCTACGGGCGTTCCGGAAGCTACGGCGGGTATGGCGGCGGCTACAGCAGCTACAAATCAAATCCTGCCCCGTCATATTCTTCCTCGGGGAGTAGTCTCGGTCGGAACAGCGGCGGTTCGGGGCGTCGCTCCGCAAAGCCACGTTGGTCGGGAGCCGGTTCGGGTGTGTGGTACACGCCAGAACAAGTGTTGGCGCTCACACCTGTCAGAGAAAAGGTGGAGAACCTCGCAGTCTCGCAGCCTGACCTTCGAGACGTGTTTCTCTGCCACGCGTGGGATGACAGGCAGAGCTCCGCGAAAGAATTGCATGATTTGCTCGAAGCTCGCGGTGTCCGTGTTTGGTTCAGCGAGAAAGACCTTGGCCTCGGGGTGCCGATGATGCGCGCTATCGACAAGGGCTTGGTGAATTCTAGGCTCGGTATCGTTTTAGTGACACCGGCTATGTTGCGACGCCTCCCAGCCGAAGGTGTGGCAGACAAAGAGCTTTCTGCGCTTCTCCGACGCGAGCGCCTCGTCCCGGTTGTTCATGGAACGACTTACGAAGCACTTGAACAGGTCAGCCTCTTGTTGGCTTCCCGGGCCGGACTAAGCACTGCCGAAGAGTCGATGGTCGAAGTTGCAGCCAAAATCGCAGAACTGGTAGCCGCTTAATCGCTTTTGAAGGTCAGCGCGAGCGCTGCATGCTCTGTGAACCAAGCTTCGCAAAACGACTGCTCCCGGTTGCCGGGCAGATATCGCGTCACGTCGGACGCTGCGGTCGCAGCGAATATCCAGAATGAAAACTCACGCCGCAGCGTTAATACTTAATGATTGAGGGCTGCTAGAGGTGAAACATCCGCTCTTCATCTTAGTTTTGTCCGGTGTCCACATGTTGGCGACCAGCGGACCTAAAGTGGGCTACCACTATCTGTGCGAACTCGTCCCCCTTGCTCCAGAGAGGCCCTACCCCGCCTAACCTCGCTGTCGCCGTGCTTGGGGTGGGGTGTAGGGGGTGCCAAAAGCGAGTAGCGTAGGAGCCGCCCCGGCACAGGCTTTTGACGGATTAGTAGGGCAAACCGAAATCTGTAGGGGATTAGTAGGGGAGCCGGGTACAACCGATGAAGGGCGGGTGCGATGCCGTGCAAGACCCAGACTGGAAAATAGCGTTTCGTACCAGAGTGTTGTAAGGATTAAGCAGAGGCCGTGCGCCCGTGTGCAACTCGGTCCACCGGAACCGCCAAACAATTCGTAATGATGGGGTCGTAGGTTCGAGTCCTATCACCGGCACCATGATTGTCTGAAGTCTTGGTTTGTTGGAACGCGTTGGTTCTTGCCTCGGTTGTGAATTGCCACCCAAATGAAAACTTCCGTTGGAAGGTAATAGCTTTGTTCCCGCCCGCGATTTCTGAACCTCGGTGGGGTATGTTTCGATGGCATTCATCCACGCTCTTGGCTATTCAGGCTCTTCCTTAATGGCTTGGAGCAAGGTGACCAGGCCAGTCAGCACCTTCTCATCGTCAAGCGCGGGATCAAGCATCGTTGTACCGGGCGCAAACGCTTCGGGATCATCAATGAACCTGCGCAGCGACTCGGCATTCCAGGTTCCGCCATTCCCGGCCAGTGATGCCGAGTATCCGTTCCAACCGTTCGAAGCGACCGGACGGCCAAAGACGGTTCCAAGGGCAGGCGCCGCGGCCGCATTGGTGATTCCAAAACTGTGACACTCGCTACAGGTGTCGATGGCCAGCTTTATTGCTTCGGCAGTTGGCGGATCCAGGTCCAGCGTGTCAATGCGCGCCATCGTGAATTCATAGGAATGATCTGCAGTTCCAACAGACAGGATTTCAACGAAACGCTGGTCTGTCCAAAGCGCAAGGCGTCCATCGGTCATCTGCTGAACATAGCGAATGCGGACGTCCATTGGTATTTTCTCTGCAAACAGAACGCGATCGTCTCGAATACGGATGCGGAACAGAGACTGACCCGACAGCGAGCCGGCAAGAAAATCGCCATCCCAACTGGGATCAAAACCCTCGATCTGGGTTAATGAGCTGACGGCTGCGGATGGAAGCCAAGCATAGACCGGGGACTCGAAGTTCTGGTCGTGCTGTCCGTAAGTTGTTGTGTTTGGAAGGGGGAGTCGATTGTATCGTGTTCCCAGAGAGGTAACTGGCCATCCATAATCTGCGCCTTCCACGATCCGATTGAGTTCGTCTCCACCGCGCCGACCGTGTTCGACGATCCAAATATCACCATTCCGATCGGTTGAAATCCCCTGCATATTTGAGTGTCCGCGACTAAGTTGTCGCGCCTCCCCTGTTGCCAGGTCGATTTCAAGAACTTTGCCGTATTGGTAGTCGTCGCGCTGCGAAATGGCGGGGCTATTGTAATTGCCGTCAAAGGCGTAATCGCCGCTGGCCATTGCAATGCGTTTTTGACCCAATGCGACCATACGACCGCCCGCCATGTGAGCCTGCAACGCTACGCCGCTTTTGGCGATTGGCAGGCAGGGCTCTGTGACAAAGACATTTGTCCATCCGCCTTCAATCTCGCCAGGTGTTGTCAGGGTCGGGCTTGTGGCGATTGCGTTTGAAACACAGTGTTCGACGGGATCCCAGCGAGAGTAGGAAACGACCAGAAGGCCATCTGTGATCAGGACGTCATTGTAGCGGAAATAGTATCCGGCAGGATTAAGGCCATCGATTGTTGAAATGTATTCAAGGTAAGCGTCATAGTGGTTTGCCGGAGGTTCCAAATCAAGCTCTTGCGCGACAGAATCCGCGATCGAAAAGAAGCGCCCTTCGTGGGTCATGAGGACAAGATTTCCTGCCCACTCTGTCAGGGCACCGCCGCTCCCCTGTCTTTCGACTGGAACCGCAATGCGTTCGCGGCTCAACGGTAGGAAAATGGTATCCACCCGGTCGCCGATGACGGTTGAGGCCTCGGCTGCGACAGGGGTGTCCCTATTTTGAAACGCCATCGTGATTGCCAATCCAATAGAGGCCGCAATCACCAACACTGCGATGGCACGAGTCGGGGTGACGAAATTCTGCCTCATGACGATTTCCTTTTTTGCTCTTGGGTCGATCTGCTCGGCTTTGATCGAGACTATGGACCAAAAAAAATCTCATTTACAGAAGGCAACTTCGGTCGCGGAAAATCCCCGGGACTCGCGGAAGGCAGGTCCGTCACGTTGCAAGAGGCCCGGTGTCGATGTTCCTCAGGTCGTGAACGACCTCAAATTGAATGGCCCTTTGTAAAGGTGACAGAGGTCTGGCAATTGGTTCATCGGAACAATGGCTTCGGCATCGAACCTAGCCAGAGCATAACCGACACGCATTTCCCTCTGGAAAGTGTCCCTCAGCCGCAAGGGACAAAACCAGAGTGATTTTGCTGCAAGGCCGACAGCCCTGTGGATGCCCTGCACCGCACATTGGGGTTTGCCCAGTCTGAAATATGGAACCAAGCGCGTGTTTGTCATGCCGATCCCGCACTCCGGTCACATCATGACCGGCATAAATGCGGAAGCGACATTGTTAAGTGCGACGGCGTTGTGTCAGCGGCGCGGGTCGCTGACAATCATGACCCGAATTGGGAAAGAGATCCGGTTTCCAAAGGGTCACCCGAAAAACCGGCCGACTGCACATCGGGGACATTGCCGAGGTTTGGCATCCGTTGGCCGAAGATGCCGCCAAGAACGCCCTCGCGGCTGTTGATGAATTCCTGGAGCGCCAGTGCGAGGGGGTCGGTGCCGGTCAGGAGATCGGAATTGGCATTGATGTAGGCCATGACCGCCCCTGTGTTGCCGGATTCAACCAGGGCCCTGAGCGTGGTGAGTTGTTCCTGTGAATACGCTGCGCTTGCTGCTTGCCCGAGGCTGATTGCGAGGACGGACGACAGCAGGACGATCTTGAGTTTCTTCATTTTTGGGTCACTCCGCAAAATGTTTCATGAGATCGGATTAGCAGGTCAGCCTTTAATGAAGCCTAAACGAATGTCCCCCTAGATTGCGTCTAAATCGATTCAAAAAAAGAAGAGGCTTCGATGCAAATCCCGAGTTCGGACCTGCGAAAGCGTCAAGTGAATTACTTGATGTGGCATCCAAGGGACGAAATCCGGGTGGCTGAAGAAGGGATAAGTCTTGCTCAAGAACCGGGATTGATCGCGCAGAATTCTTTGCACAATCAATGGCAGGCGACCGAGCATTCCCGCATGCCGACACGTCGACCGACCTCTTGAATCGAAACCGTAATTTGTGTGGCGATCTTTGCCACTTGGCCCTACTGAATTGGATTGGCACATGACGCTCAGCTATCGTTCATACGCAGACATGTCGCGGATCATCTCGGAAAATGTCGGGATGTTGCCGAATGTTGACTATGTTGTCGGCATTCCGAAATCGGGCATCGTGCCCGCGACGATGATTGCGACCATCAAGAACGTAACCTGTCTTGATATCGATTCCTTCCTGTTCATGCAGTCCCGCCGCAAGGGGCGACGGCTTCACACCGATGGCAGCCTGCCTGAGCTTCAAAAGGTTCTCATCGTTGATGACTCGGTCAACACCGGGGCGGAATTTCGTCGCGTGCAGCGGCGGCTTGGCGCGTTGGAGACCGAATTCGACGTCACGTTCTGTGCGATTTTCGGTCTGCCGGACCGGACAAAGAACGCACCCAAACATGTTGTTCTGGAACGTGTTCCGCAGCCGCGCATCTTTCAATGGAATTACCGAAACCATATCATCGCAGAAAGTGCCTGCTTCGATATGGATGGCGTACTGTGTCAGGATCCCACGGCGCAGGAAAACGATGATGGGCCGCTATATCTTGATTTCGTGCTGAACGCGCGACCATTGTTTATTCCGCAAAAGCGGATCAGCGCCATCGTGACGTCCCGTCTTGAGAAATACCGTGCGCCAACGGTTGAATGGCTCGAGGCGAATGGCGTGCAGTATAAAGATTTGATCATGCTGGACCTGCCCTCTGCCGAAGAGCGTCGGCGCCTGAAGGCGCATGCGCCCTTCAAGTCCAGCGTCTATTCGACACGAGATGATATTCTGTTTGTCGAAAGCAATCACAAGCAGGCCTGTGATATTGCGGTGTCTACTGACAAATGTACCATCGCAACAGAGACGGACACGTTCTTTTATGGAAATTCAGACGCTGCGCGTGCCTTGACGAAAACCCACAGTGCGACGCTTCTGGCGAACGAAAACCATATCTTGCGACGCCAGCTTTCGGATGCGGCCGAAATCCTGAGCGAGACGTCTTTCGAGCCTGTCGCCTGGATCGACTCGTTTCTGCCGAACAAGCCAAAGCCACAGCCTGTGAAGACTCCATTTCAGAAGGCGCGCATGATTGCCGGTTCGAACGTGCGGCGGTGTCTGTCCAATCTGAATGAAAAACCCTCACCTTCGGAAAAACCGTTGCGCATCGCGATGATCGGAACGAGTTTTGATATCAAGCGGGGTGCAGGGGCTGCTGCGTCATCCTCCCGACTGCGCGACATGTTCAGGGACCGCGGGTACGATATCCGCACGTTCTCGCTTGAGGACTACCCGGTTGTCGGCACGGAATCGAGCGATCAACCGATCAAGGGCGTTCACCTTCCAACCTGGATTTCCATTGGCAGCACCAGCATTTCAGAGCGAGTTGTCGAGGATGTCGAGCGCTACAATCCCGATTGCATCATCCTCGGTGCCATAGACCGCAGTATCCTGAGCATCGCCGATCTTCTGAACCTCAGGTTTCCGATTGTCTGGATCGCGCGGGACAACTGGCTGCATACGGGCGGTTGTCTGTTCAAACTTGAAGAGGGTGCTGTTGCTCAACTCCCGGATCAGCAGAAAGAGTTCTTTAGCGCCCTCACCTGCGATCGCTACAAGCTGGGGTGCACGGACTGCCCGTCGGTCGTTGACAGGCGCGAAAGCCCGAAGGTTGCGGCGTCTTACACGCTCCGGAAAATGGTGTTCCGCAGACGGCCCGATATCGTGTTCTGTGGTATTTCGAACTGGATGTCCAAGATGCTGCGTGACTCTCCTCTCACACAAGAGCATGCCATCTACACGGTGAACAATCCGATACCTGCTCCGCGTGCGCCGCAAAGGCACTTGTGCCGGGAAGAACTGGGCATCGCTCCAGAAACCAAGGTGATCCTGCTGGCGGTACACAGAGCGTCGAACAAGCGCAAAGGATTTGCTCAGGCCGCGCAGGCGCTTGCAAAACTGGCGGTCGCGAATGGCAACCGGCGTGATATCAGCGTGGCGGTGTTGGGCAGCGTGGACAAGAACGCGCTTGCTGACCTCGATTTGCCGTTCAAGGTTGTACCACTTGGATTCATCACCGATGAAGCCCAGAAATCCATGATCTACAAGGCGGCGGATGTCTGTCTGGTGCCGTCACTACAGGAATCCCTGTCGGTGATCGCCTCGGATTCAATTCGCAATGGCACGCCGGTGGTGTGCTTCAAGACCAGCGGCTTGCAGGATTTTGTGCATCACAAGGTCAATGGCTACACCGCCCGCGCATTTGACACCGATGATCTGGCGTCCGGACTGGAATGGGTTCTGTTCGACTGCGATGAAAAGGCGACCAGATCAGCCGCGTCCAGCATCGGGCAAGACATGTTTGCCCCCGAGAATACCTTCGACACATATGAGCAGGTGATTGACCACGCAATACGGAATTACGCCGCGCAGGACTTCGACGAAGATACTTTCTCAGAGCTTTCGAACCTGTTCCAGAATGTTGGGCAGGACTCGCGCTATCGACACGTTGTGCGACGCCACCTGGAAAAGTCGCTCAAGAAAATGAAGGTTGGCTGAATGCGCAAAGTGGGCGTTGGGTCAACGCGTCTGGTGGGCCAAATATAGCCCCCGGTGTCGTTAGCCCAGCGCCTTCATCCCCATGCGCACGGCCCGGTTGGGGTTCTGTTTGAGGATGTGTTCGCCAAGTGCGCGTGCAAGGGCGGTATGGCCCTTTTCCACGGCGCGATTGAACAGCTCTCGTTGATATCTTGGAAAGGTTCGGCGTGTGCGAAGCATCTGGTAATAGTCCTCGCTGCTCAGCGTTCCGTTCAGCGCGCCTAGAATGATTGGACTTAAGATTCCCATCTGGTTCAGCGAACTTCCCAGGCGGTGACCCAGCAAGGGCGCGCGCAGGTGTTGGACGTTCTTGCCCGTGAACCGCGCCGCGTGTTGAGCATCCAGAGGTTCGTACGGATCATACAGGATCGACACGCGGTTGGCCGCTTTGCAGACTTCGGAAGCATCGCCATATGCGCCGCTGAAATCCCGATCCCAGACAACTTTGTACCGGGTCTCCCACGGGACCACTGCTTTATCGACCGTGGATTGCGGAGAGATCGCGACCACGTCGCATCCCGGTGCCGCTGGTGAAAACGCGCAGGCCGCGTAGCCCCCCATCGAGGCGCCGTAAAACACTACGCGCTTGAATTGTTTGAAGAAGCCGCTTTTCTTCAACTCGTCGAATTGGTCATAGACCCACGGTTCACGATACCACGTCCAGCCGCCCGCCAGAACACCCAGCATCGACCAGCCCTGATCCCTGATAAAGCCATAGCCCCACGGACGGCGATCCTCGCGCTTGGTCATCGCGATATCGAGGTTGTCAAAGGTCACGACAAGGGTGTCAGGATCGCGCGGCACATAGAGAAAGCTGTGTCCGTTCGTCCCCGGTCGATACCAGCCGTTCTCACCTGCCAATTGCAAGGCAATGTCATCCCAGCTTTCATCCGTCACCGGGGCGGGTGGATTGGGCGTGACGCGGATGCGGGTCACGGGTTTGCCGTCTTCCTCACGCGTTGAAAGCGAAGTGTTGGTTCCGTGCGCCTTCAAGAACGGAAACGCCCCTGATCCACGCCGCACATCCATGAAAATGCGGGTGTCGGAATGCACACAGCGCTGCAAGAAGGGTTCAAGAAACTGCGTTTTCCACTGATCGCCAAAGCCTTGCAGATTGCACAACACGTCCACCGGCCGCAGGTCGGCTTCGGATCGGATGATCTTGATCCGGTCTGCGTCAACCTCGTTCTCGGTCAAGAAGGCGATGTAATCGGAGAGCCACGGCATGTCGTCGTCTTTGAACTTGGCGCGCCGGTTGGTGTTCACCAATTGAATGTCACAGTCGAACTTGTGATGCAGAGCAAGGACAAAGCTGCGCGCTGTGCCGACAATATCAGCCACGCTGCTGACGTCGCCCAGGTCCAACTCATCAATCAGCGCACCGTCAAACGTGGTGCGCCCCCGTCCCTTGATTGGGGCCAGGGCAGGGGTGATCCCATGCGCCTGCACCAGCTTTTCGAGGTACGATTCCTTGGGCGGCAAGCCATCGTGCAGGGTGCCCAACTGGCGTTTGTTTGATGCCCAAAGGTGCAAGGCCGTGGTTTGTCCGGTGATCAGGCCATCAGCCAACTCTGATCGGCGCATGAATTTTGTGCGATCACGGAAGGTAACCGGATAAAACGCGTTCAGCGGTTGAACATGGTCTTCCAGTCCAAGGGCATGCACATAGTGAGTGACCATCATCGGCCCCCAAACGCCCCAGGGCTGTTCGGTAATGTGAACCGGTTTGCCCTTTTCGGCCTTCCTGCGCATCTCTTCTTGCCGCTTTTTCGGCAGGAAAGGCGCGATGGAATACCGGTCATCGGTAAAGTCGATCATCTGGCGCAGCGCGTCGCTGTTGGCGGGCAATCCCAGAACGGCGTTGTTCACGCGATGCTCACCGGGCAATTCATAGCCAAAGACATATTCGGTGTCGTAGTCCATCGGGCGGTGGCAATAGACGTCGGTGTCCACCCAGATCATGCCGGGGTTTTGCTGGATCATGTGCAGGCGGAACCAGTCTGCGAACAGCGCATAGCTGTTCTTCTGTTCGTACTTGATGAAATCGTCTGTATCTATGATCTCGCGACCGTCCCGGCGGATCACGCCATCGGGCACGTTGGGAATGTCTTCATAGCTGAACAGCGTGATCTTCTGACCCTTGTCGACAAAGGATTTCAGGCACAGCTGTTCCAGCCAACTGAGCGGGCCACCGATCCAGAGCGTTCCAACCTCGCGTGTGCGTGGCATCTGCTTTTCCTCATGCGCGCGCGCCTCGTTGCATGGTCCGGGCGGCGTCGTTTGCTAAATCCTAGGGGCAATCGACCAACTTGTGTAGCCTGCGTGAATTCTGACTCAGTTTTTGCGCCATTCGTGCCTTTGCTGCCATGTGGCTTGCACGGGACGGGAACAACACGTTACATTTTTTCAAAACGAAACAATGGCGGTCGCCCAATGAACCGCCGTGTGAGGCAAAGATGAGCAGCGAGACCTACACAGTTGTCTCAACCATGAAAAATGAGGGCCCTTATATCCTCGATTGGGTCGCTCATTACAAAACGCTGGGGTTTGACCATATCCTGGTCTGCACAAATGACTGCACAGATCCAACGGTGGATATCCTGCTGCGTCTGCAAGAGATGGGGCTGGTCACTCAGCACAACACGATCGTCCGCAAAGCCGGAATTCACCGCAGTGCCCTGCGACAGGCAAGCCGCCGTTATGACATCGTGATGGACGCCAAGTGGGTCTTTGTCTGCGACGTGGACGAATATCTGAACATTCACATGGGGGATGGATCGGTACAGGCGCTGGTCGAAGGGTCAGGCGCCGACAGCGATGTGATCTCTGTGCCGTGGCGCGTCTTTGGGCCGGACGGGATCGAAACCTTTTCAGACAAACCCGTGAGCCAGCAATTCATCAAGGCCGAGCTTGAATGGGACGCAACGGATCGGCCGGAAACCGGGAAATTCATCAAGTCCCTATACACGAACCAGCACAAGTTTCAGCGCATGGGCCTGCATGCCCCCGTGTCGTTGGACGACCACATCGCCGACACAAGGCGTGTTTTGCCGGGTGGGGCGGAATACATCATCAACGGCCAGCGCACCGACAATCCGCCCCTGTTCACGCACGCTCAGGTCAATCACTATGCCCTGCGATCCATGGACAGCTTTCTGGTGAAACGCGCCCGCGGACGCGCCAACCATTCCCATCATGTGTTGGGGATGGAGTACTGGGACCGGTTCAACCTGAACGACGAGACGGACACGTCGATTGATCGCTACAAGACGAAGTCAGCGAAGCTCGCAAAAGAGCTGAAATCCGATCCGGTCCTGAAAGACCTGCACGCACGCGCTGTCGACTGGCACAGGCGCAAGGCAGCCTCCCTCAAGATGGATCCGGACATGGACGACCTGATAAACGGGCTTAAGGCGGCTCTTTAGAAGAGCAGAGACCTACTCCGCCGCCATCGCCTGCTGTGCGTTGATCTGCGCAACCACATCCAGAATTTGCTCTGCCCGCGCCTCAAAGGAATGTAGCTTCACCAGCTTCTTGGCCAGCGTCACGCGTTTCTTGCGCTTGGTCGCTGTTTCCGAACGTGCTTTTTTCAGGGCCGCGTCAAAGCTTTTCTGGTCGTCGAAGGTGTACACAAATTCGGCAATGTCGTCGGGCATCCAGCCCACATCCTCGGAGATCGGGATCGCACCGCAAGCCAGAGCGTCGAAAACGCGGTTCGACAAAAGCCCGCGGCTTTGCATCACGCCGGTATGATCATTCAGCACAATTTCGGCGGATTGGTAGATCATCGGAAGGTCCACGTTGTCCACACCATCCGCGACGACAAAGCGGTCATATGGTCCGTCTCGCCAACCTGGCCCCCAAAGTTGGATATCTTCACCGGCGTCAACCGCATAGGTGACCGATTTGCGGCCCTCGGGTTCGCGGGCGCGACCGACAAAAACAACACCGTCGCGGATTTTCGCTTTTCCGGGTGTCATCAGGTTCCCATCGAACGCCTGCGGCAAGAGCGTTGAAATCCCCTTGCCACGTCCGGTCAGTGCGTCGTCCATCAGCGGCTGCGAGGCCCAGAAAACGTGATCGGCCTGATCATAGTTCATGTCTCGCATGCCCTTGGAGATCGACCAGAACAGGTTGAGACGCCCTGGAATGCGGGCAACCTGTGCCCGACCGCGCAGGACCAGGTCGATGCCGCCTTGCGTCTGGTTGAGGTTCCAGTTTTCCTGCGATGCAATTGTGACCCGGTGGCCCATGTGGCTGAAGGCACGCGCGAGGCCTCGTGCGAAATGGTAATCCCCCCAGTTGCGCATCTTGGCTTGTGACGGTGCCGCTATCTTGATGCAGATGTCGGGATTGGTTTCCCAGCCCTTGCCCAATTCGCGCGGGAATTCAGTGAGCCAGCGGCTCTGGTGTGCCGGGATGATATCGAACGACGAAAAATAGCGCTCTACGCCGTAATCTTCCAATTCGACTTCAAGATACTCTTCAAGGATCTGATCGTAGTTCTTTTCGAGAACGCGGTTCTTGTGATCCAGATCTGTCACGATGACCAAACCTGTCGGCGCGGCGTCCACAATTTCGATTGTCAGATCGGGGCGGTATTTCTGCAAGACGGGGACCATCTTCCAGACGTCACCTGTCCAGGATGACGTACCAGCCTGTCCGCGTGTCCGCGAGGCCATTGGCGCGTTCCAAGGAAGACAATCGTGCATCACGATCATCCCGTCCTTCGTGCAGTGTTTCTCCGTTCCGATGAAATCGCGCAGCAGGTATTCAAAAAGGTGCATCCCGTCGAGAAACGCCAAATCCACCTTGGCACCAAGCCGCGACAGCCTTTCAGCCTGGAAAAATGCGTCACTCGTTTCCTGAAACGCGTAGAATTCCGGTTTTTCGCCTATGACCTCTTGCCGAAGCCGATACACCGGATCGACCGAGATGGATTTTGCCCGGCTGAACGCAAGGCTCGCCCCGGTCTGTGTTCCGATCTCAAGATACCATTCGGGGTCGAGCGCGTGATGAAGCGCTTCGAAAAATGACAGGTATTGCATCCCTTCGGCACGGATACATCCATCTTCTGCAATCTGATTCATACCTGATACCTCGTCTATATTTTGTGCAGTGCGGCTTATTCCGCCGCTTCCTGCCAGCGATTCACATAGTCTGATTGATAGACCTTGGGATTTGATGACTGCGCCTTCAAAGGTTTGCGCACGGCATAGTTCAAGATGATGCCGCCACCGGGAAGATCACCAGACAGACGCGGACGCACACCGGTTTCGTTTGGGTTGGTGGTTGTGACCACCTTGTGGGCATACATCGGCATCAAGGGCTGTAGCGAGCAATGCAGCACCGCATATTCCATGGTCTTTTCCCAGAAACCGTACACCATTTCCGGATTGATCTGGTAAAAAGAATGATTGATCCAGTTGTTGCAGGGCGAATGACCGATCAGAACCCCACCGGGTTTCAGCATCTTGTGAATGTTGCGATAGGCTGTCGGCAGGTCGAAAATATGCTCGCAAGTCCCACCATCATAAATCACATCGAATTTGCGTTCGAGCTTCTTGGGCAGCTTTCCACCAAGGTCTTGAATAATCGTTGCGTTTTCGAAATCGGACACGTCGATCGAATCCACCGAGGAAAACCCAAGGGTCTCGAAAAATGTCTCTGAATATGAATCGTTTGGATTTACCAGATCCTCTTCGGCCACATCCGGCAGGTATGTCCCCAGCGTTTTTTCAAAAAGCGCGGCAGAGCGTTTGCGGCGCTTTCCAACCCAACGCTGACGCCCGAGCATTGCAAAAGCTCCGGATAGGTCATTCTGCTTCACGGTTTCAATAAGCCGCGCGGCAAGCGTGTCTGGGATCGCCATCAACTGCTCTTTCTCGATATTCTGACGTCTGACGCGTCGATTGACGTCAGGATATACGCAAACAAAAGCATTTGGCACGGTTTTCTGCGGTGCGGTGTCGATCTGCTTCGCGCGCCTGTGTCCCTTTTGCACGTCGCTTGCACCGGAAAGGCCGGCTTTGTTGGTGTTGTCACAGCATTTCGGCTAGAAAAGTCAAACAAAACGAGCAGAAATGAGCCGTAACAGTCGGGTGTCCCGGTTTGGTGCGGGGCCGCAGGTAAAAACATGGAACGCGTGATCAGTCGGCATTTGTCGGGGCAGGAGTTCGGTGCGATCGGGGTGCTTGATGCGGTTGCGCATCAAACCGGCGCTGATCGCCATGTCACCATTTTTTTCGCAGCCGGGTCCGACACGCAGGCCTTGGTGCCGAAAGGCGGGGCCATTGCAGTTCACGACATCAGCGTTGGTGGGGCGCATTGCATCACTTACGCCATGCCGAATGACGGACCGATCTCGTTCGACCTTTCCGGACAGGATGTGACCCTCTCACCTGCCGAGATCGAGACAGCAGCGTTCGAAGGCAAGAACTGCATTGCCGCCATCCGCAATGGTGAAGACGCTGAGACAGTTGCAACCTGGCTGCAACACCATGTCGATCACCAGTCGCTGCAAGCTGCCGTCATCGTCGACCGCACGAAGGCCGGGACTGATCCGACGTTTGCATCTCAGATGTCGGTCCAGGTCCAACGGCGCGGTCTGGAGTGTACGGTCCTGATCCTGACCAGCGAGTTGCCGTTGGGCAAGCCCGACACCCCGGCAGAGGCTCATCCGTTCTGCGTGCCCGAAGCGCCGGGCAAAGACCGGATGACCATCCCCGCACCCGCGCCATGGAGCGCCCCGCTTGGGGCAATGTCGCTTTATGAAATTCTGCGCCTGCGGTTCCTGTCCCAGGCCCGCGCAGTTGCCAATCTCGAGGTACACGACCTTCTTCCGCCCGATGCGCCGAATGTATTCGACAGCGCTGTCGAGGCCGATGGTGGGGTGATCGCGCTTTTCGGGCGGCACTGTTATCCGTGGCGTGTGCGCAAGGACGAACCGACACTGTTTGCGGATCATATTTGTGTGCAGTTCGATGCCAAGGGTGGGCGTCAACGCTGGTGCATCGCACCCTCCAAGGCTCCCGAAGCTGCGATCTGGCGGATGATCCGGATCGGCAATGCCACACCCGACCGGGCCAGAACGCAGTTGTTCTATCGCTACATGGCGCTGCGGCATCCGACACCGTCGATATCCAAGATCGTGCCGAAAACGTCGTTGATCGAACACCCGCCACTGCTTGAGATGTCGCAAGACCATTGGGGCCACAAACCTGTCCGGATGCCTGAACTGGAACCGGATAATCTGCCTAAAGGCAAAGGCCGGCGGGCGATTGTGACGACGATGAAGAACGAGGGTCCGTTCATCCTTGAATGGCTCGCCTACCATCGCGCCATCGGGTTCGACGATATCATCGTCTATACCAACGATTGCACCGATGGCACCGATACCATGCTTCAGATGCTCGAACGGAAAGGCTATGTGCAGCACCGTGAAAACCCGTTTCGGGACTCGGGTCTGAAACCGCAACATGCCGCCCTTCAGGCATCCGAGGACGAACCCGTCATCAGGAACGCGGCCTGGGTCACCTGTATCGACGTGGACGAGTTCGTGAACATCAAGGTGGGCGACGGCACACTGGATGCGCTGTTCGATGCCGTGCCGGACGCCAACATGATTGCGATGACCTGGCGGTTGTTTGGCAATGGCGATGTGCATGAATACGAGGATCGCCCGATCACCGAACAATTCCTGCGATCGGCACCGGAATTTGCCCGCAAACCGCATCAGGCGTGGGGCTTCAAGACCCTGTTCCAGAATATCGGTTTGTTCAAGAAACTGGGGGTTCACCGACCCAAGGGACTGAACCCGCAATTGTGGGAAGAAATCAACTGGGTCAACGGGTCTGGCCAGCCGCTTCCGCGAGAGATGTACCGCAACGGCTGGCGGTCGACGACGGACACCTATGGGTATGACCTGGTGCAGCTCAACCATTATGCGGTGCGCTCCGCCGAAAGCTTTCTGGTCAAGCGTGACAGGGGGCGGGTGAACCATGTCGACCGGGATCAGGGGCTCGCCTACTGGTTTCGGATGAACAACAACGCTGAGGATGAGCTTTCGATCCAACCCCGCCTCGCGATGATGAAGGATGAACTGGCGCGGCTGATGTCCGACCCAGAGATCAAGACTGCGCACGAAAACGCCGTGGCCGCGCATCGCGCCAAGATTGATGCGCTTCGGTCGACTGAAAACTACGCCAGTTTCTATTCTGATCTGACCGGACCACGGCTTGAGACACTGTCGCGGCTACACGATCATTTCGGATCGAACGTCTTTCTGTCCGGGCCCGAAGTTGTTCCGGACGAGGTTCTGTCGAAGGACCCCGCAGAGGACTGGTTCTTCACCGTCGAACTTTCAGGTGAAACGGCCCACTGATTGCTTCTCGGAAGACATTGAAGGCCGCCCGGTATGGGCGGCCTGTTCATCGTCCGCGACGCGCCCGTGTCAAAGGAGGCGTCGCGGGGGTTGGTGTGCGGCTGTCAAAAGCCGTTGATCGTTCACTTCACCAGTGCTTGGACCGTTGCGCGCTTTTCGCTTGCGCTGTCACCCGAGTGGATAACCGACAGGATGGTGTTCACCTGTGCGTCCGACAGGGTGGAGACGTCCACGTTCGGTGCATATTGCTGGATGGCGGATGTGTCGACCATCGCGGATGCCGAAAAGGCGGTGAGGACGAGAGCGGTTGCTGTGATAAGGGTTTTCATTTTCTTCAGTCCTTTTGTGTGAGGGTTGGGTTTACTTGACCAGTGCCTGGATGAACGCGCGCTTTTCGCCTGCGCTGTCACCCGAGTGAATGACCGACAGGATGCTGTTCACCTGTGCGTCCGACAGGGTGGTGACGTCCACGTTGGGTGCGTATTGCTGGATTTCGGATGTGTCGACCATCGCGGATGCCGAAAAGGCGGTGAGGACGAGAGCAGTTGCTGTGATAAGGGTTTTCATGGTCTGGGTCCTTTTTCTTGTGTGTCAAAGCGCCGTGTGGCGCGGTTGGAAGTCTGTTTGCTGCCGGGCTGTCTGTCCGACACCAATCAAGTTAGGCTCGGTTGGCATGGCTTTGAATTCACAGCTCGCGCACAGTGGCTCTCGCAAAAGTGGCCTTGACGGGACGCGGGTGCGATCACCCCTTGCGCATGGTTGCACAGTGATGGTGCGGCCCAGGAAAGACTGGGTGTTTTGCAGCTGACGCGTCGTTGGAAATGACACCACCGCGTGACGGCGATCACGGGTTCATGTGTGTCTTATGACGTATCAAGAAAACGTGTCTTCGCAATACCGTCCCATTGTTTCAGCGCAGACACCGCCACGCGATTGGCCGTGTCACTCTGTGTGAAGCATGTGTCAGGAATAAAAAGCGAATTTGCGTCTGCATGGCGGGTCTTTGCAGACAAATCGCCCCTTTGTCAGAGCGGCATTCCCAACGATCAAGGGTCAGGAGCGCCCCAAACGAAACAGGCCGGGCGATGGTGCCCGGCCTGTGATAGGGTTTGATGCGACGCGACGGCGTCGAGGGATCAGCCGATGATTGCGTTCAGCGTCGCTGAAGGCCGCATCACATCTGAAGTCTTGGCCGGGTCAGTGTGGTAGTAACCCCCAAGATCGGCAGCGCTGCCCTGTGCCGCCGCCAGTTCGGACACTATCGCATCTTCCTTGTCCGCAAGGTCTTTCGCAATCGGGGCGAAATGTGCTGCCAGCTCGGCATCGTCTGACTGTGCAGCCAACGCTTCGGCCCAGTAGCGCGCGAACCAATAGTGGCTGTCCCGGTTGTCAGGCTCACCCACTTTGCGGGACGGGGAATGGTTGTTGTCCAGAATGCCCTGCGTCGCAGCATCCACTGCCTTGCCCAGAACCCGTGCCTTTTCATTGCTGCGGGCATCGGCAAGGAACTGCAGGCTTTCGCCAAGTGCGCAGAACTCGCCAAGGCTGTCCCAGCGCAGGTGGTTCTGTTCCATCAACTGCTGAACATGTTTCGGAGCAGAGCCGCCCGCACCGGTTTCAAACAGTCCGCCACCATTCATCAGTTTGACGATGGAAAGCATCTTGGCCGATGTGGCCAGTTCCAGAATCGGGAACAGGTCCGTCAGGTAGTCCCGCAGCACGTTGCCGGTTACCGCAATTGAGGTCTTGCCTTCGCGGATCGTCTCAAAGCTTGCGCGGGTCGCCGCGCGCGGGGTCATGATCTTGAACGTGTCGGCAACGCCTTTCGCCTCAAGAATGGGCGTGACGTATTTGAGCAGCTCGGCATCGTGCGCCCGTGACGCGTCCAGCCAGAAGATCGCTTCGCAGCCTTCGGCTTTCTGACGGTCGATGGCAAGTTGCACCCAGTCTTCGATTGGTGCCTTGCGGGTTGAGGCAGAGCGCCAGATGTCTCCGGCCTCGACAGTGTGCTCATGAAGAACCGTCCCATCCGACAGGATCATGCGCACTGTTCCGTCATGCGGGATTTCGAACGTGGTCGGGTGCGATCCGTATTCTTCGGCCTTCTGCGCCATCAGGCCAATGTTCTGAACGGTCCCTGCCGTCGCCGGATCAAGCTTGCCGGTTTCTTTGAAGTAGGCAATCGTCTCGTCATAGACGGGCGCATAGGAATTGTCGGGGATCACGCAGTTGGCGTCATGTTCCTTGCCATCCGGACCCCAGCCTTTTCCGCCCGCGCGGATCAGCGCCGGCATGGAGGCGTCGACGATCACATCCGACGGGACATGAAGGTTGGTCAGTCCCTTGTCACTGTCCACCATGTAAAGCGGTGCCCGCTCGGCCATGACCTTTTCGATCTCGGCCTTGACCTCTGGCATGTCCTCGACATGGGTCAGCAGATCGCCAAGCCCCGAATTCGGATTGACGCCAGCGGCAGCCATTTGATCGCCGTACTTGTCGAACACCGGCTGAAGGAAAGCTTTGACAGCGTGGCCAAAAATGATCGGGTCGGACACCTTCATCATCGTGGCCTTGAGGTGAAGCGAGAAGAGCGTTCCTTCTTCCTTGGTCTTGGCGATCTCATCCGCAAGAAACGCATCAAGCGCCTTGGCCGACATGAAGGTGGCATCGACAACTGTTCCGGCGGGGTAGCCCAGACCGTCTTTCAGGACTGTTTCCGATCCGTCTTTGCCCACAAGAACGATCTTTGCCGTTGCTTCCGAAGTCAGAGTGGCGGATTTCTCGTTCGAGACGAAATCACCACCTGACATGGACGACACACGCGTCTTGCTGTCGGCAGACCAGTCCCCCATGCGGTGCGGGTTGTTCTGGGCGTAGGATTTGACAGCTTTCGCTGCGCGACGGTCAGAGTTGCCTTCGCGCAGAACAGGGTTCACCGCAGAGCCCTTGATCGTGTCGTACTTTGCGCGAACGGCTTTTTCCGCGTCTGTCGCAGGTGTCTCGGGATAATCCGGAAGCGCGTAGCCCTGACTTTGCAGTTCCCGGATCGCCGCCACAAGCTGCGGCACCGAGGCCGAGATATTGGGAAGCTTGATCACGTTTGCTTCGGGTGTCTTCACAAGACTGCCGAGGATTGCCAGATCATCTGGCTGACGCTGTGCTTCTGTCAGAACCTCGGGAAAGGTTGCAATGATACGACCTGCAAGCGAAATATCCTTTGTGCCGACGCTCACGCCAGCGGCCTTTGCGAATTTCTGGATGATCGGCAAAAACGACGCCGAGGCCAGCTCGGGTGCTTCGTCAACCTTGGTGTAGATGATGTCGGATGTGGTGTTGTCAGCCATGGGTCACGCCTTTCCTGATTTGCTCTTGCCATAGGCCAAAGCAAGTGAGTCGTAAACAGCATACAGTGGTATACATTGCCGCAATCAGCCGATTGCCTGCGGGATCAGGTCGAAATGAATTCCACCCCGTCCAGCGTAAAGACTGCGGCAGTCAATTGCCCGGTGGCATAAGCCCCCGTGTCAATGGAAATGCGGCCGTCCCGCATCTTTGGAGCTTCGACAATCGTGTGGCCGTGGACGATCCAGAAGCCATCTTTGCGGGGTGTCTTGCGAAACTCGGGATGGCCCCAGATGAACGTGTCGGGGTCATGCTGTTCCAGCGGAATGTTCGGGTCGGCCCCTGCGTGGACCACGGCCACGTTTCCGGACCATGCCACACATTCCAGACCTGCCAACCACGCGACCATCTGATCGCCCATCGCATCATACAGATCGTCACGCGCCCGCGTAAAGGTCTCTGCGCCCGAGGATTCAGTGACCCCCGCAATACCAAAGCTGGCCAGGGTCTGCAGACCACCATTGCGCAGCCAGCGCCGTCCTTGGGTGTCGGGCGACTTGAGGAAATTGAGCATGAGTTGCTCGTGATTGCCCATCAGCGGTGTGATCAGGTCGTGGTTCATCACATATTTCAGAACCTGGGCGCTGTGGTCGCCACGATCAATCAGGTCTCCGACACAGATGATACTGGTCTCTTTCGGCAATGCCTCGACAAGCGTGGAGAGCAGATCAATGCGCCCATGCACGTCTCCGATCACGCAGAATGGCGCGTCCGGCTTGACCGGATCGAAATGAGCCTCTGGCTCTGGAGATTTGCGTTTGCCGAAAAGAGTTGGGATTTTCATGCAGATTTCTTGTTTGGACAACCGGCATCTGCCAGTTTATTGAGCGGATCTACAGGGGAATATGGGCCCGAAATCATCATTAGGAAGGTTTTGAGCAATTTCGCGCTGTGGTTCTGACAACACGATCATGTTAGGCGCTGATCCGACCCATCGTGATTGCATAGGTGAAATGACCTGATGAAACGTGTCCTTGTCACCGGCACTGCCGGTTTTATCGGTTTCCATCTTGCGCGGCTGCTTCTGGATGATGGCTATGCGGTTCATGGTTACGACGCGATCACCGATTATTACGATGTCACGCTTAAAGAGCGCCGCAACCAGATGCTGCTGCAATCGCAGGGCTACAGCTTTACCCATGCAACGCTCGAGGAACCCGAGACCTTTGAGCGGGTCGCCTCCGAATTCGCGCCGGACATCATCGTCCATCTCGCGGGGCAGGCCGGGGTGCGCTATTCGCTGGAGAACCCGCGCGCCTATCTGGACAGCAATCTTGTCGGCACCTTCAACGTGATGGAGGCAGCGCGACAGTTGGAGGTTGAACACTTGCTGATGGCCTCAACCTCGTCGGTCTACGGTGCCAACGAAGAGATGCCGTTCAAGGAGACCGACAAGGCGGACACTCAGCTGACCTTTTATGCGGCGACGAAAAAGGCCAATGAAAGCATGGCGCACAGCTATGCACATCTGTGGCAGATCCCGACGACGATGTTTCGGTTCTTCACCGTCTACGGTCCGTGGGGTCGGCCCGACATGGCGCTGTTCAAGTTCACCAAGGGGATCTTCGACGGTACACCCATCGACATCTACAACCACGGCGACATGTACCGCGATTTTACCTATGTCGAAGACTTGGTGCGTGGCATCCGGTTGTTGATGGATGCGGTGCCGGGCGGACCGGAAACGGCGGTCGTAGCCGACACGCTAAGCCCTGCTGCGCCGTACAGGATCGTCAATATCGGCAACTCGGACAAGGTGCGCCTGCTCGATTTCATCGAAGCGATCGAGGCCGAGACCGGGTTTGCGGCCAAGCGCAATTACATGGACATGCAGAAGGGCGATGTGTTCGCCACTTGGGCCGATGCGTCCCTGCTGCGGAACCTGACAGGCTATGCGCCACAGACCAATGTCCGTGACGGGGTAGGCAGGTTCGTGACGTGGTATCGGGACTACTACGGCGTCTGACGATTTATCGGAGTGTTGGGTTAATTCGACGGGATTATCAAAGAATCTCGAATAGTCTTGCTTGGCGTTTGGCATGGTTTGCGCCGCAGATCAGCGCAATAGTGGCTAAGAACCAATCAAGGCACCCGACATGACATCCTATTTTGCGCCCACAGGCGGCCATCCAGGACAAGACCAGCTCCTGACCGACCGCGCTATGTTCACCGAAGCCTATGCTGTGATCCCGAAAGGCACGATGCGGGACATCACGACAAGCTTTCTTCCGTTCTGGGACAACACCCGCCTGTGGGTGATCGCCCGTCCGCTGACCGGCTTTGCAGAGACCTTTTCGCACTACATCATGGAAGTCGGCCCCGGCGGCGGATCTGATCGCGCCGAAACCGATCCCGAAGCCGAGGGTGTACTGTTCGTGGTCGAAGGCGCCATGAGCCTTACGGTCGATGGTGAAACGCACAAGATGACGGCAGGCGGCTATGCCTACCTTCCCCCGCAGTCGGGATGGACCCTGCGCAATACCGGGTCAGAGCCTGCGCGGTTCCATTGGTTGCGCAAGGCGTATCAAGCGGTCGACGGGCTGGAGCATCCGCAGGTGATCGTGACGAACGAAGCCGATGTAGCGCCGACGCCGATGCCCTTCACGGATGGCAAATGGGCAACCACGCGCTTTGTCGATCCTGCGGATCTGCGCCACGACATGCATGTGACTGTCGTTACCTTCGAACCCGGCGCAGTGATCCCGTTTGCGGAAACGCATGTGATGGAACACGGGCTTTACGTGCTCGAGGGCAAGGCGGTGTACCGGCTCAATCAGGATTGGGTCGAGGTCGAAGCCGGCGATTACATGTGGCTGCGCGCGTTCTGCCCGCAGGCATGTTATGCGGGTGGTCCGGGGCGTTTCCGCTATCTGCTCTATAAGGATGTGAACCGTCATATGCCGCTCAAACCTGGGCGCTGAGAATCGGTTTTGATCTGACGTAAGGGGGTTGGGTCGCAGCAATCAAAAAACACTTTCAACCAGTGAAAAATGTAAAACATTGAATTCATGATATTTTGAGAGATTTATCAAAATGAAAAATAATTTCGAAAAAATTGAAGGCAGGATGGCCTGACAGGTAAAGTGGGTTCAAATCGGAGGAGCAATTCCATGAGTTTTCAGAACCCAGTTTTCATCCCGGGACCAACCAACATCCCGGAATCGCTGCGCAAGGCATGTGACATGCCGACGATCGACCACCGGTCGCCCCTGTTTGGCAAGATCCTGCATCCTGCCCGCAAGGCGGTTCAGACGATCCTGAAAAGCGACAGCGCAGAGGTCTTCATCTTTCCGGCGTCCGGAACAGGCGGATGGGAGACCGCTTTGACCAATACGCTGAGCGAAGGCGACAGCGTTCTGGTTGCACGCAACGGCATGTTCTCGCATCGCTGGATCGACATGTGCCAGCGCTTCGGCCTAAACGTGCAGATCGTCGATGTGCCGTGGGGCAAGGGCATTCCTGCCGATCGCTACGAAGAGATCCTGACGGCTGACACAGGCCACAAGATCAAAGCGGTCTTGGCGACACATAACGAAACCGCCACTGGCGTGAAGTCCAACATCGCCGCCGTGCGGGATGCGATTGACGCGGCTGGCCATCCGGCACTGTTGTTTGTGGATGGAGTGTCCTCGATCGGGTCGATGGATTTCCAGTTCGACGCATGGAAGATCGACGTGGCTGTAACCGGCTCGCAGAAGGGGTTCATGCTGCCCGCTGGTTTGGCCATTGTCGGTTTCAGTGCCAAGGCGATGGCGGCAACAGAAACCGCCGGACTGCACCGCACCTTCTTTGACGTTCACGACATGGCCAAGGGATATGCAAACAATGCCTATCCCTACACACCTGCGGTTGGCCTGATGAATGGCTTGAACGAATCGTGCAAGATGCTGCTTGACGAAGGTATCGAGAACGTCTTTGCCCGTCACACACGCATTGCCGAAGGTGTGCGCGCCGCTATAGGTGCATGGGGGCTGAACCTGTGCGCCGAGACGCCTGATCTCTATTCCGACACGGTCAGCGCGATCCGCACGCCCGAAGGCTTCAATGCGACCGATATCGTGACCCATGCGGCCAGCACCTACGGCGTCGCGTTTGGCGTGGGTCTGGGTGAAGTTGCAGGCAAGGTGTTCCGCATCGGCCACCTTGGCAGTCTGACAGACGTCATGGCTTTGTCCGGCATTGCCACGGCAGAAATGTGCATGGTGGACTTGGGCCTCGACATCACGCTTGGGTCGGGAGTTGCTGCTGCGCAGGAGCACTACCGCCACGGGTCGAAGATCGAACAGAAGGTTGCGGCGCAATGAAAGACACCGGAATGATCATTCCCACCTATGAAGACATGCTGGCCGCGCATGAGCGGATCAAGCCGCATATCAACCGCACGCCGGTCTTGCAGTCAGCCTATCTGAATGAACTGACCGGGGCAGAATTGTTCTTCAAATGCGAGAATTTTCAGGAACCGGGCGCCTTCAAGGTGCGCGGTGGGTCGAACGCTGTGTTCGGTCTGAGCGATGAAGAAGCCAAGCGCGGGGTCTGCACCCATTCGTCGGGCAACCACGCGCTGTGCCTGAGCTATGCCGCCGGTCGCCGGGGCATCCCGTGCAACGTGGTCATGCCACGCACCGCACCACAGGCCAAGAAGGACGCGGTGCGTCGCTACGGTGGCACGATTACCGAATGTGAACCCTCGACAAGTTCGCGCGAAGAGGTGTTTGCGAAAGTGCAGGCCGAGACCGGGGGCGAATTCGTGCACCCCTACAACGACCCGCGTGTGATCGCGGGGCAGGGCACCTGTTCCAAGGAATTCATGGAGCAAGTTGATGGTCTGGACATGATGGTCGCCCCCATCGGTGGTGGCGGCATGATTTCGGGCACCTGCCTGACGCTGTCGACGCTGGCGCCCGAGGTGAAGATCATCGCGGCGGAACCCGAACAGGCGGACGACGCTTATCGCAGCTTCAAGGCGGGGCACATCATCGCGGATGACGCACCAGAGACCATTGCCGATGGTTTGAAAGTGCCGCTCAAGGATCTGACCTGGCATTTTGTGTCGAACCATGTGTCCGACATCCTGACCGCGTCCGAGGAAGAGATCATCGACGCGATGAAGATCACCTGGAAATACCTGCGCATCGTGATGGAGCCGTCCTGCGCCGTGCCGCTGGCGGTGATCCTCAAGAACAAGGACCGGTTTGCTGGCAAGCGCGTGGGCGTGATTGTGACCGGCGGCAACGTGGATTTGGATAAACTGCCGTGGATGATTGGTGCGTGAGATCACGCACCCTACGGATCAAGGGAGAACGACAATGAAAGATATGACCGTATTCGACGATTACGAAGTGGGCTTCGATATTCCTGCCAAACCGGGCATGGCGGAAGCCGATGTGCAGACACCCTGCCTCGTGCTCGACCTCGATGCGCTTGAGCGCAACATCAAGAAGATGGGCGATTACGCCAAGGCGCATGGCATGCGTCACCGCGTGCACGGCAAGATGCACAAGTCGGTTGATGTCGCGCTTTTGCAGGTGGACCTGGGCGGGGCCTGCGGCGTTTGCTGTCAGAAAGTGTCCGAGGCAGAGGTCTTTGCCCGTGGCGGCATCACCGACGTGCTGGTGTCGAACCAGGTGCGTGATCCGGCCAAGATCGACCGTTTGGCGCGCATGCCCAAGCTGGGCGCGCGCACGATCTGCTGTGTTGACGATCTGGCCAACGTCGCCGATCTGTCGGCTGCGGCGGTCAAGCATGGCACGCAGATCGAATGTCTGGTCGAAATCGACTGCGGCGCTGGGCGCTGTGGTGTGACCACGACGCCAGCGGTTGTCGAGATTGCCAAGGCCATCAACGCGGCTGAGGGACTGAAATTCGCTGGCATCCAGGCCTACCAAGGCGCGATGCAGCACATGGACAGCTATGACGAGCGCAAGGCGAAGATCGACATTGCCGTGGCTCAGGTGAAGGACGCGGTTGATGCGCTTAAGGCCGAGGGCATCGAGTGCGATATCGTCGGAGGTGGCGGCACAGGGTCGTATTACTTCGAGTCCAACTCGGGTGTGTATAACGAACTTCAGTGTGGCTCCTATGCCTTCATGGATGCTGATTACGGGCGAATCCTCGACAAGGACGGCAAGCGCATCGACCAGGGCGAATGGGAGAACGCGCTGTTCATCCTGACTTCGGTGATGAGTCACGCGAAGGCGGACAAAGCCATCGTCGATGCCGGTCTCAAGGCGCAGTCGGTGGACAGCGGCTTGCCGGTGATCTTTGGTCGCGATGATGTGGAGTATATCAAGTGCTCGGACGAGCATGGCGTGGTGATGGACCCGAAAGGTGTGCTCAAGGTCAATGACAAGCTCAAGCTGGTGCCGGGCCATTGCGACCCGACCTGCAACGTGCACGACTGGTATGTCGGTGTGCGGAATGGCGTTGTCGAATCCGTCTGGCCGGTGTCGGCACGCGGTCGCGCGTATTGATTTCGCTGCGCTGACGCGCATCGACAGGCTGGGGGCTCTGCCCCCAGACCCCCGGCATATTTTGAAAAAGAAGAAGACAGGACGGTGCGCAGTGAGGGCTGTTGCACCGTTTTTTCGAGGGAGAGACCATGTATATCGTTCCAGAAGTCCTGATTGCCGATCTGGTGTCACGCGAGGCCTCGTTCGAGGCCGTCGAACAGGTGTTCGCCGCAATGGCGGCCAAGGATGCCTATAACTTTCCTGTGGTGCGGGAGGCGATTGGGCATGAAGATGCTTTGTACGGCTTCAAAGGCGGGTTCGACCGGGTTGGTGGGGCGCTTGGCCTGAAGGCCGGGGGTTACTGGCCGCACAACCTTGAAAAACGCGGATTGATCAACCACCAGTCGACGGTGTTCCTGTTCGATCCGGACACCGGTCGCGTGCATGCGATGGTGGGTGGCAACCTGTTGACAGCGCTGCGCACGGCGGCGGCCTCGTCTGTGTCGATCAAACATCTGGCGCGCGCCGATGCCAAGGTCATGGGCATGGTCGGCGCGGGTCATCAGGCGACGTTCCAGCTGCGCGCGGCGCTGGAGCAGCGGTCGTTCGAAAAGGTGATCGGCTGGAACTATCACCCCGAGATGCTGCCGAATATCGAGAAGGTCGCGAACGAGGCCGGTGTTTCGTTCGAGGCGGTGGACCTGCCCGGCATGCAGGAGGCGGATGTGATCATCTCGATCACCTCGGCCTTTGCGCCGTCGTTGATGGCGGATCATGTCAGCCCGGGCACGCATCTGGCCTGCATGGGAACCGATACCAAGGGCAAGCAGGAAGTCGAGGCGGCGCTGCTGGCGCGGGCCAAGGTGTTCACAGACGAAGTGGCGCAATCGGTCAGCATCGGCGAGGCGCAGCACGCGGTGGCGTCTGGCCTGATCGCGGAGAGCGACGTGATCGAGATCGGCGCGGTGATCAATGGCACCCATCCGGGACGGACGTCCGACGAGGACATCACGCTGTTTGACGGCACCGGTGTCGGGCTTCAGGATTTGGCGGTGGCGTCGAAGGTGGTCGCGTTGGCCATCGAACGGGGCGTGGCGATCGAAGTGGCGTTCTGAGCGGTGTTGACTGCGGGGATACTGCGCGAGAGGGACCGAGATGCTTGAGGTTGGAACACAGGTTCCGGATATTGCCCTTTTGGCGACGGACGGGCGCAAGGTCAACCTTGGCCGGTTGCGTGGGTTGACCGTGGTTTACGTCTATCCACGCACAGGCGTGCCAAGTGCGGCACCCATCGAAGGGTGGGCGGACATCCCCGGTGCCAGCGGATGTACACCGCAATCCTGCGGGTTTCGGGATCACCATGCCGAATTGCGACGGGCTGGCGCGGCGGAAGTGTTCGGGCTGTCCACGCAAGACACTGCCTATCAGCAGGAAGCGGTGGAGCGGCTTGGGCTGCCCTTTGCGATCCTGTCGGATGCAAAGTTGCACTTTGCAACCGCCCTCGGGCTTGAAACCTTCGAAGCGGGCGGCATGACGCTCTTGAAGCGGGGGGCGTTTGTTGTCGAAGACGGCGTGTTCATCATGGTGCAGCGCGAGGTCAGTGATCCGGGCGCGAACGCGGATGAGGTTCTGAACTGGCTGCGGACAGATCGCGTGGTCTGAAGCTTTGCATCTGGAACATGAGCCCAAGTCACGAGTTGGTTTGACATCAACAAGTGAAAGGAGGGCACCATGTCCATTGCTCGTGTAACAGAGATTTCAGCGACATCGCCGAACAGCTTTGATGATGCAACCAAGCAAGGGATCGAGCGGGCGTCGAAGACGCTGCGTGGGATCAAGAGTGCTTGGGTGAAGGATCAGAACGTGATGGTCGACAATGGCAAGATCACCGAGTTCAAGGTCAATCTCGCCGTGACATTCGTTCTGGATGATTGACACTCATAACCGGGGCGCGCTTCGGCCGGTTCGGCGAAGGCCGATCTGCCGCAGAAAAGGGGTCTTGCACAGAGCGTGCAGGGCCCCTTTTTCAGCGCAACCAATGAAGCCTCGGAAAAAAGCCCTGCGTTCGCGATCATGGAACGCAGGGCAAAAGACATCATGTGCCTCTTGGCAATTGAATGGTCTATCGGACGCGGGACTGAAGCTGATCGTAGTCGAAATTTTCGAGCGTATCGATCGCCGCATCGTCATAAGGCATATCGTACCGTGGGCTGCGCATGGGCGAGACCCGGTTTTCGCTATATGGATAGGCGTAATACCCGCCGCTACCGTAGGCGCGCGCATCCGACACGATGGCCGAGATCGAAGCATCCTGCACGATGATGTCGGCGACATATCCATACCGCACGTCATCCGACAAGTAGGCATAATCCCCGATCAGGTCGGTTGCCTTGAAGACATCGGGTCCAGCCATGACATCGTCATCAACCGCCGACGTGTCGGACGTATCCTCTTGGGTGAGTTGCCCGTCACCGCTGTATCCGCCGAAAATGCCATACTCGTCCACCGTGTCTTCGGTGACGGGCACCTGGATCTGCTCTATGCCATCGGTCATCGACGCCTCGGACCATGGGACGTGGACATGGGTATCACCGATATCCCAGAAGCCGCCCACCTCGGCAATCAGGCCAAGCATCTCACCGTTGGTACCGAAGATGACGTTTTCGACATCCCCGATGGTTTCGCCGCTGGTGTCCACGACATCGGTTGTGGCGAACATGTCTTCGACGCTCCACCCCTCGGCATAAAGCTGATCATAGGTCCAGCTTGACAGAACCTCTACCGAAGATCCTTCCGCCGTATCCTGATTGTCCTGAGCGTCCTGTGCGATCGCGGGGCTTGCCAATGCCAGCGCGCTGGTGGTTGTTGCTGCAATTGAGAAGCGTTTCATGGGTCTCTCCTTGTCTTGTCCAAGTGGGTCGCGTTGCGCGACTTCAGTGAAAAAACGCAGGGGCACGGCAATCGTTCCGGTTTGGCAAAGACCCGGTGTGGCGGGCGGGAAAGCCGTGGGTTCTGAGGTTGTGGCGTTTCGGAAACGACAAAGGCCCCCGGCGATCTGTCGGGGGCCCTGTTCAATCTGTGGGTGGTGCGGTTACTCGCCGGGCATAGATCCGCCGCCATGGCCTGCCATTCCGCCCGAGACTTCCTCGGTGGATTCTCCGGACAGTTCTTCCGGCAGAAACAGGTTGAGAACGATGGCGATGAGCGCGGCGGGCAGGATGCCCGATGTCGCCAGCACCTTGAGCGTCTGCGGCAGGTACTGGAGCGCATCGGGTTCAAGTTGAAGCCCAAGTCCCAGCGACAGGGCGATCGCGAAGATCACCATGTTGCGACGGTTCCAGTTGACGTCGGACAGCATCGAGATACCCGCAGCGACAACCATGCCGAACATGACGATCACACCGCCACCAAGGACTTCGATTGGGACGGACGAGATCACAGCACCAACCTTGGGGACCAGGCCGCAGAGGATCAGGAACAGCGCGCCGATGGTGACGACACCCCGGCTCATCACGCCGGTCATGGCGATCAGGCCCACGTTCTGGCTGAAGGACGTGTTGGGAAGCGCGCCGAACAGGCCCGAGATTGCTGTACCGATCCCGTCGGCATAGGTCGCGCCCTGAATCTCGGTGTCCGTCGCCTCGCGACCTGCGCCGCCCTTGGTGATGCCGGATACGTCGCCCACGGTTTCCACCGCCGACACGAAGGACATTGCGCAGAAGCCGACGATGGCCGCGACCGAGAATTCCAGCCCGAAATGCAGCGGGTTCGGCAGGGCAAAGCTGGCCGCGCGGCCCACGTTGTCAAAGCTGATCTGACCCAGAGCAAAAGCCACGACATAGCCCGCCAGCAGGCCGACCAGAACGGCCGAGACCGACAACATGCCACGGGTGAAGAACTTGAGTCCCAGCGTGACGAGGATCACCGTGCCGGCCATCACCCAGTTGAGCAGCGATCCGTATTCCGGCGTTCCGATGGCGGGTACACCGCCTGCCGCGTATTGCACGCCCACACGCACCAGTGCGAGGCCGATCATGGTCACGACAAGGCCGGTGACCAGCGGCGGCAGGGCAAAGCGAAGCTTTCCGATGAACAGGCCCAGGAACGCGTGGAACATGCCACCCACCAGAATACCTCCCATCAGCACCGCGATGGCGTCAACACCTTTGCCCGCGACAAGGGGGATCATGATCGGGATGAAGGCAAAGCTGGTGCCCTGCACGATGGGCAGGCGCGCGCCAACAGGGCCGACGCCGATGGTCTGGAACAGTGTTGCGATGCCGGCAAAGAACATCGACATCTGGAGCATGTAGATCATCTGCGGGAAATCGGGGCTGTTGGAGCCAAAGCCGAAACCCGCCGCGCCGCAGACGATGATCGCAGGGGTGACGTTGGACACGAACATCGCCAGAACGTGCTGAATGCCCAGCGGAATCGCCTTGATGATGGGCGGTGTGTAATTCGGATCGCGGAGCTGCTCCGGCGTGCCGATGGATGTGTCAGACATGGTTCTCTCTCCCTCGTAACCATTTGTTTGGTCGGGTGTCCCTCCTCAAAGACTGCCCGGATCGTTTCAGGGGTCGATCACCAGGAAAGGGGTGTCGAGCCAGTGTTCTTGCAGATTGTCGCCATCGCCGATCCGGTCGATGACTGCGAAAAGGCCGGTGCCGGACAGTGGGGTCAGAACCCCGTGCCAGGTGTTGCGGTGCATGTTGATCGCCTGTCCGGCTTGGGTCAGAAAGGCGCGCGGTGTGCCGGGTGCGCCGTTCTCATCCGGGGCGACGATCACCAGGAAGGGATCATGGCTCATCGGGACAAAGGCCTGGCTGCCCAGCGGGTGCCGTTCCAGCAGGTCCAGCGTATAGGGCAGGCTGCGCAAGTCTGCCTTGAACAGGCTGATCCCGGCGCGACCATCGGCGAAATCCAGCGTCGCACGGTCGTGGTAGCGGCCACACAGGCCCTGGTTGATGAGCTTGTCGGGGTCGCCCGCACAATCGAGCAGATCGCCAAAAGGGGAGAAGGCATTCGCGGTCAGCGGCTCTGTGACGATCTGATGGGTCATGCGCCCAGCTTTTCGATCAGGCGCAGTTCCGCGATGCGTTCGACCTGACGGCAGGCCTCGGCAAACTCGGAGGCGCGGTCGTTCTCAATGCGGCGGTGGAAGGCGTCGAGGATCGACGACTTGGTGTTGTCCTTGACCGCGATGATGAACGGGAAGCCGTGGCGCGCAACATAGTCAGAGTTGAGGCTCTGGAAGGTCTCGCGTTCGGCGTCGGTCAGCATGTCCAATCCCGCACCCGCCTGTTCCGCTGTAGATTCGGCCGTCAGACGCCCTGCGGAGGCCAGCTTGCCAGCAAGGTCTGGGTGGGCGTTCAGCACGCCAAGCCGTTCATCGTCGGACGCATTGCGGAACGCCCGGCACAGAAGGCTGTGTACCCCACGCGCGCAGTCATGGGTGGGGCCGGTTTCGAAATCGCAGGCGCGTTCAGCGATCCAGGGTGAATGTTCGAAGATACCGCCGAAGGCCGCAACGAAATCGTCGCGCGTCATGTCAGACGGGCGTTGCGCAGTCGAGGCAGGATGCTCTTTCGCCCAATGCTGCGCGATCTGCTGGCGCGTGGCGAACCAGACGCCGTCATGGCCGGTCATGTAGTCGAGCGCCCGCTTGAGCGCGGCGGCCCGTCCGGGGCGGCCCATGATGCGGCAGTGCAAGCCGATGGACAGCATCTTGGGGCTGCCTTCGACCCCTTCGGCATAGAGGTAATCAAAGCTGTCCTTGAGATAGCTTTCGAACTGGTCGCCGGTGGTGAACCCCGCCTGGATGCCGAACCGCATGTCGTTGCAGTCCATCGTGTAGGGAATGACAAGCTGATGCGTGTCGCCGAAGGTCATCCAGTACGGCAGGTCATCGGCATAGCTGTCAGCGACGTAATCGAAGCCGCCGGTTTCGGCCACCAGCCGGATCGTATTGTTCGAGCAGCGCCCGGTATACCAGCCCTTGGGCGGTTCCCCGACAATTTCGGTATGCAGGCGGATCGCCTCTACGATCTGCGCGCGTTCCTCCGCTTCCGGCATATCCTTGTGTTCGACCCACTTGAGCCCATGCGACGCGATTTCCCAGCCAGCTTCCTTCATCGCGGCGACCTGTTCGGGCGCACGGGCCAGCGCTGTGGCGACGCCGTAGACGGTGACCGGCATGTCCTTCATCATGCGATGCAGACGCCAGAACCCGGCGCGTGATCCGTATTCGTAGATCGATTCCATGTTCCAGTGACGCTGGCCCGGCCAGGGCTGTGCGCCGGTGATCTCGGACAGGAACGCCTCGGAGGCGGCATCGCCATGCAGGATGTTGTTCTCGCCGCCCTCTTCGTAATTGAGCACGATCTGAACGGCGATCTTCGCGCCACCGGGCCAATTGGCCTTGGGCGGGTTTGGTCCATGTCCTGTCATGTCGCGGGGATAGCGTTGCACGTCTGGGTCCTCCTGATTGGTTGTCTTTGTAATCCGAATAATCGAATTCGTTTTTCAAGAAATCCCGAAAGCTGTGTCAAATGGCTTACGGTTTGTGCATTTTGGGTGAAAGGCTGCATAAAGAGGCAATCAAAGACAGGAGAGCACGATGTCTGGCTATTTGACGACCCACGTTCTGGATACGGCCAAGGGATGCCCGGCCGCAGGGCTGAAGATCGCGCTGTATCGGGTGTCGGGCAATTCCCATCACAAGATTGCCGAGACCGTGACCAATGAGGATGGTCGCACGGACAGCCCGATCCTGCCTGCCGGAGACTTCAAGACCGGGACATATGAGCTGGTGTTCTTCGCCGGTGACTATCTTCGGGCAAGTGGTCAGGCAGGGGACGACCCGCTGTTTCTTGATGAGGTCCCGCTGCGTTTTGGCATGTCGGACGCGGATGCGCATTATCATGTGCCGCTGCTCCTGTCGCCGTTCGGATACTCGACCTATCGGGGAAGCTGACCGTTTCCGTCGACGGAAACATCAAGATGCGTCGACGCATCTTGCAGCGCTCTTGAAGTGCGTCACGCGTTCTTGATCACCGTCCCGATTCGACCGATCACGAAATCCATGAACAGGCGCGTCTTGGGATCCTGTCTGCGACGATGGGTATAAAGACAGGCCATTTGCACAGGCACCGGCGGTGTTTGCTTGGCAACGGGGACAAGTTGACCCGCGCGCAGATGATCGGCCACTTCGAACACCGGCTTCAACGTGATCCCGTGTCCGGCCAGCGCCCAGTCGGTCAGAACATCTCCATCGTCGGATTCATACCGCCCTTTCACCTTGAAGCGTTTGGGACCATCGCTGGTCTGCAAACGCCATTGAAACTCGGTTGCGCCGGGAAAGCGCAGGTTCAGGCATTCGTGGTTCTGCTGGATCAGATCGTCGCCTGAATTGGGCATGCCGTGTTTTCGAACGTAGTCCGGAGCGGCGCAAAGCACCCGGTCGACATCTGCGATCTTGCGGATGCGCAAGGTGCTGTCTTCGGGTTCACCAAGGAAGAACGCCAGATCGAGGCCTTCCGTCGTCAGGTCAACCTTACGGTCCGTGAGGCGCAACCGTACGCTTACCTCTGGGAACTCTGCGATAAAGGCGGGCACCTGCGGTGCAATCAGGCGGCGGCCAACGCCCAGCGGGGCCGCCACATAGAGCGATCCACGCGGGTTTTCGGTGATGTCCACAACCTGCGCTTCGGCCACTTCGACCGCTTCCAGCACCTCGCAGGCCCCGGTGTAGAAAAGCCGCCCCTGTTCGGTAGGTGTCAGATTGCGGGTGGTGCGTTGGAACAACCGGACCGACAGGTGTTCCTCAAGCTGGGCGATGCGGGTCGAGGTCACAGCCGGTGAAATGCGCAAGTCGCGACCGGCGGCGGACATGCTGCCCAATTCATAGACACGCACGAAGGTTCTGATGTTGTCGAGATAGGACATTATTCGCAGATTTTTGATACAGCTTGGGTTTTCATCGGAATAGCAGAATAATCCCGTTGTCGCTAGTCTGTCACAAACCTGAGCAACAGGAGCCTTTCGCCATGTATGATTTCGCCGTTCTTTGGGACTGGATCGCCTTTGCGGTGCGCTGGCTGCACGTCATCACCGCCATGGCCTGGATCGGGGCGAGCTTTTACTTCATCGCGCTTGACCTGATGCTGAAACCTGCGCCCGACATGCCGAAAGGTGCGTCCGGCGAAGAGTGGGAGGTGCATGGCGGCGGGTTCTATCACACCACCAAGTATCTCGTGGCACCCGACCGGTTGCCCGAGCATCTGACCTGGCACAAATGGCAGAGCTACACGACCTGGCTTTCGGGCGCGGCGCTGTTGATGATCATCTACTGGGTTGGAGGGGAGTTGTTCTTGCTCGATCCGACCAAGGCGGATCTGGCGCTGTGGCAGGGGATCGTGATTTCCGCGCTGTCGCTGACCATCGGCTGGCTGCTCTATGATGTCCTGTGCAAATCCGCGCTGGGCGATCAGCCGACGGTGTTGATGCTGCTCTTGTTCGGCATCCTCGTGGTGATGGCCTGGGGCTATGACCAGGTGTTCACCGGGCGCGCCGCGCTGCTGCATCTGGGGGCGTTCACGGCAACGATCATGACGGCCAACGTGTTCTTCATCATCATGCCGAACCAGCGCATCGTGGTGGCGGACCTCAAGGAAGGGCGCACGCCGGACCCCAAGTATGGCAAGATTGCCAAGCTGCGGTCGACGCATAACAATTACCTGACGCTGCCGGTCATCTTTTTGATGTTGTCGAACCACTATCCGCTGGCGTTCGGCACGGAGTTCGCATGGATCATTGCGTCGCTGGTGTTCCTGATGGGGGTGACGATCCGGCACTACTTCAACTCCATGCATGCGGGCAAAGGCCAGCCGAATTGGACATGGGCGGTCACGGCGGTGATCTTTGTGACGATTGCGTGGCTGTCGACGCTGGGCGGGGCAGAGACCTATGACGAGGCGGCAGAACGTCCTTTGACCGAGTTCGAGATGCGCTTTGCTTCGGCCGAGGGTTTCGAGGATGCCTATAACGTCGTGCAGGGCAATTGTTCGATGTGCCATGCGCGGGAGCCGCTTTGGGACGGTATTCGCTGGGCACCGAAGGGCGTGTTCCTGGAGACCGAAGGTGACGTGGCCCAACATGCTGAGCAGATTTACCTGCAAGCCGGGCGGTCCCATGCAATGCCACCGCCGAACGCGATCCAGATGGATGTGTATCAACGCGCGCAGATCGTGGCGTGGTATCGGGCGGTTGAATAGGGACGGGAGACTTTTCGAAAAGTCTCCCGCAATTCTTCGAAGAATTGCGTGCCCTTAGAGGACAGATTCGAACATGGCCCGTGTGTTGGCCTTGGTCATCTTGACCGGGTTGCCGCCTGTTGACGGGTCGTTCAGCGCATCGCGGACCAGAATATCGAGATCGGGATCGGTGACACCCAGATCGGTCAGGGTTTTCGGAATCGCGAATCCGTCATTGAACTGATCGACAAAGGCGCAGAAGCCGTCGAACCCACCGTCGATGCCCAGATAGCCCGCCGCGCGGTCAAAGCGGTCGCGGATGGCGTCGGCGTTGAAGGTGAGCACTGTTGGCATGAACACCGCGTTGGTCGTGCCGTGATGCGTATGGTGATGCGCGCCGATGGGGTGCGACAGGGCATGGATCGCCCCGAGGCCTTTCTGGAAGGCGGTGGCACCCATGGCGGCGGCGCTCATCATGTTGGCGCGCGCTTCGATATCTGTCCCGTCGGCATAGGCGCGGGGCAGGTTGTCGATGACAAGGCGCATGCCTTCCAAAGCGATGCCTTGACTCATCGGGTGGTAATGCGGGCTGGAATAGGCCTCGACACAATGGGCGAAGGCATCAAGCCCGGTGCCTGCGGTGATGAATTTCGGCATTCCCACGGTCAACTCGGGGTCGCAGATCACAACGGCGGGGAGCATCTTGGGGTGGAAGATGATCTTTTTCTCGTGGGATTCGGAATTGGTGATGACGCTGGCGCGGCCCACCTCCGATCCGGTGCCCGCTGTTGTCGGCACCGCGACGATGGGGTGAATGCCAGCGGGATCGGCGCGGGTCCACCAGTCGCCGATGTCCTCAAAATCCCAAAGCGGGCGGGACTGACCGGCCATGAAGGCCAGCGTCTTGGCAAGATCGAGGCCAGAGCCACCGCCAAAGGCAATGACGCCATCAAAGCCGCCTTCGCGGTAGACCTTGAGACCTTCCTCGACGTTCTTTTCGTTCGGGTTGGGATCGACGTCCGAGAACATCGCACGACCCAGCCCCGCCTGTTCAATCAGGTTCAGGGTCTTGGTGGTAATTTCCATATCCGCAAGGCCCCGGTCGGTGACGAGGAGCGGTTTGGTAATTCCCGCCGCGATGCAGGCTTCGGCGATTTCCGAGATGCGGCCTGCGCCGAAACGGATGGCGGTGGGGTAGGACCAGTTTCCAGTAAGCGACATCGGCTTATGCTTTCTTGAGATGGTAGGATTTGGGGCGTGTCAGCGCCTGATACGCCAGTTTCGACAGGCCTTGCCCGCGTCCGGTGTCCTTGCACCCGGTCCAGCAGAGCGCCGGATCGAGGTAGTCACAGCGGTTGAGGAACACGGTGCCGGTTTCGATGCGGTCGGCAATCTGTTCCGCCGCTTCGGCGTCGGTGCTCCAGATCGAGGCGGTCAGGCCGAAGGGACTGTCATTCATCAGGGCGATGGCTTCTTCGTCGTCCTTGACCGGCATGATGCCAACCACGGGGCCGAAGCTTTCGTCGCGCATGACGCGCATCTTGTGGGTGACATTGGTCAGGATCTGCGGCGTCAGGTAGGCGCCGCCATCGTCTGCTGGCATCGTGCCGATATGGGCCTTGGCGCCATCGGCCAGCGCCTCTTCGATCTGGGTGCGGACGACTTGGGCAAAGCGGACATTGGCCATCGGGCCCATTGTCGTAGCCGGGTCGAGCGGGTTGCCGAGGTTCTGCGCATTGACCCAAGCCACGGCCTTTTCGACAAAGGCGTCATACAGGCTTTCATGCACGTAGATGCGTTCGATCCCGCAACAGCATTGGCCCGCGTTGAACATCGCGCCGTCCATCAAACCGTCGACTGCGGCGTCGAGGTTGGCATCGGCGCGGACATAGCCCGGATCCTTGCCGCCGAGTTCCGTCGACACCGGGGTAAACGTGCCCGCCGCTGCGCGTTCCATCGCCTGACCGCCACCGACCGAGCCGGTGAAGTTGACAAAATCGACAGCGCGTTCGGCGATCAGCGCAGAGGTGGTGTCGTGGTCAAGGACGAGGTTCTGGAACACGTCATCGGGGATCCCAGCGGCATGGAACGCCTCGGCGAGGTGTTCACCCACGGCCAGAGTTTGCGCTGCGTGTTTCAGGATCACGCTGTTGCCCGCAATCAGCGCAGGCGCAACGGTGTTGATCGCGGTCATGTAGGGGTAGTTCCAGGGTGCCACGACCAGAACGGTTCCCCAAGGCACACGTTTGATGACGCGGCGGGCGCTGGCGCTGTCTTCGATCTGCATCGGCGCAAGGCTTTCTTCGGCGACATCCGCCATGTAGCTCAGGCGTTCGTTGAAGCCGCCATATTCGCCGCCATAGCGCACCGGGCGGCCCATCTGGTGCGCGAGTTCGGTTGCCATTCGGTCTTGCTGGCGGCCGATGATTTCGCCCGCCTTGCGCACCAGAGCGATGCGTTCGGACACCGGGCGCGCGGCCCATTCGGCTTGCGCGGCGCGGGCGCGTTTGGCGGCGTCAAAGGCGGCTTCGCGGCTCAGCACATCGCGTGTGAGATAGACCGATCCGTCGATCGGCGAGATGAGGTCTTGGGTCTTGGTCATGTCTTAGGCTCTTTCAAATCCGCGCTGGAGTTCCCAGTCGGTGACAACGGCGTCAAAGGCTTCCTGTTCTACTTCGGCGGCGCGGGTGTAATGGTCGATCACGTCGTCACCCATGGCCGCGCGCAGCATTTCAGAGCTGCGCAGGGACTTGGTGGCGTCACGCAGGGTGTAGGGGATCTCGGGGACGTCGGTCATGTTGTAGACGTCACCAGTGACAGGATCATTCAGTGTCAGCTTTTCCTCCATTCCTGCGATACCCGCAGCGAGTTGTGCGGCACAGGCTATGTAGGGGTTGATGTCCGATCCAGGGATGCGGCATTCGATCCGCACACCTTTGGTGCCTTCGCCGACAAGGCGATAGCCCGCCGTGCGGTTGTCCACAGACCACGCGATCTTGGTGGGGGCAAAGGTGCCGGGCAGGAAACGTTTGTAGCTGTTGACATAGGGTGCAAGGAAAACCGTCATGTCCGGCGCGTATTTGATCAGACCCGCGACGTAGGATTTCATCGTGACGGACATCGTCATCGGCGCGTCTGCATCGTAAAAGACGTTATCGCCGTCCTTGAACAGGGACTGGTGTATATGCGCGGCGCTGCCCACCTTTGCGGCGTGCCATTTTGGCAAAAAGGTCGCCGCGTGACCCTGCATATGTGCGATTTCCTTGACCGCGTGTTTCGCGATTGTGTGGTTGTCGGCGCAGGCAAGACCTTCGGCGTAGCGGATGTTGAGCTCTTCCTGTCCCGTCTCTGCTTCTCCCTTGGAGTTTTCGACCGGAACGCCCGCCGCGACCAGATGATTGCGGATCGGGCGCATCACATGTTCTTCGCGGGTGGTCTGAAGGATGTTGTAATCCTCGTTATAGCCGCTGATCGGGGTCAGTTTGCGGTAGCCGCCCTTGCGGATCGCATCATAGCTTTTTTCGAACAGGAAAAACTCCAACTCGGTCGCCATCATCGGTGTCAGGCCCATCTCGGTCAGGCGCGCGATCTGTTTCTTGAGGATCTGGCGCGGCGAATGTGGAACGGGCGCGTGGGTGTGGTGATCCAGCACATCGCAAAGCACCATGGCGGTGCCTTCGAGCCAGGGAACAGGACGCAGCGTGTCCATGTCGGGCTTGATCACATAGTCGCCATAGCCCGCCGCCCAGCTGGTGGATTTGTAACCGTCAGGGGTGGCCATCTCGAGGTCGGTGGCCAGAAGGTAGTTGCAGCAATGGGTTTCTTTCCAGGCGCTTTCCAGGAAGTTCGACACATGGAACCGCTTGCCCATCAGGCGGCCCTGCATATCGACCATGCACACCAGAACAGTGTCGATCTCGCCGGATGCAGCGGCGTCATTGAGAGCGTCGAGGGTGAGAAAAGCCATTGGAAAATCCTCTTTGGTCACGGATCAAAGCGACCCCCGGTGAAGGGGTCGCCCTGTTTTGTTTCGGTCAGGTCAATCGAAGGTGTACGGCGCACCCGCCTGGTTGATGACGCTGTTGTATTCGCGGAAGATGCCGATGATCTTCTGCTGAATTTCACCTTCCTCCGCAACCTCGGACCAGAATTCCTTGGCGGCGTTCTCGACCTCGGCCCATTCGCTTGCAGGCACCTGGCGCAGGGCGAGCTTTTCGCCATTGGCGCGCAGGGCCGCTTCGCCGCCCCAATACCACTGGTTGCGGTAGGTGTGGCCTGCTTCGGTCGCGGCCATGACCACCGACTTGAGGTGATCCGGCAATTCGGCCCAGCGTTCCTGGTTGACGAACCACGACCCGATCCACGCACCCGAGATGTTGTTGGTCAGGAAGTAGTCGGTTACGTCCGCCCAGCCCACGGTGTAGTCTTCGGTGATGCCGGACCATGCCATGCCGTCGAGTTCGCCTGTCTGTACGGCAACCTCGGCGTCCTCGTAGGGAATGCTGACCGGGACAACGCCGAATTTCGACAGGAAGCGCCCGGCGGTTGGGAAGGTATAAAGGCGCAGGCCATCGAGATCCGCGACCGAAGTGATTTCCTTGGTGGTGTTGAAATTACATGGATCCTGACCTGCCGCAGACAGCCATTTCACACCGACCTTGGCATATTCCTCGTCCCAGATCTCGGCCAGGCCGTACTGGTTGAACAGCACCGGCACGTCGAGGATATGCTTGGTGGCAAACGGGAAGTAGCCGCCGAACTGGCGCAGCGGGGTCGGGGACGCCATTGAATCGTCGTCCGAGTGCACACCGTCGATTGTGCCGCGCTGAAGTGCCTGGAACAGTTCGCCGGTTGGAACGATCTGGTCGGCGTAGAACAGTTCGACGTTCAACTCGCCATTGGCGTTGGCGTTGATGTAGTCGATGACCGGCTTGGTCACGTGTTCGCCAAGCGCGGCTCCGGCATAGGTTTGAAAGCGCCATGTGATGGCGTCCTGCGCCTTGACAACGGCTGGGGCGGCAAGGCTACCGACACCGGCGATGCCGGCGGTCTTGAGAAACTTACGTCTGGTGGTCATGTCATGTCCTCTCAGTTGGTTTGGGTTTCTGCGCTCCGTATCCCGGAGTCTTGGTTATGGTTATTTGTCGTAGACATATTCGGGCAGCCACAGCGCGATCTGTGGGAAAATCATGATGACGGCGAGTGCCACGACCATCACCAGCACAAACGGGATGATCGAGACATAGATGTCACGCAAGCTGATCTCGGGTGGGGCCATCGCGCGCATCAGGAAGAGGTTATAGCCGAAAGGCGGGGTCATGTAGGCGATCTGGGTCGTGATGGTATAAAGGATACCATACCAGATCAGGTCAAAACCCAGCGCGCCGACAAGTGGGACGTACAAGGGCGCAACGATCACCAGCATCGCGGTGTCATCAAGGAATGTGCCCATGACGATGAAGCTAAGCTGCATCAGGATCAGGATCACCCACGGGCTGAGGCCAAGCTGATTGGTGAACAGGTTCTCGATTGCCTTGACCGCACCCAGACCGTCGAACACCGCACCAAAGGCCAGAGCGGCGAGGATGATCCACATGAACATGCAGGAAATGCCGAGGGTCTGGCGGACCGAATTCTCGAACACCTCGCGGGTCATGCGGCCCTTGAGGACGGCAGCACCAAAGGCGGCCAGTGCCCCAATGGCCGAGCTTTCGACAAGCGATGTCCAGCCGTTCACGAAAGGCACCATCATGATGAAGAAGATCGCCAGCGGCAGAAGGCCCGCACGCAGCAGGCGGAGTTTCTCGGCGCGGGGAATGTCGCGTTCCTCGGCCGGCAGGACGGGGCCAAGGGCCGGGTTCAATTTGCAGCGGATCACGATGTAGATGACGAACATCGTTGCCATCATCAGGCCGGGGATCACACCTGCGAGCCAAAGCTGGCCCACCGGCTGGCGGGCGATCATCGCGTAAAGCACAAGCACGACCGAGGGTGGCACAAGGATGCCGAGCGACGATCCGGCCTGGATCACCCCCGTGACCATGCGTTTGTCGTATCCTCGCCTCAGAAGTTCGGGCAACGCGATGGTGGCGCCGATGGCCATGCCCGCGACGGACAACCCGTTCATAGCCGAAATCAGAACCATCAGACCGATCGTTCCCACGGCAAGTCCACCCGACAGGCCACCCATCCAGACGTGGAACATCTTGTAAAGATCGTCGGCGATGCGGCTTTCCGACAGGACGTAGCCCATGAAGATGAACATCGGCAGGGTCAGCAGCGGATACCACTTCATCAGCTTCATCGCGGCCGAGAAACCGAGGTCGTATCCACCCCGGTCGCCCCACAGGAAGAACGCCGCCACGACCGCAACAAAGCCGATGGCGCCGAACACGCGTTGCCCGGTGAGCAGCATCAGCATCATGGTCGAGAACATGAGCGCCGCAATCATTTCATACGGCATCAGACCTTGGCCCCCATGTCATGTCCCTTGAGGCGCAGGATGTCCTTGGCCAGTTCGCACAGCACTTGCAGCAGCATCAGGAAGATGCCGATCACCATGATCGTTTTGACTGGCCAAAGGTAGGGCCGCCACGCCGTCGGACTGCGTTCGAGGAAGCCCAGTTCTTCGCTGCCGGTTGCAAGGCCGGTGAAGAACGTGATCGGTTCCGACCCGAAATAGCCCAGCGAATAGGCGGTCGAGGCGATGCCGCCATAAAGCAGGAAGCCGAGATAGATCAGCAGGAACACCACCGTCATCGCGTCAATGGCAGCTTTGCGGCGGTCCGACATCTCGCCATAGATCAGGTCCATCCGCACGTTCGATCCCATCTGGATCGAATAGGGCCCGCCAAGGATGTAATAGGCGACCATCGCGAACTGGGCCATTTCAAGCGTCCAGAGCGACGGAACGAGGAACACCTTGCTGACGGAGGACCACAGCAGAATGCCCATCATCACGAAAATGCCGTACATGACGATGCGCCCGATCATGCGGTTGAACGGGTCGATCACGCCGACATAGGCCTGAAGCGCGCGGATCATGTGCCCACCTGTGTGGCCAGCGCGCTGTTCAGCATCTGGCCTAGGATCGCGCTGAATCGTGCGACACCAGTGGCATCGGAAATCAGGTCATTGCGCACTTCGATCATCACGTTTTGCAGACCACGCGGGATCGCGTGTTCGCGCAGGGTGTGGGTGACGCCATCGGTCACCGAATAGGGCGCGTTGAGCCGGGCATCCAAGTCGTCCGGCGCGGCCATCAACATGGCGCGGGCAAGCCTGTCATCGCTGTCATGCAACAGGCCAAGTTCAACATCGCGCGGTTGTCCGAACCACACGGGGGTGAAGGAATGGATCGTTACAAGGACAGGCGGTGTTTCGAACGTGTCCAGGGTGGATTTCAGCAGAGTGCGGAACGGTGTGTATACCTCGGTCACACGCGCGGTGCGGTCTTGCTCGCTCAGGGCGATATTGCCGGGAACGTCGACCACCTCGGATTTCGCCGGGATGCACCCCGGTGCGCTTGGCGGGCGGTTGCAGTCGTAGACAAGGCGCGACACCCGCGAGGCCACCAGCGGAGCATCAAGCGTTTCAGAAAGCGCCACCGCCAGATCGCGGCCACCGATGTCCCAGGCGGCATGGCTTTGACGGTGTTCGGGAACGACGCCCAGAGCCGCCAGCGATTCCGGGATAAACGCGCTGGCGTGTTCGCAGACGAGACAAATGGCAGCCGCGCCTTGGGGGTTTATCACCTCGGCAGGGGGGCCTTCGTCTTTGGTCAGAATCGTATGATTTGCGGCAGTTTTCACGTCGCTCATTAGGGGTCTGGCCCTTGCGGCTGTCAAGTTTGTTTCGTTGATTTTTGTACGCGACATTCATAGCATGTAGAGATTGCTACAATGAGAGGCAAAGCAATGCCCAAGCCCCTGTCCGTCAAGGATCGACTGCATGATCAGGCTGCGGCTCTGACCCCGGCGGAGCGGCAATTGACCAGCGTGCTGATGCGGGATTACCCGGTGGGCGGGTTGCAATCCATCACCCGGATAGCCGACGCGGCGGGGGTCTCTACGCCAACGGTGATCCGACTGGCGCGCAAGCTTGGCTTTGACGGGTTTCCCGAACTCCAGGCCGCAATGCGGGACGAGGCGTCGGAACAGTTCAAGACCCCAATCCGCAAACGCGAAGGCTGGGGCGACACCAAGCCGGGATCTGCCGCGTTTACGGCATTTGCCGAGGCGGTCTTTGACAATCTGAGTCGCACCATCGACCGGCTTGAGCCCGACACGCTTGATGCGATTGCGGCGGTTCTGGCGGACCGGCAACGACCTCTGTACCTGTCGGGTGGGCGGATCACACGGTCGAATGCGGATTACTTCTACAATCATCTTCAGATCGTTCGCCCGGCGGTGACGCTTCTGGGGGCATCGCCGAATGTCTGGCCGCAATATATTCTGGATATGGATCGCGCGTCGGTTCTGATCCTGTTCGACATCCGGCGCTATGAACGCGATCTGGCCCGGTTGGCGGAACTGGCCAAGGAACGGGGGGCCGAGATCATCCTCTTCACCGATCAATGGGGGTCGCCGATTTCCAGGCTGGCGGATCATGTCGTGAATGCGATGATCGAAGTGCCCTCCAGCTGGGATTCGACGCTGGCGATCAACCTGATCATCGAAGCGCTGATTGCCGAAGTGCAGACACGGGTTTCGGACACAGCGCGCGCCCGGATCGAGGCACTGGAAGACATGTTCCGCTCTACCCGCATCTTCCGCAAATCGACCTGAGCTTAGGTGAGCGCGAGGATGATCACGCCGAGAGCCACGACAGAGGCGGCGACGAGGCGGCGGCGCGCCGGGCCTTCACCCAGCCAGTAGACGCCGATCAGCGCCGCAAAGATCACGGACGTTTCACGCACCGCCGACACGATCCCGATCGGGGCAAGCGTTTTGGCGAACAGCGCCAGCGCATAGGCAAGGCCGGAAATCACGCCGCCCGACAGGCCAAGGACAAGTGACCTTTGGCTGATGCTGCGGGCGCGCTCAAACCGCGATGCGATCACGAAGACCGCCACGATGATCTCGGCGGCGAACAGCCAGACGACATAACCGATGGGCGATCCCGACAGGCGGATACCGATGCCGTCGACCACCGAATACGCGGCGATGATGGCTGAATTCAAAAGGGCAGCGCCGATCCCACGCTTGTCGGCATGGCGGACGGCGGCAAGGATCATGATCCCCGCAGATATGGTGAGAATCCCGGCCCATGCCCAAACGGACAGGTATTCGTTGGCCCAGATCGTTGCGCCCAGTGCCACCATGACCGGCGCAGTGCCGCGCGCAATCGGGTAGATCAGGGACAGATCACCGAACCGGTACGAGACGTTGAGAAAGTAGTAATATGCCCAGTGGATCACCGTAGAGGCGATGATAAAGGGAAAAGCGGCCGCAAACGGTACAGGCACAAAGGGCAAAAGCACCAGCGCCGGAAGGCAATGTCCCGTTGCCACAAGGCCCAAAGTGACGGCGCGATCCGCCGAGACCTTGACCAGGGCATTCCAAAGAGCGTGGAGCAGGGCGGCGGTCAGCACGATGCCTAAGACGGAAAGAGTCACTCGGTGCCCCGGATCGCGTCGATGACGATGGACAGCGCTGTATCGAGGTCTGGCTGTGAGATGACGAGCGGGGGCGACAGGGTCAGCACGCTGCCAGCGCTGATCTTGAAGCTGAGACCTTTGTCGAGGCAGGCATAATAGATACGTTCTGCACGGTCAGGATCAGGGGCGCGGCTGTCGCGGTCGGTCACGATCTCGACCCCGAACATCAGGCCGCGTCCGCGGATGTCACCAACATTGGGATGGTCGTGCAAAGTGTCTTTCAGGCGGTCCTGTGCGCGACTGCCCAAAGTCGCTGACCGCTCGACCAGCCCTTCGTCTTCGATGATGTCGAGCGTGGTCAGCGCGGCGCGGGCGGTGACCGGGTTTTTCTCGTGGGTGTAGTGTCCGATGGCGAAGTCACCCGCAACGTTCAGATCTTCCCGCGCGACAATCCCCGCAATGGGAAGCATCCCGCCGCCCAGAGCCTTGCCCAGCACAACGATGTCAGGTGTGATCCCGTCATGGTCAAAGGCGAACATCTTGCCCGTTTTGCCAAGGCCGGTGGGGATTTCATCCATGATCAGCAGTGCGTCGTGTTTGCGGCACGCCGTCTGCACCGCCTGCCAATATCCCGGCGGTGGTACAACGGGCACCGCGCGCATCGGTTCGGCGATGACGGCGGCCACGTCGCCTTCGCGCACAAGCGCGAACTCGACCATTTTTGCACAGGCAAGGGCGCAGGTGTCGGGGCCGGGATGGCCGTAAGGGCAGCGATAGCAATTGAACGGTGCGACGTGTTCGGCACCGGGCAAAAGCGGGCCGGCGATATGGCTGCGGAACGTTGCCTCTCCGCCGACGCTGGATGCGCCGAACCCGGCACCGTGGAACGCATCCCAAAAGCTGATCGTCTTGAACCGGCCCGTCGCCGCGCGCGCAAGGCGGAGCGCGACTTCGACGGCGTCCGATCCGCCGGTGGTGAACAGAACGCGGCTTAGATCGCCGGGTGCGATCTGGCCCAGCCTTTCGGCCAAAGTGACCGAGACATCGTTGGTAAACCGACGCGGCGAGAACGGCAGCGCGTCGATCTGGTCTTTGACGGCTTGCACAAGGCGCGGATGGCCGTAGCCAATATGGTGCACGGAATTGCCGTGGAAATCCATGAACCGACGGCCAGACGTGTCCTCAATCCAGATGCCTTCGGCCTTGGCAATTGTGCTGAGGCAGGGCGAGGACAGCGACTGGTGCAGGAACGCATTGGCATCCCGAGCAAGAAGGTCTCGCGTTTCGTCCTGCGTTTCGCGCGCGGTCCAATCGGCCCGCGCGGCGCTTGTGTTGGCTTCGCCTTCGGTGTGCCTCATCCCGGCCAAGGGAGGGAGTAGGTCTTGACGTTGGTGAAGAACTTCATCGCTTCGATGACGCCCTCCTTGACGCCGTTGCCGCTGTCCTTGATGCCGCCGAAGGGGGACATCTCGATCCGGTAACCCGGCTGTTCCCAGATGTTGCAGGTGCCGACGTTGAGCCC
>NZ_JBHYFV010000026.1:0-56745 GCF_051859345.1 Marivita sp. | reverse complement strand
ACGGCGCATTGGGCGACACATCCACACTCGCAGACCCTTCGGTCGTCGATGACCTTATCGAAAACCGTAAGGGGTGATCCGCCGAGACAGGCAGTAAATCAGGGCGGTCCGTGGGCCGCCCTTTTTATATCTCTGATTTGATTAACTTTGTTCTCACAAAACCCATGCGCCTATGCACGTTTGCATATAGGATCAAAGCGTGGGGGCACCGAAATGACGGAGCGTGATATGCCTTTGATTCAACCGAACATGCCACCCTTGGGAATACAGATCAGTCGGAAACCCGATGCAACCGATGTGGCCAAAACCCTCGTTGTCTCAGTCCCTGAAATGCCCTTGCCGGTTCTGAGCAGTCACTTTGACGACCAGTCGATCAAACCCGCCGCGCCACCCACTGCCGTGCAGATGCAGATCAAAGCCCTGATCAACGAACAGGCGCTTACACTTGAAGCCGCGAAACAGGATATCCCCGGCAACCCGACCTGAAAAAAGCGATCTTTCCGGGGAAACACACCGGGGGATTGACCATGCACAGCCCTGTTCTCTTGCGCCAGAATGCTATATTCATCATCCGCTCCCCCTTGCTCCTGCGAAGTAATCGGTGCAAGGAAAGGCGTGCAAAGCGGGTGCTGCCCGCAGGTAAAGCGGGCGTTCGATCCATTCAGCGACGGGGCCACGCCAAGAGCTAAGACCAAGAAGCGGGCGAGGAACAGCATGACCAAGACCAACCATGATGCGGACGTGGATTTTATCGAAGCACTGGCAAGGCTGTTGCGAGAGAACGATCTGACCGAATTGCAGGTCAAACGCGAATATGGCGAGGACGACAGCCTGAATGTCCGGGTCAGCCGGGTGACCCAAACCGCCCCCGTCATGGCAGCCCCCGCTCCGGCACCCTCTGCGAACTCGTCGATGCCCAGCTCGGCTCCGGTCACACCCCCAGAAGATCCAGCAGCCCATCCCGGCGCTGTCACTTCACCGATGGTGGGCACCGTCTACATGCAGGCCGAACCCGGTGCGCCGTCATTCATTTCGGTGGGGCAGCAGATCAACGAAGGCGAAACGCTTTTGATCGTCGAGGCCATGAAGACAATGAACCACATTCCCGCGCCGCGCAGTGGCACGGTCAAGCGTATCCTTGTCGAAGACGGAGCCCCCGTCGAATACGGCGCTCCGCTTGTGATCCTCGAATAAACGGGGCGCAGGCATGTTTGACAAAATCCTGATTGCCAACCGAGGCGAGATTGCCCTTCGCGTGATCCGCGCTTGCCGCGAAATGGGTGTGGCCAGCGTAGCTGTACATTCAACCGCGGATTCCGACGCGATGCATGTGCGTATGGCCGATGAAGCCATCTGTATCGGACCGCCCTCGTCAAGCGAAAGCTACCTGTCGATCCCTGCCATCATTTCGGCTTGTGAAATCTCGGGCGCGCAGGCGATCCATCCGGGCTATGGGTTCCTGTCGGAGAATGCGCGCTTTGTGCAGATTGTAGAAGATCACGGCCTGATCTTCATTGGTCCAACCGCGGAACACATCCGTGTCATGGGCGACAAGATCACCGCGAAAGACACGATCAAGGCACTGGGCGTGCCCTGCGTGCCCGGATCTGTTGGTGGCGTGCCCGACCTTGAAACCGCCAGGACGGTTGGGGAAGAGATCGGTTATCCCGTGATCGTCAAGGCGACCGCCGGTGGCGGTGGACGGGGCATGAAGGTTGCACAGACAGCTGCCGACATGGAGCGCGCGTTTCAGACCGCGCGGTCAGAAGCCAAAGCGGCCTTTGGCAATGACGAGGTCTATATCGAGAAATACCTGACCACGCCGCGTCATATCGAAGTGCAGGTCTTTGGCGATGGCAAAGGCAAGGCGGTCCATCTGGGTGAACGCGACTGTTCGTTGCAGCGCCGCCACCAAAAGGTGCTGGAAGAGGCCCCTGGCCCCTGCATCACACCACAAGAGCGCGCGCGGATTGGCAAGATCTGCGCCGACGCGGTGTCCAAGATCAACTATGCTGGCGCGGGCACGATCGAATTCCTGTATGAAAACGGCGAATTCTATTTCATCGAGATGAACACGCGTCTTCAGGTCGAACATCCGGTGACCGAAGCGATCTTTGGTGTCGATCTGGTGCGCGAACAAATCCGCGTTGCCTCGGGACTGCCGCTTTCTTTTGAACAGGATGACCTGGTCATCAACGGGCACTCCATCGAGGCGCGGATCAACGCGGAAAAACTGCCGAATTTCTCGCCCTCGCCCGGTCGGATCACGCAGTACCACGTTCCCGGCGGCCTTGGCGTGCGCATGGACAGCGCGCTGTATGACGGCTACACGATCCCGCCCTATTACGACAGTCTGATCGGGAAACTGATCGTACATGGCCGCGACCGGGACGAAGCCTTGGCCCGCATGTCGCGCGCGCTTGGCGAACTGATTGTGGACGGTGTCGACAACACGGTTCCGCTTTTCCGTGATCTGTTGGAAGACCCGGACATCCGCAATGGCACCTATAACATCCACTGGCTGGAGCACTGGTTGGAGCGCACCTATGCAAGCCCGTAACGGCATCCAACCGCACGCCCTGCGCTAAGGCAATTGGCGATGCGTCATGACCGTCACGCCTGAACTGCTGCTCCAAGCCTATCGCATCGGCGTTTTTCCCATGGCCGAGCATCGCGACGACCCGGAAATGTTCTGGGTCGATCCGCGCAAACGCGGTGTGTTTCCGTTGGACGGGTTTCGCATTTCACGCAGCCTTGCCAAGACGCTGCGCCGCGGTCCGTATCGTGTCACCCGAAACATCCGGTTCACCGAAGTCATCGACGCCTGTGCAGATCGCAGTGAGACCTGGATCAATAAGGACATTCGCGATCTCTACGAGGAACTGCACCGCAGAGGGGCGGCGCATTCGCTTGAGGTGTGGATGCAGGATCAGTTGGTCGGCGGCATCTATGGCGTGAGTGTGGGGGCTGCGTTCTGCGGGGAAAGCATGTTTTCACGAAGGCGCGATGCGTCAAAGATCGCCCTTGCCTGGCTGGTTGATCTCTTGCGGCGCAGTGGCTTCGTTCTTTTTGACACGCAATTCCTGACCAACCACCTTGCCTCGTTGGGGGCTGTAGAGATCACCCGCGCCGAGTATCATTCACAACTGGCGCAGGCTTTGACCTTGCAAGCCGATTTCACGAGTGTCCCGCTCGCGGCGTCCGGTCAGGACGTTGTGCAGCGCAATACCCAGACGTCATAGCGCTGATGATCCATCGCATTGAGGGCCGGGGACGATGCGATCATCCAGCCCTGAAACACAGGTGCCTCCTTGCCAACCTCATTGACGGTGAGTGACGCATACGCCTCTCCGGCAGCATTCCCATCGGGATAGCGGCATTCATTCGCAGTGATGGTGATCCGACCAACCTTTGCCGATTGCGATTCTGCGATCTGCAAATCCTGAACCTTGCCGGTCAGCTTGTCCAAGGCCCGCACGTTTACACCCGTGCCATTGGTTGTCGCCAACTGCGCGACGGCTGATGTGGCAAACAACATGAAGATGAAAAGGCCGGTCAGACGTGACATTGGGAATTCGCCTTTGATCCGCTGCAACACCGCCGCAGAAACGGTTTATTCAGGACTCCACGCTTCGTAGTCCTGACGTGACTTTGGCTCGGGACGCCGGATAGAACCCGCAGGCGCATAAGCCAGCGCGGTTCCTGTCAGGTTTTCCTGATGCGGCTTTTCCCATGCTTTCTTGGCCAATGGCCGATCTGACGGCGCTTCCTTGAAGGTGTGATGCAGCCACCCGTGCCAATCGGGATCAACCCGGCTCGCCTCGACCTCGCCATTATAGATCACCCAGCGCCGAACACCGTCATGCGATTGATAAAAGATGTTGCCCTGAGTGTCTTCACCCACCTTTTCGCCTTTGCGCCATGTGTAGAACTGGGTGCCAAGAGTCTGCCCGTTCCACCAGGTGACTGCGCGAAGAAGGGTATTCAGAATGCCCATGGACGACTCCTCTGGGTTGGTTTCCCGCCGTTATAGGGTGCATTGCAGGCCAAGGTCCAGCGCAGCTATGACGCAGTCGGCGCCAAAGCGGTCACTTCGATCTCGATCCGGTATTTCGGGTCGATCAGCCCGCATTCGATCATTGTAGCCGCCGGCGGGTTGTCGCCAAAATTGCGCGCGAGGATGTCGTGGCAAGCGTCGAACTCGTGACGGTCTGGCAGATAATAGGTCACGCGAACCGCGTCCGCCATCGACGCCCCGGCCTTCTCCAACGCCCCCGCGATGACATCAAGCGCGCTCTGGCATTGCTCGGCCACCGTATCGCCTTGGCCGACCGTTCCGGCCACATGGACAAAGCCCCCGGCCACGACGGCGCGGCAATAGCCGATTTTGGCCTCGAAAGGACTGCCACTGTGTATTCGTGTGATCGTCATCAGACATTTCCTCAATCAAAGGCGACCGATTCCCGGACCGCGTCACCTGCGATCAATCCCCCGACGCCGCCCGAAAGGCAATGGACTGCGGTGAGGAAGGTTTCCCGAGAAATCGGTGGCGGTCTTTGCACCTTCAAACACGTCGCTTGGTAGCGTCATTGCCACCAAGAACAACATGGACAATAGGGCCAGCAAAAGCCGAACGGACCCACTTCGCAACGCCTATCGCTTGCCTATCTGTTTTTTGGATAAGAAAAAGCGAGCCAACCGGCCCGCTCTTTGAGGTGCATTGATCTGTCGACCGCCCAAGGCGAGCTTCAGGCCGAGGCGCCCTCTTTCTTGTGATCCGCGTAGATCATCAACGGCTTGGCATCGGAATTCACCGCCTCTTCGTTGACGACCACCTCGACCACCTCATCCATACCCGGAAGTTCGAACATGGTGTCGAGCAGAATGTCTTCGAGGATCGACCGCAGGCCACGGGCACCGGTCTTGCGCTGAATCGCCCGCTTGGCAATGGCAGTTAGAGCGTCATCGGTAAAGGTCAGCGTGGTGTCTTCCAGCTCGAACAGGCGTTGGTACTGCTTGACCAATGCGTTCTTCGGCTGGGTGAGAATGATCACCAGCGCGTCTTCGTCCAGATCTTCAAGCGTTGCGATGACCGGCAGACGACCGACAAATTCCGGGATCAGGCCGAATTTCAGCAGATCCTCGGGTTCAAGCGATTTGAACGTCTCTCCGATGCCCTGTTCGCTGTCGTCCCGCACATCCGCACCAAAGCCCATGGCAGAGCCTTTGCCGCGTTGTTTGATGATCCGGTCCAGACCCGCAAACGCCCCGCCACAGATGAACAGGATGTTGGTCGTGTCCACCTGCAGGAATTCCTGCTGCGGATGCTTGCGTCCACCCTGCGGCGGCACCGATGCAACCGTGCCTTCCATCAGTTTGAGAAGCGCCTGCTGCACACCTTCGCCCGACACGTCACGGGTGATCGACGGGTTTTCCGACTTGCGGGTGATCTTGTCGACCTCGTCGATATAGACAATGCCGCGCTGTGCGCGTTCGACATTGTATTCAGACGATTGCAACAGCTTGAGGATGATGTTCTCCACATCCTCGCCCACATAGCCCGCTTCGGTCAGCGTCGTCGCATCCGCCATCGTGAACGGCACATCCAGAATCCGCGCCAGCGTTTGCGCCAGAAGCGTCTTGCCGCAGCCTGTCGGACCGATCAGCAGGATGTTCGACTTCGCCAATTCGATATCCGAAGATTTCTGCGAATGGTTCAACCGTTTGTAGTGATTGTGCACGGCCACGGACAACACGCGCTTCGCCACGGCCTGCCCGATCACATAATCGTCAAGCACATCGCAAATCTCGCGCGGCGTCGGCACACCATCCGTGGACTTCAGGCCACCGCCCTTGGTCTCTTCGCGAATGATATCCATACAAAGCTCGACGCATTCGTCACAAATAAAGACGGTTGGCCCTGCGATCAGCTTTCGGACTTCATGTTGGCTCTTGCCGCAGAAGCTGCAGTAAAGGGTATTTTTGCTGTCGCCGCCAGAATTCGTCGCCATCTCTTTACCTTTCCTGACACAACCTAAAGGAGGATTCTAAAAAAATCACCGCCCTAAAACTTGTGTCATGTTTTCTTCCAAGAACCTTAGGACAGCAAAAGTTGGGCCACAACGCCAAAAATACATCTGAGACGGCGTGACCCAATCACGATTATTCGTCCTCGCTGCCTTTGGCGCGGCTTTCAACGATCTCGTCGATAAGACCCCATTCTTTTGCCTCGTCCGGAGACATGAAGTTGTCGCGCTCCAGGGCCTGCTCAACTTTCTTGAGCGTCTGCCCTGTATGCTTGACGTAAATCTCGTTCAACCGTGTCTTGAGCTTTTGTGTCTCTTGCGCGTGAATCATGATGTCGGTCGCCTGACCCTGATACCCGCCGGAGGGCTGGTGCACCATCACGCGGCTGTTGGGAAGCGAAAAGCGCATACCCGCCTCACCCGCCGTCAGAAGCAGCGATCCCATTGACGCCGCCTGCCCGATCACAAGAGTACTGACCTTGGGCTTGATGTACTGCATCGTGTCATAGATCGACAAACCCGAGGTGACAACGCCACCGGGACTGTTGATATACATGCTGATTTCCTTGGACGGGTTTTCCGCCTCAAGGTGCAAAAGCTGGGCCACGATCAGCGACGACATGCCGTCATGCACCGGGCCGCTCAGAAAAATGATCCGCTCTTTCAGCAATCGGGAAAAAATATCGTAGGCCCGTTCGCCACGGCTGGTCTGCTCAACCACCATGGGAACAAGCGTATTCATGTACGTTTCGTAGGGATCTTTCATCTGTGCCTGCCTGATGATGCGCCCGCCGAACGGAGGGCTTGGTTGCGAGTTCCCTCAAGACTAGTGTCCGGTTCTGGGGGCTGCAAGGGGCAGCGGTCCAAGGTTCCACTTGACCCGGCGCCGCGCGCACTTAGCTCACACGCCATGGCGGATCACTTTCCTCCCAATCGCACAGGCGCGCTTGAAAAGCTGTCGGCATTTGTGCCCAAGGCCGCGCGCGACTACGCGGCACAACGCAATTATGATCGTGGTCCCGGCCACCACACCAGTGTCTCAACCCTGTCGCCCTACATCCGGCATCGCCTGATCACCGAAGACGAGGTGCTTCAGGCAGTTCTGGGCCGGTATGCGATCAGCACGGCCGAGAAATTCGTGCAAGAGGTGTTCTGGCGCACCTATTGGAAAGGCTGGCTTGAAATGCGGCCAGCCGTCTGGGGCGGCTATCAACAGGGTCTGTCGCGCGCGTTGAACCAAGTCCAGACACAATCAGGCTTGCGCGCGCAATGGGCGGCCGCCTGCAAAGGCGAGACTGATATCGACTGTTTCAACCACTGGGCGCAGGAGTTGGTTGAGACGGGGTACCTGCACAACCACGCGCGCATGTGGTTCGCCTCGATCTGGATCTTCACCCTGCGCCTGCCTTGGGAACTGGGCGCGGATGTCTTCCTGCGCCACCTTCTTGATGGCGACCCGGCCTCGAACACCCTCAGTTGGCGCTGGGTGGCCGGGCTGCAAACGCAAGGCAGGAATTATGTGGCGCGCGCTTCGAATATCTCGAAATACACCGAAGGCCGCTTTTCCCCTCTGTTCAAGCTGACTCCGACTCCCGAACCGCTTGACGGTCCGCCACATCCCCCGCGCATCGACGCCCCCTTGGGCGACAGGGTCGATCCAACGAAACCATCGGTCCTGTTGCTGCACGAAGACGACCTCAGCCCCGGCTGGCTTTTTGATCTGGACCTGAAACCCCTGGCGACGGCGACACTGGACGCAACCGGCCAGACCAGCCCCTTGCAGATCGCGTCGCATGTCAAGACGTTCAAATCCGCGCTGATGGCGGATTGCACATCGCGCTGGTCCACCTCGCTTGGCCCGGTCACAGGCGGCCTGACAACCGCGCACGACATTGAAGACTGGGCGCGTGCCGCAGGCGCAGAGCAGATCGTGACATCCTATGCCCCGGTTGGCCCCGCGGCCACGATCTTGAACGACATCCGCGCGCTGCCGGTCATCCGCCCATTGCGCGATTTCGACCGCCGCGCCTGGCCCCATGCCACGGCAGGTTTCTTCAAGTTCAAAAAGCAAATTCCGGAATTGGTTGGCGCGATGAAAGGTCTGCAAGTCGTCTGATCTTCATCTTGCCAGAAAACTCCGGGAGGTTTGGAGGGCTGGCCCTCCAATCAATCAGAACCCAAAACGAAAAGGCCGGGACAGATGCCCGGCCTTTCCAAAGACTCAGACCCGAAGGATCAGCCGAACATGTCGGTTGTGATGCCTTCGTACCAACCGATGCTTTCCTCGTAGGTCGCTTTGCGCATCGCCGCATCCTCGCCGGTCTGGCTGACGAAACTCGACACGCTGGCGATCTTCTCGTCATTCGGCTCATAGGCCGCGCCAACCTTGACGCCATCGTCAGCCGCAATGAGCGACCAGCAGGTGTTCGAATACTTCGCCGGGAACACCCGGCTGCCGGTCAGCGCGCCGCGTATCGCCATCGCCGCAACCTTGGCTTGCGAATTGGCCGAGTAGCCCGACTTCGGCATGTCGCCCTGATTGGTCGCATCGCCAAGGATGTGAACATTCTCATCCAGACGCGACACCATGCTGTGCCCGTCCACGGGTGCCCAATTGCCCTCGGTCAGGCCTGCAGCTTCGCAGATCAGGCCTGCTTTCTGCGCCGGGATCACGTTGACGACATCGGCGTTGATCACTTCACCGTCCACGTCGACCGTCATCGCCGCAGGATCGACGGTGACATTCTCGCCACCGAAATCCGGGCCGATGCGGGTGATCATGCCGGAATAGTGTTTCTGCCAGCCCTCTTCGAACAGACCCTGCTTCGAGAAGCTGGCCTTTGGATCGGCGATGATGATCTTGGCCGTCGGATTATTGGCCTTGAGCACATGCGCCACCATCGAAATCCGCTCGTACGGTCCGGGTGGGCAACGGTAGGGATTGGGCGGGGCCACCATCACATAGGTGCCGCCTTCCGGCATCGCCATGATCTGTGCCTTGAGAAGTTCAGTCTGGCTGCCCCCCTTGTAGGCATGCGGCATCGCGTTCTGCGCCGAGACATCCCAACCGGGCACCGCGCCTTCGACGAAATCAATACCGGGACTAAGGATCAGGCGATCATAAGGCACAGATCCGCCACCGGCCAGCGCCACCGTCTTGGCATCCCGGTCCACAGCTGTGGCCCAGTCATGCACCACGTTGATCCCGTATTCCGAAGCCAGCGTGCCGTAGGAATGTGCAATGCTGTCCAACTCGCGGAACCCACCGATATAGAGGTTCGAAAAGAAGCAGGTGTAATAGCTGCGGCTGGGTTCGATCAGCGTGACATCAATCTCGCCTGCACTGTCCTTGGCGATATAGCGCGCGGCGGTTGCGCCCCCTGCACCGCCTCCAACGACAACCACCTTGGGTTTGCCGTGCGATGCCGCATGTACCATCGGAGCGCTGAGCGTTGCCGCCGCCACCCCGCTGCCGATAAAGGCGCGTCTGTCAAGTTTCATGGTCGTCCTCCCATTTTGCATAACACACCCAGGTCGCGACGGCCTCTTCCGGGCCTTACTCGGCTTGGGCAAAATACGCCGCCAGCGCGGCGATCTCTTCGTCCGACAACCGGTTTGCCATCATCTGCATCACCGGGTGTGGTCTGATTTTTCTCTTGTAGGCATGCATGGCAACCACGAAGTCATCGGTCGGCCATTGCGTGATCGCGGGAATCCCCTGATCCGATCCGTCTTGCTGGTGGCAGGTCTTGCATTCACTGGCGAGGTATTCGCCGTAATCCGTGTCTCCGACAATCGCCAGCACCTCGGGCGGCAGCTCGACTTCGCGGGCCTGTGCTGTCGGGGCGGCTTCGGGGATGTTCTGTGGGCTGTCTGAAAACTGACGCAGATAGGCAAGGATATCTGAACGGTCCTGCGGGTCTTTCAAACCTGCAAAATTCATCCGGGTGCGTGACACCAGCGCCTTGGGGTTTTCCAGATAGGCGTCCAGCGTTTGGATATCCCAGGTGAGACCGTCCGAGCCCATCATCGCCATGTCGTCGGAATAGCGAAATCCGTCATGCGCGCCCGCGCGCCGACCAAAAATGCCATTCAGATGCGGGCCGATGCGGTCGCTGGCGCCCTGCCCGATCTGGTGACACGATCGGCATTGGGCAAACACCTCTTCCCCGCGTTCCGTATCCCCGAATTCGAGCGTCGCGGCTTCGGCGACACCCGTTTCGGAATCAGGTTCCGGCGCGGGTTCCGCAACAGGTTGCAACGCGGACTGTTTCGCGGTCTCGACTGCCTCCAATGCGGCGGCGAGTTGGGTTTCAAGATCGGACAGTCTGGTTTCAAGCTCTGACGTCTTTTCGGCCTCGTCGGCCCATTCGGCATTGCTGCGTTCCAACTGCGCCAAGCGGTCCGTCAAGACATCCACCTCGGCTGCGCGATACTCGCGTGCGGTCCAGCCATAGGCGGCCCCAAGCACAAGTGCTGCGCCCCCGAGAACGGATATGAACAGACCAGACGTGTTCGCCATGAGACCTCTTCGGTTAAAGTTCTCTAATACTTGCGTCTTAAACCCATATTAACGGAATTTGCGCGACAGGATATCACCTTGCCGCGCATGTCGCCTTTATTCGAAGCTTGCCAGATACGCGGTGACAGCCGCAATATCCTCTTCCTTTTTCAGGCCGGCAAAGCTCATCTTGGTGCCTTTGGCATAACCACGCGGGTCAGCAAGGAAGGCCGCAAGGTTTTCCGGAGTCCATGCGCCGTCCATTTCGGACAGAACTTTCGAATATTTGAATCCGTCAACCGACGCTATATCCGCACCGACAACGCCATTGAGCAATGGACCGGACCGGTTCTTGGCACCTTCACCGATCTGGTGACAGGCGCGGCATTTGCCAAAGACCTTTTCGCCGGCCGCCACCAGTTCGGGGTCCGGCGCTGAATCTGCGGCAACCGCAACCGGCTCCGCCTCGGTCGCCGGCTCTTCCGCCGCGGGTTCGGCCACAGCCGCAGTCTGCTCAACCGCCGCCTCCTCGGACGCGGCTTCAGCGCCTTCTTCTTCCGGCGTCACATCCAGAACAGTCGCACGCATCGTGATCTCCACACTGTCCTTGCAGTTCTCCATGCAGGGTTCGGTGCGCCAGATCGGATATTCAGCTTCGGCACGGTCATCAATGATGAAGCCATCGGCGTTCGGCAGTTCGACCTCGAGGAAGTTCTCGTTGCTCAGAACGAAATCGTCTTCGACAAGGAAATTGGAATAAAGGATATACGCAACAATGGCATAGACCTCGTCGTTGCTCAGTGTTTGCGCGTTGCCATAGGGCATGGAGCGATGGATATAGTCCCACGCCGTTGACAGGTATGGCCAATAGCTTCCGACGGTCTTCACCGGATCCTTGTCGGCCAGGGTATCCTCGCCGCCAGCCAGCTTGGGCCAATTGCCCACGCCTTCCGCAAATTCGCCGTGACAGACTGCGCAGCTCTCGGAAAAGATCATTTCGCCATCTTCGACGGACCCTGACCCCACCGGCAGGCCGGTTCCATCCGGGCTGACATCGAGGTTCCACGCCGCGATCTCTTCCGGCAGCGCTTCGCGGCCAAGACCAAACTTGCCCATGCCCACCTCGGCCGAGGCATTTGCGGCACTGACAAGAAGACCACTGCCCACAGGCTCGGCCGCGGCAATCGCCGTCATCACCCGCGGGTTTTCCGGAAACGGCGCAATGTTGCGATCCGCAAAATTCAATGAGGCAGTCAGGACCACCAAAGTGCCGATGCTTGCGCCACCGAACAGATTAAGAGACTTCGACATTTTCTGCCTCCCCATTGGTCTTCACATGCCATGTCTGAATACAGTTGTTGTGATAGACCGAGTTCTCGCCGCGCACTTCGCGCAGCTGGTGTTTGGTCGGCTGGACATAGCCGGTTTCATCCATCGCCCGCGCCTGAAGCAGCATGTCTTCGCCATTCCATTCGGTATCCAGATAGAACCGGGTCAGTGCCATCTTCTCGCCCGGCTTGGCCAGGCGCGCGGTTTCCCACGTCATGCCACCGTCCTTGGACACGTCCACGCGCGTGATCGCGCCATGGCCCGACCAGGCCAGCCCGGTGATGACCAGAGGTCCGGGTCCGTGTGTGATCGGCGCTTGCGGGCTGGGGGATGTGACAACGGATTTTGCGTCCATCACCCAAGTCCACTTGCGGCTTGTGCCATCCGCCAGCGTGTCGGTGTATTTCGACGTTTCTTCGCGGCTTTCCACCGGTCCGTCCATCACTTCGATTCTGCGGATCCACTTGACCCACATGTTGCCTTCCCAACCGGGCACGACGAGGCGCACTGGATACCCGTGCTCTTTACGCAACGCCTCGCCGTTGGCCTTGAACGCAACGAGCACATCGTCCAACGCCTTTTCCATCGGTATGGACCGACCATTCGACGACGCATCCGCGCCTTCGACATAGACCCATTTGTCAGACAGATCGCCCGCCGCCTCGAGACCGGCTTCACCCAGCAGGGTACGCAGCGACACGCCGGTATATTCCATGTTGTGAATCATGCCGTGGGTGAACTGCGCGCCATTAAGCTGTGCGCCCGCCCATTCCATGCCTGTATTGGCGGCACATTCGCAGAAATACACATGGTTTTCGCGCGGAAAGCGTTCGAGATCGGCATAGGAGAACACCAGCGGTGTATCGACCATTCCGTTGATCATCAGGCGGTAGTCTTCCTTGCGAAGCTCGATCGCACCCGAATGGTGCCGCTCGAATGCGCAGCCCTGCGGTGTGATCGTTCCGTCGAGCGCATGGATCGGCGTGAAATTGATCGAACTGGTGGTGTCCGCCGTCAGCCATTCCACGTTGCGACGCACCACGTCGCTTTCATACTCGATCGGCATGCCATAGGGCGTGGCATCTACGCCGTCGCCAAAGGACACGGCCCAATCCTGCACTTCCGTGATCAGCGGATCGGGGCCGTTTGCCCGCGCCGCGCCTGCGGCCGTCAACCCGGCCGCGGCAGCAGCACTTCCGCGCAGGAAGGCGCGGCGGGACGGTTTGAAGATGTCAGACATGTCTCACACTCCGTTCGGTTACGCGCCGACAACAGTGACGCTTGTGTTTTCGTTCACGGTGACGGTGCCAAGCTTTTTGATATGCGCTTCGACCACGTCCCAGATTTGCGGACCTTCGGTGCCTTCGTTGACGGATGCCCAGCCAGCGACGACGTAATTCTTCGCCGGATCAATGGCTTCGCCGGTTTTGAGCAAGGTCATGTCGGTGATGCGTTCGCCCTGCGGCTTGCGCACGTCGATGCGGTACCCCATGCCCCCGATGCGCACCATGTCGCCGCCCTGCTGGTAGTAGGGGTCGGGGTTGAAGATGTTGTCGGCCACGTCCTCGAGGATGATCTTGATGAACTCGCCCGTCATTTCCGACCGGTACGCCTTGCCATAGCTCATGGACGTGACGTTCCAGATGTCCTCGCGGGTGATGTTGTCCCCGGGGATCAGGCTTGGCCCCCAACGCACACCCGGCGACATGGCGATGTCGGCCTCGCGTTCGCTCAGCAGCGCATCACAGATCAGGTCGTCCCATGTGCCGTTGAAGTTGCCGCGGCGGTACAGAAGGCTGTCGGTCTGGCCGATGACTTCTTCCAGATCAGCTTTGAACGGCGCGCGCTGTTCGTCGATGAGCGCGGTCATTTCGGGATCAGGCGCAATCACGTCCGAGAAGATCGGGATCAGCTTGTGGCGGAAGCCCATCATCCGACCGTTCTGGATGTCCAGATCGACGCGGCTGACGAACTTGCCGTTCGAACCGGACGCGATGAGGATTGTATCGCCGACCAGTACGGGTTCGGGCAGCGCGTCATGGGTGTGACCTGTCAGGATCACGTCGATGCCCGTGACCTTGCTCGCCATGCTCTTGTCGACGTCAAAGCCATTATGGCTTAGGCAGACAACACATTCGGCGCCTTGCGCACGAACCTCATCAACCATCTCCTGCATGTGTTCGTCGCGTATGCCGAATGAATATTCCGGGAACATCCAGCCGGGGTTGGCGATCGGCATGTAGGGGAACGCCTGACCGATGACGGCAATCTTCACGCCGCCGCGTTCAAAGAACTTGTAGGGCGGGAAAAGCTCGGCCGGTTCATCCCATTCGGCGTCAAAGATGTTCTGACCCAGTGCCGCGAAAGGCAAACCTTCAACGATCTCGGCCACGCGGTCGGAACCCAGTGTGAATTCCCAATGGAACGTCATCGCGTCAGGCTTCAGCCCGTTCATGACGTTGACCATATCCTGCCCCTGCGTCTTGTGGCAGGTGTAGGAGCCGTGCCAGGTGTCGCCGCCATCCAGCAACAAGGCATCGGGACGGTCGGCCCGGATCGCGTTAACCACGGTGGCCACGCGATCCAGTCCGCCTACGCGGCCATAAGCCTGGGCAAGGGAGGAGAAATCACCCGAGCTAAGCGCGTAATGAGAAGGGCTGCCATCGTCGATCCCGTAAAGCTTGCGGAAATCAGCACCCGTAACATGCGGAACGGCCCCCTTGTTTTCACCGACGCCGATATTGACCGAAGGTTCGCGGAAATAGATCGGTTTGATTTGCGCGTGAATGTCGGTGATGTGGATGAGCGAGACGTTGCCAAAGGTGTCGAACTGCAAAAGCTGGTCCTGCGTCAGCGCTTGTTGGGCAGCCAGCCTGGACCAGTTGCCGAAACCGGACGCGCCCACGAGAGCGGACGCGGCCATCGACACCTGAAGGAAATCGCGACGTGAAATCATGGGAGGGCCTTCTTGGATTTCCGGACACACATTCGCATGTGTGAATAGGTTAGGTTGGAAAAAACCCGCACCAGCAATGGCGCGGGCCTTGGATTTATTGACGGACCGACGGCCCTTCGACGCTCAGGCCATTGCCGCGCGAGGCGACATAGAGTTCAAGCGCAACAAATTCCGGCGACCCGACTGCAAATGTCTCGGCTCGGGTATCGCGGATACAACCACGGAAGCGGTTGTGCGTCTGCACCAGACCCGCGTTCTTGAGGCGATAGGTCGGGAAACCGTTGATCTGACCCTGAGAAAGATGGTCGGCACGGATGTAGTTGCCGTAGTTCTCTTCATGGCAGTTCGCGCAGGACAGTTCGAGCTGACCATAGCGGGTGTAATAGATTTCCTTGCCCTTTTCGTAGAATTCGGCGGCCGGGCCGTCGATTGCCACATCAACAGGCATGCCGCGCGACTGAACGCTGATCAAAGCCTCCATGGCTGTCATCTGCGCCTTGTCATAGGCATAGGCTTCTGCGCCCATCTGGTTGGTGCGACAATCATTGATCTGCATCGCCAGCGTGCGCATTTCACCCGCTTCGGCGTTCCACTTCGGATACACCGTACGGACACCTTCCATCGACTCCGGGCCTTCATGGCAAGACGCGCATGACTTTTCAGCCGTACCTTCGACAGTGTTCCAAGCGTCGATCGCCTGATCCACAGCGATCATTCCCGGGTTGTCGAACGTGTCCATCTGCATGGCCTGCGTATCATCTTCGCGGAAGTGCCAGCCCGACATGATCGTGTCGATCCCAGTTTCTTCCATATGCGCAGGCGCCGCGGTCTTGGAGATCATCTCCTGACCGTCGATGGCGAGCGTGTCGTCATCCGCTCCACCCGCAAACACCATTGGGGCCGAAATGGCCAGCGCGGCGAGAGCGGTCATTGCCTTGAATTTCATATTATTGTTCCCTCCCTTGAAAGCCCCTGCCCCGCAACCGGGACAGGGTGGAGCATTCCGCTCAGACCGTGATGGCCTTTGTGTCGTCGTAGACCGAACCGTCATCGTCGTACCAAGTGAACTTGAACTCACCGGCCTCGGGCACAGTGGCCTCGAATTCGAAATACGGGTTGGTCGAAATCGCTGGCTCCATCGTGATGTCAATGACGCTCTGGCCATTGAATTCGCAGGTGAAGCGGTTGATGATCGAGCGTGGGATCGGGTTTCCGTCACCATCCTTGCGCTGACCCGACTCCATCGGGTGGCTGATCAGCGTTTTGATGACGATCCCTTCGCCTGCAGAGGCGGACTTTGGAACCTTGACGCGGGGTTTTACACCGGATGCCATGTTTTCTCTCCTGAAATCTGAATGTTGACCGTTAGCCGCCGCAGCCGCCGATGGTGACCTTCACGGTCTTGGCGCTGCGGGCAAAGCTGCCGTCGGCCAGTTTGGCAATCGCGATGACGTCCTGCGTGCCCGCAAGACGCATACGCGTGCTGGCAGTCTGGGACGCAGCAAGCGGACCAAAGTTGAACGTGGCAACGCCGGGTGTCGGGTTGCCTGCCGCGAGCACCATGATCGCTGTCGCGCCCGGTGCCGATACTTCGATCGGAACGGTGTTGCCGTTTTCGGCAATCTCGGGTGCGGTCAGTTCAACACCGGAATCGGCCACATCGGCCCCCCCGGTGAATGCGCTGATCGCATCGTCAACCGCAGCATTGGCGCGGAACGGCAGTACGAAAGTCAGCATTGCCGCCCCGCCCAAAGCCAGAGTTTCGCGTCTCGTGAAATCCATGTTGTGTCTCCTAACTCAGTGAAAGGCGGCTCAGCTGTCCTGCAGCGTCATGAGAAACGCCACCACATCTTCAATTTCCTGCGCCGTCAGAATGGGCGTCAGATCTTCTTCTTTGGCGCTTTTACCCGTGTAACCGTCTCCGGGCCGGATAAAGCCGCTTGTCTTGTAGAACGCCGGCATCACGGTGCCTTCGAACATAATCTTCGCATTGGCGATGATGCCGCGCAGTTCTTCCGCCGTGCGGTAACCGCCGATTCCGTCCAGTGTCGGGCCGACCTCACCATGGAAAGGCGCATCGTTGAGCGCCGTCACCGCATGACACGCGACGCAGTTGCCCTTGCCCCGGTTGGTCATGATCTTTGCCCCGTTGGCGGCGTCACCCGGCGCACCACTCAGCGATGATTCGACGGCACCGTATTCGTCAAAACTCACCTCACTCGGCGTAACCGGGTTGGCGATGGCGGCGCTCGCGCAAAGCACGACGACCGCAGAAATTCCTGTTAGCTTCATTGTCCCTCCCTTACCGCCCGATGCTTTGACCGAGCTGACATATGGCTTTGTATACCGTAGGCCACTGACCTTGATTCATGCAAGATCAAATTCACAAAAGTGAATAATTGAGTATGAATTTTTCGGTTTCAGTCTGTGTTCCCGTCGCTCCGTTCCTGGATCCTGCGCGCGTGATAGCGCTGAAAATCTTCTCCGTTATCAAGCAGATAACGCTTTTCCTCAACCCATGTAAACATATCCAGGGACGTTCCCTTGGCGAACGCCCCGGGCATGACCGCAACCGACGCTTCCAGCGCATTTTGGCCCTCGGGTACCTCTTCGGGCAGGAAAACGACGCTCGGCGTGAACATCACACGCCACTTTCGAGCCATGTCTTTCTCCGACAAGGCCTCGCCGTCGAAATCGGTGACTTCGATGTCGCCATGCAGGTTCAGCTGAACCACAAAGTAGTTCTCATCAATGTAGTTGCTGACCTCGGGGTCAGAGAACACCTCTTCGTGCATCTTGGAACAGTAGATACAGCCGCGCTGCTCGAAGAAAAGCACCAGTCGCTTGCCCTCTGCGTTCGCTTCTCCAAGGTCTTCGCGCAGATCCTTGAAGGTGTCCCGCATCCACGGCTGCTTGTGCAGACCGTCATCGCCAAGCTCTGCCGCCGCCGCCGGAAGCGCCATCATCAGCGCCAGCGCGCCACCCAGAATATGTCTCATCTTCCTTCCTCCTCCTCAAAGGTTGGCGGTCATCCCAGCGATGACCAATTTGGAAACCACCGTAACATGGCATCTGCGATCAGGTTCACGGTATCCGTCGCGATCAGCACAGCAAACAGGATTAACATCCCGCCCATGACCTTTTCCGCATAACCCAGAAAGCTGCGATTGCGCGCGGTCCAGCGCAAGAACGGTCCGGAAAACAGCGCCGCAATCACAAAGGGCAAGGTCATGCCAAGCCCATAGACAAAAAGCAGCAATCCACCCTGAAACACATCGCCCATTCCGCCCGCGATCATCAGGATCGACGCCAGCGCCGGACCGACGCACGGCGTCCAGCCAAAGCCGAAGGCCAGGCCCATGACATAGGCACCGATCCATGTTGTCGGCTCTGTCTTGGCCTCGACTCGCGCTTCGCGATACAGGATCGGAATACGCACGATGCCCAGAAAATGCAGGCCAAACGCCGCCAGAACCACCGCCGCGACATAGTGCAGGGGTTCGCGGTAATCGGCAAAAGCCTGACCAACGGCCGTCGCCCCCATGCCCAGCAGGACAAAAATCGTTGTGACACCCAGTGCAAACAGGCAGGACGACAGGACAAGGTTCCACGCCACACCGCGCGGCACGTCTTCCTCCCCTTTCAGTTCGTTCATTGAAATCCCTGCCATGTAGCACAGGTAGAACGGCACCATGGGCAAAATGCATGGCGTGAAAAAACTCAGGATGCCCGCAAGGGCCGCACCCGCAAAAGAAATGTCGAACATGGGTGGAGATTCCTTGAATTATTCACATATTCAAATTAAGTGTTTTGTTACGATGCCGTCAATTGGTGAATGATGTACCCTTTCAAACCCTTCGCGTTTGCCGCTGCTCTTTTGATGCTCCCAGCGTGGGCGACGTCTGGCGCGGCGGAACCCCAGCTGGTGATGGTCGAACAACCTGGCTGTGTTTACTGCGAGCGGTGGAATTCAGAGATCGCACCCGCCTACCCAAAAACCACAGAAGGCCAGTTTGCACCGCTGGTCCGGGCGGATTTGCGCGAAGGCCCACCGCAGGGTATCACATATGCGCGGCGGGTTGTTTTTACGCCGACTTTTGTGCTGATCGAAAATGGGCAGGAACAGGCCCGTCTTGAAGGATATCCAGGTGAAGATTTCTTCTGGCCGCTTTTGACGAAGCTGCTTGTAGAGAACACGGAATTTTCGCCAACAGCAGAGATCGAAACGATCCGGAATTAGAGGCACGGCATGGCACTTCCCCAGCTCAGTCCAGATCTGAATGACGAAGAACTTGACCGCATCGTCGACAAGGCGACAACCGCGTCGAATTTCCTCAAGGCGATCAGCCACGAGGGACGTCTGATGATCCTGTGCCACCTCGTGACGGGCGAAAAATCCGTGACCGAACTTGAAGAACTGCTCGCCGCCCGTCAGGCGGCCGTGTCGCAGCAACTCTCGCGCCTGCGTTTGGAAGGGCTGGTGGTTCCAAGACGGGATGGCAAGACCATCTACTACCGTCTGGCCGATGATCGGCCACGGAAAATGCTGGAATGTGTGTACGAACTTTTCTGCAAAGAGGACTGATCGCTGCGGCACAGTCCCCACTTGTTCTAACATCGCACTGGTCGCATAGTTGATGCGGGAGCCGTCTTGGGAGGACAGGATCATGCTGGAAAGCATTCCGGAACACATTCTTGTGGCTGCGGTCGGTTTGTTCGGAGGCGTATTACTGGGCCTCGCAGCCCGATTGGGGCGGTTCTGCACCCTGGGGGCCATCGAAGACGTGCTGTATGGCGGCTCGGACATGCGTATGCGGATGTGGGGCATCGCCATCGGAACGGCGGTACTCGGCAGTTTCTCCCTTATGGCAACAGGGCTGATCGACGGTGGAGACAGTTATTACCTGTCGATCAAATGGCTGCCATGGGCCTCTGTCATCGGTGGGTTGATGTTCGGTTACGGCATGGCTCTTGCGGGGAATTGCGGGTTTGGCGCGATCGCGCGACTGGGCGGCGGTGATCTGCGCAGCTTTGTCATCGTTCTGGTGATGGGTGTGTCGACCTATGTCGTTCTCAGTGGACCATTGGCCCCGCTGCGGGACATGCTGTTTGCGCAAAGTCCGATCCTTCCCGGCGATACGCCACCGGGGATTGCCCATGCGACGGCCCGGTGGACAGGACTTTCCGTGACTGTGGTCGGCATGGGGATCGGGCTTGTGATCCTCGTCTTTTCTGCAAGCTCCCGCGCCTTTCTGGACACCCCCAAATACGCGATCTGGGCGGCGGTTGTCGGCCTCGCCATCATCAGCGGCTGGCTTGGCACATCCTGGGTCGCGCACACTGGGTTCGAGGCGTTGCCCGTTGTCTCCCACAGCTTTGCCGCACCGCTTGGCGAATCCATCCTGTGGTGGATGGTCGGCTCCGCGCAACCGGTCAGCTTTGCCGTCGGCTCTGTCGCGGGCGTCTGGCTTGGTGCGTTCATCGGCTCCCTGATCAAGGGCCATTTCCGCTGGGAGGCCTGCGAAGACCCACGCGAACTGCGCCGTCAGATCTTTGGTGCCGCCCTTATGGGGGCAGGTGCCGTCATCGCTCTGGGCTGCACCGTGGGTCAGGGCATCAGCGCGTTTTCCATGCTCGCGTTCAGCGCACCTGTCACCTTCATCGCCATCTTTGCCGGCGCGTCATTTGGATTGCGCCAGTTGATCGTTGGCTTCAGTCCAGCCGAATAAGCCTTCTGCGGCAGCATCCGTTGCCAAAGAATCACTCTGCAAAACATTTTTGCCGCCCCGCCTCCAAGAGGCGAAATTTCGCCTGCAATCACGTTAACGGCTTGCTACGCTGGAAAAAAATAACAAGAGCAGGCAAGCAGGACCATGGGAACGGCTTTTAATGGCACGTTCGTGATCTCCTGGTCGCAGACAGTCATCGACACGCTTCAGGACGCTCCGGTAGATTTCCTGAAGGTTGGGGCCGCATGGGGTTGGGAAGGCGAAGTCGTCCGTGTGGACGGACCGAACGATCTGTTGCGACTGGAAGATGCGGAAGGCGATGCAGATCGCAGAAAGCGGGCAGCACGCATGGTGCGACGCCTTGTTGGTGCGGCTGTGGAAGAGTCGACCAACCTCAACAGGATTTCGATAGACCATCCCATCGCCGACAAGAGCTTTGTGGTGACCGACGGAAAAACAACCTACACGGTCACGCTGATCGACACCGGCACGCGCAAGCCACCATTGCTGATGTTCCTGAATGGCATGCCCCCGCGCGATCGGGATCTGTGGGTGGTACATACAGCCTTGTCAAACACCGTCACACAAAGCGATGCCGAACATAAGGGCGCGGTCATCTGCTTTACCCCCGGTACACGAATCCTGACACCGGATGGCGTGAAGACCATCGAAGAACTGCGCGAAGGTGATCGCGTCCAGACCAAGGACAACGGCTGTCAACCGATCCAATGGATGGGCCAACGCCGCATGAGCGGGGCACGCCTGTTCGCCATGCCAAAACTGCGCCCCATTCGCATTCGTGCGGGGCTGTTTGGACTGGACGAACCTGACGAAGACCTTCTGGTCTCACCCGAACATCGGATGCTGATCAAGGGCCGCGTCGCGATGGACCTGTTCAACACACCCGAAGTCCTCGTGGCCGCGCGCGATCTGGTTGATCATGACCGCGTGTCTGTTGATCTGACCGTGCGTGAAATCACCTATGTGCATATGCTATTGCCGCAGCATGAAATCCTGTTCGCGAATGGCGTGGAATCAGAAAGCTTTCATCCAGCAAATGCCGCTTTGTCGACGCTTGATGCCCATGACCGGTTACGTCTGTCTGACATCCTGCCCGGCGTGGACGTCAATCCGCAAAGCTATGGCCGCTATGCGCGCCGGAACCTGTCGTCTTCCGAGGCCGCGATCCTCATGCACGAGGCGGCCTGAACGACACCGCCGCAAGTGGGATCGCCACGCCAAAATCAGGCTGGCGAACCGATTTTATTCAAATACTTCCTGCGGCAGCACACCCCAATAGCTGCCCTTGCGGGCCCAGCCTTTGTAGCCACCGGCCTGCAATTCGCACCAATCTGTCTGGCACTGGCGCAGTTCGGCGACCACACCCAAAGAAAGCTGCGCATTCACCTGCGTCGATGCGTCGGGCCGCGCGTACAGGTTCAACATGTCGACTTCGACAATGGCGGTCCGCACGCCGGACAAAAGAGCGTAATGCACCCAGCCCCCTGCACCATCACGGTCCTGGACACGCCGCCAGTGGCCGTGTTCGGCCGTGATCTGAAGCGGCATGTTTCGACGTTTGTAAACCCAGTCGATGCGATGCGACAGCGAAGGACCACGGCGCACATTGCCTTCGCTGGCCTTCATGGAAACGAATCGCGGTAGTGGCAGGTTGGTCACCGTTCCCCTGTCTGCGGCGGCGGCGGGAAGCGTTCCAACAACACCCACAAACACCAGAACAGACAACAATTTCCCAGACAATGCCCGGAACGAAAGCCAGCTCATGTGATGCGCCTCAATTTGCTCGGTTTTTTGGTTTTTGGCAGCAGGTTCTTGTGCCTGCCGCGCCTTTGGGACACTGTGCCAAAACCTGACACGCCGGGGAAGTAGTGGGAGCGAAAGCATGTCATCAAAACGTCTGAGTGTTGTTGTGACGCGACGCTTGCCGGACGCAGTCGAGACACGTCTGAAAGAACTCTTCGATGTGCGCCTGCGGGACAGTGATACACCGATGACCCAGGCCGAACTGACCGCTGCCGTCAAGGAAGCCGATGTGCTTGTCCCAACACTCACCGACAAGATCGACGCGGGGCTGATCGGTCAGGCCGGGGACCGACTTCGCCTGATCGCGAATTTTGGCGCGGGCGTCGATCACATCGACGTCGACACGGCGCGCAGTCGCGGTATCCTTGTGTCCAATACTCCCGGAGTTGTCACGGAAGACACTGCCGATATGGTTCTGGCCTTGATGCTGGGCGTGACACGCCGCCTTCAGGAAGGCCTTAGCGTCATGCAAAGCGGTGAATGGGCCGGCTGGGCCCCGACCGCGTTTCTTGGCGGGCGACTTGGCGGACGTCGGCTTGGCATTCTTGGCATGGGCCGCATCGGTCAGGCCGTCGCCCGTCGGGCCAAGGCTTTCGGAATGCAGATTCACTACCACAACCGCCGCCGTCTTCGCCCCGAAATCGAGGCAGAACTCGAAGCGACCTATTGGGAAAGCCTCGACCAGATGGTGGCCCGCATGGACATTCTTTCAGTCAATTGCCCGCACACACCTTCGACCTTTCATCTTCTCAACGCCCGTCGCCTGAAACTGATGAAACCAACCGCGGTGATCGTGAACACCTCTCGTGGAGAGGTGATCGACGAAAACGCCCTGACCCGCATGCTCAAGACCGGCGACCTCGCCGGTGCGGGGCTTGATGTTTATGAACACGGACATCGCGGAAACCCCGAATTGCGCGACATGCCGAACGTGGTCATGCTTCCCCATATGGGATCCGCCACCCAGGAAGGCCGCCTTGAGATGGGCGAAAAAGTGATCATCAACGTCAAGACCTTTGCAGATGGGCACCGCCCGCCCGATCAGGTGGTGCCAGCCATGCTGTGACAGGGGCATCTGCCCTTGTCATCAACCTGCATGCGAGGCATGAACAAATCATGAACGCTTTTGAATTTTCGTTCCGCGACCAATCCCTGCATGCCCTGCCCAGTGGCGGACTCTTCTGGCCATTGGAAAACATGCTTGTGGTTTCCGACCTGCATCTTGGAAAATCGACCCGTGCGGCACGGTTTGGTGGTGCCCAACTCCCGCCTTACGAGACCACGGAAACCCTGACCCGGCTGGCGACTGATCTGATCAACACCGGCGCGAGAAGAATCATCTGCCTTGGCGACAGTTTCGATTCCCCTGACCTTCAAACCGCCTTGCCCGAAGCCGATCTCTTGACCCTTGCCACCCTGCAGGCCGGGCTGGACTGGGTCTGGATCGAGGGAAATCATGACCCGGGTCCTGTACAACTGGGCGGCACGCACCGCAGCATGTATGCGGTTGCACCGCTACACTTCCACCACATCTCCCACACGACCGCGACACCGGGCGAAGTCTCTGGCCATTACCACCCCAAGGCGACACTGTCTCTGCGTGGGCGCGCACTGACACGGCCCTGTTTCCTGTTCGATGACACGCGCCTGATCCTGCCTGCCTACGGTGCCTTCACTGGCGGCCTGCACTGCCACGACCCTGTTCTCACCCGCCTGATGGCCCCGTCCGCCCAAGCCATTCTTACCGGCACAAAGCCTTGCAAAATTCCAATGCCCGGTCAGGCCCCCTTGTCTTGACACGCGCAGCATGCTCACTGTTCGACATGTCCATTGCCACCCGCATTCAAGCCAGTTTTGACAGCCAGTCCATGATGGCGACACTTGGCGCAGAACTTGTCGAAACCGGTGACGGAACTGCCACCATCAGCGCCCCGATCCTGCCTGGGTCGATGCAGCAACAAGGCTTCGGTCACGCAGGCCTCACTTTTTCCATTGGCGACAGCGCCGCTGGTTACGCCGCCCTTACGCTGATCCCCGAAGATCAGGAAGTCGTCACCGCCGAGATCAAGATCAACCTGCTTGCCCCCGCAAAGGGCACCTTGCTGATCGCGCACGGACGCGTGATCAAGCCAGGTCGCCGCCTGATCGTCGTCGCATCCGATGTCTACGCCATCACCGGAAACACCGAACGCCATATCGCCAGCCTTATGGGCACCATGATACCCGTCGACCTGTAAAGGAGCCGTAAATGCCCACCTACAATCAACCGCTTGGCGGCAATGACTCGCCCCGCTTTTCCGGCCCCAGCACCATGATGCGGCTTCCAACACAAACCACCTCAGAAGGGCTCGACGCCTGTTTTGTCGGCATTCCGATGGATCACGGGGCCTCGAACCGCCCGGGAACCCGCCTTGGTCCCCGTCAGATTCGCGAAGAAAGCCGCATGATGCGCCCCTACAACATGGCCACCGGCGCTGCGCCGTTCGAATCCATGCAAGTCGCCGATATCGGTGATGTCGCGGTCAATACGTTCGATTTGAAGAAAACCATCGGCATTATCGCCGACCACTACCGCGAAATCCTCAAACACGACACGATTCCGCTGACCCTTGGTGGCGATCACACGCTGACCTGGCCCATCCTGCGCGCAATCAAGGAAAAGCACGGCCCCGTCGCGCTCATCCATGTCGATGCCCATGCCGATACCAGCGACGAAATGTTTGGTGAGAAAGAGGCCCATGGCACCCCCTTCCGCCGCGCATGGGAAGAGGGTTGCCTGCAAAACGACAAGGTCTGGCAAATCGGCCTGCGCGGATCAGGGTATTCTCCGGAAGACTGGAACTGGGCGCGCGATCAGGGCTGGACGGTGATCCCGGCGGAACAGTGTTGGTATAAATCCCTTGCCCCGCTGATGGCCGACATCCGAAAGCAGATCGGCAAGACTCCGGTCTACCTCAGCTACGATATCGACAGCCTTGATCCCGCTTTCGCCCCAGGTACAGGCACCGTTGAGATGGGCGGCCTCAGCACGTGGCAGGCGCTGGAAATCGTGCGCGGATGTGCAGGTCTCAACCTTGTCGGCGGCGATCTGGTCGAGGTGTCCCCACCTTTCGACACCACCGGAACCACCGCGTTGATCGCGTCGAACCTGCTGTTCGAAATGCTCTGCGCCCTGCCCAGGGCGCAGAAATAAGGTTGTCGTGCCTTAGGCCGTTACGCCGTCAAGCCCTCGGGCTCTGCCACGCCATTCGCCCGACAACACGCGGTCACGGTATTGGCCAACAGACAAGCGATCGTCATCGGTCCGACGCCACCGGGAACCGGAGTGATTGCCCCCGCCACTGCGACGCAACTGTCAAAGTCGCAATCCCCGACAAGCCGCGTCTTGCCCGCGCCCTTCTCGGGTGCGTCCACGCGGTTGATCCCAACATCAATCACCGTTGCACCGGGTTTGATCCAATCACCCGGCACCATTTCGGGGCGACCCACGGCAGCGACAACAATATCCGCTTGGCGGACGACAGCGGGTAAATCCCTGGTCCGCGAATGGGCAATCGTCACAGTGCAACTGTCACCCAACAACAGCTGTGCCATCGGCTTGCCAACGATGTTCGACCGTCCGATCACCACCGCATCCATCCCGGACAAAGAGCCAAGATGATCCCGAAGCATCATCAGGCAGCCCAGCGGCGTACACGGCACCATCGACTTCTGCCCCGTTCCCAACAGACCCACATTCGAAATATGAAACCCGTCCACATCTTTGGCCGGGTCAATGGAATTGATCACCAGGTCCTCATCCAGATGCCCCGGAAGAGGCAGCTGCACCAGTATCCCATGAACGTCCGGATCCGTGTTCAACTGCGCGATCAGCGCCAGAAGATCGCTCTCGGACGTGTCCACCTCCAACTTGTGCTCATAGGAATTCATCCCGACTTCGACGGTCATCTTGCCCTTCGAACGCACATAGACCTGGCTCGCCGGGTCCTCACCAATCAGAACAACGGCCAGCCCCGGCGTGATCCCGTGATCCGCTTTCAATCGCGTCACATGTTCGCCCACCTGCCCGCGCAGTTTCGCGGCAATAGCCTTTCCGTCGATGATCTGAGCGCCCATGGTCGGTCCTTCTTCTTTTTCCAAATATGCACATGCAACCGATGCTGTCGGGGAACAAGCCTCGAACAGAAGCACGTTGCGGGATGGCGGGTGGGGCGATGGGCAAAGCCCGAGCGCCCACCCGCCATCCGCTTAAAACAGCCCTTCGATCTGGCCCGCTTCGTTCAGATGGATGCTCTCCGCCGACGGCACCCGCGGCAGGCCCGGCATCGTCATGATCTCTCCACAGACCACGACAATGAACCCCGCCCCCGCTGACAATCGCACCTCGCGCACCGGCACGCTAAAGCCGACAGGCGCGCCGCGCTGGCTTGGGTCGGTGGAAAAGCTGTATTGCGTTTTCGCCATACAGACCGGCAGGTTCCCATATCCCTGGTCTTCCCAAAGCTTGAGCTGATCGAGGATCTTCTGATCCATCACCGCTTCATCGGCGCGGTAGATTTTCTTGGCGATAGTCTGGACCTTCTCGGCCAGGGACATCTCATCCGGATAGATCGGCGCGAACTTGGCCTCACCCTTTGCGATCACCTCAACAACCTTGGTGGCAAGATCCGCAGACCCTTCCGACCCAAGCTCCCAGTGACGGCTCAGCACGGCCTCGGCCCCCTGGCCCGCCACGAAATCCTTCACCGCCTGGATTTCAGCCTCGGTGTCGGTGACGAAATGGTTGATCGCCACGACCACCGGTACGCCAAAGCTCTTGAGATTCTCGATATGGCGCCCAAGGTTCGGGCACCCGGCTTTCACCGCGTCCACATTCTCGGTTCCCAGATCGGCCTTGGCGACACCGCCATTCATCTTCATCGCGCGCACCGTGGCCACACAGACAACGACCGATGGCGCAATTCCGGCTTTGCGGCACTTGATGTTCATGAACTTCTCAGCGCCGAGGTCAGCTCCGAAGCCCGCTTCGGTCACCACATAATCGGCCAGCTTCAACGCGGTGGTTGTTGCAATCACCGAATTGCACCCATGCGCGATATTGGCAAACGGTCCGCCATGCACAAAGGCCGGATTGTTCTCGAGCGTCTGCACGAGGTTCGGCTGCATCGCATCCTTGAGAAGCACCGTCATCGCGCCTTCTGCCTTGATATCGCGGCAAAAGACCGGGCTGCGATCCCGGCGATAGGCCACGATCATGTCGCCCAGACGCTGCTCCAGATCCTTCAAATCCTTCGCAAGGCACAGAATTGCCATCACTTCGGACGCCACGGTAATGTCAAACCCACCTTCACGCGGGAACCCGTTGGCCACGCCACCCAGTGATACATTGACCTGACGCAGCGCGCGGTCATTCATGTCCACGACCCGCTTCCACTGCACACGGCGAATGTCGATTTCAAGCTCGTTGCCCCAGTAGATATGGTTGTCAAGCATCGCCGACAGCAGCGAATGCGCCGACGTGATGGCATGAAAATCGCCTGTGAAATGAAGGTTCATGTCCTCCATCGGGACGACCTGAGCATATCCGCCACCAGCGGCCCCGCCCTTCATCCCGAAATTCGGGCCAAGCGACGCTTCGCGAATACAGATCATCGCCTTCTTGCCGATATGGTTGAGACCATCGCCCAGCCCCACGGTTGTGGTCGTCTTGCCTTCACCCGCGGGTGTCGGGTTGATTGCAGTCACGAGGATCAGCTTGCCATCGGCGCGATCCTGAACCGAATTGATGAAACTTTGGCTGACCTTTGCCTTGTCATGGCCATAGGGCAGCAGGTCATCCGACCCGATCCCGATTTTTTCGCCAATCTCCTGGATGGGGCGCTTCTGCGCCTCACGCGCGATTTCGATATCCGTCTTGTACGACATGAATGGGTTCCCCTGTTCGGCACGTCATTTGCCCAAGGCATACAGTTGCACACCAGAGGTTTGGCGCGGTGAAACCGACACTTCCCGGCAAAACTGCGGCGGGATCAGTATCACACCGTCGCCAATCGGAAACCTTTGCCAGAGTCCACTACGCGCGGGCAGCTTCCAAGTGCGCCCAGACCGGCTGATCCGGAACATGCAATCGAAGTTGATCTGCCACGGCCAAACGCCCGGGGCGTTCGACCCAGGCTGTAACGCCGCGCCGGTTCAGGGCCGCCACCTTGAACGCTTTTCCCTTGCCCGGATGAACCGCTTCGATCTCGCGGGCCGGCAGGTGACAGGGACGGTTCTCCATGTCCAGGATCAGAGTGACCCCATCTGGCCCCTGCAGACGCGAGGACGGCGGAACGCGTGTGAAATCCGGTATCCCCGCGATCACAAGCGTCGCACCAAGCCAGACTGGATCAATCTCCGGAAGCCCCATATCCGATGCGATCATCGCAAGCTCTTCCGAAGATACGACCGACACTTGTCTGACATTGGCGATCTCGGTGCCACGGGGATGCTGCGATGTCACGCGACTGCAAGACGGGCGCGTGCGGCCGGAATGGCGTTCACCGACCGGACCATCGAACCCGAGTTCCAACCCGTCTGTCGGAGCGGACAGAATCGCGTCGCCATCAAACGGAACACAACCGATCCAGCACACCGTCGCCGTAAAATCCGTAGGTTTTAGTGCAGGCATTTCCATTCCTCCTCGGAATGGTGAAGACAAACCCCGCGTCGCGCCGAAGAACAACCCGAAACTGGCGAATCCTCCAAAGAAAAACCCCGGCACCGCATTGCGACACCGGGGTTTTCAATACTCGAACCGTGCCGGTCAGGCCGTCGGTTCCGGCTCCAACCCGCCATCTTCTGCACGCGGTTTGGACTTCGGCTTGGTCTTGGGAATCGCAGTGACGCTGGGCTTGTCGGACACATCACCGGATGCATCGTCATTCCCGGACTGAGGCGGCTCACCCCGGATCACGCGTTTGATTTCCTCGCCGGTCAGAGTTTCGTACTCAAGCAGGCCTTGCGCGAGGCGTTCCCACTCTTCTCTCTTGTCCGTCAGGATTTTGAACGCGCGCTCATAAGCGTCCTGAATGAAGCCTCTGACCTCACCCTCGATCAATTCCTTGGTATGGGCAGACACCGATAACCCTGCGGTGTTCCCGCTATAGCCCTCAGCCGCTTCGCGATAGTCGATATTACCGACCTTGTCCGACATGCCCCACTGCAGCACCATCGCCCGCGCCAAAGCCGACGCTTGCTGAATGTCACCCGCAGGACCGTTGGACACGTTGCCTTCACCATATTTGATGATCTCGGCCGCCTTTCCCGCCATTGTCATGGCAAGTTTTTCCTCACACTCGGATTTGTGCCAGTTCAAACGGTCGATTTCCGGCAGAGACACCACCATACCAAGCGCGCCACCGCGCGGGATGATGGTCGCCTTGTAGACCGGATCACATTGCGGGAGTTCCAGACCAACAATGGCATGGCCGGCTTCGTGATAGGCGGTCTTCTCTTTCTGCTCCGGCGTCAGGACCATGGAGCGCCGTTCGGCCCCCATCATCACCTTGTCCTTGGCGTTCTCGAAATCCTCCATCGTCACGAATCGACGGCCAACCCGTGCCGCCATAAGCGCCGCTTCGTTGACGAGGTTGGCGAGATCCGCGCCCGAGAAACCCGGCGTACCGCGTGCGATGATACGCAGATCGACATCCGGGCCCAGAGGCGTCTTGCGCGCATGCACACCCAGGATCTTCTCACGACCTTTGATATCCGGGTTGGGAACGGTCACCTGGCGGTCAAAACGACCGGGGCGCAAAAGAGCAGGATCAAGCACGTCACGACGGTTTGTCGCGGCGACGATGATCACGCCTTCGTTCGTCTCAAAGCCATCCATCTCGACCAGCAACTGGTTTAGCGTCTGCTCACGTTCGTCATTGCCACCGCCGTACCCGGCACCACGCGCGCGACCAACGGCGTCGATCTCGTCAATGAAAACGATGCAGGGTGCGTTCTTTTTGGCTTGTTCGAACATGTCACGGACACGGGACGCCCCAACACCCACAAACATTTCCACAAAGTCAGAACCCGAGATCGTGAAGAACGGCACACCCGCTTCACCCGCAATCGCGCGGGCCAGAAGGGTTTTACCTGTTCCCGGAGGTCCAACCAGCAAAGCACCTTTGGGGATCTTGCCACCAAGACGCGAGAACCGCTGCGGATTGCGAAGGAATTCGACAATCTCTTCCAGTTCTTCCTTGGCCTCGTCGATGCCCGCCACGTCGTCGAACGTCACGCGACCGTGCTTTTCGGTCAAAAGCTTGGCTTTGGATTTGCCAAAGCCCATGGCACCGCCTTTGCCGCCGCCCTGCATGCGGTTCATGAAATAGATCCACACACCGATCAGCAGAAGGAAGGGAAGCAGGCTCAACAAGAAGGATTGGAAGCCAGATTGTTGCTGTTGTTCCGCGCGGATCGGGACGTCGTTGCCGATCAACAGATCGGTGACGGTGGCGTCTTCCGGTTTGATGGCCACATAATCCTGACCGTCAGTGCTTCGGAACCGAACTTGTTCGCCGTCCAGCGTCACTGAACTGACCGTGTCATTTTCAACCGCCGACACGAAATCCGAATAGCTGATTTCACGGCTCTGAAGGGTGTTTCCACCGCCCGAAAAGATGTTGAAAAGTGCAAGGATCAGCAGGAACAGTACGACCCAAAAGGCGATATTTCGTGCGTTGCCCAAGGAAATTTCTCCTGAATCTGACATGGGCGAACTGGCCCGTGTCTCTTGTCGTATAACATAGACATGCGACGCGCGTGTTCAATGCGAAAGACAAAATGCCTCAAAACCGGTGTCGGCCCGCCCAAGCACAAAGCGACGTGCGCTGATCTGCGGACCGATACCCAATACCGGACAAGCCAGCAAGGCATCACCAGACCACAGCGCCGGAAAGGCCAAAGACGCCCGATGCGGCGCCGAAAGGCCCGAGCGATCGCCGATTTGTTCCCATCCCGACGCGCCCAGGGCCCGGACCGTGGCGGATGTCGGCAGCGCCCCGGTTTCATCGCCCAGCACCCACTGCCCATCCCACAACGCGTCCAGGTTCGCCTCGACCCCTTGGACTGCCGCCGCTTCTCGCACCACGCGCAGGTGGGTTTTCTCTACCAGCACCTCTGCACCGTGCAAAGTTCCGCCGCCGCCAGACAGCACTTGCGTCAAGAGCGCCTCGCTTGCCGCCGCCCGAGGCCTGTATTCGGACGACGCAACGTAGCAAAGCGCCGAGGTCAACAGGCGCAGTTGCGTTTCCTGATCCAACGCAGCAAACCCGTCGCGGTCAATCAGCACCTGGCCAAGTGGTGCGTCCGAACACAGTTTGCCTGCCGCCTCAACCAGTCGCGCCTGTAGCGCGTCCCTTGCCCGCCCAAGTCGCTTTGCCGTGTCCGCAAATCCCGTTGCCGTGATTCCTTCATCGCCCAATAGCTTTAACAAATGACGAATGCGCACGCGTTCGTAACTGCGATCCTCATTTGTCGGGTCTTCGACCCACCGTCCTTTCAGAACCGTCGCATAGTGGCGCAACTCGTCGCGGTGCATCTCAAGGCAGGGGCGCAACACCCGAAAGCCCACACACACGTTCCGGCGCGGCGGACACGCGCCTGAAACTTCGTCTGGCGCCAAGTCGACATTCCCCATCGGGTGCGGCACGACATCGCGTGTAACGCGCATTCCGGACAATCCATCCACACCTGATCCGCGCGCAAGTCGCATCAGCACGGTTTCTGCCTGATCATCCAAAGTGTGGGCAAACAGCACATGGCGCACGTCGCCGCGCCACCGGTCGATAAGGTCAAGCCGGGCACGTCGGGCTCTGTCCTGCACATTGCCCTGCCCGTCCCAATGCCACCGCAAAGTCGCGTGTGGCCAGCCCAGGGCACCGCATGCCTCGGCCACCATGGCCGCCTCGGCGGCACTTGCGGCGCGCAGACCATGATCCACAGTCGCCACCCACAGGCGCACGCCATAAGTGTGGGTCCAATTGTGGGCAAGATACAGCATCGCCATGCTGTCCCCGCCACCAGAGACCGCCAAACCGATGTCAGACGGAAAATCGGGGCCTAACAGCTGCCCCATCGCCTCTGCAAACCGCTGCGCAAGCGGTGTGTCATTCACTGGCAATCGAACCGGGCTTTGACCGTGTCGGCCTGCGCAATCGCATCTGCGCTGCCCGGATACCGGCCCGCGACCTCGGCCAGAGTCACACATGCCTCTGCAACATTGCCAAGGTCTCCCAGCGCTGCACCAAGACGCCAAAGTGCCTCGGGGCCAGCCGCATCATCCGGATAGCCAGCATAGGCATCCAGATAACGCCGCGCCGCGTCTCGTACGTTGCCCAGCCCTTCAAGAGCCCGACCCTCGGCCACCAACGCCTGCGCTTCTAGCGGTCCACCCGGATAGGCCTCGCGAAAGGCCGCAAACTGGTCTGCGGCGGATTGAAAGTCACCCTGGGCGAGCGCCTCCCCGGCTCGCCGAAAGTCTGTCTCTTCACCAACCGCCAATTCGGTTCCGCCGGTCTGCGGCACAGCCTGCGGCGCGGCGGGGGCCGTCGCAGTTGCTTCACCACCCAACGTCGGGCTTTTGCCAAGGGATCCGATATCGCACCCTTCTTCAAGTTCGCACAACCTGAATTCCAGATCCCCCAGACGCTGCGTGCCGTCTTCGGCCACGCTGCTGACCCGGAACTCCAACTCCTCGGTCTTGGCAGTCAGGCGCTGCAATTCGGACTCGATCGCGTTGATCCGATCCAAGGCGCCGGACGGCAAGGCAAGCGTGCTTGCCCCGGTTGTGCTCAGTTCGCGCTTCAGTCTCTGGATTTCCACATACAGAACCGACATGTCCTGTCGGATATCCGCCAGCGTCTCAGCCGTCTGCGCACCAACCGGGGCAGCGGCCAGGAACACTCCAATAGCAAGGGAAATCAGACGCATTCAGGTCTCCGTCAGCTCGACAATCCGGCGGAAATGATCGTGACCGCCCGCCGGTTCTTCGCATAACACGCCTCTTCCGAACAAATCTCGATCGGGCGTTCCTTACCATAGCTCACAAAGCGCAACCGGTTTGACGGGATCCCCTGTGCAACCAGATACTCCATCACCGAATTGGCCCGACGCGCACCAAGCGCGAGGTTGTAAGCCCGCGTGCCCTGTTCATCGGCATGACCTTCGATCACCGCGTTGTAGTCCGAGTTGGTCCGCAGCCATTGCACCTGCCCATCCAGCGTGGCGCGCGCTTCGGGGCCCAGTGTGGACTGGTCGACGGCAAACAGTACCCGGTCACCGACCGTCTGCTGAAAATAGGCCGGTGAACTGGGGTCACTGGCGCTGCCGGGGGCAATGCCACCGGCAGAGCCGGTCGCGGCGTTCAGATCCACTGCATCGTTGTCAAAGCGATTGGCATTGGTACAGGCTGACAAGGCCAAGACGGCCACCAGCATTGTAAGTTTCGCGGAAAGTCGCATGAGATATCCTGCTCTTTATTATTGGCTCGAATCTACCACAGCATCGCTGCCGCGCCTAGTCGTCTGCGGACCGTCAGAATTTTCACCGAAAAACCCCGACCGCCCCACATTCTTTCCCGGTGCAAGGACCAGTGTCACTGCAGCGGTCCCCAGCTTGGGTCGGATGCCCCTTCGGGGGTTCGCACCCGTTTGAGGTTTCGTCCCGAAATATCAACCGTATACAAGGACGACGCCCCTTGCGCGCCCTGTGTTTCGCGCGCGAACATGATGACCCGTCCGTTGGGGGCCCAGGTCGGACCCTCGTCCAGGAACGATGCCGTCAAAAGCCGCTCTTCCGATCCATCGGTCCGCATCACACCGATGTGAAACCGGCCCGCGTTCTGCTTGGTAAAGGCGATCATGTCGCCACGCGGCGACCAGACAGGTGTCGAATACCGGCCCTGCCCAAAGCTGATGCGCCGTGCCTCGCCACCACTGGCGGACATGACGTAAAGCTGCTGCGTGCCGGAGCGGTCACTTTCGAAAACGATCTGGCTGCCGTCGGGCGAATAGCTGGGCGCGGTTTCGATCGACGGCGCGCTGGTCAATTGTCGGGTGCCGCCACTGCCGATATCCATTGCCCAGATGTCTGTGTTCGACCCTTGCGTCAGCGAGTAGACAACCGTCTGACCGTTCGGCGCAAACCTCGGCGCAAAGCTCATGACGCCGTCCTGCCCTTGCAGAATACGGCTTTGTACGGTGCCAACTTCCAACACATGTACACGCGGCATGCCGGTTTCATAGCTTGTGTAAAGAACCCGTTGACCGTCCTCGGAAAACCGCGGCGCGAGCACCAGGGCGTTGCTGCCCGTCAGGTACTGCACATTGGCGCCATCGTAATCCATGACCGCAAGCCGCTTGGCACGCTGATCCTTGGGTCCGCTTTCAGACACAAACACCACGCGGCTGTCGAAATACCCCGATTCACCCGTGATCCGGCTGTAAACCTGGTCTGCCACCTTGTGCGCCATGCGCCGCCAGCCGTCCGGCGTTCCGGCAAACTGCATGCCCTGTCCAAGCTCGGTTCCGGCGAAGACATCCCAGACACGGAACTTGACGACCACGCGCCCTCCCTCGGAACTGACGGCGCCGGTCACAAGAGCCTGCGCATTGATCGCCTTCCAGTCCGCGAACTGAACCGGGCTGCCAAAACTGGTGATCTGGCTGATATGGGCCTCGCGGGGCACTTCGCGGAACAATCCGGTGCCGGTCAGATCCTCGGCAACCACACGCGCGATCTGCTGCGCAAGCTGCTGGCCACCAGCGCTTTCGGCCACAAAATCCGGAACCGCATAGGGCAAGGGTTCGACCACCCCTTCCGTGATCTCGATTCTCAATGGTCCGCTTTGAGCCAGAGCCATCACAGGCACGAACACAGCACAAAGCAACACAGACAAAAGATACGCCGTGATCTGTTTCATCGGATCCTCATACTTTCGGGGTTGAACGTCATCTCGACGGTCTTCCACTGATCAAACTTTTCGGGTGGCAGGCTGTACCCGTCTCCCTGACACCGTAAAATCGCCCGGCGCGCGGCCTGAAACGCTGTTTCAGCAGCTGAACCGTCGCCGCCGCTTGCCGCAAGCATGCGCAAACTCGACGTCACCACCCGGCCCGAGCGATCCATATCAAACCCAACTGTCACAGTCACACCTGACGCCTGCGATCCGACATCCACAACCCAGCATTCCTGTACGGCAATACGAAATCCATCCGTCTCGCCTTCGGTCAACGGCGGCCCGTCTGTGGCCCCTGTCGCACCGCCGGACAACGCTTCTTCAAGCGCACCGGCAATTGCGTTCGCCGTGGTGTCGGCCTCTTCCGTGTCCTGCGGTGCGGGCTCTTCGGCGGGTGCAGGTTCAGGTGTCGCGGCCGTGACCGGTGCAGGTCGGTTCGGGCGCACTTGCGGGCGCATCGACGACGTTGGAGCACGGGCGGGTTCTTCTGCTTCGGTCACGATTTCTGTTGTCGCCGCCTCGGGTGACGTCGCCTGCTGTTCTTCGGCATCCGTCACATCGGGCGTTTCGGATTGCTCGACCGATTCCTGCACGTCCGGCGCGATCTCGGCCTCTGGTTCGGGTTCCGGCACAGCTTCGGGGGCGACGCGGGGGGCCGGGCGCGGCACCGGGCGCAACGCAACCTCTGGTGCCTCGACTTCGGGCACCGGCTCTGGTGCGGGCGGCTGCGGCAATTCTTCGGTCACCTGTGGTTCCGGAACAGGCACAACCGGCTGCGGGATTGGATCAGGCTCTGCAATCTCCGGCTCGACAGGTGTCGGCTGCGTTTCGGGTTGCGTCTCTTCCACCGGTGCCTCGGGCTCTGGCTCGGTCACTTCAGGTTCGGGCAGCGCAGCAGGCTCGTCACCAAGCGTCGGAGCGGCCTGCGGCTGCATCATGGCCGCGAACTCCGCCTCGGAGATGACCGAGACATCAGCCACTTCGACCTCGGGCGGGTCGCTGCGAAACATGCCCCCGAATAAGGCCCAAAGGATCAGAAATCCGTGTGCGCCGCCGGATATATAATGGCCCGTATGCACTGCGCGCCTCAGCCATCCGACCCGTCAAGAGTCGGACCACCGATGTCGGTGACAAGCCCGATAGAGCTGAATCCACCGGCATTCAGCGCACCCATGACCTGTGCCACAACTTCATAAGTCACAGCCCCGTCAGCGCGCAAAAACACCCGGTCATCCGATCGCTCTGCCGCAATTGCCCGAAGGCGCGGCACAAGATCCGCGCGCGTCACTTCGGTGTTCTGGATCGACACAATGCCATCCGCCCCAATGGTCACGGTCAGCGGCTCTTCGGTTTCCGAGGGCAGCGCCGAGGCCGCCGTTTTCGGCAACTCCACGGGAACACCCACGGTCAACAACGGTGCGGCCACCATGAAGATGATCAAAAGCACCATCATGACATCGACAAAAGGTGTGACGTTGATCTCGGACATGGGCATGGCCCGGCTCTTGCGCCGCCTGCGCCCGCCGCCACCACCGCCTGATCTGACCACGCCACCCCCCATGGTTCAGCTGTCCAACTGGCGGCTGAGGATGGTGGAAAACTCATCGGCAAAGGATTCGTACCCTGCCAGAATACGGTCGCTGTCCGCCGACAGCTTGTTGTAGAACACAACTGCCGGAATCGCGGCCAACAGGCCAAGACCGGTTGCCAACAACGCCTCGGCAATACCGGGGGCCACAACAACCAGCGACGTGTTCTGCTGCTGCGCGATCTCGACAAAGGCGTGCATGATACCCCAGACCGTGCCGAACAGGCCGACAAACGGAGCAACCGACCCGACTGTCGCCAGAACGGCAAGGTTCTTCTGCAGGTCTTCCGCTTCTTTCTGGATCGCCACATCCATGGACCGGTCGATCCGCGCATGTGCCCCTGCGATAAGCCCGCCATCATCACGATGCGACCGCCGCCATTCCGTCATGCCCGCCGCGAATACCTTTTTCGCACGTCCACCGGGTTCTGGCCCGACCTGATCGAACAATTCGTCCAACGGCTCGCCCGACCAGAAGGCGCGATCGAACTCTGCCGCTTCGGCCCGTGCCTTGCGATAGGACATCAGCTTTTCAAAGATAATCGCCCACGCCCAGAAGGACGCGATCATCAGCAATACCATCACAAGCTTGACCGTAAGTGTCGCGCGCGTAAAAAGTCCCCACATGGAGAAATCAATCTCCTGCGCCAGCGCAAGTGTTTCTGCTTCCATCTGCCTGCTCTTTAGCCGGTTGGCCCCGATTGTCCGGGCTCTATTATCAGCGTGTTTAGCCCAATTTCAGGGGAAACGCCAACACAATGGCGTCAATTGCGAGTTAACTTGCCCCTTCAGTGAATCTGACGGCGGATATTCGCCGGAAGCCGCGCAGGGGTTCCGCCCTCTGCGACACACACCACCGTGACCTCGGCGTGAAACAGCACATCCTTGCCCCGCACAACCTCCTGGGTCATGATCAATCGCACCCCGGTCACGGCCTTGACCACGGTCCGCACAAGCAATTCATCATCGAACTTCGCAGGTTTCAGGTAATCCGCCTCCACGCGCCGGACAACAAACACCACACCATCCTCTTCGCGCATGGCATTCTGATCTACGCCCAGTGACCGAACCCAGTCTGACCGCGCGCGTTCAATATAACGCAGGTAATTGGCGTAATAGACGATTCCGCCCATATCGGTGTCCTCGTAATACACCCGAACCGACAGCTCATGCACCATCAGCTGTCTCCTTCCTGCGCAACCTGCATCCGGGCCGCCAACCGCATGGCGTGGGTGGCATCTTCGGTTGCCGCCGGCATCACCGGATCATAGGCCGCCCGGATCAGCGCCGCGATGTCAGGGCGCAGGACAACGCGCCCATCCTCCAACTGCCCCAGGGGCGAGCGATCCGAAAACGCCAGATCCGACCAAAGCACCATCGACTGCACCACCTGAGACAGCGCCAGTGTCTGGGCCGGCAGATCGGACAACACGTCGTCCATGCGCAGGAAGATGAAACAGGCCTTGATCGCGCCCGCCGCATCGAACCGGAACACCCGGTACTGATTGGCTTGCGCCTCTGAAAGCCGCGCCACCAACAGAGTCAATCCGTCGATCAACCGATCCAGATCAGGAACCGCCAGCAATTCGTCCCAGTCGCGAAAGAAGAACACCATGACGTTGGTGCCCAACTCAGGATCGGTTTCGGTCATGTGGTGCCCGGCCATCGCGCACACGGCCTCGAACGCGCCTTTGACCACTGGCAAGGTTTCGTCCGCAACCCCGAACACAATCGGCGCAATGGGGCGACCCCAACGCGCAAACAGGTACGATCCATCCGACCGCGTGAACAATCCCTCAATCTCGTGCGCATCCATCATGAAGCCGCTTATCCCTCGAACAGGTCGGACTGCCCCGGCGACCGTGGCGCGGCCAGTCCCAGATGCGACCACCCCTTTTGCGCAAGCATCCGGCCACGCGGCGTGCGCTGAATCAAACCTTGCTGCAACAGGTAGGGTTCAATCACCTCTTCCAGCGCATCCCGGCTTTCGGATAATGCTGCCGAAAGGGTTTCGATGCCGACCGGACCACCCTGATAATTCTCTGCTATCAGGCTCAGATAGCGCCGGTCCGCGCCATCAAGTCCAAGACCGTCCACCCCAAGGCGCGTCAGCGCCCCATCCGCCAGTTCCTTGGTGACAATGCCATTTCCCTCAACCACCGCAAAATCGACCACCCGGCGCAACAAACGCCCGGCAATCCGCGGTGTCCCACGCGATCGACGTGCAATCTCTCGCGCGCCTTCCGATGCGGTCTGAACCCCAAGCTTCACCGCATTGCGGGTCACAATCGTGTTCAGTTCATCCTCGGTGTAGAAATTCAACCGCGTCGGAATCCCGAACCGATCCCTCAAAGGCGTCGTCAGCAAACCCAATCGCGTTGTTGCCCCGACAAGCGTGAAAGGCTGCAATTCGATCCGCACCGTGCGCGCCGCTGGTCCCTCGCCGATCACCAGATCAAGCTCGTAATCCTCCATCGCGGGATAGAGCACTTCTTCAACCGCCGGGTTCAGACGATGAATTTCGTCGATGAACAACACATCCCGCGATTCCAGATTGGTCAGGATCGCGGCCAGATCACCCGCCTTGGCCAGAACCGGCCCGGATGTCATCCGAAATCCGACGCCCAATTCGCGCGACATGATCTGCGCCAGTGTGGTCTTTCCCAATCCCGGCGGCCCGTGAAACAGCGTGTGGTCCATCGATTCGCCACGTTGGCGCGCCGATTGAATGAAGACCCGCAAATTCGCCCGCGCTTCTGCCTGTCCGACAAAATCGTCAAGCATTTGCGGACGCAACGCACGGTCGCGGTCCTCGGGCATTGGGTCAGGACGAACAATCGGATCAGAAGCCATCTACAGCCCCCCCGGCCAATGAGCGCCCGCATCCGTCATCCCTTCGGAGCCAGCAATTTCAACGCCGCGCGGATGAGATCAGAGGTATCCGCCCCCTGCAAATCCCCCGCCGCCTGCGCCACGGCACCAGCAGCCTCGCCCGGCGCATAGCCCAGATTGCAGAGCGCCGACAACGCCTCTGCCTGCGCCGAAGCTGTTGGAACGGGCACGGCTCTGGGCGCTGCCGTGACGGCCTCCAGAACCTCCACATCCTCGGCCACGGCCGCAACCGAGGCCGCGCCACTCATCGCCATGATCGTCGGTGCCTTGTCCTTGAGCTCATTGACCACACGCTGCGCCGTCTTGGGACCAATCCCCTTGGCTGCCTTCACGGAATTCCAGTCGCCCAGCGCAATTGCCCGGCTTACCCCATCCGGACCCAATGCGCCAAGAATGGCCAAAGACGCCTTGGCGCCGACGCCCTGCACCGACATCAGCAAGCGATGCCACTCTTTCTCGACCAATGTTGGAAAGCCAAACAACTGCAAGATATCCTCGCGCACCAGCAGGTCGGTAAACAACGCCACCGCCTCACCTGGCCCCGGCACCCCTGCCAGCACCCGGTCCGAGCAATAGACCACATACCCCACGCCGCGCACGTCGATCAAAACGTGATCGTCGCCCTTGTATTCGACCCGTCCGGCAATTCGCCCGATCATGCCCGCATCCTCATTCCCGGCCCGGTCATGTGATTCGCATGACAGATCGCAATCGCAAGGGCATCCGCCGCATCCGATCCGTTGATCTGCGCCCCCGGCAACTGCATCTTCACCATGTGTTCAACCTGTCTCTTGTCGGCATGGCCAACCCCCACAACCGTCTTCTTGACCGAGTTCGGTGCATATTCCCCGACCGCCAGCCCAAACTGCGCGGGCACCAGCAACGCAACTCCCCGTGCCTGACCCAGTTTGAGAGTGCCAACCGCGTCCTTGTTCACAAAGGTTTTCTCAATTGCGACCGTGTCAGGCTGGAATCGCTCGAACACTTCGGTCAGTCCCTGATGCAATGCCAGCAAACGCGAGGCAAGTTCACCGGCACCTGACAGACAGACGCCGTTCGCGACATGACGCAAACGGCTTCCTTCGGCCTCGATCACACCCCATCCAAGGAAGCGCAGGCCAGGATCAATCCCCAAAACACGCATGCTGCTCGCGCCTTTGTTGCTTTTGCATCACGGCTAGCACGAAACGCGAACAAACGCCAAGCACTCAAAACAAATGCGGCACATCCACTTCGATGTCGAAAATGCGCGCGACAACGTCGCCTTTGTTCGCTGCGGCCCGAAAACGACGCCGGACTGGTCGCGATTTACAGTTAAAACAAGGCCGCTCTGCCACAATTTCGAGCCATGCAAAAAGAGCATAAAATCTATGCGAAAAGGTCAATTGAAGATGCGAAATTCCGCAACTACATGCGCGTCAGACAAACAACACACCCTCTTCTCCAAAGGAACATGGCAATGGCCGCTTTCGACACTTCCCGCCCCACCTACGCCGCAGCCCCAAAAGGCTTTGGCGCATTCGCAACATCTCTGATCGCTGCGTTCACCGCATGGAACGACTCGCGTCAGACCCGCACCGCGCTGAGCCAGCTGAGCGATCACGAACTTGACGACATCGGTCTGTCCCGTGGCGACATCAATTCGCTCTGAGACCTTTGCGTTTCGCAACAAAAAAGCCGTGTCAGTCCCCCTGACACGGCTTTTTTCATGTGTGAGCATGAAGGATGTCTGAAGTTCAGCCGATGATATAGCTCAACAGCTTGGCAAGCGGTGCCGTGATCGGGTCCATTTGCATGAAGACCGCGCCGACCTGTTCAACAAAACCGCCATCGCGCAGCATATCGACCTGCTGGCGGTAACCTTCCTCGCCCAACACCGTCACGATGCTGGCCTTGAGGAAGAAAAGAACGCCGAACGGCAGAAGCAATGCCGAGAAGGAAAACGCCTCGCGCAGATGGCGGATCGGGCGATGGGTGATGACACCGGTTTTTTCGATCTTTGTGACATAGCCCCGCGACAATTGGCGGTGGCGCTTGAGTACCCTGCGATACCGTTCGTCAAACATGTCCTGCTGGTGGGTCATGTGAAGCAGCCTTTGTTCCGGCCCCCACCGGATGTGACAGAGTTAGGGGCGGAATGTGGCAAGATTTGGGCAATCAAGGCAAATTTTGCCTAAATACGGCGAAAATCCGCGAAAATTGATAAATGCGGCAGTTTTACGGTTGGCCTTTTTGCAGCGTCAGCGTTGTCCAGTCACCAATCTCTTCCCGATGCCAGGTATTGATGCCATATTGTGCATAAACCTCGGCCACTTCATCGCCTTGTTCATTCAGGATTCCCGACAAGATCGCAAATCCACCCGGCGCAAGATGAGTCGCCATGTCCGGTGCAAGGTCGATCAATGGCTGTTTGAGGATATTTGCAAAGACCAGATCAAAGGGTCCACCCTCATGCAGGCGGGCATGGTCGAACCCCATTGCTTCAAGGCAGACAACCCGCCCGACCAGATCATTGGCCGTCACGTTGGCCTCGGCCACGTCCACCGCAACCTCATCTATATCGCTGGCCAGCACAGTTTCGGGCCACACACGCGCCGCCGCCATGGCAAGCACCGCAGTGCCGCAACCGATATCGGCGACAGTGTGACACACAACGCCCGCCTCGATCAGCCGATCCAATGCTTTCAGACAGCCCTGCGTCGTTCCATGATGCCCGGTGCCAAATGCCATGGCCGCCTCGATCAGAAGCGGCTCTGCGCCTTCGGGCACCTTGTCGGCATCATGACTGCCGTAAACAAAGAAACGCCCGGCATGCACCGGTACCAGTTCCCGGCGGACCTTGGCCACCCAATCGGTCTCGGGCAGTTCGGACACGACAAATGGCTTGGCTCCATGCGCCGCCGCCAAAAGCGCCAACTCGATGTCGTTGGGGGCAGCCATGAAATAGCCGCCCACTTCCCAAAGGCCGCTGCCATCCTCGATCTCGAACACACCGACGCCATAGGGCGCAGGTTCAAGGGTCTCGAGCGCCGCGCCCAAGGCTTCCGCCAAGGTCTGTTCCGACGAAGTGGTAAATGCGGTCCAAGTCGGCATTGATGCGCTCCTGATGGTGTTGACGCGCGACTTACAGTCCTTTCGCCACTGTGACCAGCCGGAACCGCAATCAGACCAAAGACGTGGACGCGCAGCGCCAAGGGATCAAGGTTGGAATGGTCGAGGACAGTTCACCGTATTCAGCGGCAAACGATCTTGCCGCTGCTTGTCACTCCGCCGGGGTGGCAACAAGAATCGAAAACACCGTTTCGTTGCCCGGCTCCGGATGGCGCGGGATCATCAGTGCGAGCATCAGCGACACAAGCGCCATGCCCGCAGCCAACGCAAAAACCGCCCCCGGAGAAACCAGCCACAGATACCCCAGAAGTGCAGGCAGAAAGACAGCCGCGATATGGTTGATCGTGAAAGCCACCGCCGCAGTCGGCGCGATATCACCCGGATCGGCGATCTTCTGAAAGTAGGTCTTCAGCGCGAGGGCCAGCGCATAGAAAATATTGTTGGCGATATAAAGCGCAGTGGCCAGCGTCACGCCCCAGCCGAACCAATAGATCCCGCCATAGGCCACAAACACGATTACGAGGCCGATATATTCAATCACCATCGCATTGCGTTCGCCGAAGCGATGCACAAACCCACCCAGCAATGGGGCCAGCACCATGTTGGCGACCAGCGTGATCAGCATCAGCTTGGTGATCTGGTCCACGTCCAGACCAAACCGTTCGACCATCATGAAAGCCGCGAACACGACAAAGATCTGCCGCCGCGCGCCAGACATGAACTGCAGCGCGTAATACAGCCAGTAGCGCTTGCGCAGAATGAACTTCTTCACCTGCGGGTTGGGTGCTTCGAAATGCGGCATCATCACCACGCAATAGGCCACGATGATCAGGGTCAGTGCGCCAGACACGATATAGACGAAATTGTAGCTCAGATCATAGGCGCGCCACGTCACGACAATCACCCCATAGGCCACAAGCGTCGCCGCCGATGCAGCGGACACCAGCAACCCCAGAACCTGCGGTGCGCGGTCCTTGGGCAACCATTGCAACTGCAGCGACTGGTTGACTGTCTCATAGTAATGGAAACCGATCGAACTGATCAGTGTGACGAACAACAGCCCGCCCATCGACGGAAAATACGCCGTGATGGCCGTCGCAACACCCAACATCGCCAACGCGATCATGGCCAAAGTCTGTTCGCGCACAAAGATGATCACAGCGATCACACCGACGGCCAGAAAACCCGGAATTTCCCGCACCGTATGCAGCCAGCCAATGTCCGAGCCGTCAAACTGTGCCACCTCGATCACGAAATTATTGAGCAGCGCCGACCATGTCGCGAACGACAGAGGCATGGCAATCGCCATCAGGAACAAGAGCGTCACCGGCCGCTGATAGAACGGAAGATGACGAGCCTCCGACAGGGGAACAATCCGCTTCATCGCACCCCTTTACGCCTGCTTCTTTCTCTTGGCGATAGGCAAGCCAGCCTTGAACGGCTTCCGGGCAAGTTTTCACATCATCTGTCTGAGCCCCCCAAATGGTGCCGAATATCGCGCCAATCCGACCATAAGGTTCAAAACACTGCCAATTGGTAAAGCGCATCCCGGCAATCTGATCCAAATCAAGGCAGATACATTCACAAGCGCGCATGCAAGTCCAAACCCAAGCGGAGCAAAGCATGGACCTCGTCACCCTTGTGGACCAGATCGGTGAAGCGCCCACTGCGGCGCTTTTTGGCCTTATCACAGGCATCACCTTTGGCGTTGCCGCACAGCGTTCGCGGTTCTGCCTGCGCGCCGCCACTGTGGAATTTGCCCGCGGCATGATGCAGGACAAGGTTGCGGTGTGGCTGCTGACCTTCTCGACCGCCGTGGTCTGGGTGCAGGCAGCACAGATGTTCGGCCTGATCGACACCACCGAAGCCCGCATGATGGCGGTCCCCGGAAGCTGGTCCGGTGCCATCATCGGCGGCCTGTTGTTTGGTGCGGGCATGGTCCTTGCCCGCGGATGTTCGGGACGTTTGCTTGTTCTTGCAGCAACCGGCAACCTTCGTTCCGTAGTCTCGGGTCTCATCTTTGCCGTTGTTGCACAGATGAGCATCACCGGCTGGCTGGCCCCCATTCGCGACACCCTCGCAGCCATGTGGATCACCAAAGGTGGTCGAAATCTGGACCTGCTGACCGCGCTCCACCTGCCCGAAGGCTTTGGCCTTGTCTTTGGACTTGCGACGGCCTTGCTGGCGCTTGAACTGTCGCGGCGCAATCAGATCGGCTGGCAACGTCTGGTTTTTGCCTCGGGCGTCGGCTTTGCTGTCGCGATGGGCTGGGCCTTTACCTATGCGCTCAGCCTCGTGGCCTTCGACCCGGTGCAAATCGAAAGCGCCACCTTCACCGGACCTTCGGCCAACACATTGATGTTCTTTCTCGATCGTTCTTCGGTTCTGGAATTCGACATCGGACTTGTGCCCGGCGTTGTCATCGGGTCATTTTTCGCCGCGCTATTTGCCGGAGAGCTCAAGTTTCAGGGGTTCGAAGGCTCTACCCCCATGCGCAACGCCATGATCGGGGCGGCGCTTATGGGATTTGGCGGCATGCTTGCCGGTGGCTGCGCCATCGGCGCGGGTGTCACCGGCGGTTCCATCTTTGCGGGGACGGCCTGGCTCGCCCTGTTCTGCATGTGGGTTGGCGGCATGAGCATGGACATGATCCTGGGCGGGCGAGGTCAACCGGCAGCGGTCTGACCGCCTTTCCCAAATCCCTTAGAAGGTCAGGAATTCCAGTCTTTGGAATCGGACCAACCGTGGTATGTTGAGAATTATTTTTCGACCAATTCTTAATTTCTCATGGTGATATTATGTTTGCTCTGGATCTTGTTTCCAACAAGACCGCTTTGGCAATTGCCGCAGGTGTCGGCTACGCCATCGCAACCCTTCTTATGAAAACCGCCTCGGGCCACACAACCGTTCTGGTCGTTGGCATGATCGGCCTTGTTCTGGCCGCCGTCGTCACAGCCGAAATTCTATTGCTGCGTCAGGTCGATCTGGGGGCCGCCTATATCGCGATCATGGCCACCGAAACCCTGCTGGTCCTGGCTGCAACCTATTTCGTCGGCCAGCCGCTCTCCGCCAAAGAACTCACCGGCGGAGCCTTGGTTATCGTCGGCGTGTCCATGGTTGGGTTCTAGGGAATCGCATCCCGGTCCCTGCGGACCGGGATGCGATGTTCGACCCTCAAGACCGGATCCGCCAACCCGTCTTGAAGATCAGCCATATGATGACCAGGCACAAGCCGGTGAACGCGCCGATGGCCAGCAAACTCAGGCCAATCGGCACGTCCGCAAACCCGAAGAACGACCACCGGAATCCCGACACCAGATAGACCACCGGGTTGAAGAACGAGATTGTCTGCCAGACCGGCGGCAACATGGAGATCGAATAGAACGACCCGCCAAGGAACACCAAAGGCGTGATGATAAGAAGCGGGATCAGCTGAAGCTGTTCAAAGTTTCCGGCCCAGATGCCGATGATGAACCCGAACAATGCAAAGCTCAGGCAGGTCAGCACCATGAAGGCCAGCATCGCAAGCGGGTGCTGAATTGTCAGATCCACAAAAAACGCCGACGTGATCAGGATCACGACACCAATGAACAGCGCCTTGGTGGCGGCAGCGCCCACATACCCCATGACGATCTCAAGAAAATTGATCGGTGCCGACAAAAGCTCATAGATCGTACCGATGAATTTCGGGAAGTAGATGCCGAAACTCGCGTTGGAAATCGCCTGAGTCATCACCGTCAGCATGATCAGACCGGGCACGATAAACGCACCGTAAGAGACGCCCTCGACCTGATCGATCCGACTGCCGATCGCTGCTCCGAAGACCACGAAATACAGCGAGGTCGAGATCACAGGCGAGATGAAGCTTTGCATCAGAGTGCGGAAGAACCGCGACATCTCGAAGACATAGATCGCGCGAATGGCTTGCCAGTTCATGCCGCGTCCTCCTGGTCTGTCACCAGTCCGACAAAGATGTCCTCAAGCGAATTCTGCCGGGTCTGAAGATCGCGCAGGACCAGCCCCGCATCGCTCACATCCCGGATCAGCGTCGCAATTCCGGTCCGGTCCTGCGTGGTGTCATAACTGTAGACAAGCACCTGACCCTCCTCCTCTAACTTCAGTCCCCGACCTTCCAAAGAGGCTGGAATCTTGGAAACCGGATCATGCAATTCAATCCGCAGCTCTTTCTGGCCAAGCCGAGTCATCAGCGCGGTCTTTTCCTCGACCAGCAGGATTTCCCCCTTGTTGATGACCCCGATCCGGTCGGCAATCGCCTCGGCCTCTTCGATGTAATGGGTGGTGAGAATGATCGTCACACCGTCGCGTTTCAGTTGGGCAACGATGTCCCACATATCGCGGCGCAGCTCTACATCGACTCCGGCGGTCGGCTCGTCCAGAAACAGCACGCGCGGTTCATGCGCCAGCGCCTTGGCGATCAGCACGCGGCGCTTCATCCCGCCGGACAGTTCCATGATCCGGCTGTCACGCTTGTCCCAAAGCGACAGCTGCCGAAGGATTTTTTCCAGCAACGCCTCGTTTTTTGGCTTGCCGAAAAGCCCGCGTGAAAAACGAACCGTGTTCATCACCCGCTCGAACGGTTCCAGATTGATCTCCTGCGGCACCAGCCCGACCAGCGACCGCGCCCCCCGGTAGGCAGTGACCACGTCATGCCCACCTACCTTGATAGTCCCGGATGTGGGCTGCGAGATGCCGCAAATCGTGGAGATCAGCGTTGTCTTGCCCGCACCGTTTGGCCCGAGCAGCGCAAGTATTTCCCCGTCTTCAATATCCAGAGACACGCTCTTGAGTGCTTCGAACCCATCGGCATAGGATTTCCGGACGTTGGTGATCTGAACCATCGGTTGCATATGGTCTTCCTTTCCGGTCGGACAGGGCGGCAACCTAATCCGAAGTTTCCCAGACACAATCCCGAAAGCCGTGCGTCAGAACGCAATCGCTGTGCAAGTCGCTTTTGTAGCTGACCTTCGCCACAGAGCAGCGTAACCAGTCGTCATGAATTCCCAAACCGAAGCCAGTATCGCGCGCGGTATCACCCTGATCTGCGTCGGCGTGTTTGCCATCTCCGTAAACGATTTGCTGATCAAGGCGTTATCCAACGGCTATCCGTTGCATCAGATCGTGTTCACCCGCACGGCAATCGGGATATTCCTGTCCTTCCTGATGCTGCACCTCGAAGGCGGGTTGTCCCTGTTGCGCACGTCGCGACCCGGTTTGCACATCCTGCGCGGGTTGACGCTGGTCGCGGCCAATATGACTTTCTTCGCCTCACTGGCCGCCTTGCCGCTGGGGCTGACCACCGCGCTCTATTATGTTGGACCGCTTTTCATCACGCTCTTTTCCTTCGCGTTTCTGGGCGAAAAGGTCGGTCCGTTGCGGATTGGCGCAATTGTGGTGGGCTTCATGGGTGTCATCGTCATGCAGGAACCATGGCGCAGCGGGTCAAGCTATGGCCCTCCGTGGCTCTTTGCCCTGCCGGTAATTGCGGCGGCGCTCTACGCTTCCATGGCTGTGATGACGCGCGCTCTTGGCGTCAAAAGCACAGCCGCGGCGCTGACGATCTACAACCAGTTGATGTTTCTTGCGGTCTCAAGCCTGTTCTATCTGCTTGTCGGACAGGGCCAGGCCGATCCCGGCCCGGAATCGCCCAGCCTGCATTTCCTGCTCCGCGCCTGGACCTGGCCCACAAGCGAAGACTGGCCGCTGTTCGCGCTGACCGGTGTCTGCAATGGAATCGTCGCCTATTGCATCACCTCGGCCTACCGGATGGCACCGTCAGCCAGCATTGCACCGTTCGAATATATCGGACTGCCGCTGGCAATTTTCTGGGGCTGGCTGTTCTTTGCCGAATGGCCAACACCCGCAATCTGGGTCGGGTGTGGCATGATCCTTGGGGCCGGACTGTTTGTCTTTCTGCGTGAACGCCAAAAGAAAAGACCCAATCCAGCGCGCAAGGATCTTGCAACCCGACGATAGCCTGGACAGTCGAAACCGGCTTAGGCCCCGCGTACCGTGTCGATCATCAGCTGCACGTTTTCGGGGTCCGCATCCGGCGTGATCCCATGCCCGAGGTTGAAGATATGCGGCCCGTTCTTGAGCGCATCAACCACCTTGCGGGTCTCGTCGACCAGGTCTTGCCCGCCCGTCACCATGTGACGCGAGGCAAGGTTGCCCTGCACGCAACCACCCGGCTGTACATGCTCGGCCACCCATTCGGGGCTGACACTGTCATCGACCGCGACGCAATCCGCACCCGTCTCGGCGTGGAACCCGATATACTTGTCGCCAGCCTGACGCGGGAAGGCGATGACCGGAATGCCCGGATGACGGAGCTTGATCTCTTCGGTGATCACACGGGCGGGATAAAGCGCGTAGCGATTGAAGTCCTCACCCTGAAGCGATCCGGCCCAGCTGTCGAAGATCTTGACGACTTCGGCACCAGCGTCGATCTGCGCCGAGAGGTAATCAATCGTGCTTTCGGTCAGCCGCTCGATTATCGCTTCGAAGAGCGCGCGATTCTCGTATTTCAGCGCATGCGCAGGGCCTTGGTCGGGCGTGCCACGCCCCGCAATCATGTAGGTCGCCACAGTCCAGGGTGCGCCCGCAAAACCGATCAGCGTGGTTTCTTCCGGCAGTTCGCGGCGCAAGATGCGAATGGTCTCGTAGATCGGGTTCAGAGTGTCGTGGATCATCTCGCCAGACCCAAGCTTGTCAAACTCGGGCTGCGTGGTGATTGTGGACAGGCGCGGGCCTTCGCCGGTCACAAACCACAAATCCGCGCCCAGCGCCTGCGGCAGCAGCAAGATGTCGGCAAACAGGATCGCCGCGTCAAAACCGTAGCGTCGGATCGGCTGCAACGTGACCTCGGCCGCCAATTCGGGATTATAGCAAAGCGACAGGAAATCCCCGGCTTGCGCCCGCGTCGCCTTGTATTCCGGCAGATACCGCCCTGCCTGACGCATCATCCAGATCGGAGGGGTCGGAAGGGTTTCGCCCGCAAGGGCGCGCAGGATGGTTTTGGTCTGGCTCATCATGTCTATCCTTGTCTGTTGCCTTCGGATCGACTCTTGACGGCAATATGTCAAGACAAGCATGGTTGTCAGGATAAGTTTACGCGCCTAAAGAAGGGCTTATGACGCTTGATTTGCCCTCCCCCGCCCAACCCCTCAAGATCGGCACCCGTGGATCGCCGCTGGCTCTGGCACAGGCCCACGAGACCCGTGCGCGACTGTCCAAGGCGTTCGATCTGCCGTTCGAAGCCTTCACCATCGTCGTGATCAAGACCACTGGCGACAAGATCATTGATCGCCCCCTGAAAGAGATCGGCGGCAAAGGTCTTTTCACCCGAGAAATCGAAGAGGACATGCTGTCAGGCGCAATCGACATCGCAGTGCATTCGATGAAGGACATGCCGGTGCTTCAACCAGAAGGTCTGTTGCTTGACACATACTTGCCGCGCGAAGACGTGCGTGATGCGTTCATCTCACCTGAATTCACCGGGATCGCCCAACTGCCAGAGGCCGCGATAGTCGGCACTTCCTCATTGCGCCGCAGGGCACAATTGCTCAATCGGCGTCCGGACCTGAACGTGGTCGAATTTCGCGGCAACCTGCAAACGCGTCTGAAAAAACTGGACGACGGTGTCGCCTCCTGTACGTTCCTTGCGATGGCGGGACTGAACCGTCTGGGCATGGACGATGTGCCAAAAACCGCAATTGAGACAACCGACATGCTGCCCGCAGTGGCACAAGGTGCCATCGGCATCGAACGCCGTGCAGATGACACACGCGCCGCAGACATGCTGGCCGCAATCCATGACACGCAAACCGGGCAACGCCTTGCGGCGGAACGCGCATTTCTGGCAGGGCTTGATGGCTCATGCGAAACGCCGATTGCCGGATTGGCCGAATTGAATGATGGCATCTTGCGCTTGCGTGGTGAAGTGTTGCGCCCGGACGGGTCTGAATCTCATGCAGATGAACTTAGCGGTCCCATCGCCGACGGGGCCGAGATGGGCACATCGCTTGCCCAGACCTTGCTTGAACGTGCCGGTCCCGGATTCTTCGACTGGCATTCGAATTAACCGCTGCGTCGGTTATTCTGGCACCGCAAATGTCAGCGACGCCCAGATGCTTTCCCAGACCGGGTCTTTTTCCGCTTCCGGATCAAGCGGCCGAAGAATCACCGCATCCGCAAGATAGGCATGGCCCGCCTGAACCGGAAGCGTCACGCGCCCGTCGGCATCGGTCCGGTAAAGCATAACCTCGACCTTGCCTGCAGGTGGCTTTGCAAACACTTCGACCTGCGCATCTGCGCGCGGCTCGCCATTGTACAGCACCCGGATCGGCAACCCACCCGTCATGTCATCCGTGTAAGGGTTCGCCTCGGCCACGATCTCGGTCTCTAACCCAACCTCTGTATCCGCGCCTGCGCCGTCACCAACCGCAATCAGGCTTTTGGCATAGCGGCTGTAAAGTTCGACAAATTCGGTCTCTGGCAATCCGCGCGCCCGATGCGCGTCCAGCACCCCGGCAAAATCCTTGTGCTCCACGAAATTCACGAATTTCTGCCAATCCCGATAGGTCAGCGTGTAATCCCGCGTTTGATGGATGATGACGCACAACCCGTCCGGCGGAGCCTGCACCGTCAAGGCCGGTCGATCTCCGGCGCGGCCCGGCACCTTGGACAACTGGCCGGCGCACTGCATGTCGAACCGTTCAAAATTGCGCGGAAGATAGGATTGCGCAGCACCCCCAAAGGTCTCACCAACGCGCAAGCTGGCACTCATCGTCCCGCCAGAGGGCACCTGATAAGCTTCGGGTTCAATCCAGAACTCATGCGCCGAAAGCGCCATCGGTAGCAGCGCAACGGCAAGAGCAGACCAGAAACGTTGCGGTGTCATGCGATCTTGGCCACCTTGCTTTCGATGTCACGGGCGTATTGCGACATGCGTTTCTTGAACCTCTTGTTGATACTGGATCGCGCCAGCTTGAAGGATTGCACCAGCAAACGCGCCGACAAGGTCTTTGGTGCCATCTTGAACACAAGGTTCACCCGCGTGCGGTTCGGTGAAAGAGGGACCAATTCGATGTGCGTGTTGGTCTCCAACCCACCCGACTTGCCCGAGAACTGCAAGACTTGTGGCGCAACATACTGTTCCAGTTCAATTTTCGCAGACCGTTCTTTTCCCCGAAACCGAAACTGCGCCTCCCAGCCCTCGCCAATGTTGGGCATGGCCGTGCGAAAATTCCGTCGCACATCTATCCCGCGCCGCAGCGCCTGCCGTTCAAGCGCGTCGAACGCCGTAAGTTCTGCAAACACATGGTCTATCGGCGCGGCAACGTCTTCGGTGGCAGTCACTTGCATCGGGTCGCCCTCTTTCGATCCGGTTAACGTAAGAGTTGCGTCAATCCAGCGTATCGGCAAGCCAATTGCGCAACAAAAAATGTGCGATGGCCCCTTTTCGTGCAGGCAACAGCCCCTCACGCCGACCGGCAAGCGCATCCATCACGTCCTCGCGGCTGACCCAAAGCGCATCTTCAATCTCGACCGGATCAATGGTGATGTCATCGGTCAGGGCGATTCCCTGACAGCCGAACATCAACGACGCCGGAAAGGGCCAAGGTTGACTGGACAGGTACCGCACCTCGCCGACACGCACACCCGCCTCTTCCCAGACCTCCCGGCGCACCGCAGCCTCGATCGACTCGCCGGGCTCAACAAATCCGGCAAGGCAGGAATACATCCCCGCCGGCCATCCGGGGGATCGCCCCAGAAGCACCCTGTTTCCATGGGTGATCAACATGATCACCACCGGATCCGTGCGCGGGAAATGACTGCCGCCACAGGCCTGGCACACCCGTTGCCACCCAGCCTGGGTGACGTCACTTTGCGCTCCACATCTGGCGCAAAAGCCGTGTGTGTCGTGCCATCCGATGATGGCCTTGGCGGTGGCAGCCAGTTCCGCATCACGCGGCCCAAGCGCAGTCATCACACTGCGCAATTCCGCAAAACCGTGATCGTCCGGCAAAGTTGGATGCCGTTGCTCGCTCTTGTCGATGAACGCGCCAACCTCACTGACATCCTCATCGGGAACCCAACCCGAGATATCATGCGCAAACCGCGCCGCGCCATCCTCTCGTCCAAGCAAAATCGGAACAGTGCGCGCTTCCTTCAGAATCGGATGATCCAGGGTCAGGCGCGCCAGCGCCCGGTCAGGCCCGTCTCCTGCCATCAAGGGCTTGCCCTGCCACAGCACAATCGTGCGCGTTGCCGACTCCTGTAGAAGGGCGGCAAGCGCGGGCACATCGCCCCGAAGTTCGGCCGCCCGGTCCAGCCCAGACCCGCCAAAGGTCACCTGCTCTGCATTGCGCATCGTCTGTCCGCCCATTCCCTGTGTCCCGACGCGATTGCCATGCCGATGCAAAAAGAACAATGCGCAAGGGTGGATTTGCAGGGTGGGCCCGCTTGCAATCCGGTTCAGACTTGACTATTTCAATCAACGAGAGGTTGGCGCGGGCGAGCACCTCGCCAACCCGGTCAGGTCCGGAAGGAAGCAGCCGTAACGAGCCACGCTTGGGTCGTTGTCCAGCCTCTCACCTTTTCCCTAATCTGCGTGCCGCAGAAACAAGGCTGGTTCGCGTTTGGCCTGCAAAGCCCAGCCCATTTGTTCAGATGTTTCGATGGCACAAGGGCGGACATGGCGCAGCCGGTCCCGCGCATCGTCCGCCGCTTCGCCCATTTCGATCATCAACCGCAGCGCCACCATTCCGGAACGCCCGCAGCCGCCCCGGCAATGCACCAAGACCCGACCCCCGCCCGTGAGCGCCCGCCGCGCATTTGCGCTGACCTCTGGCCAGGCTTGCTCAAACTCGTCGTCCGGCACACCGAAATCACTGATCGGCATGTGCTCCCACCGGGTCCCGGCATCGACCAGATCATGCCAAAGCCCCGCCGCGCCGGCGGCAGCCAGCTCGATTTCGGTCACAAGGGACACGACAATTGCAGGCTTCCATTCGATCAGATGCTGCACATCCCCCGCATAGTCTCCATCCGAACCCGGAATCGGAGAAAGCGCCAAAATCCCCTGTCCAACTGGCAGCCCGTAGACGATCATCTCAAAGCCCTTGCGCTCCAAACGTGTCACAACTCTGGATATCTCCGGTCTTGTAACCGGTCGCGAACCAGCGTGATCGTTGCTCCGACGTCCCGTGTGTAAAGGTGTGCGGCTGTGGCACCCGACCCGCGCGCTCCTGCAAATGGTCGTCGCCGATCATCCGCGCCGCATTCAGCGCCTCTTCAAGATCGCCGGGTTCAAGCAATCCATCAACCGACCGCGCCCAGACGCCCGACAGGCAATCGGCCTGCAGTTCAAGACGCACCGTCAAAGCGTTCGCCTGCGTCTCGCCCACCACCTGCCGGCGTTCATTGACCTGCCCAAGGATGCCCAATTCGTTCTGCACATGATGCGCAACCTCGTGAGCGATCACATAGGCCGCCGCGAAATCGCCCCGCGCACCCAACTGGCGGGACAATGTCGCAAAAAACTCCGTGTCCAGATAGGCCTTTTCGTCGGCCGGACAGTAGAAGGGACCGGTTGCACCACTGGCATTGCCACAGGGCGATGCTGTCTGGCCCGAAAAGATAACCAGAACCGGTGGGTCATACGGACGGCCCACCTGTGCTTGAAACACCTCTCCCCAGACCTGCTCGGTTGTCGCCAGCACGCGCGAGGTAAACTCTGCCGCGCGTTCTTCTTCGGCGCTAAGCGAACGGGGTGCCTCTGATGCCTGTGTCGTCTGCTGCAACAGCGACGTAACATCGATCCCCGCGAAATACCCGATGGCCAGCACAACCAACAGGCCGACCCCACCAAGTCCCGCCTTGCCGCCACCGCCATGTCGACGACGATCTTCGATGTTGCGGCTGCCACGAACGCCTCTTAGTCGCATCTCATCCCCCGGATCGCTTACCGGTCATGATACACAAGCGTTTAAGGCGCGACAGCCCCTCTTCAGTCGGTGCTGCGGATCAGTTTGGCAAGCGCCGTGAAAATCTGATTGTTCGCACACAACACAGTGCCGTCTTCAAGCGGTGTCTGTCCTTTGCGTACCCCTTCGACCAACGCCCCGGCTTCTGCGGCGATCAGAACGCCTGCCGCCAGGTCGGGCAACTTGGCCTCGCGCTGCCAGAACCCGTCAAACCGCCCCGCCGCCACATAGGCCAGATCAAGCGCGGTTGACCCAGATGTGCGCAGCCCGGAACATTCCGGCATCACGCGCGCCAGATCCTTCAGGGTGGCGGGCAAGGTGCGCTTTACGCCGAAAGGCACCTCGTGGCCCAACACCGACTCGACCAGCTTGGCACGGCTCGACACACGCAGGCGCTTGTTGTCGTTCAGCCAGGCACCTTGCCCCTTTTCGGCATAGAACATCTCGTCCTTGGCCGGGTCGAACACCACCGCCGACACGATCTGCCCCTTGTGTTCCAGCGCGATCGACACGCTGAAATGCGGCTGGCCGTGCAGATAGTTGGCCGCCCCTTCCATCGCGTTGACGATCCAGCGGCGCGTCGGGTCTTCGCCCTCGACCGCGCCGGTTGGTTCGACATAGCCGTAGGTTGCGCGCACACCGGCAAGATCATCCCGCAGGATGGTGGCGGCGGCGGTGCTGGCGCGCAGCACGAAATCTTCGGCATTCGCCGCCGAGGTCTGAAGGTTCTCGACCTCGCGGAAGTCCTTGTTGAGCGACCGCCCCGCCTTTCGGGCGGCCTTGATCATGATGTTGAGATTGGCGCTGCCCTGCATCATGGGCCTCCGGCTGTTCGGGATCAGACCGGGCGTATAAGCGGGACATGGACCAATGCCAAGGGGGCGTGGGGGAATGACGGCGTTTCACGACCGCGTCAGATCTGTATCAACCTCCTTCTTTCCGTTGCGTCACATCCCAACTCTGACCCATGAATGTTGAAAAAGGATGAACGCCGATGCACCGCCGCAGCTTTTCCGCCCTCGCCCTTGCCGCCCCCGCGATCTGGCTCGCCCGCCCCGCATTGGCCCGCGAACCCGAGATCTACCAGGACGGCGGCATCGCCATCGACGGCTCTGACCCCGTCGCCTATTTCACCACAAACGGCCCGGTGGCAGGCGGCGATCTGACCGTCGACTACAAAGGCGCGGCCTGGCGCTTTGCCGATCAGGCCTCCGCCGACGCCTTCCGCGCCGATCCCGCCCGCTACGCCCCCGCCTTCGGAGGCTACTGCGCCTTCGCCGCCTCCCGCGGCTACCTCGCACCGACAACCCCCGAGGCCTGGACAATCTACGTGGATCGCCTCTACCTCAACGCCAACCTGCGCGCCCGCGAATTGTGGCTCGAGGACATCCCCGGCAACATCGCCAAGGGTGAGGCGAATTGGCCGGGTATTTTTGGGTGATTTTTGGCAGACGTCTAAACCAGAAATCAAATCTGATTGCACAATGGTTCCGCCAATTTATGGAGATTTAAGTAGTCCTCAGAGTGAAAAATTTTCGCGTTTGATCGACGCATTTGATCTAGTACTACAGTTGCATTTATGGCCCATTTCTGATTCATCTTTCTCTGGGATTGGGAGAGTGTGTCATGTCTGTAGTGGATTGGGCGAGCAGCGTTTCAGATTGGTCGCATGCGCTTGTTGGCTTGAAAGGTTTCATCGCCCCAGCTTTCAACCGGTCTGAGCAACGCGCCTCTGCCGGGGTTTTCATTGATGGCCTTTTGTCCGGAGCGGAACGCAAGACGGGCTG
>NZ_JBHYFV010000025.1:0-56998 GCF_051859345.1 Marivita sp. | reverse complement strand
AAAATTACGTGTCTCTCTAATACGATACCTTTTCCTTGGCGCGGGGTGGAGCAGCCCGGTAGCTCGTCAGGCTCATAACCTGAAGGTCGTAGGTTCAAATCCTACCCCCGCAACCAATGATAAGCGTAATGCCTCCGACGGAGGCTCTTTCTTTTTTTCCGTCCTGTATGGGCTGACCGCCACAAGCGCTTGCGCTTAAAGTCTTCAGACCTTCGGGTCAGCCAGGCTTTTGCGCAGGTGGGCGATTTCGGTGACGATTTGTTCGCTTGGATCTTCCGGCGCTTCGGACCACGCAGAAAACCGCTCCAGGAGTGGAATGAAGGCGGTCAGTTCTTGATCGGTCCAGCCTTTCAGGAAATTGCCCAGGATCAGGAACTTGTAATGGCGCACCGCGTGGACGATGCGGGTGCCTTCGTCCGTGAGTTCCAGTACAGCGCGACGGGCGTCTTCCTGACTTACTGCGCGACGGACAAGGCCGAGACGGATCAGTTCAGACGTCAATCTGCTGGCGCGCGACGGGTCGATCATGAGCCGCGTGGCGACGGTCGAGACCATGACTTCGCACACAGGATCCTCATCGAATTCTTCCGCCGGAGTCCAGACAACCATCAGCACATCCAGCAACGGCATGTCCAGATCGAGTTCAAGATCGGCGAGCGCCCGTTGACCCAGTTCGCGCTTGACCACCCGGCGGCGCCAATGCTGCATAATCGTGTCGAGCTCCAATGCAGATTGACTGAGGTCGCCGTCTATTCCGGCCCTGGCCAAATGCCTTTTCAGTTTGTCCTCGTTCTCAGGCAAGCTCTCACTCCCACCGAAAATGCATGCTATTGACATGTATATGCCATTGGCACATATGTGCAAGCAACAAGAGCAAGTGCGCTGGCGGCTGGATGCCCGCGACCGCCGGAGATGTGATATGTCCACAATGACACCGCAAGAAACGGATGAGGTCGCGACCAAATCCGCACAGACCCGTATCGCCCTCGCCGCTGTGGCGGTGACGCTCCTGTTTGCGTCTCTGGGCCAGACCATTGTCACCACGGCAATGCCGATCATGGTTGCTGACCTCGGCGGTATGGAGCACATGACCTGGGTGATCACGGCCTACCTTCTGGCGTCGACGATTGGCGCGCCGATCGCGGGCAAGCTGGGCGATCTGTACGGTCGCAAACTGGTTGTTCAGATTGGGATCTTCGTGTTCCTGGTGGGGGCGACATTGGCCGGTTTGGCGCAGTCGATGGGAGTCCTTATTGCGGGGCGTGCGATCCAGGGGCTTGGCGGCGGTGGTCTCATTGTGGTGTCGATGGCGGTGGTGGCCGACGTGCTTCCGCCGCGTCAGCGCGGGCAGGCACAGGGGCTTCTTGGGGCTGTCTTTGGCGTTTCGACAGTGATCGGCCCACTGGTCGGCGGGTTCCTCGTCGAGGCGTTAAGCTGGCATTGGATCTTTTTTGCCAACTTCCCGATCGGTATTCTGGCCCTCGTCGTGCTGCATTCCGCCCTTCCCAATGTCAAACGCGAAACCGCAGTCAAACTTGATATCGCGGGCGCCTTTTTTCTGGCGACGTTCCTTTCGGTTGCGGTTCTGGTGTCGAACCTCGGTGGGTCGGTTCTGCCGTGGAGCAGTGCAGAGCTGATTGGCCTCACAGCGTTTGGACTTGCCGCATTGGGGGCGTTTATTGTGGTCGAGCGGCGCGCGGCAGAGCCGGTGTTGCCGCTGAGCCTGTTTGCCAACAACACCTTTCTGGTCGTCAATACCGTGGGCTTCATGGTTGGGGTGGCCATGTTCGGCACAATCACTTTCATGCCGCTCTATCTGCAAGTGGTGCAGGGTGTATCGCCTTCGGTGTCGGGGCTTTTTCTGACACCGATGATGGCTGGTTTGATCGCGTCATCCGCAGGCGCCGGGCAGGTTATGAGCCGAACAGGGCGCTACAAATGGATGCCGGTTCTGTCGACCGCGCTTCTGGCTCTGGCGATGTTGTCGCTGTCAACACTGTCAGCAGGTTCGTCGCTCTGGCATGTCGCCTTGTCGATGGTGCTGGTTGGTCTTGGATTGGGACCAGTGTTTTCCATCGGAATTGCCGCAATCCAGAACGATGTTCCAAGACATATGCTTGGCGTTGGCACGGCCAGCGCCAACATGTTCCGTCTGATCGGTGGATCAATCGGGACAGCCGCCTTCGGCGCTTTGTTCAGCGCGAACCTGGCCAGAAACCTCGATGGCGATCTGCCGGATGGAACGCTGAACGGCATTGGGTCGATCAGCGCGGAACTGGTGTCGCACCTGCCTTTGCAAACGCAACGCGAAGTGTTTGCCGACTTCTCGTCAGCGCTGCATCCGGTGTTCTGGATCGCAGCGGGGATGGCCGTCATTGCCTGCATTGTCTCCATGCGGCTGCAGGAAATGCCCTTGCTGGACAGCCTGTCAGAGTAGGTCGGGGTCATACTGTCTTTGTGCTCGTCGTCGTCGCCGAAATGGAATTTAGCTAACCGTTTTGATGCCGACCCTGTCCAGCACGCATTGTTCGACTGAACCTTGCAAGAAAATGGGCGTTTCGCAGGCCAGTCCAGAATGCAGCCATGGGTCAGGTTTTCTCGCATCAATGGTTGAAGTAACGGGCTGCGGGGAACAGACCGCTGGTCAAGACAGGTCGAGTTTCGAACAGCATAGGTCCGCACGTCTTGACGTGCCGGCTGTGCCGTTATCGAACGCCCTACGCCACCGTCAGGACATCCGACGTCATCACCGGGGCAGGTTGATCATCGAGCGACGGCAGACAGACTTTTCGACCAGATGTTGTCGTTTCCACAGAGACCGGAATTCCGTAGACATCACTCAGATTTGCTCCGGTCAGAACATCGTTCGCGTGTCCATGCGCACGGGTCGCCCCGTCTTTCATGAGCAGCACACACGCGTCCAAGGCAAACGCCTGATCCGGATCGTGCGTGGAGAGGATCACACCGCGCCCGTCACTGGACGCCTCATGCGCCAGAGTTGTGACTTGCGAAAGAACCTGGGCCTGATTGCCGAAATCCAGGCTTGCCGTTGGCTCGTCCATCACGATCAGCGGGGCTTCCTGTGCCAAAGCCCGCGCGATGAGAACCAGTTGTCGCTGACCCCCGGACAGGCGTGAGTAGTCGCGATAGGCAAGATCGGCAATGCCGAGGCGGTCCAGCGCATTCAGTGCAACCTGCCGGTCATTCCGTCCGGGCTGACCAAACGCCCCAAGCCGCGCCGTTCTTCCCATCAGCACGACCTCGAGCGTGTCAAAGGGAAAGGGTGGCGCATGGGCCTGCGGCACATAGGCGATCCGGCGGGCAATCTCGGCGCGGGTTTGCGCTGCGATGGGCGATCCTCCCAAAAGAACAGTGCCTCCCAGCGCCGGAAGCAACCCGAGGAGGGTACGGAAAAGGGTGGTCTTTCCGCATCCGTTTGGACCCAGAAGGCAAAGAATGTCGCCGCCTGTCACGGAAAGGTTTAGTCCCGAGCCGATCTCGGTCGCACCGTAGCCGATAGCAAGGTTCCGGGCCTCCAGCATCACGACCACCCTCTACGACCGCGGGCCAGCAGCCAGACGAAGAACGGCGCACCGATCACTGCGGTCAGGATGCCGAGCGGCACCTCGACCTGCGCAATTGTCCGCGCCAGGGTATCGACGATCAGCAGGTAGCCTGCCCCAATGAGGGCCGATGTCGGCAGCAGCCTTCCGAAACCGGGGCCGACAAGCATTCGCGCGATATGCGGGATGACAAGGCCGACCCAGCCGACAACACCCGCCAGTGCAGTGACACTTGCGGTGATGAGCGTGGCTGCGGCTATGACGAGGAACCGTGTGCGCGCGACCTCAACCCCAAGAGCGCGGGCTTCTTCATCGCCAAGACTCAGGACGTTGATGCGCCAGCGCAAGAGCGCCAGCGGCACCAGCCCGACAAGCACCATGGGCAGCGCGGGCAGGATATCTTTGGTCGTGATCGCAGCCAGCGACCCAAGAAGCCAGAAGGTGATTGCAGGCAGCTGGTCATAAGGGTCGGCCATCACCTTGAGAAGCGACGTCCCCGCCCCTGCCAGAGCGCCGATCACCACGCCGATCAGAACCAAAGTCAACGTGCTGTCGGTATTGCGAACCATCGAAGCGACCAGTGTGACGAATCCGACCGCCACCATGCCGCCGACGAAGGCCGACGCCTGGATCGCCGCAACGGGCAGCGACAGGAAGATCCCGGCAACCGCGCCAAGCCCGGCGCCTGCGGACACACCGAGAATGTCCGGTGAGACCAGCGGATTTCGGAACAACGCCTGGTAACTTGCGCCAGCCGCCGCAAGCGCCGCGCCAACCAGCAAAGCAGCTGCAACACGCGGCAGGCGGATGTTCCAGACCACGATCTGGGCCTGCGGATCACCTTGTCCCATCAGCGCGGCCAGTGTCTGCGTAGGGGACAAGCCATATGGCCCGATCATCACTGCACCAAAGGCCAGCGCCCCAAGACATAGTGCAAGCCCTCCGGTCAGCGTCACAACAAGCCGTTTAAGGCCTACATCGGCGGTCGTCCCTCGGCCCATTCCAGCAGCCTTTCCAGTTCGTCGTCACTCAGATCAACATGATAATAAAGCTCGTAGAAGGCGCGGGTATCTTCGCGCAGGGTGCCGTTCCATTTGTCGGGATAGAGAAGGCCCGCCATCCAGATCAGACCCATCATGCGATTGAGTGATGGTGGCCGGTCGATCCATCCGAACGGTGCGGTCGGTGACAGGTAAACGTGGCCGTCGCGCACCGCGTCGATGCTCTGCCAGAGCGGGTCGTCAAAAACCTTGCCATAGAAATTCGGATCCCAGGTCACGATCGTGTCCGGGTTGGCGACGATCACCTGTTCCATGGATGCCTGTACAAGGCCGCGTGTCGCGCCGCCATCGTCGGCGACGTTCCGGCCACCGGCACGTTCGATGATCTCGGTGTTGATCGAGCCCTTCATGCCGGTCTCCAATCCTTCTGGACCACGGGCAAGATACACACGCGGACGCACGTCTTCCGGAATGTCGTCGAGAATGGTGTCGATCCGCCCGAAAGTCGTTTCCACATCCGCCGCCAAGGCTTCGCCACGTTCGGGAACGCCAAGCGCCTCACCGATGAGCCGGAGCGCGTCGGGCGTGTTCTCGAACCGACCGTCGATCAGGATATAGGGGATGCCGGTCTGGTCCTGCACCCGGTTGGCGAGGTCGATATAGGTGTCGCGGACCGATCCGAAGTCGATGATCAGATCGGGCTGGATCTCGAGCACCCGTTCAAGATTGGCCTCACCTCCGCGCCCAGTCAGACGGCCTGTTTCGGGAATGTCGCGGTAAGGTTCTGCGATATAGTCACGCTCCTCGGGTCGCAGCGCGCGGGGCCAGCCTGTCAGTGCTTCGGGCTTCATGATGTAGACAAGTATGGAGGCCGGCGGACCTGCGGCGAAGACGGTGTTCACCTCTTCCGGGATGTCCACACTGCGTCCGGCGCTGTCGATGATGCTACGCGCCTGGGCGGGCAGGGCCAGCATGGACAGAATGAGAAGAAGCAGGCGCATGTCAGTCTCCTTTTGGCAGGGCAGGGGCGTCGAACCCGTAATCGGTCAGAACCGCCTGGCCAGCGGGTGAGAGAATGTGCATCGCGAATTTCCATGCTTCGGGTGGGGCATCGTCCAGAACGATCAAACCGTAATCCGCACCAACCGTCAGGGCGTCGGGCACCTGAACGATCTGCAATTCGGGCAGCTCGTTTTGAGCCAGCACCGCATTTGTGGAATAGGTCAGGAAAACGTCTGCCTGATCGCTGTCGAGCACCCAGGCATAGGTGTTGCGCTCATCCGGTGGCCGGGCGCTATCCTGTCCTCCGGTCAATTGCAGCGCCTTTGCCCTGAGTGCGTCGGCATGTCCGGATTTGTCGAACAGTCCAAAGGCATAGTCGCCGGACGGGTCGGCCTTGGGTGTCGACGTGCCAAGGCGGATGCCGTCATCAAGCATGACGTCCAGCAGGGTTTCGGTCGAGACAGTCACCTCTGGCCTGGCCAACGCGCACAGGCGATTGCGCGCGAACAGAGCGACCGGGCCGCCCTTGCCAGCGGATTCGAGCGTCATCGGATGGCGCATGTTCGCGGAGGCAAAAACATGCGCCGTGTCTCCCGCTTCGATGCGCTCGCGCAGAAGGCCCGACGCGCCAAAATGGGTGGCGAGCGGTGTGCCATATGCCGCGCAGTAGTCTTGTGACACCTGTGACAGCGCCGCCTTCAGACTGCCTGCCGCAAAAAGAGACAGGTGTTGTGTCGCAGCTTGAGTCACTGCGAGGGCCAGGAAGATGGCCGAAACCAAGAGTCAGTGCATTCTCTTCCTCTCATGATCCCCGTTCCTGTGTTCGTCTTCCGCCGAATTTCCGAACTGCCTTTGGTGTGTACGCACAGGCGTCGCAGCCTGAAGGGGTCAACCGACGTTCCGAAAATTTTGCAACCTTATGCAGCTTTGCCGCGCGTGATTTTGTGTCTCTTGAAACTTTGGCGTTAATTTATTGCCAAATCCAGCCTTGAACTTCCATACTTTAACTGCATAGCTAGCGGGATACGGTAAAATATGCATTTCGGGGGAGATTTTGCAAAGCATCGGGGAAGCCTTGGCCCTTGCTGTCGCCCTTGTCCTGTCGGGCGACGCGGATTTGCTTGAGATTGTCCTTCTCTCGCTTCGCGTAAGTCTGACGGCGACGGCGATTGCTTGTCTCATCGGCCTACCTATCGGCGCCCTTGTCGCCATCGGCAGGTTCTCCGGGCGCAACGCTGTTCTGATCGTGATGAACGCGCTGATGGGACTTCCGCCTGTGGTGGTAGGTCTGCTGGTTTATCTGCACCTGTCCCGGTCCGGTCCTCTGGGGTTTCTGGGGCTGCTTTACACACCGACGGCGATGATCATCGCGCAGACAATCCTGATCGCCCCGATCATTGCGGCGCTGTCGCGCCAGGTGCTGGAAGATCTGCACGTTGAATATTCAGAGCAATTTCGCTCGCTCTGCCTCACGCGGATGCAAACCGTGCAAGCGCTGCTATGGGATGCACGCTATTCGCTGCTGACCGTTGGCCTTGCCGGGTTCGGTCGCGCCGTGGCCGAGGTGGGGGCGGTGATCATCGTTGGCGGAAACATCGACCACTTGACGCGCGTCATGACCACGGCGATTGCGCTGGAAACGTCGAAAGGCGATCTGGCGCTTGCTTTGGCGCTTGGTATCATTCTGCTTGTCATTGCGTTGGGTGTGAACGCGGCCGTTCAATCGGTGCGGATGACCGCCGCGAGGCAGGCTTATGTCTGACCAAATGGCCATGCCTGATGCCGCGATTCTGAGTGGCGCGGAAAAAACGGAGATCCTGCCGCTCGAAGTCCGCGACCTTGTCTTGCGATTTGGTGAGACAAGCGTTCTCGATGGCGTGTCTCTCGACCTTGGCCCGTCCGGCTGTACGATGGTCATGGGGCCAAACGGGTCGGGCAAGAGCCTTCTTCTGAAACTTCTTCACGGGCTGATGCAGCCAACCTCCGGGCGTATCCACTGGGCGGGGCGGGTGCCTTCGGATGTGACGGTGCGGCAGGCTCTGGTGTTTCAGAAGCCGGTCCTGCTCCGCCGGTCCGTCGCGGCAAATATCGACTTTGTCCTGAAAGCACGGCGCAAAGATACCGCCCGGCGAAGCGCCTTGCTTGACCATGTTGGATTGGCCCACAAGGCGAACCAGCCTGCACGTCTTCTATCGGGTGGCGAAGCGCAGCGTCTGGCGCTGGCCCGTGCGCTGGCGACCGACCCGGACGTTCTGTTCCTGGATGAACCAACCGCCAGCCTTGATCCCGCTTCGGTTCTCGCAATCGAACGAATTGTGAGCGAGGCGCGCAACAGGGGCGTGCGCATCATCTTTGTCACGCATGACATGGGACAGGCGCGGCGCATGGCTGATGACGTCGTGTTCCTGCATCGCGGTCGCGTGGCCGAACACAGCGCGGCGGCTGAATTTTTCCCTGAACCCCGCTGTGACGCGGCCCGGGATTACCTGAACGGCAGAATAGTCGTCTGACACACCAAGAAAGGGAGTGACCATCATGCTTGCAAGAAGACTGACAGCGACCGCTGCAGTACTGATCATAGGAGGCGCCGCCTGGGCGCAAGACCAGTCCATCATCGTGCAGTCCACTACCTCGACGGCGAACTCGGGTCTTTACGACTACCTGTTGCCGATCTTTCAGGATGAGACAGGTATTCAGGTCAACGTCGTGGCCGTTGGCACCGGTCAGGCCATCAAGAATGCCGAGAATTGCGACGGCGATGTGCTGCTGGTGCATGCCAAGGCTTCGGAAGAACAGTTCGTGGCAGCGGGTTTCGGTACGGAACGCACGGACCTGATGTACAATGACTTTGTCATCGTCGGCCCGGCCGCCGATCCGGCAGGTGTCGCGGGAATGACCGACGTGCAAGGCGCCTTGGCCAAGATTGCCGAGCAAGGCGCGCTGTTTGCATCGCGTGGCGATGACAGTGGCACACACAAAAAGGAAGTGGCACTTTGGGGTGACAGCGGTGTCGATCCGACCGCTGCTTCGGGCGAGTGGTATCGCGAGACCGGCTCGGGAATGGGTGCGACGCTGAATGCGGGCATCGGCATGGGTGCCTATGTCATGACAGACCGCGCAACCTGGATCAGCTTTGACAACAAGCAGGACTACGCCATTTCCGTGCAGGGTGACGAGGACATGTTCAACCAGTATGGCGTGATCCCGATCAATCCGGCGAAATGCCCGTCGGTAAAGGTTGATGCAGCGCAGACCTTTGCGGACTGGCTGGTCTCAAGCGAAGGGCAGGACGCAATCGCGGGCTACATGGTTGCCGATCAGCAGCTCTTTTTTCCTAACGCACCGGAAAACTGATAAGACCGTCGGGGCGGAGGATTGGCCTTTGCCCCGACAGATCTTGCCTTTCCCGACCACGCGTACCTGACCGTCAAGGAACTGGCCGACCTGTTGCGCCTCAACGATCACCGCTCTACGGCGTTGTGATTGCCGGAGGTTTCCGCCGTTTTCCCGAAAGCGCGTTTCCGGCAATGGCAGCAAGCAGGACTACGCCGCCGACTAGGGTTGTAATGCTCGCAGTTTCGCCAAGAAACAGCCACACCCAGAGCGGACCGAGAAGCACTTCGGCCAGCGACAAAAGAGCCAGCTCTGCCGCCGGAAGGCTGCGTGAGCCCAACGTATAGAGGATCAGGCCCGCCCCCACCTGAAACACCCCCATTCCCATGGCGATGCTGCCGTCCCATCCACCAATGACCAGCGATAGTCCGAGATATTGGCAAATGCCGATTGTGATGACGATGGCAAAAAGCCCCGAAAGAAACACCGAAGGCAGCATTTCGCCTGTCCGGCCCCAACGCAAGGAAACGGTGAAGACCGCAAATCCCAAAGCGGATCCAAGTGCTGCAAGGCTTCCCTTCAAGGCGACACTGCCCGATTTGTCGGCGACCATGATGGCGATGCCTCCGATGGCAACAGCGATCGCAGTCCAGGTTGCTTTGCGAACCGGTTCACGCAGGATGAGCCAGCCCAGAACTGCAGCCATGAAGGGTGCGGTTGCGAAGAGCAGCATGGCATTCGCCACCGACGTGTTCTGAATTGCGTAAATTCCGCCGGAATAGGCCGCCACCAGGGATAGCCCGGCAATGACGCCTGGAAAGCCGATGCGACGTACCTGTGAAAAAGGGCTTTCGCCTGACCGAATGCGAATGACCAGGTACAGAAAAAGCGACATGCTGATGGACCGATACAGGAGGATCTGCCAGACCACGGCGTCTTCGATCAGGCGGATGCCGAGCCCGACGGTAGACCAGAGGATCCCGGCGGCAATGACAAAGAGCACACCATGCCGATGCGCCTCGGGCGAGTGTGCGGGAGGGAATGCAGCGGTCATCGGTTCCTTTCGATTGCAATTCACATTGCCACGATAAGGACATGGGCGCGCAGGTTGAGTGTCGTTTGCGACATTTCCATGCAGTTCGGGCGGCTCTTCTCTGGACTATCCGAAACAAGACCGCGTGCTTTCGAGACGTCCGGGGCTGTGTGACAATCAAGTGGGATTGTCTGAGCACGGGCAGATGCTGCCCGTCTGCTCGGGGCCGGCGTGCAGGATTCTCCGACACGGGCGCGCGGCATCAACTTGATTGTCGTGACGGCCGCGAACAAACACCCCTGAACCTTGCTGTTTCACAACGTTCGGCGATCAGGGGCAGATTACTCTTCTCTCAAACAGCATACAATTTGATAGGAGCTTGACCATGCTGACGAGAAGAGCCGCACTGATGGGCGCTGCTGGCATCGCTGCCATACCGGTCCTTGCCAAGGCCACCAAAGCCGAAGAGATCATGGATACGTCGATGGCGCCGCCCGTCGATCTGACGAACCTCAAGCGCATCAAGCGCAAGCTTGTTCGCCCGCCGATGGTCCACGAGCACGAGCAACAGGCACCCGCCGAACCGCGCATCGTCGAGTTCGAAATGCAGATCGTCGAGAAGGAAGTCGAGGTCGATGACGGTGCATACTTGCAGGCGATGACGTTCAACGGGTCCATTCCCGGCCCGATGATGGTGGTTCATGAAGGCGACTATGTCGAACTGACGCTCTACAATTCTCCCGAGAACCTGATGCAGCACAACATTGACTTTCACTCCGCAACAGGTGCGCTTGGGGGCGGGTCTCTGACACTGGTGAACCCCGGTGAAAAGACAACACTGCGGTTCAAGGCAACGCGTCCGGGCACCTTTGTCTACCACTGTGCGCCGGGTGGCCCGATGATCCCGTGGCACGTTGTCAGCGGTATGGCGGGGTGCATCATGGTGTTGCCGCGCAATGGTCTGACGGATCACGACGGCAATCCGGTCAGCTATGACCGCGTCTTCTATATCGGCGAAAATGATTTCTACATCCCGAAGAATGAAAATGGCGATTACAAGCGCTTCGAAGACGTTGCCGAAAGCTATCCTGACACGCTTGACGTGATGAACGGTCTGATCCCCAGCCACGTTGTCTTCAACGGCAAGGTGGGTGCACTCACTGGTGACAATGCCCTGCATGCCTCGCAAGGTGAGAAGGTGCTTTTCGTCCACAGCCAAGCCAACCGCGACACCCGTCCGCACCTGATCGGCGGCCATGGTGATCTGGTCTGGGAGCGGGGCAAATTCAACAACCCACCGCAGCGCGATCAGGAAACATGGTTCATCGCGGGCGGTTCGGCTGGTGCGGCGCTTTATGAATTTCTGCAACCGGGGGTCTACGCCTACGTCAACCACAACCTGATCGAGGCGGTGAACCTTGGCGCGACGGCCCATGTGATCGTCGAGGGCGACTGGAACAACGATCTCATGGAGCAGGTGCAGGCGCCCGTCGAATACGATGCCACCTACGAGGGCAAGACCGCGCTCCCGTAAGTCGGCACCGTTTCTAGGAAAATCGAATTGGGGCGGCCGGTTCCATCCGGCCGCCTGTTTGCGGTTTGAAAGGATGATGTGATGAAGTCGGTCTTGTTGGTTTCGCTGCTCGCAGCGATGGGGCTTTGGGGTGCAGTCTCACTTGGGGACGCGCCGCCACCCTTTGCCCCGTTCGCGACGGTGACCGTTGCGGCGGGCGAGGTCATGTGGCGTCCGTTGGGAAATTTCTCGCACAAGGGCGCGGCGCGGTGGCCGCAACCTGTTCCTGTTGCGGTCCACAGATTCGAAATCATGAAATATCAGGTCTCGCGCAGCGAATACGCCATTTGCGTTCGTGAAGGAGCCTGTGAGCCGGTTCCGGCTGTGGGGGGCGTCTATCCGCAGACCCATGTCAACTGGCAGGACGCCACCGCTTTTGCCAGATGGATTTCCATGCGAACCGGGGAAACCTGGAAGCTGCCATCCGAGATACAATGGCAACTGGCAGCAGCAGAACGTGTTGGCAAAGCGATCACCGATGAGGGAGCGCTCGATCCTGGCGAAAGGATGCTGGCAAACTATGCCAACGGTCTCGTGCTGCGCGGCACCGCAAGCCCGACGCTGCGTCCCGCAGGAGGGTTCGGGGTCAACTCTTTGGGGATTGCCGACATCGCTGGCAACGTTTGGGAATGGACCGACGGGTGTATGGAAAACGGACAGGTGTCCGAGGACGGCCTGATCAGCGATTCCGACCCGTATTGTGGTGTCAGGATTGCCGGTGGGCGACACCGCGCGGCGGTGATCGATTTTGTCCGGGATGCCAGCGTTGGCGGCTGTGCCGTCGGATTGCCGCCAGACCATCTCGGGTTTCGGCTGGTGCGCGTGGAATAGCCAGAACTGTCATGGTGTGAAAGAACCTGCGCAATGTGGGCGTCACCCGCGCGTGGGATCGAATTCAGACCGGGAATGGCGAGACGCCAATTATTGCCCCGTGCAGATGCAATAGCGCCAGCCAGAGCAGCAAGCCGGTCAAGATCCGCAGCGCCATCAAGCGTGCATTGTCTTTAAGCCACGCACGATCCGTCAGCGGAACAAGCGAAAGAACGGCGGTGCTGTCATGTAAGGCGCGCGCGTCATCCAAAGGCAGAGCCCGCCGCGCCTTGGCATCGAACGCGGGGATTGCAGCCAGCGCCATGACGGTAAAACTGCCAAAGAGAATGACATGCGCCAGATCACCGTTTGGCACAAGATGCGCCCCGCCCCAAAGCGCCAAAGCCAGGAACATCGGATGTCGCGACACCGCGGCAAAACCGGGACGTTCCGGGTTGAACACCTGCCCATGTCTGCCGCCGAGCGTATAAGGGTATCGCAGCCCTGCACCGCACGCGACGAGGATCATGGCCAGTGGCATCGCGATATTGGGCACCCAGCGGGTCCAGGGCAGTTGCGCCCAGAGAGCGACATGAGGCGCGCGTCCTGCGGCGACGATCAGCCAGATCAGCAGGCCAACAGATATCACGCCGTAGATGGCGAAATAGGTCCGGCGCCCAACGGCGTTGATCAGAGTGTCCCGCAGCCCCCCAATGCGCGGCAAGAAGTGACTTCCGACAAACAAGGCCAGTGCGAGCGCGTATTCCGTCCATCCGGTCATGGAGTCTCAGCTTTCTTCATCAGACGCACGATATGACACGCGAAGGCCCAAGTCGCGGGAAGGCCGATCAACATTCCCCCGGCGGCGGCTTGCCACGGAGTGAGGACAGGCCAGCCCACCCACGACCCGATCAGGGATGCAAAGAACAGGTTCACTCCCATGGCCCCCGCGCCGAACGGGTAGAGCGCGGCAAAAAGTTTCAGAAACGGTGTCATCGTCGGCTCACAAGAATCTGAACAGCCGCCAGCGCGATGATGAGTGCGATGGAACCGATAAGAAACCAGAATTCCGCCACCTCTGTCTGCGGTTGCGGGATCGGGCGTTCGAAACCGGCGGCGAAGGCCGGAAAGGGTAGGGTCGAGGTCAGTGTGATTGCAAGTATGCGTTTCATGTCAGGTCTCCATGGTCAGGGTCTGGTAGATGTCAGGAAGGGCGCGGGGCAGACGTTCGGGGTTGGGCAGCAACGTGAACCCTGCGCGTCCGAAGATGCGGGCGAACCAATCCTGCCCGTCGGCATCGACGATGACGCCATGCACCGCCTGACCCAATGCGCGGGCCTCGCGGACTGCCATGCGACTGTCTTCGATCCCGTGCTGGCCTTCGTAGTGGTCAAGGTCATTGGGCTTTCCGTCGGTCAGGACCAGCAAGAGACGGCGTGTGGCACCCTCGCCGGCGAGCTGCGCCGAGACATGGCGTATGGCAGCGCCAAGTCGTGTATAGTGTCCGGGTCGCAGACCGCCGATCCGGGCCGTCACATCGCGCGACATCGGTTCCGGGAATGTCTTGCATCGGTGCAGGAACACCCGGTCCCGGCGCAACGACGAAAACCCCCAGATGCCGAGCCTGTCGCCCGCCGTGTCAATGCCACAGGCCAAGGAGGACAACGCCTCGCGCGCGACCTCCATGACCGTGGTGTCGCCAATGGCCGCCTCGGTCGAACGAGAGCAATCCATCAGGATCGCGACGCTAAGGTCGCGCGCCATCGGACGGCCCGATTGCCAGACCCTGTCGCTGCCGTCCATGCCGCTGATGATGTCTGTGCGCGATGTCACGAGGGCGTCGAGATCCAGATCCTCTCCGTCGATCTGCCGGGGCAGGACGACGCGGCGGGGGTGAAGGGGCGCGAATTGCCGTTTCACGCGGGCGACCAGCTTGGGATCGGGTGTGTATTCGGCGCGCGGTGTCGCCTCGACCTCCAGCACGCGGGTATGGGCGATCATATAGTCGCCGGTGCGGCGGTTCCATTCGGGGTATGTGTATCTATCGGCCAGCCTTGCATGGTCGGCGTCCTGCGGGGACAGGTCCAGAGAAAGGCGCAGGCGGGTGGCGGCCCGTTTCATGTTCTGCGACAACGTCAGGTGGTCCTGATCCTCGGCAGCCTTTGCGGCGTTGTCCTGATCGTCGTCATCGACCATGCGGTTGAGGTTCAGGCTTTCTGCCCAGGACATGATGGTCTCGAAGCGGTGGATGATGAAACTGTCGTTGCGGTTGGCTTGATCGCGATCTTCGCGACGGGCGTCCTTGCGTGTCGGAACGCCAAAGGCCGGGGCGGGCGTTTCGGTTTCTTCCGGTGCAGGTTTGCCCGTTCTGGCGACAGGGCGCAGGCGCAACCAGATCGGAACAGGGGCATAGGTGCGATACCCGCGCGGGGCAGGACAGGCGACACAGTCCTTGGCATCTGATGTGCCGGTAAGCTGGAAAAGGATCAGCCGTTCGATCCCGGCCTCGCATCTTGGCAGGCCGTGTCTGTTTCGGCTGTCGACGACAAGGCGGCATAGTCTGTCATGGACCCCGCGTAGGCCGGGGCAGGCCGCATAGGCGAGGTCCGAAGCAACCGCAAGTGCTGCGATTTCGGCGCGGTCCGCCGCGAGCGAGTCTGTCTGGCGCGCCGGGATGGCAGCATGGGCAGCCAGCGCCGCAAGCCAGAGGTAGCAGGCGCGGTTGAGTTCGCGCGTTGGAAAGGTGTCGATCACCGGCGGCAGGCGCAGGCGATCACCGTCGAAATCGCCGACATGCGCCTTTTCGCGCGGCACGCCGATGCGTCGGATGCGGTTCGGGCGATGGTCCGAGGTGACGCGCGGGGCAGGGGCGATCTCTACCCCCGCCGCGCCGCCAAGCGCCCGGAACAGAGCGGCGACTGACGGGCGGATGTCCTCGAAACGTACGGCGCAGGCGGTATCGCCCTCGGTGGCCCCCCAACGTGACGCCATGTCGTGCCAAAGGTTGCCGACAGTTTCCTCGGGTTCCATTAGGTCAAGAACGTGCATCATTGTCGTCACCCGTAGATCACGGCGGCAAGGTCGCGCAGTGCCTGCTGAGTGTCCGGCTCATCGCTGAGCGGCTCGATGATCGCGGCTTCCAGCGCCCGATTGAGCGACATGCCCCCGGCGATCATCGTCGCGGCATAAATCAGAAGGCGGGTCGATACGCCTTCCTCGAGGTCCATGCCGGAGAGTGTGCGGATCTTGCCTGCAAGCCGCACCAGTGCCCGTGCGCGGCCTTGGTCCAGACCGCTTTCACGCATCACCACCGGGGTTTCCACCTCGGGTTGGGGGAAGTCAAAACCGATGGAGACAAAGCGTTGACGGGTCGAAGGCTTCAGCTTTTTCAGGATGTTCTGGTAGCCGGGGTTGTAGCTGGCCACCAGCATGAAGCTTTTTGGTGCGACCAGTTCCTCGCCGGTCTTGTCGATGACCAATCGTCGGCGGTCGTCAGTCAACGGGTGCAACACGACGGTGACGTCCTTACGCGCCTCTACCACCTCGTCAAGGTAGCAGATGCCCCCTTCGCGGACAGCCCGCGTCAGTGGACCATCAACCCAGATGGTGTCTCCGCCTTTCAGCAGGTAGCGTCCGATCAGGTCGGCAGCGCTGAGGTCGTCGTGGCAGGCCACGGTATGGAGCGGCAGGTTCAGCCGCGCTGCCATATGTTCGACAAAGCGCGTCTTGCCGCAGCCGGTCGGCCCCTTCAGAAGAAGGGGCAGAGCGTTGGTATGGGCCGTCTCGAACACCGCGCATTCGTCGGATTGCGGGTGGTAGAACGGCAGGTCGGGATTGTGCAGGTCTTTCATGACTTACTCTCCGGGAACGGCCACGGGGCCGGGTTTGATGACCTCACGGCGCACCACAACCATGGAATAGATGAACAACAGCGCACCCAGCACCACTGCCACACCGGAACCGAAACGCATGACGTAAAACAGGCCAAGCTGATCCTGAACATCCATGTAATAGTCGCCGACGATCCGTTGCATGTGGGTCTGGATGGTGCCAGCGAAGGTGAGTGTGAAGGTCATGAAGGCCATGCCGCCGGTCATCAGCCAGAAGGAGGCCATGTTGATCACCTGGTTATAAGGATCGCGGCCCCGCAGATGCGGCATTGCATAGGTGAACATGGCAAGGTTCAGGGCCACATAGGCGCCATAGAAGGCTAGGTGCCCGTGCGCGGCGGTGATCTGTGTGCCGTGGGTATAGAAGTTCACCCCGTGCAGCGTGTGCAGGAAACCCCAAACGCCCGCGCCGAAGAAAGCAACGGTTGACGACCCAAGCGACCACAGAAGCGCGGCCTTGTTCGGGTGGTTCTTGCGGCCTTTCCAGACCATGACGAAGGCAAACGACATCATGGCGAAGAAGGGGACAACTTCGAAGGTCGAAAAGATCGAACCGATCCACTGCCAGTAGCCGGGAGTCCCGATCCAGTAGAAGTGGTGCCCGGTCCCAAGAATGCCGGAAAAGAGCGCGGTGGCGACAATGACGTAAAGCCATTTCTCGATCACCTCGCGGTCAACGCCTGTCAGCTTGAGCATCAGGAAGCCGAGGATCGCAGCCATGACCAGTTCCCAGGTGGCTTCCACCCACAGGTGGACGACCATCCACCAGTACATCTTGTCGAGGCTCAGGTTGTCGGGGTTGATGAAGGCAAAGACCCAAAGCAGGCAGAGCAGCCACAGACCCGTCATCAGGATGTTGGTGATCGCTGTCTTGCGCCCGGCAAGGAAGGTCAGCGAGACGTTAACCAGAAAGATTACGGCAGCGACGAGGATGCCGAACTTGACCCAGAGGGGTTGTTCAAGGAATTCCCGCCCTCCGTGAATGCCCATCAGGTAGGAACCGACGGCGCCGAGGGTGCCAATGACGAGGATTGCAAGCTGGATATAAGCCAGTTTGACCGAGAAGATCTCGCGCTCGGATTCCTCTGGTATGAGGTAGTAGGCCGCACCGAAAAATCCGAGCAGCAGCCAGACGATCAACGCGTTGGTGTGGATCATTCGGATTATGTTGAAGGGCAGGACCTCGCTCAACGTATTTGGCGCGACGTAGATCCAGCCGGCGAGCAGCCCGCCCAGCACCTGAATGCCAAAGAGACCCATGGCCACGAGGAAATATGCGTAGGCCACCTTTTGCGATTGGTATTTCATGGTTTGTCTCCCTCAGCCCGCATCATTCGGCGGCCAGTTCTGGGTGTCGGTCTGATCGGCCCAGCGGAGGAATTCTGCGAGTCCGCGCATTTCCTCCTCGGTGATCTCGAAATGCGGCATCTGGCGTCGGCCTTCGATGCCGGAGGGTTGGGCATTCATCCATCCGTCCAGCATCTCGAATGCCATTTCCGGATCGTCTTGCGCGCCCCATCGAGTCATGACGTTGCCGACCTCGGGGGCGAAGTAGGCACCTTCGCCGTGCAAGGTGTGGCAGTTGATACAAGAGTTCCGTTCCCACACATGCTTGCCCAACCGAACTTCGTCGGTCAGCGGCATTCCTGCGGTGGCTTTGTCCACGATGTGGCGGTGGCTCTGTGCCGTGAGGGCCACGAACACGACGACGAAGAATATGGATCCCCCGTAGAAGACGTTCCTGGCCCGCGTTTTGGTGAGTATTTCTGACATGTCGCGGTCCCGACTATTGTTTTCGGATAGGAGATCTCTACCGGGCGCATCAGCGAGCCTTGTTGCGGAAGCGCAAAGAAGGAAGCGATTGTTATAGGCAGTCTTGGATCATCCGAGGGAGAGGCCCATGCGACGTCCAGACTTCGATGATCCCGATTTGCCCCTGTCCGAGCTGTTCAGGGAATGGCCGGAAACAGCCGCCGCCTTTCTTGAGCGGCACATGTTATGTCCGGGCTGTCCGATCGCGCCGTTTCACGCAATCACAGACGCCTGCCTCGAATACGACCTGGAAGAGGACGCTTTTCGTGCAGAACTTCGCAGGATCGCCGGAGGAAAGATCGACTAGCCGGGTCGCGCGAATGATCCTGACAGGACCGTTGCAGGGCGGATGTTGCGACATAGGGAAATCTTGATCACGGCGTGAAATACGGTCGCGTCGCCGCGAGCCAAGTCAGGCTCAGACACCACTCAGCAATACGAGCGCATGCGGATTGGTGACCGTTATGTGCTTGCGGGTGGATTCGACGATGCCGTCTTTTTCCCAACCCGAAAGAAGGCGGCTGACGGTATGCAGCGTCGTGCCGGTCATGTCCGAAATGTTCTGACGTGTTACCGGAAACGCGATCTCGATTCCGGTGTCCGTCTTTCGCCCGCTCTGGTTCGCCATCCGCAGGACCGCCGAGGCAACCCGTTTCTCTACGACCTGGGTCGCCATCTCGGTCAGTGTATCCTGGATCTGGCCAAGCCGCTGGCCAAGTGTCTTGTAGCTTTCGGTCGCGAAACCCGAATAGTTCTCGGTGAAGTCGGACCAGAGGCGGACCGGCCAGGACAGCGCAATTGATTCAGCCGCTGCGATGGATGTCGCGGGGTAGGTGTCACGCTGAAGCGCTGGCGCAATTCCAAAAAGTTGACCGGGCGAAATGTGCAGGACAATGATCTGATCGCCACCAGGCGTTGTTCGAACGACTCTCAGGTATCCATCGAGCAGAAGGAAGAACCTGTCGGCATCGTGTCCTTCGCGAAAGATCTCCGTGCCCTCCTCGTAGCGACGCGAGGTGGCTTGATCCAGTATTTCGCGAATCTGCGTCCGATCCAGCAGGGAAAAGGGCGGCAGTCCAGTCAGAAGGCTTTCATCAAGCTTTTTCACGGTTTCGGTTCGGGAGTTTGTTTCAGAACAACGTTTGTGCCCGGGTCATACTGCAAACAGCGAGCAGACAAAACTACCGGACGCAAAGAAAGGATGTTCCGATGATCAAGACCGTGATGATGACCGCCGCACTCGCTATGGCAGCTGCAACCGCGCAAGCCGAGATGATTGAAGTCAAGATGCTTAACAAGGGCGAGGTCGGCGCGATGGTGTTCGAACCCGCTTATGTAAACGCAAAGCTTGGCGACGTGATCCGCTTTCTGCCAACCGACAAAGGCCACAACGTGGAAAGCATCGACGGGATGCTGCCCGAGGGCGTGGAGGCCTTCAAGACCAAGCACAACGTGGAATTCGACCTGATCGTGGAGCAGGAAGGCGTCTACGGTATCAAATGCACACCGCACTACGCCATGGGCATGGTGGCCCTCATCCAGGTTGGCGACTCGGTCAATCTGGATGAGGCAACCGCAGTCGAACATAAAGGCAAGGCCAAAGGCCGCATGGGTGACCTCATCGCACAGGTCGAGTGACTTTCCGTCCCGATTTCACACGACCAAACAGGGTGGCGACAATGACGCCGCCCTCGTTCATTTCAGACCGGAAAGTCCCATGACGCCACGCATTGTCTACCAAGGCCCTGTATTGTTCTCGTACGGGTTCCGGCCGTTTTTCCTGTCGGCCACTGTCTTCGCGCTTTTGGTGGTGCCAGTCTGGTGGTTGGTCTGGAGGGGGGACGTATCTGTCGGCGGCCGGTTTGTTCCGACGGACTGGCATATTCACGAGATGATCTTCGGCTACGGCGCTGCGGTTGTCGCAGGTTTCCTGTTCACGGCGGTTCCCAACTGGACGGGCAGGTTTCCGACACGGGGATGGCCTCTGGCTGCATTGCTGGCTGTATGGATCGCCGGGCGGCTTGCCATGTCCGGGGTGACCGGTCTTGGACCGATCGCGGTTGCCTTGATCGACCAGTTTTTCCTGATGGCCGTGGCAGTCATGATCGCACGAGAAATCATTGCCGGAAAAAACTGGCGCAACCTGAAAGTGCTTGTCCCAGTGTCGTTTCTCTGGCTGGCCAATATCCTGTTCCATGCCGAGGCCCTGTCACAGGGCAGCGCAGATTATGGCCGTCGGCTTGGCATCGCGATTCTGATCTTTCTGATCCTGCTGATCGGCGGACGCATCGTGCCGAGTTTCACGCGTAATTGGCTTGTGCAGCGCGGCGCGATGCATTTGCCTGCTGCGTTCAATCGGTTCGACATGGTTTGCCTGGCGGGCGGTGCCGTAGCGCTGGTTAGCTGGGTCGCCATGCCAAACAATCAGGCCTGCGCTTTTGTCGGGGGAGTTGCAGCGATCTTGCATCTTGTCCGTCTCGGCCGCTGGCGCGGCGTTGCAACGTGGCGTTCGCCGTTGCTGCTCATGCTGCATCTGGCTTACCTGATGGTGCCGCTTGGCTTTGCCGCAGTGGCTGGGGCGAGTGTCGGCCTCGTGGGACCGGCTGTTGCGGCGCATGTTCTTGGACTTGGTGTTATCGGAGGAATGACCGTCGCCGTGATGATGCGGGCGACGATGGGGCACACCGGTCGGGATCTTGTAGCTGGACCAGCACTCACCGTCGCCTTTGTCCTTCTTATCGCGGCGACTGTTGCGCGTGTGGCTGGTCAGGGGATTTCGGTGGGCGCCTACGACGGGATCGACCTGTCGGCGGCACTTTGGACCGGTGCTTTCGCAATTCTCACATGGCGGATTGGGCCGTGGCTCGCACGGCCCAAATCGGCGCGAAAAGTGCCATCAAGGGCGGGCGTCTGATATCACCGCTCCGATTTCGGATTGACCGACATGCGCCCGGCCGCTGTGGCAATAGTCTGAGTATCTGTTTGGTCGCGGTTCGTATCATACACCAGCCTGAACCCGATGTGAGAGGTCGACGTGTCGGGGAACGTGCTGTTGCGGGCGGCGATACGGTAGCGATAGCAATAGCTGCTATGGCATAGAAATGACCCGCCCTTGCTTGGTTTGTAACCCTTCTTGCCGGCATGAGCTGCGGCAACTGCTTTTTTGAGCGACCGGACCTTGAACGTCTCGCTTGTCATCTCCCAGACATTGCCGACCATATTGTAAAGCCCGTAGCCATTTGGGCCGTGTTCTGCTGCGGAAACCGTCCTTGCCAGATGTTGCAGGGGAATAAATCGGTGTCGTTGGGTTTCGTCTCGCCCCAGGGAAAGGGGACATCGCCCAAGCCGCCGCGCGCTGCGTGTTCCCATTCGGCTTCGGTTGGCAGACGACCACCGGCCCAATGCGCAAATGCACAGGCGGCATGGGTGACCGGATGATCCATTTCCAGACGGTCCGCGCTGCCCGGCCCAAGGGGATTTTGCCAATTTGCTCCTTCGATCACGCGCCACCAAGGGGTTGCGGCGATGGCGCGGCTGGGCGGTTCCCCTTTGGGCAGGAGGCCCTGAAAAACCAGCGAGTCCCCCAGTCGTTCTGCGTCGGTCACATATCCTGTTTCTGCAACGAAGGCCTGAAACCGGGCGTTTGTGACCGTGGTCGTCTCCATCCGAAACCCGTTTAGTCTCTTGCTGCGAAGCGGGCCTTCGCCGTCGATCGGAAAGATCGGGTGATCCGTCCCAAGCAAGGCATGCCCGCCGGGGATGTCCACGACCTGCGGCGCTTCAGTGGCGATCCCCCGTTCACGAGCGAGCGTCGTGGGATCAGCCGAAGCCATCTTCGTGGCGCGACTGGGTGTGCAACAGGGTTTCATGGCGGCGGCAAGCTTGGCTTTGATGGAGCGCGGCTGAGCTTGATCAAACTTCCTGCGGCGCGACCCACCTATTTATTCGCATGCCTTGGTTTTTGCGGTGGCGTGACGGGAACGTAGGGAAAGCGCCCGAGCTGTTTCGTGGCGGTGGTGCTGGGGTCGCTGCCGCCCCGGACATAGACGCTGGACGCATCATAATGTGGTCCAAAATCCCACGAAGGAAAGCGCCCGTGTTTCATTGCGGACTGTACGAACATTCTCTTTCGCTGGGAAACTCTGATCCGCTGATCAAGATCGTCTTCGTCCCATCGTTCCATCATTTCGGCGAACATGGCATCCAGTCGCGCCCGGTACGCTGGGTCACTGGACAGGTTGTTCAGTTCAAGCGGGTCTTTCGCAAGGTCAAACAGCATCTTGGGATCTGTGCGGCTGTGGACCAGCTTCATGGATCCCTCAATCATGATCAGGGCAGGCGCATAGAGTCCTTCTCCGTTGAACTCGATGAATACCTTGTCGTCCGGGCTGCCCCGTTCAGGGAGGTTCAACAAGCTGCGCCCGTCATGCGGGGTGACGTATCCATCGAATGTTCCGTTGCTTGCGATGTCGGTAAATGTCGGCAAGAGGTCCACCAGAGACACCAACGCCTCTTCGCGATGCCCGGCTTTGAATTTGGGGCCTTGTGCGATCAGCGGAACGCGGATCGAGGCCTCGAACGGGTTGAATTTGAACCACATTCCGCGCTCTCCAAGCATTTCTCTCTCCCTGAGTGATGTATCTGCCGGGTTCGTGCCGGACGTGATTGCGTTTCTGCTGATTAGGGGACGTGGCGCGATGTCCAGAAAACAAGTGCGCCTAACAAGGTCAAAGCTGCCACGTCGATTTGCCAATTCGATTTCATGAAAAGAAGGGCGGCACCTGCAAAGAGAAGCCGTTCCAGAAGGTTCAACCGACCAGTAAAAAAGCCCAGCATCGAGGCACTTGCGCAAATTCCGCCAAGGATTGCCGTGACGAATGACACGGTGATCTGGAGCCATGTTACATCGATGCCAAGAATGGTGGGGTCGTAGACAAAGAAATACGGTACCGCGAACGCGCCCATGCCGAACTGACAGGCCAGCACAGCGATTTTCAAAGGATTTCCATTGGCAATTGATGCCGCCGCATAGGCCGCCAGCGCCACCGGGGGGGGTGATTGACGACAGCATGGCCGAATACAGAACGAAAAGATGCGCCGCCAGAAGACCGATCCCAAGGTCCACAAGGGCCGGGGCCACAAGCGTTGCCACCAGAATATACGCTGCGGCCGTGGGCAGACCCATACCCAGTATCAGGCAGGTCAGCATGGTCAGAACAAGCGCCAGCGGAACCGATCCGTTCGACAACAACACCACGAGGGTCGAGAATTTCAGACCGACCCCCGTCAGCGTGATGATTCCGATGATCACGCCAGCTGCCGCGCAGGCCAGCGTGACGGGAATGACCGCATTTGCGGCAGCAACGCAAGTTTCCACAATGCGTCGTGGGGTCAGCGCAGAGGCACGGCTCAGGTAGGTAGCTGACCAACGTAGAGGCCACGATGGCCCAGAATGATGACAGCATGATCGAATAGCCGTTCAGCAACATGCTGATGAAAACGGGCAGCGGTAACAGAAGGTACGAATTCCGAAGGATCGATACCCAGTCCGTCACTGAATCCGCATTCCGAAGGATCGGGATCTTGCGTTTGGCTGCTTCCTTGCGGTAACCGCTCTTGCGCATGAGGGGAATGGAAATCGGACCAGTTGTCAGGACATTTGCCAAGGCAGTCCCCGAGATCATGCCCATCAGGCTGGATCCCACCACAGCCGCTTTTGCAGGACCGCCCTGCATCCGTCCGGTCAGCGCGGTGGCAAAATCCATCAGCACCTGACCTGCGCCGGTTTTCTCCAGCAAGGTGCCCAAGACGACCACGCCGGTCACAAAAGTGGCGCTGACTCCCAGGGGGGTGCCGAATATCCCACCGCCGCCCAGATAGATCTGGGAGGCGACCCGCTTGAGCGAATAGCCACGATGCGCAATTGGATCAGGCAGGTGCTCCAAACAGTCCATAGCAGATGAACAGGCTCGCCAGAATGACGATGGGCCATCCGTTGGTGCGGCGGCAGGCATCGAACAGGGCGACAACAATCATTGCGCCCAGCACGATTTCAAAGGATGTGATCGACCCGTAGCGGTTGTTGATCGCGTCGAAATTGAAAAGCTGATGCCCGGTCGCAATCGCGCCACCCGACAACGCCGCAATGATCAAGACACTGTTGGCGTTGACTTTGAGACCGCCTTGCGCGGTGTCGGTGCTGTCAAACGTGGCTTGAAAAGCCATCGCGAAGACAAGAAACAGGACAAGCAACAAATGCGCGCTGCGCTGGATGCCATCCGGAAAAACACCAAAAAACGCGGTGCACAATGTCAGTCCAACAAGCAGGACCGCTGATGTCGCTATGATGAAGGGGAGAATCCCGAGTCGCAGGGCGTTACCCATATGTTGCATCCGGGGATTGCTCTGCTGCGCGTGCGAAACGATCGTAATCAAGCCGCTCGGAGTAGCACAACGCATGCAAAGCAAGCAGGGCCGCAGCCTCGACGGACGAAATCGTTCCAGGGACCAAAGTGTAGGTGTTGGCTTTGTCGTGATCGAACTGCGCGACCAGCGCATTCTTTACAGATCCGAAATAGACGTCGTTTGAACCTAGATACCCGCTCAGGATAATCATCTTGGGCCGGAGGAGGTTGCCGATGAAATCCAGTGCTGGTGCGATCTGGGCTCCGGCTTCCGCGACCAGATAGGCAGCGTTTTCGTCTTTCAGCACAGCCAGAAGAGACGCGGCATAATATGACAGCTTTGAGGTGTCGAATGTCAGATGGTCCAGTTTTCCCATCCGCGACAGAATGCCGAACCCCGTGGCCGACAGATTGAGGCAATCACGCCGTCCGCAGGTGCAAATGAGCGGGCGTTCGGCGGACCGGACATGACCCAATCCGCGTGATACGCTGGCATCGCCGCGGACAAGTTTGCTGTCCGACACGATACCGGCACCCACAAATGTCGCCACATGCACGAGTGTGAAATCGGCCACATCGCGCGCGGCCCCAAAGCGCATTTCAGCAATCGCGAGGGCATTGCTGATGTTCTCAATCTCGACCGGAAGATCGATGATCTGCTGGATTTCGCGGCAGAACTGCCCATCGTCATGTGCCCAGCCAAAATATTCCGAGGCAACAATTTCGCCGCGTTCTGGTGATGTGAGGGCCGAAAGGGCCACGCCGACTCCCACGATTCGGTCAATATTCACGCCCGAGGACTCGATCAGTTCGCGCAGGGCATTTGCATAGAACCGGGCGGCTTGTGAAACGCTGTCAAGCGAGACGTTCTCAAGTCGGAAACTTGCGCAGAGTTGGCCGTCAGCGTCGCAGATTGAAACCTCCGAGTGATAGGCCGAGACGGTGATGCCCACGGCGAACAGCCCATCTTTTCTGATGCGAAGGCCGGTCTTGGGCCTGCCGACATGTTTTTTTCGGGCTTGATCGTCAGCGTTGCTTTCTTCGATGATTTCGGCTGACAGCAACTCTCTGACAATGCGGGTCGCAGCCATTTCGGAAAACCCGCAAATGCGTGCGAGTTCCGCTCTTGATATCCCCGGTTCTGCCTGGATGCACGACAAGCGGAAACCGGCGGTGTTCGTCACGCATGGTCTGTGACATCATCGACTGGAGTGTTCCGTTATGTGAAACTGCGTTCTGAAATCGATGATTGCTGGCGCCTCCTGCGCTATTTTTCAAAAAACAGATACAGGCACGGGACACAAAATGACCGGGACAGGATTTCAGCGATTTGAAGATCACAGACTCACTACCGGTTCAGGGGCGTATGTTTCAGATTTTGTAACTCCAAATACGCGCTTTGCTGGTTTCGTTCGGTCGGATGTTGCGTCAGGTCTGCTCGATGATCTGGATCTCTCGGATGCCCGAAGCATGCACGGTGTGTTGGCTGCATTTGATGCGAGCGACCTTCGAAACGCCGGTTTGACCGAGATGACCCACGAACCCTTGCCCCGCGAGGACGGTGGGAAAGCGGGACATTATCCTCAGCCTATTTTGTGTGACAATCGCATCGTGCATCTGGGCGAGCCATTGGCGTTGATCGTCGCGAAAGATCGTGCTGCCTTGGCGGATGCGATAGAGGCTGTAGCACCGGAGATCAGTGAGACAGAGCCATTATCCGGGCGCGCTTTTCTGCGTCGCTTTGGCGATCCTGCCGCTGCCGAGGATGCAATGACCAACGCGGTGCATCGCAAGCGGATCGCGCTGAATGTGCCGCGAATGACGGCTTTTCCGCTTGAGCCGCGCGGTGCGATTGCCACGCCGGATGGCGCGGGTGGGCTGACATATCGGTCAAGCACGCAGAACCCCTTTGCCCTGCGCGCCCAGCTTGCCGAGCATCTTGGCATCGCGCCCGACCGAATACGCGCATTGGCGCAGGATGTCGGTGGGTCCTTCGGATTAAAAGGGTTCATGGCGCGTGAGGATGCCGCGCTTGCATGGGCTGCTCTGACCCTCGGAACCGAGATTGCCTGGTTGCCGACGCGATCCGAAGCGATGCTCGCCGATGCGCAGGGCCGTGGTGTGACAGGCGAGGTCGAAATCGGTTTGGATGGCGATCTGCGCATCCAGGCCGTGCTGGCGCAATTCAGCATTGATTGCGGTGCCTATCCCGGTCGGCGTGCATATGGTCTTATGAATAATGTGGGCGGGTTTTGCGGGGTATATGACATCCCCGCCATCGGTGTCGAGATCGAAGGTCAGCTAAGCCCACGTCTGCCGCTTGCCCCGTTTCGCGGTAATGGCCGACCGGAAGCGACCCATGCCATCGAACGCGCGCTCGATGCAATTGCCCGCGATCTACAGATTGATCCTGTGGATCTGCGGCGTCGAAATCTAATTGTGCCGGAACAGATGCCAATCACCACGGGGCTTGGGAAAAGCTATGACTGCGGTGATTTTCCAAGGGTGATGCAGGCAGCCCTGACCCTGAACGGCGACACAGAGTCCCGACGGGCAGCGGCAACCGCGCGGGGGCGTCTGTTCGGTTTGGGTCTTGCGAATTGCATTGAATCCGCCGCGGGACCAAAACCCGATTTTGCGCGCGTCACTGTGCAGGGCGATGGAACGGTCCTTATTGCTCCGGGTGTGATGTCGGTGGGGCAGGGACACGAGACCGGCTTGTCTCTCATGGCAGCCGAGCATTTGCAGATTTCCCGCGACCAGATCACCTATGTCAATGGAGATACAGAGGCGCTGAGCCACGGGCGTGGAAGCGGTGGGTCTTCGGGGCTGGCGGTGGCGGGATCAGCGCTATGGCGCGCGCTTGAGGCACTGGTCCAGGAAGGTCGCGGTTTGGCAGCACACTTGTTTGGCTGTTCCGAAGCCGACGTGACCTTTCGTGACGGCGGCTTTCATAGAGATGGAAGCAACGAAACCGCCACCATTGGATCGCTTGCCGCTCAGAACGGAGGGCACTGGAGTGTTGAGCAAAGCTTTACGCCCGATCTGGCGGTTTTCCCGAACGGCACACATCTTTGCGAAGTCGAGATTGATCCTGAAACCGGAGAGGTCGCCGTAACGCGCTATGCGGCGGTAGAAGATGTTGGCCGGGTGTTGAACCCTGTTCTGGTCGAGGGGCAGTTGCATGGCGGAATTGCGCATGGGCTGTCCCAAGGGCTGGGTGAAGCCATCGCGTTCGACGACACGGGGCAGTTGTTGACCGGGTCGCTGATGGACTATCGGGTGATCCGGGCCTCTGACATGCCGCCGATTCTATTGGATTCCTGCGAAGTGCCCACAGATCGAAATCCACTAGGTGTCAAAGGCGTTGGTGAGGCCGGGACCGTAGGGGCCGTTGCGGCGTTTGCCTCTGCCGTCAGCGATGCTTTGGCACAAGCGGGTGTGTGTGACTTCGATCTGCCCGCCACGCCAAACCGCGTCTGGACCGCCTTGCGAAACGTTCAGCACGGATGATCGACTGGATTTCAGCTTTGCCGGGCCCGGTCTTTGGCCAAGGGCTCGCTGCGGCTTCGGCCACGGCTTTTGCCTTTGCCAATAATTTTGTGTCACGAACAACCGCATCGGGAGGGGACAAAGGCGTTACCTTTTCGGTTCTTGTCACGATGGCCTTGTCGGCAGTGCTGTGGCTCTTGTTTGAAAGTGGGGGTGCTGCTGCAATATCGTTCGATTGGCGGGCCTTTGCCCTCTTTGCGGTCGCCGGTGTGCTTGCCATGGTCTTTGGGCGGACTCTGGTTTTTGAATCGATCCGACGGCTGGGGGTCAGTCGATCGACCGCGGTCAAACGTCTTAATCCATTCTTTTCTGTCATTCTGGCTGCGCTGTTGCTGGGCGAGGCAGTGACCCGGCTCGACATGCTGGGTATGTTGGCCATCGCTTTGGCGTTTGGAGTGCTGATCCGGGAAAGTATGGCCCGTCAGCGCGTGGATGCGCCTCCGAACCCGCCTCCGACTGCATATCTTTTCGGGGTGTTCGGTGCGCTTGCTTATGCAGCGGCTTATGTGGCGCGCAAGGCGGGACTGGATCTTTGGCCGGCCCCGGCCTTGGGCACATTTCTGAGTGCCGCCACGGGATTTGCTGCGTTCGCTGCCTTGACGTTGGTCTCATCCCGCCATCGGTCAAACTTTACCGGGATGTTCCGGCATTTGGATCGCTGGATATTTGCAGCAGCCGTCATGGTTTCGTTGGGGCAGATCCTTTTGTTTGCCGCATTGGCATATGAGTCGGTTTCGACCGTGGTGATGATTGCATCACTGGAAATTTTCGTTTCGATTTTCCTGTCCGTTCTGATCTTCCGTTCCGAACGCACTCCGGGACCACTGATCTTGCTCGCCGCGGCGCTGGCGATGGGCGGCGTTGCCTTGGTCGCGATTGAATAGAATTCTAGAAAGCGAATAAATCGCGGGCAGGGCGCGAAACTTGGTTCTGTTATGTGGGACGCTGTCCCATTGACGGAAATGATCTTTGACACTTAACATTTCCAGACGTGCGACAGACTTCGTATGTGCCAAGGCAGGGAGGCCTTTGGCGAATGACGTAGGCAAAACGTGCCCGACAGGCCAATCGAAGAAAGTTCGTGCAAGAGACCAATCGTGACGGCGCAGATTTGCGTGGTCATTGGGAGAGAGCGCCCTGAGACATGCGCGGACCACGATCCGACATATGTTTCATTGAGGCCAAAGGGAGGAAGACAATGAGAAGAACGTTTCTGAAGGGGCTTGCGGCCACCGCGATTGCGGTCACGGGCCTTGCCGGGGCAGCGACTGCGCAAAGCGCGGCTGAATTCTATGCGGGCAAGTCGATCGACTGGATCGTGCCCTACGAGCCGGGTGGCGGGTATGACGAATACAGCCGTGTGATCGCTCCATACATGGAAAAATACACCGGCGCGCGCATCGACATCGTCAACATGCCGGGTTCCGGCGGGATGAAAGGTGCTGTCGAGATCTTCAATGCACCAACGGACGGTCTGACCATCGGGATCATCAATGGTTCGGCGATGATCACCAACGAACTGGCCGGGATCGAAGGTGCCGACTACAAGGTTGCGGACTATAACTTCCTTGGCCGGATGGTGGCTGACATCCGTGTGATGGTGGCAAGTGCCGGCAGCGGCATCACGTCGATCGAGCAATACATGGACAATGGCCAGGCCGAGGTCATGGGGGCCACCGGTCTTGGTGGCTCGACCTATGTGGACGCGGTCATCGTCGGTGACGTGTTCAAGATGGACCAGCGGGTTGTCCACGGGTTCAACTCGTCCTCGGACATCCGCACGGCAATGCTGCGCGGTGACGTTCAGGCGATGTGGGGCTCTCTTGGCTCGGCGCTGTCGGGGATCGAAGATGGCGACCATGTCGTGATCCTGCATTCCGAGGCCAATCCGACCGGCGTTCTTGAAGGTGTACCAAGCGTGTTCGATCTTGCGGCCAACGCAGAGGATTCCGACTACAAGATCAAGATCCTGCAAGGCTGGGAAGGTTTGTCTGCGGTGGGACGTCCGGTTGCCGCACCTCCGGGTGTGCCGGAAGACCGTGTCGCGTTCCTGCGTGACGCGTTTGAAAAAGCAATGAACGATCCCGAGTTTGTCGCGGGTGCCGTGGAAAGCAAACGTGAGCTGTTGTTTGCGAGCGGTGTTCGCACCGGCGAACTGGCCAAGGCGGCGACCGATCTGGACGAAGCGACACGCAAGTTGTTTATTGCGGCGATCAAGGGCGAGATCTGATCTCGCCTGCTGACAGTCGGGGCGCGTCGTGGCGGCCAGCCAGACGCGCCCCGGCTTCCTTATCCTTCACATTCACAGGTGTGCCATGACTGTCATCGAAGGCATGATAAGCGGATTCTACCAATCCATCAGTCTTGCCGTTCTGCCCTATCTTGCGGTTGGGTCGCTTTTTGGCCTGATTATCGGGGTCATTCCGGGCTTGTCCGGCCATTTCGCCATGGCGATGGCGGTCACGTTCCTGTACACCATGGAGCCCGGTCCGGGCATTGCCTTCCTTCTGGGCGCACATGCGACCGTGGCGCAGGGGGGCGGGCTGACCGCGATCCTGTTCTCGACCCCCGGCACCGGCCAGAACGCCGCCACCTTGCTGGATGGCCCGCCGATGCGCGACAAGGGTGAGGCCGGGGTTGCTGTTGGTGCGGCGATGGCCGCCTGTTTCCTTGGTGCCACCTTCGGCGCGGTTGTACTGGGCCTGTTGATTCCGGTCCTGCGGGAGGTCGTGCTGTTCTTCGGTCCACCCGAGGTTTTCGTGCTGGCGTTCCTTGCACTGACCTTTGTGGCGATTCTGGGCAAGGAGGATCTGACCCGAAGCCTGATTGCCGCCATGCTGGGCCTGCTTCTGGCCATGATCGGTGTGGACAACGTGACCAACGCCCAACGCTTCACAATGGGGTCCGACAATCTGGCCGACGGTTTGTCGCTGGTGCCGGTGATCCTTGGGCTGTTCGCGGTGGCCGAGATGATCGAGCTGTTCAAACGCGGCGGCGCATTGGCGCGGTACACGCCCAAGTCGCTGTCGGCGGGTGACACGCAAAGGCAGATCTTCAAGGGCATCGGTCTGGCGTTCAAGAACTGGTGGCTGGTGATGCGCTGTTCGGCCATCGGCACCACAATGGGCCTGATCCCCGGCCTGGGATCTGCGCCCGCGGCCTTTGTTGCCTATGGCCATGCCAAGCAGACATCCAAGGACAAGGAGAGTTTTGGCAAGGGCAACGTGGAAGGTGTGATTGCGCCTGAAGCGTCCAATGACGCGGTCGAAGGTGGCGCACTGGCCTCGACCATCGCCTTCGGCATCCCCGGATCGTCCTCGATGGCGATCCTGCTTTCGGGATTGTTCATCCTTGGTCTGGAAACCGGGCCACGAATGCTCAACAACAATGTCGACATCATCTTCATCATGATCTTCACGATCATCATCGGCAACCTTATCGGCACGATTGTCGGCATGTGGCTGGTGAATCCGCTAAGCCGGGCAACCTCGATCACGGCGGAATTCATGGTTCCGGCCCTTCTGGCGGTGATCGTGACCGGGGCGTATGCCGGGTCCGCGTCGGTCTTTGATATCGGTGTGGCGCTGTTCTTTGGAGTGCTGGGCTACCTGATGAAGATCCTGAACTATTCGCGTGCGGCGATGCTGATCGGGTTCGTTCTGGGCTTTGCGGTGGAAAAGAACCTTTACCTTGCGCTGCTTCTGGATGGACCGTTCTTTGTCTTCCAGCCGATCCCGATGGCGCTGGCCGCGATCACAATCGTGTTCCTGGCGGTGAACATCTGGTCGATGATGCGTGAACGCAAGAACCGGAGGGCACAGCCATGACCGACACTTCGCAGACAAACCCAACGAACGTGGATCTGGACGACACCGTCAAGGCCACCGTCGCCGAAGAGCGTGCCAACATGCTGACGCTTGAGATCGTGTTCCTGGTGGCCGTCGGTCTGGTGGTTCTCGTGGCCTTCTTCGAGGCGCTGACCTACCAGCTTGTGTCGGCGCGCACGCCCTTTGTCATCATGGTGCCGCTGTTCATCCTGATCGCTGTTCACGCGGTGCGTCTCTACCGGCGGCGCGAACAGGCCGAGGTGGGAGAGCGACTTGGCATGGCGATCAGCGGCAGGCTGCCCGGTCTGAACAAGGTGATGATGATCACCGTCAGCCTTGTGGTGATGCTGGTCGTCATTATCGGGCTGGGCCATTACATCGGGTTGGGGACGTTCTGCTTTCTCCTGATGTGGCGGCTCGGGGGTGTTGCGTTCGGGCGCGCCGCGCTGGTTGCGCTGGGAACGCTATTGGCGATCTACCTGATCTTCGAACTGGCCTTCGATCTGGAGCTTTATCGCGGTCTGCTGTTCCGCTGGATGGCCGGGTATCGCGATTTTTGACCAATTGGTAAAAAACGGGATCAGAGGGCGCGGCTCAGGCCGCGCCCTTCGTATCTCTGACGGCGGCATCCTCGCGCCCCAGTCGCCCGTCGGTCAGCACATCGACCAGGCAGGGGCGACCGCTGTCCAGAACCTTGACCGCCTGCTTTAGAACATCGGCCAGAGCGTCGCTTGTATCGATCGGGCCAAACGCCTCGATCCCCTGTGCGCGGGCCAGACCGGCAAAGTCCGGGGCGGGGTCATCCAGCCGTTGACCGATCCACGCATTTGCCGGGTTGCGCCCACGCGCAAGCGCCACGCGTTCCTGATGCAACTCGTCGTTCATGTAGCTGCGATTGTTGTTGATGAGGAACATCACCGGCAAGCGGTATTTGGCCGCTGTCCAGAGCGCGTTGACCGACATCAGCGTATCGCCATCGCCCAGCGTGCCGATGACCAACCGCCCCGAGCCGTGCAGCGCCAGCGCCGCACCGATACAAAGACCGGGGCCAGAGCCGACACCTCCACCGCCATCCTTGCCCAGAAAATCCAGCGGATGGTGATGCGGCCAGAGATCGACCGGCCAGCCACGCGCAAGTGCGGGGAAAGTGACAGGCCGATCACCCACCGCGTCACGCAGGGCGGTCGCCATGTCACGCAGCGTGATACCCGGCGCGGTTTCGGATTTTGACTTGGGTGCGGGGATGTCAGGTGCGGGGGCGGTTTCGTCGGGCAGGTTCGCCAGCAAGCCTGCGACCGCAGCATCGGCGCTGCAATTGAGGTCGATATCCACGGGTGGCAGCGCGAAATGTTCCTGCCCCCAACCGCTGTGCAACTGGTGGTCCAACCCGGCATGCAGCACCATGGCCTTGGATGTACCGGCTCCGAACACCTGTTTGAACAATCCACCAAGGTCTATCCAGCCCAGTGACAGGATCACATCCGCGCGTTCCAGAACAGCCTTGCCCGCGCCGTGCACGCGATTGAAGGGTTGGCCCACATGGTAAGGGTGGTCGGTTGGCACCATCGCCCCTGATTTGAGGTCCGACAACAACGCCGCGCCCGTGCGTTCTGCCAGCGCGACGCGGGCCTGCATTGCCTCGGTTGTGCGCGCCCCACGTCCGAAAAGGATCACCGGGTGTGTCGCGGTCTGCAACGCCTTGACGGCCTGCTCAATCGCCGCCGGATTGGGGGCCGCTTCGGGCAAAGGCGCAAATCGCGCCGGGTCGGGCAGGGCAGGCGGTGCCGCCAGCGGCGTTTCCTGGTCCCCCGCATCGAGGTTGACATAGACCGGACCACAGGGCGCGGTGTTGGCAATCTTCCAGCCGCGCAGCATCGCTTCGGGAATGGCGGCCACCGAACCCGGCTGATCGTCCCATTTCAGAAAGGCGCGCACCAGCGCCGCCTGATCCTGCGCGGTGTGCAGCCAGTCGATCCAGGGTCGTCGTTCGGCGGCATCCATCGGGCCGGTCGCGCCAAGGATCAGCATCGGCACCCGGTCACAGAAGGCGTTGAAGATCGCCATGCTGGCATGCATCAGCCCGACATTGGAATGCACCGCGACCGCCATCGCGCGTCCCGTGACCTTGGCATAGCCATGCGCCACCGCGATGGCGTGTTCCTCGTGGGTGCACATGATGATCTCGGGGGCGTCGTTGCCCAAGTGGTTGACCAGACTGTCGTGAAAGCCGCGATAACTGGCACCGGGGGTCAGGGCGATATGTTTGATGCCCAACCGTCGCAGCATCGCCGCCGGAACATCCGAGCCCCAGGCGATGGACTCATCCACCGGCCCCTCGACCGGTTCGGCCTTCCAGTTGCGTGTCATGTCACTGTCCATCGGATGCCCTTCATATGTTGGTTGCGATGACGTTAGGGGGCGTTTGCGCCGACTGTCAAAAGCGCGCCGCAGGCGCGGAACACCTTTCGTCGTAATGTTCCTTTATGCGGAAAGGCATTCCATTCTGTTGACGGCGCGCGCCGAAACGGGCAGATTGACGGCACGCAATGACGGGAGGGTCGCGCAGGATGCCACATGACATGGACGGAGCCGTTCACTGGCACGAACCGACGCGCGGCGAACGCGCGGGCTATGGAAAATTCGGCCAGCCGCAGACGGATTACGACCGCTTTATGGAAGAAGACGGAATCCCGGTCTTTCGGGGCGTCGGGATCTCGAAGGTGCAAAACCTGCCGTTGATCAACTGGCCCCGCATGGGTGGGCGCGGCCATTACATTCAGTTGCACGGAACCGAAGGCAAATGGGGCGCCTATGTCGTCGAAGTGCCCGCTGCCGGGGCGCTGAATGTCGAAAAGCACCTCTATGAAGAGATTTTCCTCGTTGTCGAAGGGCGTGGCACCACCGAGGTCTGGCTGGAAGAGGGTGGCGAAAAGCACATCTTTGAATGGCAGACCGGGTCGATGTTCTCGATCCCGGTCAACGCTTATCACCGCGTCGTCAATGCCACGAACAGCCCGGCTTTGCTTCTGGCCGGAACAACCGCCCCGAACCTGATGAACCTGATCGGGGACAAGGGCGCGATCTTTGACAATCCGTATCAATTCACCTCGCGATTCTCGGGTGAACGGGATTTCTACAAACCCAATGACGAGCTTGAACCCGATCCGATCCGGGGACTGGCGATGCGGCGCACCAATCTGGTGCCGGATGTGATGAACTGCGAATTGCCGCTCGATAACCGGCGCTCGCCCGGCTATCGGCGGGTCGAGCCGTTCATGACCGGAAACAAGTTCTACCTCTGGATCGGCCAACACGAGACGGGCCGCTATTCCAAGGCCCACGCGCACACGTCGGCGGCGATCCTGATCTGCGTCAAGGGCAAGGGATATACCTATACCTGGCCCGAGGAATGTGGCGTCAACCCGTGGAAAGACGGGCATGGCGACAAGGTCAAACGGGTGGATTACGAACCCGTCGGCATGGTCAGCGCCGCCCCCGGTGGCGCGCGGTGGTATCACCAGCATTTCAATACCTCGTCCGAGCCGTTTCGGCTTAGCGCGTGGTTCGGGCCACACCATCCCAGCATGGTCACGGGCCTGCCGCCGGGCGAGAAACAGATCGACTATACGGCGATGGACGTCACCGAAGGTGGCACGTCGATCCCTTATTGGATGGAAGACCCCCGCATCCGGCAGGAATTCGAGGATCACATCGCAACATCCGGGGCCAAGAGCCGGATGGATCCGGCGCTTTATGAAAGGCCATCGGACCAGTGAGTGCGATGTTGTCCATCCCTGAAGAGACCGATCCCGGCGGGCGCGTGTTCTTTTCGGGCGCGGACAGATCGCTGGTCGAAGAGGACGAGATCCAGTTGGTCTCGGTCGGGATCGACATCGGGTCGTCCACGTCGCACCTGCTGTTCTCGCGCATCACGCTGGAGCGGATGGACACGCGCTATATCGTGGCGGCGCGCGAGGTGCTGCATGCGTCGGATATCCTTTTCACACCTTATGTGCAGGGCGAAGACATCGACGCCGACGCTTTGGGCGACTTCATCGACGACGCCTACGAAGCGGCGGGAATCGGGCGGGGTGACATCGACACCGGCGCGTTGATCCTGACCGGGGTTGCCTCCCGCCGCCGCAATGCCCGCGCCATTGGCGAGGTTCTGTCGGCGGAGGCGGGCAAGTTCGTGGCGCTGTCGGCCGGGGATTCGCTGGAAACCCTGATGGCCGCGCATGGATCGGGCGCACGGGCGCTGTCCGAAGAGGGCGGTCCGGTGCTGAATGTCGATGTGGGCGGCGGCACGACCAAGGTGGCCTTGTGCGACGGCGGCGAGATCGTGGCGCGCACCGCGCTCGATGTGGGGGCGCGGTTGCTGGCCTTTGACGACACGGGCCGGATCACCCGGCTGGAACCTTTCGGCGCGCGGCATCTGTCGGATGCTGGGCTGACGGTCGGGAAGGGCGAAATTCTGGGCGTGGCGGACCGCGCGCATCTGGCGGGTGTGATGGCCGACCGGATCATCACGGTTCTGGCCGGCGGCACGGCGGAGGGGCTGATGCGACTGCCTGGATTGCCCAATGCGCCGCTTGCGCCGCGCATTGTCGTGTCGGGCGGCGTGTCGGAATATCTTGAGGCCGGAACACCGGGCGACGATCTTGGCTTCGAGCTGGCCCGCGCGCTGGACAGCCGGATCGCGGCGCAGGGCTGGCCCCGCATTGCCGCGCGGCAGGGCATTCGCGCCACCGTCGTTGGGGCCTCGCAATACACCGTGCAGGTGTCCGGATCGACGATCTTTCTGGACCCGCCAGGCATTCTGCCGCTGCGCAACCTTGCCGTCATCGCGCCGGATCTTCCACTGGATGACGAAATCGACGCGGATGCCTGTGCCAAGGCGGTGCGTGATGCGCTGGCGCGGCTCGATCTGAGCGGGCAACCCGTTGCGGTTGCTGTCCCGTGGCAGGGATCGGCCAGCTATGCGCGGCTTGCTGCCTTGGCGCGCGGGTTGGTGAAGGGATTGCGCGATACACTGAAGGCCGGGCATCCGCTGGTGTTGGTCTGTGATGGTGACATCGGCGGGCTGCTCGGGATGCAGGCTCGCAGCGAAGAACATGTGCCCGCGGCGATCATCTCGATCGACGGGATACGCCTCTCCGAGTTTGATTTCATTGACATCGGCGACGTGATCCGCGCCACCGGGGCGGCGCCGGTGGTCATCAAGTCGCTGTTGTTCCCGACGGAGTAGACCATGACAGACCCGATCATCGCTCCTGCCAAAGTCCGTTCGATCTGGCCGCCGCTTGTGCTGTTTGTGCTGGCCGTGGCCTATACTTGGGGCGCGCAAGAATACGGTCGGGTGCCGCGCCTGATGCCGACATCGGTGGGCATCGCCATGGCGATCCTTGCCGTGCTCGACCTGGTGTCGCGCTTTGATAAGGCACCGGGACGGGCCATTCAGGTGACGCTGGGCGCGGATTTCCGCAGCCCCGAGATGAACCATGATCCGGAACTGCACCGTGAATTGCTGATCGTGGGTGCGATGCTTGGCTGTGTCGCCTCGATGCTGGTCATCGGCATCCTGCCCACCATTCCGATCTTCATTGCGCTTTACATGCGCCTTTGGGGGCGACGGTCGTGGATCTCGTCGCTTGTCACCGCAGTACTGGTTCTGGCCTTTGTCGTCGCGGTGTTCGAACTGGCGCTGGGCACGACATTGTATCGCGGGCTGGTTTTCGATCCGCGCGGACTATCGCGGTGGTGATCCACCGTTCCTGACAGACAACCAGAATCCGTAAGGCACCCCGCCAAGCGGACACACCACACACAGAGAGGAGACCAAGACCCATGTTGAAACCCATCCTGACAGGCCTTGCTGCAAGCGCGTTGGCCGTGACCGGCACAGCCGCCTTGGCGGAATGGCCGGAAAAACCCATCACCTTTGTCGTCCCCTACAGCACCGGTGGCGGCTTTGACGCCTATGCGCGCGCCGTGGCGCCCGAGATGGAGAAGATCCTTGGCACCGAGGTGGTGATCGAGAATATCGACGGCGCCGGGGGCCAGAAGGGCGCCAGCACCGTCTACCGGGCCGATCCCGATGGCTATACCATCGGCATCCTGAACGTTCCGGGCCTGACCGTTCCGCAACTTCTGGGCAAATCCTCGGGCTATGACCTGACGGACATCACCTGGATCGGCAACCTTGCCACCTCGAAATATGCGCTGGCGGTTCAGAAGGACAGTGAGTTTCAGAGCCTCGAAGACCTGTGCGGCCTTGGCCGCCCGTTCAAGCATTCCGACACCGGCCCGGCCTCGACCTCGTCGGTGACAGCGCGGATCGCCATGGCCAGCATCGACTGCCCGATCCTGAACGTCACAGGTTACAAGGGATCGGCGGACACGATCATCGGCCTGATGCGCGGCGAAGTCGATGCCACGATCAAGCCGATTGCCGGTTTGACCAAGTATACCGACGATCTGCGCCTCCTGATGACCTTTGAGGATGAACGCAGCCTGCCGGATGTGCCGACCTCGACGGAACTGGGCTATGACAACTTTGCCAATTTTACCCTGCGCCGGATCGTCGGGGCACCTCCGGGTCTGCCCGAGGACATCCGCCAGAAGCTGAGTGAAGCCTTGGTCGAGGCGGCCAATTCGGCTTCGGCGATGGAATGGGCAGAGAGCACCAACAATCCGCTTGATCCGGTTGGTTCGGACGCCGCCAAGGCCATCATGAACGAGATGATGGATTTCTACACCGAGTACCGGGACGTGCTGGAAGAAAAGTCCTGATCCTTCGGCCTTTCAATCACAACCGCGGCGGCGCCTGGCCTCGCCGCGGTTATCTTTAACGCGAGGATGCCATGGGTTTCGACCTGTTGTTGGATGCGGCGGCCACTGTCTTTACCAGTGGGTCGATCATCTACATTTTCATCGGCGTGGCGCTTGGGCTGTGCTTTGGGGTCATACCGGGGCTGGGTGGGACAACCGCGCTGGCGCTGTTGATCCCGGTGACGTTTTCCATGGACCCGCTGGACGCGATGTACCTGGCGGGCGGGGTGATGGGGGCCACGTCCTTTGGCGGCTCGATCACCGCGATCCTGCTCAATACGCCGGGCACCGCGCCCAATGCGGCGACAACGTTTGACGGCTATCCGCTGGCCCAGCAGGGCAAGGCGGGGCTCGCCATCGGAGCCTCTGCTGCGGCTTCGGCCATGGGGGGATTGATCGGACTGTTCACGTTGCTGCTGGTCATTCCGGTTGCCCGCGAACTGGTGCTGGCTTTTGGTCCGGCGGAATTTTTCCTGCTGACCATCCTCGGCTTGATCGCCATTGCCGTATCGGCGCGCGGCAAACTGTTGCGCGGGCTGATCGCGGGCGGGTTGGGGCTGATGCTGGCCTTCATCGGCTCTGACACGGTGTCGGGTGAATTGCGCTATACCTTCGATACGGATTACCTTTGGGATGGCATCCCGCTGGTGCCCACGCTGACGGGCATGTTCGCGCTGAGCCAGATGATCGAGTTGGGCCTGAAAGGCGGATCGGTTGCGGGCAAGGCCGATGCCGCCACGCAACGCATCTCGGGTGTCTGGGAGGGTGTTCTGTCGGTCTTCAAGAACTGGACCGTTCTGCTGCGCGGGTCTGCCATCGGGACAATCATTGGCACGATCCCCGGTCTGGGCGGTACGGTTGCGTCCTTCATATCGTACACTTCGACCGTACAAGCGTCGCGCGACCCCGAGAGTTTTGGCAAGGGCAATATCCTTGGCGTCATCGCACCCGAGGCCGCCAACAACGCCAAGGATGGCGGATCTCTGGTGCCCACCGTCGCCTTCGGCATTCCGGGCAGCGCCGAAACCGCGCTCTTCCTCGGCATCCTTGTTCTGCATGGCATCGACCCCGGACCAACGATCCTGATCGAGAACCAGCGCGAGGTCTATGGCCTCATCATGGCGCTGACCCTGTCGGCAGTTGGGGCGTCGCTATTGGGGCTGATCTTTGCCCGTTGGCTGGTGCTGATCACCCATGTGAACGTGCATGTTCTGGTGCCCGTGGTGGTGACGGTGTCGCTGACCGGGGTCTATGTTCTGGACGGCAAGCCGGCGGATGTGATCCTGGCGATGGTGATGGGGGTTGTCGGCTACCTGATGATGCGCTTCGACTATCCGCGCCTGACCCTTGTCATCGCGCTTGTGCTGGGGGAAACTGCCGAACGGTCGTTCCATCAAACGCAGATGATTTCGGATTATGACATGCTGGGCTTCATGGCGGGACGTCCGCAATCGCTGATCCTGATTGTGCTTATCGTCTTTACCCTGCTGCTGCCCAGCCTGCGGCGGACACGCATCCTCAAGAGGAACTCCGCATGAGTGACTTTGACCGCTGGCAATCGCGCTTTGCCGCCACCGATTATGTGTTCGGGACCGAACCAAACGCCTTCCTCAAGGCCGAGGTACACCAGTTGGAGCCGGGAATGAAGGTGCTCTGCATCGCCGATGGCGAAGCACGAAACGGGGTCTTTCTGGCCGAACAGGGAATGCAGGTCACCAGTCAGGATTTTTCGCCCAACGCGCAAACCAAGGCGCGGGCATTGGCGAAAAAGCGCGGCGTGACGCTGAACTTCGTGTTGGCGGACATCACCGAATATGACTGGCCGGACGGAACATATGACGCGGTTGTCGGTATCTTCTTTCAGTTCCTCGCCCCGGATGCCCGAGACGACGTATTTCGCGGCATCCGCCGCGCTGTGCGTCCCGGCGGGCTGATCCTGATCGAAGGGTATACGCCCAACCAATTGGACTATGGCACCGGAGGGCCGAAGCAACGTGAGAACCTTTATACCGAGGCGTTGCTACAAGAGGCGTTCGGCGATCTGAGTGCGTGCGAGATCCGCGCCTACGACTCCGAAGTTCAGGAAGGGGCCGGGCATTCCGGCATGTCGGCGCTGGTCGATCTGGTGGCCCGCCGCTAAGGACGGGCCAAAAGGTATCAGTCCTGAGGAGTTTCGATCACCACGGCGCTGTCATGGTCCACCACCTTGTAGGTCTTGAGCTTGAGCACGCAGGGCGGGGCCACCACCTCGCCGTTGCGGATGTCGAACTGGCCCTGATGGAAATCACATTCGATCACATGGCCTTCCAGATAGCCCTCGGACAGTTCGCCGGGGCCGTGGGTGCACATGTTGTCGGTGACATAAAACCGGTCACCCACATGGTAGACGGCCAATTCCAGATCGTCGGTTTCGACCTTGATGACCTCGCCATCGCCGACATCGTCCTTTGCGCATAGCTCGATCAGATTGCTGGTGTCTGACATGACCTCTCCCGTGTTCGGTTGCTGCCAACTGGTTAGCGGAACGATGTTCCACATGCAAGAAATGGCAGGCAAATTTTGCCACTGTTCCTCATAGAGAAAAGGACGGGGGTTTCCGGATAAGATGAAGGAATTCCTTATGTTTTCAGAGCCTTAAATGTATCCCGCCACGCGTCGAGGGCAAGCTGTTCCGCATAAAGGAATATTGTTCTTGACCGCGCTCCGCGGTAAAGATGATCCGAAAGGGAGGACATGTCCATGGCTGACAAGAGCGAAGACTACGAACTGCCCGAGATGGAGAGTGACCCGGACCACCATCACCACCATCACGATGATGACGGCCCCGCCGAGGGACAGCCCGCCGGCTATTACCACAGCAACAAGAACCGCATTTTCGTGCGGGCGATTCAGGGTGAGTACAACCTGACGAAAGAGTTGGAAAAGCTGCGCGCGGTGCCGCGTGTGCGCAAGGCCAAGGAAATCAAGTTTGTCGATGGTCCGCAGGCCTATTCGCGGCATTATGTCGAACCCAAGGACAATATCAGCCAGCTGTTTCATCTTCATCTCGAAGAATACGGCCCCGGCGGCAAAAGCCAGAAGCATGGGCATGTGAACGAGGCGGCGTTCTATATCCTTGATGGTGACGGCTACGAGATTCACGATAACATCAAGTATGACTGGCACGCGGGCGATGTGGCGATCGTTCACAACAACTGCGTGCATCAGCACTTCAATGCGTCCGATACCAAACCGGCGCGGGCGCTGGTGCTCAAGACCAAGCCAATGTTCGTCTTCATGAACATGCTGTTCCAGAAAACGGTGGAGCCGCGCGACACCACTCCTGCCCCCGGTGGCGAGGGTTTTGTGGTGCGTGAAGAGGAAGAGGATTTCAACCATCCCGAGGGAGGATACTGAGCATGGCCTGGGGAGAGAGCAAAGCCTGGATCGACGGCACCGACAACATGGCGCTGTATCAGGATCTTCTGGATGATGCCGCCGAGCGCCCGGCGCGCGATGCCAAACGCAAGAAGGTGGTCCGCCCGAATGACATGCCGTGGGAGATGTCGCGTCAGGGGCTTCTTAAGCATCTCATCAACGAATCGATGAACACGCGTATGGAAACCGTGGACGCCTATATGCAGATTATCCCGCCGGGGTCGAAATCCGGCAAGCACCGGCATCTGGCCGAGGAATGTCTCTATGTGCTCGAAGGGCATGGCTATGACATGCATCAGGATTGCGATGTTGAGATCACGGATGAATATTTCTGGAAGCCGCAGGATCATGTCTCCAAGTGGGAATACGAATCCGGTGACGTGATCTATGTGCCGCCCAACACCATCCACCAGCATTTCAACGCTGATCCCGACCGGCCCTTGCGGCTGATCTCGGTCATCAACCGTATCTTCAAGCAATGCGGTCTGAACGATCTGGAGCAGATCGAGAACGCGCCGGAATATCTGCCTGACATGGCGTTGAGTCCCGACATCGTGCGCGACCTGATCCGCAACAAAGCCGCGTAACGGCGCAGGGCCGGCGATTCCGCGCCGGTCCGATTTCTTTCTTTGGACTTATACAATGCTGGGACCGCTCCTTGCCTTCGCTTCGGCGGCGTTTTTCGGGCTGAACAATGCGACGGTGCGCCGGGGCGTGCTGAAATCCACGGTATTGCAGGGCATGGCGATTACGGTGCCTTTGGGTGTGCCGATCTTTGCGGTTTTCGCAGCCTTCATGGGGGGCTATGCGGCGTTGCTGGATTGGCCACCATCGGCGTGGGGCTGGATGATCGCAGCAGGGGTGGTGCATTTCGTCATCGGCCGCTACGGCAATTACCGCGCGACTCAGGCGCTGGGATCGACCTTGTCCACGCCGGTGCAGCAAGTCTCTATTGTCATTGCGCTGGTCCTCGGCTTTGTCTTTTTGGGCGAGACCATCAATTCGGTGAACCTCTTGGGCGTCGGTCTGATCATGGTTGGGCCGGTGATCCTTGTGCAGCGCAAGCGTCAGACAAAGGTTGCGGCGGGCAACAAGGGGTTTGATCCGGACTATCCGGCAGGCCTACTCTGGGGCGCGGTCTGCGCCTTTGGATACGGGGCAAGCCCCTTGTTCATCGCGTTGGGTCTGGGCGACGCAGGCACGCTCGCCGATAGCGCCGCCGGGGTTCTGGTGTCCTACTTCGCGGCAAGCCTTGTCGTTGGGGTTTGGGTTCTGATGTCCGGAGGGGCGTCCTATATGCAGGGTCTTGATCGTGTTTCTTTGGGATGGTTCGTCCTGTCGGCCATCTTTGTCGCCCTTTCGCAGCTCTTTCGGTATCTCGCGCTTGCCGTTGCGCCAATCGCCGTGGTGGTGCCGATCCAACGCTTGTCGATTGTGTTCCGGCTGATCTTCAACGCGCTCATCAATCGAGAACACGAGGTGTTCGATCGTTGGGTTGTGGTGTCGATCATGGTCGCGGTTCTGGGGGCTGTCGCCCTGGTGGCGGACACACCCACCTTGCTGGGGTTCCTGGGTCTTGGCAGTGCGGAAAAGACGTGGGTGACGGCACCGCTGTTCTGACCGTGATTGATGCTTCTCCTGCCGTATTCGGCCGCTATGCTGGTCGCGTAGACCAAAAGGAACAGGACGATACGCTTCAAGCAACTCATCTATTTCCGCAAGGCGGTGGAGGCCGGCAATCTGACCCGCGCAGCTTCAGAGCTGAACGTGGCGCAAACAGCGCTTGGGCTGCAGATCCGCAATCTTGAGGAAGAACTGGGTGTCGCCCTGTTAGAGCGGCACTCCAGAGGTGTGAAACCGACAAGTGCCGGGCAACTGCTGCTACGCCATGCAGAAGATATCCTTGGTCGTCTGGAAAAAGCGCGTCATGCGGTCATGGTACACGCGCAGCCCGAACATCGGGTTATCCGCCTTGGATTGACGCCAAGCATCGTCCGGTTGGTTGGAGATGCAATTCTGACAGATCTGTCCGAGGCGCTGAGTTCAGTCCAACTACGCATTGTCGAAGATTTCAGCTTTATCCTGATGCGCCAGATGGCAGCGGGCGAGATCGATTGCGCCCTGACCTATGTAGATGATGCGGATACCGGGTATCGGCGGCGCGCCTTGCTTGAAGAAGACCTGTTGTTCCTGACAGCGGCGGGGCCGAACGCAGGAGAGGGGCCAATCGCGTTTCGCGACGCGATGCGGTGTGATCTTGCCCTGACGGCGAAACAGGATGTCGTAACACGCGCGCTTGCGCGCATCGCGGAACGGTTGGGGATTGACCTTAAGGTGACGTACGAAGTGCAATCCATCCGCGCCGTCAAAAACCTGGTTGCCAAAGGGGTTGCCAATACAATTATCCCCTATGGCGCAGCAGAGGCCGAAATCAACAAGGGCGAGGTTGTGGCGCGCCCTGTGGTCTCGCCTTCAGTGACCCGAACCTTGGCTTTCGTAAGGCCGGACAGCCCGACATTCTCGGGCATTGAAGACGAGTTCGACTCGTTTATCGACGCGGTCGCGGATCGGCTACTTGTGCGATCTGGTACGCTGTCACGACGGGTTTAGCTGTTTTGTGTCGCCTTGAGAGCAATATTTGGGATGTCGGAACGATCAATTCCCATGGCAGCCAATTGCGCGTCGGACCGCTCTGACAGATCGGTATAGGCGCGATACGCCCGGAAGCCGGAAACAACACCAAGGGGATCGAAAGAACGTCCTGTCAGCGCGGGTTTTTCAATTCCGAAGTCGAACCAGTTGCGAAGTGCGTGTGCCATGAATCATCTCCTATGCTGCACTGCAACATAAGGGCATAAAGATATTATTCAATTGATCTGGATCAACATCATAACGGCCATTCGCGTAGTGCATACCTTTATCCGGAACATTGTTCCACATAAGGAAACGTTTTTGCCGCGCTGCAGAGTCGCCTAGAGACCGCGCGCTTTCAGCGTTGCGTCCAAACGGGGATATACCCGGCGTGCATTGCCCTCGAAGACCTTGCTGCGTTCATCCTCGGACAAATCCAGCGCATCGACATAGCGTTTGGTGTCATCGAAATAATACCCAGTCTGAGAGTCGATCCCTTTGACCGCGCCGAACATTTCGGACGCGAAGAGAATGTTATCCACGTCTATGACCTTGAACAGCAGGTCGATACCCGGCTGATGATATACGCAGGTGTCAAAATAGACGTTGCGCATGATGTGTTCGGTCAAGGGCGGCTTGCCCATCATGTCGGCCAGCCCGCGATACCGGCCCCAGTGATACGGCACGGCACCCCCGCCATGGGGAATGATCAACTTGAGATCCGGGAAATCCGAGAAAAGATCGCCTTGCAGGAACTGCACAAAGGCGGTTGTGTCGGCATTGATGTAATGCGCACCGGTCATGTGAAAATTCGGATTGCAGCACCCGGACACATGAATCATCGCCGGGACATCCAGCTCGACCATCTTTTCAAAAAACGGATACCAGCACGGGTCGGTCAGCGGCTTTTCCGTCCACATTCCCCCCGTCGGGTCGGGGTTGAGGTTGCAACCGACAAACCCAAGCTCCAGCACGCAGCGCTCCAGCTCTTCGATCGAGTTTTCGATGGACACACCGACCGATTGAGGCAGCTGACACACACCGATGAAATTGTCTGGAAAGATTTGCGTGACGCGGTGGATCATGTCGTTGGATTTGCGGGTCCAGTCCTGTGACATGGCCAGATCGCCAACATGATGCCCCATGCCCGAGGCGCGCGGGCTGAAAATCGTCATGTCACATCCGCGGTCCTTGAGCGCGCGCAACTGGTTGTTTTCGACGCTTTCGCGGATTTCGTCGTCGCTGATGGCGGCGAGCTTTGGCGCGGGGGATGCAGAGTCTTCGTAGTGGGCGATCTGCGCCTTGCGATAGGCCATGAAGGCGGCGGGTTCGGTTGTGTAGTGCCCGTGGCAATCAATGATCATCGCTTTTCCCATTCGCTTTGGTCCATATAGGTCAGACCCTTTTCGGCCAGACGCGAGCGCATGTTGTTGACATCCAGGCCCAGTTCTCCGGCCTTGTAACGCGCGCGGCTTTTCTCTTCTTTCTCGATCCGCGCTTGCGAGGCTTTCACAACCTCCGGGGCGTCCAATCGGGGCACCACGACGACACCATCGTTATCGGCCACGATCACGTCACCCGGATTGACCACGGTATCGCCGCAGGACACCGGCACGTTCACGTCGCCCAGTGTTTCCTTGACGGTGCCATGGGCGCAGATTGAACGTGACCAAACCGGAAAACCCATCTTCTCGAGATCGTCCACATCGCGGCACCCCGCATCAAGGATCAAGCCCCGCACACCGCGCGCCATGAGCGAGGTGGCCAGCAGGTCGCCGAAATAGCCGGAGTGGGCTTCGGCAATGGTAGCGGCCACAAGGATGTCGCCGGGCCGGCATTGTTCGACCGCAACATGGATCATCCAGTTGTCGCCCGGCGGCAGGGTGCAGGTTACGGCAGTCCCACTGATCGCGGCCCCGCGCCAGACAGGACGCAGCCGTTGGTGCATCAGGCCGGTCCGTCCTTGCGCCTCGTGGACGGTGGCGGTGCCGTATTGCGCCAGCGCATCGGCGGCGTCTTGGTCGGCGCGTTTGATATTGGTCAGGACGACGGGCATATCGGCTCTCCTTTGGTGGGTGCGGTGCAGGCGGCAAAGCCCGCCATCAGCGCATTGGTATCAAGATTGTGGCCGATGAACACCAGCTTGCTTTCCTGCGGGGCGGGACGCCCATCCAGCCGGTCGCCCTCGATCAGCATATGCACCGCCTGAACGGCAAGCGGACGCGGATCGCCCGTGGTGCGGATCAGTCCCTTGGTGCGCAGGATGTCCTCGCCGTGTACGGTCAGCAGATCGGTCAGCCAGCGTTCCAGCGCGGCTTCATCCATCGGGGCGGTTTCACGCAGGCACAGCGCGGTGATGCCGCCGGGACCGTGGTCGTGCGGCGGTGCGTCGGGCAGGGCGTCCGGGCCTCCAAGCGCGTCAAGGTCGAAACTGTGGGTGTCCAGCACATCGTCAGGGTCGGCACGGCCCCGGTTGATGCGATGTAGCCTCGCGCCCGGATTGATCGCTCTCAAGCGATCTTCTAGCGGGCTAACGTCCGGTGCGCCGTCGGACTTGTTGAGGAGGATCACGCTGGCCAGTGCCACTTGATCCTGCGTGTCGCGCCGCTCCAACGCCTGCATCCCGTGCAGCGCATCGACCACCGTCACCACGGCATCCAGCCGCAACCGTGCCGCCAGTTGCTGATCGGCGTAGAACGTCTGGATCACCGGTCCCGGATTGGCCAGTCCCGTCGTTTCGATCACGATCCCGTCCAGCGCCCGCCCTTGGTCCAGCAGGTCGCGCAAGGTGCGGATCAGATCGCCGCGCACGACGCAACAGATGCAGCCAGAGCTGAGTTCGATCAGGTCTTCCGTCCCGCTCTCGATCAGGTCACCGTCGATGCCGATATCGCCAAATTCGTTGACGATCACCGCCAACCTGCGATCACCCGTGCGGATCAGGTGATTGACCAGCGTCGTCTTGCCGGCGCCCAGTGCGCCTGTGACAACCGTGACGGGCAGGCGGCAGTCCAACGCTTATTCCCAGGGCATGAGAGAGACGTGGATCACGTCGCCCGACCCGCCAACTGCCTTGATCGCGTCATGGGTCTTGTCCAGCCCAAAGCGGTGCGTGGTGATGAGATCCAGCGGAAAGCGATCGGAATTGAGCTGTTTCAGGGCCAGTTCGCAAGATTGGTAATTGTGCCCGCGCGCGCATTTCACGGTGACGTATTTGTTGCAAAGTTTCGCCAGCGGGAAGTTCGGAAATTCCGCCGTTTCCTGCTGCACCAGCAACGTGCCCCCCTTGCGCTTGAGCGCCTCAAGACCCAGCAGCAGCGGTGCGGTTCCGGCCCCGGCGGTGCAATCCAGCGCAACATCGACACCTTCGCCACAGGTGATCTCGCGGATGCGTTCGACCGGGTCTTCCTCTTCGACATTGATCACCGCGTCAGCCCCCAGCTTCAGAGCCACATCAAGACGCTTCTTGTCCTTGTTGGTGCCGGTCACGATGATAAGCGCCGCCCCCGCCTGACGGGCGGAAATGACCTGGCTCAGCCCCTGTTGGCCCGGACCCTGCACAAGAACGCGGCTGTCATAACCGACGCCGCAATCGAACAGCGCCCATTGGATACCATTGGCCATCGGCGTGACCACACCCGCCAGTTCCGGTGACAACCCGTCCGGCACCTTGTGGATGATCGCATTCCACGGCAGGTACATGTATTGCGCAAAGCCACCCCAGAGATGCGGGGCTTTTTCCGCCGAGGTATACCCAAATCGGATACCCTCGGGGTTCTTGCGCCAGTCCGTCGCCATGCAGAGCCGGTAATCGCCCTTGTGGCAATATTCGCAATTCATGCAGCCGACATAATGTTCGACGAACACCAGATCGCCTTCCTTGAGCCCGCGACGTTTCTTGAACGTCTCGCCCGCCTTGGCGATGTAGCCGATATTCTCGTGCCCCATGATGACCGGCCCGCTGATCGGCGGCTTGGAGTAGAACTTGACATCGGTGCCGCAGATGCCTGCAACTTCGACCTTGAGCAGCGCACCTTCGTCGGGAATGTCGGGCATGGGGTATTCCCGGAATTCGGTCTTTTCCGGTCCTGTGCGCACAGCGGCGAGAACGGCTTGGGTCACGGCGGTTCCTCCAATTTCACGATTGACCCATCGCTAGCAAAGCGGCAAACTGCATTCAAGAACAGTGTTCTGCATAAAGGAACATGGATAAAGGATTGCCATCCGGCCCGATGCCCAAGACCTGGTGTCCGGCCGTTCGGAGGGGTCATGTTTCAGCGTCTTGGCGCGGTGCCGGGAAACCTTGTCCATCTTGACAGGATCGAGGCGATGGTTCGTGACCGGTTTGCGCTGACGGCGTCAGAACTTGTGCTGGTGACGGAAGATCCCGGCCTCGTGCCGGGCCATCCGCCCCGACTGGTGACGATCCGTTTCTGGAAGGACCGTGTCCGTTACCGGTTCCGGATTTTCAAACCGGCCGCCGGGGTCGGGCAGGATGACATGCCCGCCGCATGGTTGCTGCGGGCGCTGATTGACGATGGCGATCCAGATTGCTGCTGAAGGAGAGATGAATGCCAAAACCCGCGCTGACCATGGTCACCCGCACACAAGGCAACAACCGCGCATTGAAGGAAGGCGCGATCAGGTTGCCGGATTTCGACCTGAATTTCGAGGAGGTGGCACCGCTGCCTCGCGCCTTCCGCCGCATGGTACGCGAAGGGGCCTACGACATCTCGGAAATGGCGCTGACGACCTTCCTCTGCGCGCGAGCGCACGGCTCTGATCTGGTCGGACTGCCGATTTTCCTTGTGCGCGAGTTCCATCACAAGTCAATGGCGAAACATGTGGGTTCCGGGATCGAGACGCCCAAGGATCTGGAGGGTCGCCGTGTCGGGGTCAGTCGCGGCTATACCGTGACGACTGGCGTCTGGGCGCGGACGATCCTTGCCGATCACTACGGCGTCGATCTGGATTCGGTGACCTGGGCACGGTCGGATGACGAACATGTCGCCGAGTATGTCCGCCCCGCCAATGTCGAGGAACTGGGCGGCGACGGCACGCTCGAGGAGCAGGTTGCGCGCGGTGATGTGCCTGTGGCGGTCGGGATGCAGGGCAAGGGTGACGGGCTTGCGCCGCTCATCGACAATGCCTTTGACGCCGGTCTGGCGGCATTCCGCAACAGCGGTTTCTATCCGATCAACCATCTGGTGGTGATGCGCCGTGACGTGTTCGACGCACATCCCGATCTTGCGGTGCAGCTTTTCGACGCCTTTGCGGCCTCCAAGCGCCTTTACCTGAACGAATTGCGCGCCGGTCAGATCAGTGACCTGGCCCCAACCGACAAGGTACATCAGGCGGTGATGGAGACGCAGGCCGATCCGCTGCCATATGGTCTGGGCCCCAACAAGGATGTGCTGGAGACGCTGATGGCAGCGGCGGTGGCGCAACGTATCCTGCCAGCGCCAATAGCGTTGGGTGATCTCTTTGCGCCTAACCTGATGGAGCGGGTGGGTTAAGCCTGCGCCTTGAGGAAGTCGAGAAGCCGGGCCGGGGCCGTGTCCTCGGTCTGGCCCTCGGGGGGAACATCCCAATAGTCCGACCCTGACAGGCATTCCTGCAAATACCGCGCGGCAGAGGTCGCATGTGCGCCATCCGATCCCGGCACGATCAGCGTCGGAATGTCCAACGTCATCAGTTCCTCGGGTTCCGCGCCCGGCGCGGTGTCGCGGTCGATCATGCCGCGCACCATGGCGGTGACCGTGAGCATGTAGCGCTGCACATCCATCGCCGCATAGGTGCTGGCAAAATCGTCAGACCGCCGGATCGGGTCGCCCCAAGGCCCGCCACGCGGATCGGACGAGAAGTTCCTGTCGTGGCTGTTCACCAGATCGACCACGGCCTGAAGGCCGTTTTCCTCAACAAAGGCCAGATGCCGGGCAAAGCGCTGGTGGCCGTTGATGCGGTAGGCGGCCCCGCCGACCGGGAAATAGAGGATCATCGACAGCACCCGCTCGGGATGGCGGACTGCAAATGTCGTGACCGGGCAGCACCCCATGCAGCCGCCGATCAGATGTGCCTTTTCATACCCCAGATGGTCCAGTAGCCCAGCAGCCTGGATGACGAAGTGATCCCATGTCACCTTTTCGACCCGCCCGCCAGACCGTCCGTTTTCGCGCCGGTCAAACAGGATGCAGGTGTAATGCTGCGGCAGGTGGTCCAGCAGCTTGATCCGCTTGTAGACGCCAAGGTCCGACCATTTTTCGATCCGCGCGTCAAAGCCGCCGGGCGCGAACATGAGCAGCGGCGGGCCTTCGCCGCGCAACTCGTAATGGGTTTCGATTCCGTCGATCATCACAGTTGGCATCAGTTCGCTCCCGGTTGTCCCTTGATCTGGCGCGCACCGCGCACGTCGTCGGCGCATTCGGTCAGCGCGTCATGGATCACACGGGCCACGTTGGCGTAACCTTTTGGTTCCTTGTCCAGCGCGGCGGCGTTGTAGCCCACGGCAGCCTGCGCCAGCCGCACCCGACCATCCAGCCACGGTCCGCCGCCAAAGCCGCCGATCACCGGCACGTCGACCGCCGCGACCACCTTGGGGCCGACCACCGGGCCGGAATTGGTGAAATCAAGCAGGACCGCGCCCGCTGCCTCGAGCATCCTGGCCTCTTCGATCATCCGCGCTTCCATGCCGTCGGGCAGGGCGGCATCGCTGCCCGCCTGGTTTTCATAGGGGATGCCCAGCGACAGCGCGGTCTGCGGCGTCAGGCCGAACTGCGCCCAGACCGGAATGCCTGCACGGGTCAGCGCTGTGACGGCCTCGGGATAATCCGCCGCGCCATCCAGCTTGATCAGGTCGACACCCGCCTCCTTGACGAAGCGGATCGCGGCGCGCACGGCGGCATCGGCCCCTTCCTGCAACGGACCATAGGGGAAATCCGCACTCAGAAGCGCGCGCTTTGTGCCACGGCGCGCGGCGCGGGTGACGGTGATCATCTCGTCCATGGTGATCTCGAACATGGTGTCGTGACCCCACATGTTCTTGCCCACGGTGTCGCCAACCGAGACGATGTCCGCCCCGATGCGATCGGCAATCGCCGCCATATGGGTGTCCCATGCCACCACGCCGAAAATCTTGTCGCCCCGGCGTTTCATCTCGTGCAGGGCGGGAATGGTCACTTTTTCCATGCGATCCTCCTCAGATCACGAATTCCTCGAATGTTTCGGCGGCGAACATGTCCTCAACGGCAAGCCTGCGTGGGCTGAGACCCTGTTCATGATGATAGCGCAGGAAGGTCTCCAGCGTGTGGCGGTTTGGGCCGACTCCGTAGGGCCAGAAGTCCTCGCCCATGAGGGCAAAGGTTTCCTCCACATGCGCATTGAACCACGGCAGCATCCCCTTGAGCGCCGCCGTTTCCTTCAGCCCCTCGTAGCAAAGCTGCTGTGCTTCGCGGAAAGCCTGAAAGAGGTTCATCGCGATCCAGCGGTTGGCCTCGTAAAGCTCGCGGCGGATGGCGATCACATGCATGATCGGGAAAATGCCGGTGTCTGTGTAATAGGCCTTTTCGACCGGCACATGATCCGGGAACAGGCGGCGCACCTTCACCCCGTCATAGGTCGAGGGTTTTCGCGCAGTGTGCAGCGCATCGATCCGCCCATCGGCCAGCATCTGCGCCAGCGTGTCTTCGGGGCCGATGCGTTCGACCTTGATGGTGTTGGGCAGGGACAGCGGCACCTTTTCGTCGCGGTTCGGCGATTCCTCTCCGCCCGAGCAATAGGTCACGCTGTCCACCGGGACATCGTAATGGTCTTGCAGTATGCCCCTGATCCAGACCGGCGCGGTCATCTGGTATTCCGGCACGCCGATGCGTTTGCCAGTCAGATCCTTTGGCGTCTGGATACCGGACTTGGCGCTGACATAGATACAGGAGTGGCGGAAATAGCGGCTTGGAAAGACCGGGATGGCGACAAAGGGTCGGTCCTCGCGGTGCAGCGACATGGTGTAGGACGACATCGACAGTTCCGCGACATCAAACTCGCGGTTGCGCAACATCCGAAAGAAGGTTTCCTCGACGATCATGTTGAGGAAGTTCAGGTCGATGCCCTTGGCGCGCACGCGGCCGTCCATCAGCGGCTGGACGCGGTCGTAATCCCAGCAGCCCAGCGTCAGGTTCAGGTTTGCCATTGGTCCCTCGTAATAATCCGGTCTGCGCCGGTTCAGTAAAATTCGTCGAAATGCATCCGGTCAGGCGCGACGCCGGCCTCGTGGGCCATCAGTTGCACCGCTTGCGCCATTGCGGCGGGACCGGCGAAGTAAAGCCGTGCCTCGGCCAAACCATCGCCCAGCGTGTCTCGGGCGATGGCGGGCAACAGGCCGGAGGCGCCGGTCCAACCCGCCTCGGGTTCCGACAGCCCGGCGGTGAAGGTGACTTTCCCGGCCAGATCGGAACCAAGAACCGCGTCCACGTCGAAAAGATCGGCCTGCCCGCGCCCGCCATAGAAGAAATGCAGTTTGGCCCGGTCGAGCATCCCAGCCGCCGCCGCGCCGCGCGCAATAGAGACCATCGGCGACAAGCCTGATCCGCCACCCAGCAGCACGATGTCGCGGTCGCAATCGTCGCGCAACCAAGCGGTGCCGTAGGGGCCGTCAAGTTGAACAGTGTCGCCGGGTTTGGCCGTGTCGAAAAGATGGCCGGTCAGGGCGCCGCTGGGTATCCTTTTGATCAGAAAGCGCCAGATGCCGTCTTCGCCGCCAAGATTGGCCATCGAGTAGGGCCGCCCGCCTGCGATCCCCGGCACGGACAGAAGGGCGTATTGACCCGGACGAAAGGCATCGCTGCCCGAGGTTTTCAGCACGACCTCGGAAATGTCCCGCGTCATCTGCGTGACAGACACCAGCGTCGCCTTGCGCTGCGCGGGCAGGTCGCGGCTGATGGACCCGGCATCGGGGCGGAACTTGATCCGGCAGTCGGTTTTCGGCACTGCCTGACAGCCCAGCCAGCGGTTGCGTTTCAGGTCGCGCTCGTTCCAGGCGGGCGGATCGGTGCGGGCATGTTCGACCTCGCCATCGATCAATTCGAACCGGCAATTGCCGCAGGATCCGACATTGCAGGAATAGGACATGCCTAGTCCGGCCCGCAGCGCACCGCGCAGGATGGTGTCGCCTTCGGCGCAGTCGAACGTGGTTCCGTCCTTGTCGATGGTGATGGTGGGCATGCAGACTCCGGGGGTCAGATGTAGATCGGTTGTCGCCGCGAATAGCCCAGCCGTTCCGAGATCTGCTGTGCAGCCTCGATCACGATGGGGGCCATACGGGGAAACTGGCTTTTGCGGATGCGCACGCGCGGACCGGCGACACCGATGGCCGCGACGATCCGGCCATCGCCATTGTAGATCGGGGCGGCGATGCAGCGTGTGCCTTCGTCACATTCCTCGTCCTCGGCGGCATAGCCGTATTTCTTGACGCGTTTGATGCGGGTACGCAGGCCCTCTTCGTCGGTGGTGGTCTTGGGGGTACGGTCCGGTCGGGGGTAGTTCATGAACTTGGCCAGCTCCGGTTCGCGCAGGCCCGACAGCAGGCACAGGCCCTCGGCGGTACAGAAGGCGGGGCGCACCTGCCCGGTGCCGGACCGCAGACGCAGGGTCTGGGGGGATTCGAAATCATGCAGGAACACGACATTCTGCCGCTCCAGCACCGCCAGCCGCACGTTTTCCTGGGTTTTTTCGCGCAAGCCGTTCAGGATATGTTTGGATTCGGCGGTCACATCCAGCCGTGATCGAACCAGTGAGCCAAGCGAGAACAGGCCAACGCCAAGACGGTAGCGACCGTTTTCAACATTTTGTTGCAGGAACCCTTCCTCCAGCAGCGCGGTGGCCAGCCGGTGAACGGTGCTCTTGGCAACGCCCAGCCGTTTGGCCAGTTCACTGATGCCCAGTTCGTCTTCTTCAAGGGTGAAGGTCTTGAGCAAATGAATGGCGGTTGTTACCGAAGACAAACGCGCGCTGTCGCGCCGGGGATTGCGATTGATTTCCTTGCGGCCTTGGTCTGAATGGTCTTGTGACATAAGGATCACCTGTTCTGCTGGACGGAACTGCGTTCCAGTCTTTTCAGAACCTCCTTCGATGTCAATGCCGTGATCCATCATTTGTCTTGGGTTTCGCCGCTTTTCGCGTGGGTGTGTGGATGCGCGTGATGGTGGTGGTGCCCGTGTCCGTGATTGTGTCCATGATCGTGGTCATGGTGGTGATGATGGCTGTGGTCATGACCATGTGTGGTTGGCGCAAAGCTGATTCGCTCCTGACGGCTGGGACCGCGCGGGTCGTCCTGGAACAGCAGCGACTTGACCGTCACTGGAACAGTGAAAGAAGGCAGGCGGATCTTGCCAAGGTCGATATAGTCGAAATCCCGCAGGCTCAGCCCGTCGAGAATCGCCAGATCATTCTCGAGCTTCATCTCGTCTTTCAGGATTCCGCCCAGTGTCTGCGCGATGTCGCCGTCCAGCATGACGTAAAGCGGGTGGCCGTCGTCCAGTCGGGGTCTCATCGCCAGGACGATCCCATCCGCAAGCCGCCGGATTGCACCATATTCGGGCATCAGGTCGAATTCGAAGGCCAGCGCGATCTCGTTCTCGGCGGGGGTCAGGTCGAAAGCCTCGAAATGGGTGGTGATGGCGTCCGCGATGTCCTCGGGCGAGGGTTCGTCGCGCAGGTCCAATGCCGGTTTCAGCACCGGCAGCGACCGGCGTGGCAACACACGACCGGGGCGCGTGATGGTCGAGGTTTGACCCGAAAGTTGCACGGAATATTCCGAAGCCCCAAGCGCAGTGGCGCGGATGCACGCGGTTGCGTCCAGAAGAGGAGCGCCGAAATCGCCTTTTTGCGCCCGCTCACGCAGGATGCGGCCAAGCGGAAAGCCCAGATCGCCGAAGTCCCGCGCCTCGCGGTCGGCGACATATTCACCGACGCCCCCCGAAAACATCACGCCTTCGACATTGGCGAAATCATCGGGGATGTCGGTCAGGAACAGGTCAGCCACCGCAGCAGGCAGCGGGCGCTGTGTCACGGCGGCAACCAGAAGATCGGCCATGTGCGCCGCGATCCGTTCGCGCATCCCGGTCGGGCAATGGCCGCCAAGCGATACGTCACACCCTGCTGCCGTTGCATGATGCCGCCCTGCCGGTTCGGCGCGGATGACAGTTTCATCTTCGGTGGCGATCAGGCGGCCGCCGACATGCAGTGCGGCCGTCCACAGAACCTTGCCCGCCTCGCAGAGCGCCAGCTTGGTCGTGCCGCCGCCGATGTCGATATTCAGAATGCGCGCGCCGCGCTCGAAACTGGCCTTGGCGGCACCCGACCCATAAGCGGCAAGCATCGCCTCCATGTGGTTGCCCGCAGTTGCGGTGACGAAATCGCCTCCACGTTCGGACACGATGTCGGCGATGGTTTCCGCGTTTTCCCGGCGCAGCGCCTCTCCGGTCAGGATCACGACGCCGGTGTCGATGTCCTCGGGGCGGACTCGCGCCTCTGCATAGGCGGCGTCGATGATGCGTCCCAACGCTTCGGCGTCAATCTCGGTCTCACCCGCATAGGGGGTAAATGAGACGGGCGATTCATAGGCGGTCTGGCGGTCCACGATCACATAGCGGGATGCGTGGCTGTCGCCCATGCGCTGCAAATGGATGTTGGAAAAGATCACCTGCGTTCCCGCGCTGCCAATGTCGATTCCGACGCTGGTCAGGGCGACATTGTCGCGCTGCCAGATCGGATTGTCCTCGAGCGGGCCGGGGTCGATGTCGTCATGGTCGTGATCGGCATCCGGGCCATGATCGTGCGGGTAGAAATCGCCGAACATGTGATCGTCGATCGTGTGCCGCGCGTCCGGTTTCTTGTCGGGCATGTGTGTTCCTCTATGTGGATCGCCGGTCCATTGACGGGACACTAACGCCGGGCGTATGGTTTTTGCAACGGTAAATCGGGGCATGTTCCTGCCTCGGGTGATGGAGGAATGAATGGCGAAAGATGCAGTGGTTTCGGACGCGCTGGCCGAAAAGTTCAAAAGTGAAAAAGAAACGCCTTACACGCGCTTCCTCGCCAACGAGGGTCTGGACCTTGTGAACGGTAACTATGTGCCGTCGCTGCACGAGATCGAACTCAAGCCCTGGGCGCGGCGCGGCGGAGATGCGGTGTTCCTCAACCATGATGCCAGCCGCACCACCAATGACTGCTATGTCATGGAAATTCCCGCAGGCGGCAAACTTGCGCCGCACCGACAGCTGTTCGAGGAAACCGTTCTGATCCTGTCGGGTCGCGGATCGACGCTGGT
>NZ_JBHYFV010000024.1:23272-57539 GCF_051859345.1 Marivita sp. | reverse complement strand
ATGCGTTACTGAGCATCTTCTCAAGCCGTCTTCCAGAATGGTGACCAAGGTGCGTGCGTCCGGTCGGCATGCGGGCAGATAAAAGACTGTCGCGCCTTGGACGCCCGGTGCCGGTGCCGGTGCCGGACAGAACGCCAGTGCTACTTGCGCAAGATTGCCCAGGCATTGGGCAACAGCAAAGCGACCAGAACGCACTTGAGAAGATCGCCCGCCAGAAATGGCAGCATTCCGGCGGCCACGGCCCCGGTGAAGCCCGTGAAAACCGACAACCATGCTACACCAAGCACATGGATCAACACGCCACCAAGGCAGGCTGCGAAAAAGCTTTTGGTATAGCCCACGATCCAGCCCCGATCCGCCAGCCAACCTACCAGAATTGCTGCGCCCACGAACCCGACCAGATACCCCGCGGTAGGCCCGGTCAAGAATACCAGCCCGCCGCCACCCGCAAAGACGGGCAGCCCCAAGGCACCCTGGGCCAGATACGCCACAAGCGTCACACCCGCCAGACGCGCGCCAAAGGCCATTCCGACCAGCAACACCGCGAAAGTCTGCATGGTCATTGGAACCGGCCACATCGGCACCTGTATGCGGGCGCTGAGCGTGATGAAGATGGTGCCTGCCAGCACAATCAGCGAAGCGCGCAACAGGTGAAAGCGCTTATCGTTCGGTGCGGGGAGTGCTCCGATCAGGGTCGGGGTGCGGGAATGAGGAGTCGGCATGGTTTTCTCCTTTATTGTGCTCAGGCCGCGACAAGGCTTTTGCGGTTGGCATCTATGAAACCTGTGTGAATGTCGCCGGTCAGGAAGGCGTCGCTTTGCAGGCACGCGATGAGGAAATCACGGTTGGTGGCAATCCCAGACACCTGAAGCGTGTTCAACGCCTGCACCGCGCGCTGCGCTGCGCTGGCTCGGTCGGGTCCATGTGTAATGATCTTGGCCAGCATCGGGTCATAATAGGGCGTGACGACATCGCTCTCTCGATAGCCCGCATCCACCCGAAGCCCCGCAGTCTCTGGCGGCAGCGAGAATTTCTCCAATGTCCCAGGCGACGGCATGAACATTTTTGCGGGGTTTTCGGCGTAAAGGCGGCATTCGATGGCGTGGCCAGAGCTCAATATCTCTGATTGATCAAGCGCACCAAGCGTGCCGCGTGCGAAATCAATCTGCATCCCGACGATATCGAGGCCCGTCACCATTTCGGAAACCGGGTGTTCGACCTGAATGCGTGTGTTCATTTCAAGAAAGAAAAACTCTTGCGTCTGTGTGTCCAGAATGAACTCTACGGTCCCGGCGCCTGCGTAATTCACCTGGCAACACAACGCCACGGCCGCCACGGCCATGCGCGCGCGCAAATCGGAAGTCAGGCCCGGTGCAGGGCTTTCCTCGATCACTTTCTGATAGCGCCGCTGAAGCGAACAGTCCCGCTCGAACAGATGAACCGCCGCACCATTGCCAAAGCCGAACACCTGAATTTCCACATGACGCGCTTTGGGCACCAGCCGTTCCAGAAACACCGTGGCATCGCCAAAGGCCTTGCCAGCCATTGACTGGGTGTCTTCTATCGTCCGCAGCAACTTTTCTACGCTGTCGACCCGTCGCATCCCGATCCCGCCTCCACCGGCAGACGCTTTGACCAGCAGGGGAAACCCGACGCGGTTTGCTTCGGCCAGAAAATCAACTTCATCCTCGGGGCCTGCACGCACGCTCCCGGGCACAATTGGCACGCCTGCTTCATTGGCAAGGGCACGCGCACGCGCCTTGTCGCCCATGGATCGCAGCGTATCGGGGGCGGGCCCGATCCATGTCAGCCCTGCGGCCATGACGGCCTCGGCAAATTCCGCGTTTTCAGACAGGAATCCGTAGCCGGAGTGAATGGCGTCTGCGCCGCAGTCTTGTGCCGCCTTCAACACCTTGGCGGTATCCAGATAGCTTTCGCGCGCGGGTGAAGGCCCGATTGCGATGGCTTCATCGGCATCGGCAACATGAGCGGCCCCGGCATCTGCCTCGGAATACACTGCCACCGTGGCGATATCGCGCGCCGAGGCAGAGCGGAAAATCCGCCGCGCAATCTCTCCACGGTTCGCGACTAGCAGTTTTTTCATGGCCCGCCTCACGCCTTAATGCGCGCGACAACGGTGCCTTCGGTGACGATATCGCCCTCTGCGACCAGTATTTCGATCAGTTCACCATCTTCGGGGCTGGCAACCGGAATTTCCATTTTCATCGACTCGAGGATCAGGATTTCCTCGTCTTCGGCAAGTTTATCGCCGGGCTGGGCAACAATCTTCCACACATTTCCGGTTATATCAGTTTTAACATCGACGATTGCCACAGCTCAATCTCCTCTTGCCGATACAGGCTTGCCTGGAACATCATAGACACGACATTTAGTAGTTGCAATAACAACTCCTTTTAATTTTGCGTGTGAACAATCATTCGATATAAAGGGATGACCGGCGCGTTTTCGCCCGGCTGTGATGTTGTTTTCGTACGTCGAACGGGCGCTTTCCCCGTTTGCGCACCAAGGAGGCGAGAGTGTCTGCAAAACTTTCTGGCAAGGTGAGTGAACTGCCTGCGGAAACACTGGCCAGCTTGAAACGGCTTGGGTTCAGCGACTATGAAAGCCGCATCTACATTGACCTGCTGCGCCAGATTTCCCCGCGCACGGCCTACGAAGTGGCGAAATCCACCGGAGTGCCCCGGCCAAACACCTATAACGCGCTTGAAAGCCTTGCGCAGCGCGGCGCTGTTCTGGCCGTGACCGAAGGGCCAAGCCGCTATGTTGCAGCGCCGCCGCGCGACCTGTTTTCCAGCATTGCCGAGAAAACCGCCGCCCTGTGCAGCGATATCGGAACGCAACTGGAAGATATTGCCAAACCGGTGGATGATCAGCATGTCTGGACACTGTCCGGGGAAATCGAGGTGCATCGCAAGATCGACACCCTGATCCGCAATTGCCAAGATTCACTGATGCTCAAGGCGGCATCGGACATCTTGGAAATCCACAAACCCGTTCTGGCCGAGGCCGGCGCGCGGGGCATAGAGATGTTGATTATCGTGTTTGGGCCGGACCCGGAGGAATTTACCTTCGGGCCGCGCTGCCGCACCTATATTCACGAAGCCAATGGCGTCAGAATGGGCAGTGCCGACAACCTCTTCACGCTGACCGTAGATCATCGCGAAATGGTGACAGCGAAAGTATCGGACACGCCTGTAGCCGTTCACACCAGCAACACCACGATCGTAAACCTCGCTGAATCCCTGGTCCGGCATGATTACTACATGGCAGAGATATTCCAGAAATTCGCGCCGCAGATTGATGCGACTTTCGGCCCTTATCTGCGCGATCTGCGGCTTGGGTGCTTCACCCCCGAGCAAGCAGCGAGTTTTCGCACCAAGACCGGCCAGTAAAACGCCCCTGCCCTCATGCCTGATCCCGAACGACACACGGTGCGGAACAATCCGCGCAGTGTGATATTGAACCGGGCATCACCATGCCGTGCTCAGGGCAACCTTCGCGCCAGTTGCCGTTCCAAATGGCCAATATGCGCCAAGGCCTGCGCCATTGCCGGGATTTCATCATAGATCGGCACCCCGATATCGAAGGCGCGCATGCGATATTCCCGCCGGGTCTGGTCCAGTACGGCGGAACCGTCGGTTCGCATGGCCAAGGCAAAATGGGCAATGCCGGGCCATTTCTCGCGGGTTTGGCGCACGACCTCAAACAAGTTGCCGATGGGGTCGACAGTGCCACGGCCCACGAACGCCGCCAGGTTCAGGTGCATCGCAATCGCGTCGGGTTCGGCATGTTCAAAGACATGGTCAAGAATTTCGCCCGCGATCCAGCCTTCCCTTTCCTGCAAGGTCTTGACCGGTGTATCTATGGGATTGATCACGCTGGTCCCCGGCGGCAGACCCATGGCATCAAGAGCGGCGCGGGCCTTGCCCTGAAACGGGGCAACCTTCAGTTTGTGCAACGAAAAGATATCTGCACCCAGCACGCTTGAGCCGCCACCATTGCCAAACAGCGTGACGGCATGCGTGGGTTCAACGCTACTATCGTTCGTTGGAAGGTGAAATGCTGAAGTGCCAGCAAGGCGTCAATGAATTCGTCCACGGTGGTTGCCATGCTCAGCGGGAACTGCAAGGCAAGCGCGTCCCATGCCTTGTCATCGCCCGCCAGAGCGCCGGTATGCGACGCCGCTGCAAGCCGCCCGTCATCCGTGCGCCCGCCTTTCAGCACCACGACGGGCTTGGGCGTGGGATGGTTGCGCAGAACCTCGACAAAGGATTTGCCGTCGCGAATATCCTCTATATAAAGACCCACCGCACGAGTTTCGGGGTCGCTGAAGTAATACTCCAACAATTCGTGCGGTTTCACATCGGCGCTGTTGCCAATTGTAACCAGTCCGCTGAATCGCAGCCCGCGCCATTGCCCGCGCTTGATGATATCAGTGCTCAGCCCCCCCGATTGCGAGATCACACCGATTGAGCCAAGGGTCTTTGGGGCTCCGACCGGAAATGTCAGCCCGCCGCGTGGCGAATAGGTGCCCAAACAGTTCGGCCCAAGAACGCGAATGCCAGACGCGCGCGCCCGTCGCACCAGATTGTCTTGCAATTCACGCGCTGCTCGACCTCTCCAAAGCCCGAACTGATCACCTGAGCAATGCGCACCCGGCCCGCCCCCGCTTCCAGCGCGCCCGCGATCCGCTCTGCTCCGATGGCTATATAGGCATAATCCACCTCTTGCGGGGTATCGGCCAATGAGGGGTAGGATTTCAGCCCCTCTATTTCATCGGCCTTGGGGTGAATTGGGTAAATCTCGCCACTGAAGCCGAAATCCTTCAGGCGCCTGATGAAGGTGTTCGCAATCGCGACATCGCGGGTTGATGCACCCAGAACCGCAATCGTGCGCGGCTGGAAAAGCGGGCGAAACATATCGGCCGCGCTTTGGTCCGTGGCGAAGGGTGCTGCGTCTGTTGCGGTCGTGGCGTTCAACACAAAAGCTGCATCCACCGCAACCGCGCCCTGTTGGGACACGATGACGGGGTTCAGGTCCGCTTCTGCAATCTCTTCGGCGTAATGCATCAGCAACCCATCAGGCCCGCCGAGCGCGATCATTGCATCAATCAGGGCGTCTATATCCACAGGCGACTGACCACGCGCGCCTTGAAGCAGGCCAAAACCCTTCAGTTCTTTCAACATCTCCTCGGCGGTCCGGCGGTCGATTGGGCAGATGCGAAACGCGACGTCTTTCAGCAGTTCAACGAAAATGCCGCCCAGTCCCACCATCAGCATGGGGCCGAACTGCGGATCACAAAACCCGCCAAGCACAACCTCGTGGCCTTTGGGGGCCATTTCCTCGACCAACCAACCTTCGCGCGCGGCAGACTTGATCAAAGGCTTTTGCGCCATATCGGTTATCGCGGCTGCAACCGCTTGCCCATCGGGCAGATTCAAAGCCACACCGCCGGCATCGGATTTGTGCAATACCTCGCTTGAAACCACCTTGACCACGAAAGGCGCACACATGTCCCGCACGGCTTGTGTGGCCCCGGCGGCATCCGTGACAACACAGGATCTGGGCGTGCGTATCCCGAAGGCGGTCAGCAGCGCTTTGCCTTCAGCTTCGTTCAGGGCTTTGCGGCCGGCGTTTCGGGCTTGTTCGACAATCGCAGCCGCGTTCTGGACAGGTGTGTTCATTCCACGTCTCCTCAGTAACTTGTCGGCCAGCTGCGCATCAGGTGCTGCCCAAGCCCTCCGGATAAACGGCGTTGGTGAATTTCCAGCAGGCGGATGATGTAGTCGCGTGTTTCCTGCGGCTTGATGACATCATGCGCCGAGAAGATCTGTGCCATGTCCCACACTTCCAGGTCTTTCTGGATTTCGGCAAGCGCATCCTCGAACCCGTCATCACCGGCGGTCAGGTTATGCACGATACTGGTCGCAAAGACCGGATCCATGAAGGATATTTCTGCGTTGGGCCAGGCGATCATGCTGTCATTATGCGCCCCGCCACCCATGGCGACATAAGCGCGGCCATAGGCCTTGCGGCAGATCACAGTCACTTGTGGCACGGTCGTCAGGCAGGTGGCATTCATGAAATTCATGATATGGCCGGGCGCGCCGCGCCTCTCTGCGTCGGTGCCCACGACAAAGCCCGGCCTGTCCATGAACCGCACCAGCGGGATGTTGAAACTGTCACACATGACAGTGAAATCAATAATCTTGCGGCAGGCTTCGGCGGACAGAGCGCCACCGCCGGTCTGCGGATTATTGGCGACAATGCCGACGACGCTGCCGTTCAATCGCGCCAGTGCGACCACGGCAGATTTGCCGAACCGTGGCTTGATTTCAAAAATCGACTCGGTGTCAAAGATCACGTCCAGGATTTTCTTCATGTTGTACACTTGGGTGCGCTTTTCGGGCATGATGTCCAGAATGCGCTCCTGATCCGCACCAGAGTCTTCGGGCACGGCAGCCACTGGCGGCAACTCCTTGTTATGGCTGGGCATGTAGGACAGGAACTGGCGGATCACCGCCATCGCATCTTCATCACTATCCACGAATTGATCAATTAGCCCGGTCTGTTCCGCGTGCAGCCTCCAGCCGCCCAATTCTTCCAGATCCACCTTTTCACCAATCGCCATGGACACCAGCCGAGGGCTGGAAACCGACATGATGGACCCTTTTTTCATGACCGAGAAATCGGCGCAGCAGCACAGCCAGGCCGACGACCCGAAGGATGTGTCCAGCGCCGCCGCAGCCCATGGGGTGTCGCGCAAGCGCCGGAACTGGGTTGTGTCATTGCCCAGCATGGTGCCCATGCCCTTGGCCCCCATCGCGTCCGGCAGTCGCGCCCCGGTCGATTCACCGATATGGACAAACGGCATGCCACGTTCTGTGCATGTCTTGCGGATATAGCCCATCTTCTTGGAATTGATCGCACCAGTAGAAGCACCCTTGGTGGTGAAGTCATTGATCACAACGCCCACATCGCGCCCGTCAATGCGCCCAAAGCCGGTAATCTTGCCGTCGCGAGGAGTCTTGTCGGCTTCTTTCGCGGAAAAGCTGGACCGGCCCAGAAGACCCGTTTCAAAAAAGCTGTCCTTGTCGACCAGTGCATCCAGCCGTTCCTGTGCGTTCAACTTGCCTTGCTCGTGGCGGCGGGCCAGCTTGTCCGGGCCGCCCATGGCTTTGGCCTGTTCCCGCATATGGTCAAGTTTCGCGAGCATGTCTTCGTGCGCCATCTGGTTTTCTCCGATATGTTATCTGAATGTGACCGTATCCACGGTCAGCCGTTCGACTGTTGGCAGATCAAGCTTGGGCCAGTATCCGGCGGGCAAGGTGATCGTGCCTTGGTCAAACGGCAGCGGGTTTTCGAACAAGCGTGATTGCGGTTTCAGGAACCCATTGAACTCGCCAGCATTGTCCAGGGTCTGACGGGCGACGCAGGCTTCCAGCCAGGCATGGGTTTCGCTGCCCAGCCCATCACCCAGAACCGGATGCATGCCATGCGCGCGCACCGCGTCCATCCCATCGCGCAGGCGGTCCAGGCCGCCAAACCGTTTCAGCTTCAGCTTGCAATACCCAACGCCCGGCATTTCGCCCGCGCGGGCAATGTCTTGCAGGGTGCAGATAGGCTCGTCGAGCATCAACGGAACCGGAGAGGCGGTCGCCACGGCGCCGTTCGCCTCCCATTCATCAGCTTCGCAGGGTTGCTCGAACAATTCGATGCCGTCGGGGTTCAGACCTTGCACGAATTCCAGTGCCTGCGCGCGGGAATAGGCGCGGTTCGCATCCAGCCGCAGCGTGGCCTTGCCTGCGGTGGCGCGTTGAATGACGGCAACGCGCGCAAGATCTGCGTCCACATCCTTGCCAACCTTGACCTTGAAGGTCTGAAACCCCGTTGCGATCGCAATGTCGAGTTCTTCTTCAATCTCGCGCGCCTCCAGGCTGTTGACCGGTGCCAGCAACGGGTGCGCAGAATCATGGCTCAGCACCAGCATCGGATGCTTGCGCAACACTTCAAGCGCGGTGACAAAGCTGGTTGTCGCGACTTTGCTTTCCTCAAAATCCAAAAGCAGGTCTGCCATCACATCACTGACGTCGCGCCCGATGGCAGCCTTTGCATGGCGCAAAAGAAACGCCCACCCTCCCTCGCGCGTCTCTGCACTGGAGCCCGGAGAAATATGCGCATCTGCAAAACCCGAACGGCCAGAATCATCTTCAACTTCAACCATGAATGGCTCGAAAGTCGTGAAAGTCCGGTAGGATAGCCGGTATGGACGGATGAGTGGCAACGCCAGTTTCCGCAGAACAATGCTGGTGATGGCTGGCAACTGGTCTCTCCCTCTGTGGTCCGTCAAGCAGTCAGGCAGATCAGCGCCACTCCCTTTGTGAGTGCCTTGTGATCCCTTTGGTTTTGCGCTGATGACAGCTTTCAAAATAGTAGTTGCTTATGCTACTCCGTTTCCTAGTCTTCGCATGCGAAGTTTACGTTTGCAAGTCAGATTGCATTCAGCACAGCTTCGAAAAACGGGAGGAGTTGACTATGAACTTTAAGAAACTGGTGGTCGCCGCGCTCGGCTCTACGCTGCTGATGTCTGCTGACGCAACAGCGCAGGACTGGCCGAACGGCGACCTGCGTTTTATACTGCATGTCAGTCCGGGTGGAGCGACGGACGTTCTAGCGCGACGCCTTGCTGATGGCATGCAACAGATAACCGGCACAAATGTAGTGGTCGAAAACCAGCCGGGTGGCAGCGGCGCACGTCAGCTTGCGCTGATGAGCCTGATCGAACCCGACGGCCAGACCATCGGGTCAGTGACGGCGTCACATCTGGGGATGCTGCAGCAAAGCGAAGAATTTGACTTGTCCTCGATCGAATGGTCCTGCGGCATGGTGTTTGATCCCTACCTGCTGGCTGTGCGCGCGGACAGTGACATCCAGTCGCTGGACGATATGGTCGCCAAGGCCAAGGAAAACCCCGGCGGTTTGACAGTTGGCGGGTTTGGCGAAGCATCTGGCGGTCATGTTGCCTGGGCCATGTTCGAAGAAGCGGCGGACATGGCCGGTGATATGAACTGGGTGCCCTATGACAGTGTCGGTGATGCCGTCGTCTCGGCATTGGGCGGACATAGCGATGTCGTCATCGCGTATGTCGGTCTGGTCAAGCAATATGTGGAATCTGGCGACATGCGTGTCATCGGTATCCAGTCCGACACTCGCTCGGAATCTTTGCCTGACACGCCAACCTATGCCGAAGCAGGCTATGACGTGGATACGACATGGCAGCAGTTCCGCGGCACCATCACACCGGCTGGCACCTCGATGGAGCATCAGCAGGCGCTGTGCAACGTGGTCGAACAGACCATGCAAAGCGATGAGTTGAAACAGTATGTCCGCGACTCCGAACTGACCTACGGGTTCATGGGACCTGAAAAGTTCAAGGCATTCGTCGAATCCCAGAACAAGGCGGCGATCTATTGGGGCGAGCGCCTCGAATCGATCCAGTGATACACGCGCAAATCGGAGGATGCTCGTGAATGACGATCACAACGGAAAGGAGTCAGCGGCATACCCTGCTGGCTTCTTCCCGTCCAAGCTGAATGTGCCCACCGCAATTGCCGATATTACGATATGCCTTGCGCTGGTGGCGCTGGGTCTGTGGTTCGTGATAAATGCCTTTGCCATGCCGGCCGGGCGCACGATGATCGGGGTTGGCACATTTCCGATGATCGTAGGTGGTTTGCTGGTGGCCCTGTGCCTTGTGCAGATCGTCCTGTCAGTGCGCAATTTCCGAACCAGTGGCACGATCACGATCCAGCGCCCGCTGGGCGTACCGATCGGGATGGTGCTGATGCTGCTATTTCCCTTTTCCATGGACAGCTTCGGATATTTCCAGACCGCAGCGTTGTGGGTGCCCGCATTTGCTTGGGTGGCGGGAGTCACGGAACTGCCAACAATCCTGACGCTGACCGCGGTCATTCTGGGCCTGGCCTATTTCCTGTTCCAGATGCTGCTGGGAACGCCGCTCCCCTGAAACCGGTGCCGACAGCCTGTCGCTGCACAAGCCCGCAATGGGCAGAACCCATCACGCGCTGACACGCGCCTGCCACAAGAGGCCGAGATGCTAGATAACTTCGCGAATGCCTTCGAACTTGTTTTCGCGGTGCGGGTGCTGGGCGCACTGATGATCGGAGTGTTGGTCGGCTATTGCGTGGGGGCCATGCCGGGGCTGACATCCTCTATCGGGATGGCGCTGCTCATTCCCTTCACCTTCGAACTGGATGCGATCTCTGCGATTGTCATGCTTGTGGCGATTTACATGGCGGCCGATTACGCGGCGGGTATTCCCGCCATTCTGGTCAACGCTCCGGGTCAACCCGCAGCCGCCGTAAGCGCCTTTGATGGATACCCGATGACAACGCGCGGTGAAGCGGGAAAAGCGTTGAACCTTTCGATCATGTCATCGGCGACGGGGGCCTTCATCAGCCTGATCCTGCTGATCATCACGGCCCAGGCCATGGCGCGGGCAGCGTTGGCCTTTGGTCCGGCGGAATATTTCGCCCTTGCTGTGCTGGGGCTAAGCCTGATTGCAGTACTGAGCACCGGATCAACGCTGAAAGCACTGATCGGGCTTATGTTCGGGCTGGTGATTGTCACAGTCGGGATAGACCCGATACGCGGCGCGCTCCGCTTCGTGGTGACACCCATGCTGATCGACGGTATCCCGTTTCTGCCCGCCCTGATCGGCCTTTTCGCCTTGTCGGAAGTGTTCATCATGCTGGAGCGCGGCAATGATCGCTTGCGGGGCGAACTGGGAGTCACCCGCACGAAACCGTCACTGGCGGCGTTATGGCCCTATCGGCGCACCGTGCTGCGATCCTCATTCATAGGCTATGCCGTGGGTGTCATTCCAGGCGCCGGCGCGGCCATCGCGTCGCTTGTGAGCTATGGCTTTGCCAAGCGCGCCTCCAGACCGGCAGAGCGTGACAGCTATGGCAAGGGCAATCCTGATGGTGTGGTCGCCTCTGAGGTGGCCAATAACGCGGCCGTTTCCGGCGCGCTCGCGCCGTTGCTCGCGCTGGGTGTTCCCGGTTCCGCAAGTGCCGCGGTGCTGATCGGGGGTCTGACGATCCAGGGGCTTCAACCGGGCCCCATGCTGTTCGTGAACAATCCGGAAATCCCCTATTCGATATTCGTTTCCTTGCTTGTCGGTTTGCCGATAATGACCGCGATCGGGTTGATGGGGGTGCCGCTTTGGGTACGGTTGACCCGCATTCCCCCCGGTGCCATCGCAACGCTTGTTGCAAGCATATGCGTCTTGGGGGCGTTTGCGTCTTCCAACAACTCGTTCGAGGTGCTGGTCACCGTCGTTTTCGGGATTATCGGGTATCTACTGCGCAAGATCGACATTCATCCCGCCCCGATCGTGCTGGCGCTTGTGCTCGGCTACATGATGGAATCGAACCTGCGACGCGCCATGATCATCGCCAATGACAATCTTCTGTTCCTCGTTTCGCGCCCGGTTGCGATTGTGCTGTTGCTGGGGGCGATCATTGTTACCGCTTCGCCGTTGCTCGGACGGCTTCGGCGCTAGGACGCGAGGACGCCGCACAGCCCACGCCCCGAGAACGCCCAAACCCGCCCTGCCCCATGCGCCCGACCGGGCCAGTCTGGAAACGTATGTCCATGCATCTGAAAATCCGCTTTGGTGTTACGGCGCTGCTTGCCGCCGGCGGTGGGTGGGTGGCGCAGCAGGCCCACATTCCACTGGCCTGGCTTATCGGGTCCATGCTCGTGACGATGGTTCTGGGGCTGCGCTTTCCCATCACAGTGCCGCGCAAGCTGTATCGCACTGGGCAGGTGATCGTGGGAACAGCGGTTGGACTAAGCGTCCCACCCGAGGTGGTTGGCCGCATTGGCCCGCATTTACCGACAATCCTGGCTGGCGCGCTGATATCCATTGCGGTCGGGCGGTTGTTCGCGCCGGTCGTTGCCCGTGCGGGTCAGTTGGACTTGCGCACGGCCTTTTTCGCGATGGTTCCGGCCGGAATATCAGAAATGGCCGATCTTGCCGCCCGTCATGGGGCCGATGCGGGCGCGGTCGCACTGTTTCACACCTTGCGGGTCTGTTTCATCGTAGTGTTGGTGCCGCTGCTGATCGTCACGCTCAGCCCGACAACGCTTGATGCGCATGCAAGCGCGGGCAGTTGGGACAGAAGCTTGCTGATCGCACTGCTCGCGGGGTTGGGCGCAGCATATGCGGGCAACCGATTGGGCCTGCCCTCTGCCTTTGTGGTTGCGCCAATGGTGGTATTGGCTCTGCTGTCGGCCAGCGGAGCTCTGGCCGCGCGCGAACCCGCTATCCTGCTGGCCATGGCACAAATCGCACTGGGCCTCAGCCTTGGCGCACGGTTTCGCAGGCAAACGCTAAAACGTCTGCCGCGTGCGCTGGCGGGGGGTATTCCGGTCATCTTGGCGCATGGCGCGCTGATGCTGGGGCTGGCAGCGCTGGCTGCTGATCTGACCGGGCTGGCGCTTCCGGAACTGCTCATGGGTTTTGCCACGGGGGGAACCGCCGAAATGGTTCTGACTGCGCAGATCGTAGCCGCCGATGCGGCGCTTGTGGCCGCATACCAGGTAACGCGCGGACTGTTGGGCAACCTGCTTGCGGCACCGCTCTATCGTTGGACAATCCTGCCCCGCCTGCCGAAAGACAAAGGATGACGCCGTGACCTATGCCCTCCCCGCCAACCCCGAATTTGTTGCCAAGCTGCACGGTGTGTCAGAACCGATGAGCTATCTCAGTCTTGAGGCTGCGGAAGCGGCTGGATTCGGGTCCATCTCGCGGCTGCCGCGCACGCTGAAGGTGATGGCAGAGGACATCCTGTTCCGCCTGCCCGCCCCTCAGGCGCGCGCCCAGATCAGCGCCCTGATCACGCGCGCGCCAACGCTGCCTGTCTCATTCGCGCCCGGTCGCGCGCTTTTGCAGGATTTCATGGGTATCCCGCTGATGACCGACATGGCTTCGATGCGCGATGCACTGGCCGAACAAGGCCGTGACCCGGTGTTGCTGGACCCTGCCATCCCGGTGGATTTCGTTGTCGATCACTCCCTGAACGTGTTGTTCTCGGGCAATCCCGAGGCCTACGCGCGCAACCAGCAGGCCGAATTCGAACGCAACGCAGAGCGGTTTGCTTTCATCAAGTGGTGTCAACAAAGCTTCAGCAGGTTTCGCGTCATTCCGCCCGGTCGCGGGATCATGCATCAGGTCAACCTGGAATGGCTAAGCCATGTTGTGACCCTGAACCCCGACACAAGGCTGGCTCGCCCCGACACCATGATCGGAACCGATAGCCACACCACGATGGTCAATGCCTTGGGAGTTCTGGGCTGGGGCGTTGGTGGCATAGAGGCAGAAACGGCCATGCTTGGGACACCTCTGGAGATGGGTGCGCCTCGGATTGTTGGCATACGCCTGACCGGGGTCAGACCCGCCGGAACAACCGCAACCGACTTGGTGCTGCATGTGGCGGAAAAGCTGCGCGCCGTGGGCGTGGTCGGTGCTTTTCTGGAATTTCACGGAGCGGGCGTCAGCCAGTTGCCTTTGGCAGACCGTGCTACGATTGCCAATATGGCCCCCGAATACGGCGCAACCTGTGCCTGGTTCCCCATTGATGGGCTGACGCTGGAATACCTGCGCATGACTGGGCGCGATGCACGGCATCTGGCGCGGGTGCGGGCCTATGCGCAGGCGCAGGGCCTGTGGCAAGACCCCGAGACGGTCGACACGGTTACCCTGGATTTTGACGAAGAACATATCTTCGACCTGTCACAAGTTGTTCCAAGCATGGCCGGACCCACCCGCCCTGACCAGCGCGTTGCCCTATGCGATGTGCCCTCCAGCTTTGACGAAAGAATGCGCGAGATCGCGCCCGAAGCTACCGCAAGCGACAGCGGGTCTCTGGATCATGGCGCCGTTGTCATTGCCGCGATCACCAGTTGCACCAACACCTCGAACCCGGAGGTCATGATCGCCGCCGGCCTGTTGGCACGCAAAGCCCGCGCGGCGGGATTGTCGCCACGCCCATGGGTAAAAACCTCGCTCACGCCCGGTTCACGCGTGGTCACAGATTACCTGACCGATGCAGGACTGATGGCGGATCTGGAAGCACTGGGCTTCCACAATGTCGGTTATGGCTGTGCCACCTGCAACGGCAATTCCGGCCCGCTCGCGCCAGATATTCAGGCCCGGATAGAGCGGGACACCCTTTGTACCGTCGGGGTATTGTCGGGAAATCGCAACTTTGAAGGGCGCATTCATCCGCAGACAAAGGGCGCCTATCTCGCATCGCCACCGTTGGTGATCGCGGCCGCACTTGCAGGAAGCGTGACACGCGATCTAACCTCCGCGTCACTTGGCACCGACCCTGACGGAAACCCGGTTTTCCTCGCGGATATCTGGCCCGATGCGGCGGAAATATCGGCCCTTGTTGCGCAATATGTCACGGCCGAGAGGTTCCAAAAATGCTACGCATCCGGCATGGAAACAACCGACGCCTGGGATGCTCTGAAAGCGCCCCAAGGAGTGAGGTTCCCTTGGGATGACACCAGCAGCTTCATCCGGCCCTCGCCCTTTCCGACGCTGGATGCAGTTCTGGACGTCGGCCGTCCCGAGAACGGGCGGATTGATGGCATAAGACCGCTTCTGATGCTGGGGGATGCGATCACCACAGATCATATCTCTCCCAATGGGGCAATTCGCACAGACAGCCCGGCAGGTCGGTATTTGCAAGATCAGGGCACCGACCCCGGACGGCTTGGAAATTTCGGCACCCGCCGCGGCAACCCCGAGATCTGTCTGCGCGGCATGTTCGACAACTCCCTGCTGAACAACGAGTTGGTCACTGGAACGCGCGGCAATCACGCGCGTCATGCGCCATCTGGTCGTGTCATGACCGTTTACGAGGTTTGCGAAAGCTACCGCCAGATGGGAACGCCGCTGATCATTATTGCCGGTCGAAATTATGGGCAGGGGTCATCGCGTGACTGGGCGGCCAAGGGGCTGACGCTGATGGGGGTGCGCGCAGTTCTTGCCGAAAGTTTCGAGCGCATTCACCGCACCAACCTTGTGGGTATGGGAATACTACCGCTGACCTTTCCCGTGGGGATGACGCGCCATGACCTCGGTGTGACGGATGACACCGTGTTCGCACTGGAGATGCCGCGTTCTGGGCTGCATGCGCATTGCGAGGTGATCTTGCACCACGACTTGCCCGGCGGCAGCCCGCACCAGTTTGTCCTGATCGCGCAGATCGCGTCTGAGAGCGAGGTTCACATCCTGTCACGCGGCGGACTGCTGCCCCATATGATGGCCAAACTCATGGCCGCATGAAAGCGCGTTCCAGCCCAGACCACCGGACATATCTCGAAAGCAAAAGAGGAGACGACCAATGAGCTTGCCCGAAACCATGCAGGTGATCGAGATCACATGCCCCGGCGGCCCGGAGGTGTTGAAACCTGCGATCCGCCCCTTGCCCGCCCCGCGCGCAGACGAGGTGCTGATCAAACTGTCCCATGCCGGGGTCAACAGACCAGACGCCTTGCAGCGTGCGGGGGCTTATGATCCGCCCAAAGGGGCATCGGACCTGCCCGGTCTGGAAGGATCCGGGATTGTGGTCGCCGTTGGCGCGCAGGTGTCGCGCTGGAAACCCGGCGATCGCGTCTGTGCATTGTTTCCCGGTGGCAGCTATGCCGAATATGCCACCACGCATCACGGGCAGGTTCTGCCTGTTCCCGACGCAATGTCCTTGCGCGATGCTGCGGGTCTGCCTGAGACGTTCTTCACTGTCTGGTCAAACGTTTTCATGCGTGGTGCCCTGAAAAAGGACGAGACCTTCCTCGTTCACGGCGGCTCCTCTGGCATTGGGACAACCGCCATTCAACTGGCACGGCTGTTCGGCGCTCGGGTCTTTGCCACTGCAGGGTCCGCTGAAAAATGTGCCGCCTGCGAAAAGCTGGGCGCAACCCGCGCGATCAACTACCGGAACGAGGATTTCGTCAAGGTCGTGACCGATGCGGGCGGCGCCGATGTGATCCTCGATATGGTTGGGGGCGACTACATAAAGCGCAATTTGCGCGCACTCGCGGAAGATGGAAGACTGGTCCAGATCGCGTTCCTGACCGGCCCCAAGGCTGAGATAAACTTCGCCCCCCTGATGATGCGCAGACTTACGATCACCGGCTCAACCTTGCGGCCGCAATCTGACCTGGCCAAATTCGAAATTGCGCAGCAACTGGAGAAGCACGTCTGGCCAGCGCTGGAGAGTGGCCAGATCGCGCCGGTCATTGATAGCGTCTTCGAGTTGCAGGCTGCCTCGGACGCGCATGAATTGATGGAAAGCTCTGCGCATATTGGCAAGATCCTGCTGGACATTTCGGCCGAGTAAATCCGAGGCAGGGCCAGCACCGGAAAGCCATCCGCGCCCATGCGGCCCGGTCATTGGTCCACCCGCTCCTCCTCCTTGCATTGATTCCGCGTCGGTGGCGCGAAGCTCTCATGGCTGAATGGACTTAACGGAACCGACCCCATCTATCGAAGGCAAAACCAATAAATGCTAGGTGAGGTACTCAAGAGGACCGGACAAGACTTGGAGGGTTCGTGCCTTCGATGCACCACTCCTCAGCGCCCGACTACCGGTAGGCCACTGGGTACTGCTTCGGGGATGCCGAGGCGTTCCGCTGGGTCTTCCAGTGTCTCCAAAAAGGAAATGAGCGCGTCGACTTCCGCATCGGTCAACGATCTTGGAGCCAGGTCGTTGGCTGCAGCGATGGCTTCGATCTCTGACGAATTGGCGATGATGCGCGTGTCATCGGCGTTCGGCAGCGAAGGTAGAATGGCCTGATCCAGAGTATAGGATTTCAGCGATGTCACCGGATCAAGGTGGTGACGCACCATGGATTCGAGCGTCGCATACGCCCCGTTGTGACCGTAGGGTGCAGTCAGGGTCACGTTGCGCAAACTGGGTGTGCGGAAGGCAAAGGCATCTGCAATATCGCCCGTGACACGCTTCCTCCCATCATCCCGCGCATGGGCTTCAAAACGGGCGGCTTTGCCGGGGCCGAATTGCGGGAGGGCAATCGCATGAAACGCATGGTCCGTTTGCAGCCATCCGGAATGGCACGACGAACAGCCGGCCTTTTCGTAAAATAGGCTCATGCCCAGTGAGGCCTTCGGGTTTAAAACGGCATCGCCCTTCATTGCTCGGTCAAAAAGCGCATTGTCCGCGCGCCATTCGAAGGCAATGAAGTCAGCGATGACATTTGCGATATTGGCAAACGTGATGTCCGCACCCGGCAGCGCCCCGGCAAACCGCTCTTTGTATTCGGGAATATCAGAAACGCGGGATGCGATTTTTTCCCATGCGCCGCCGGGCTGGGACAGCAAGCCTTGGCGGACTGAGCGGCTGATATCGTTTTCTGACAAGTGTCCGGCCATCTCGTCCCCCGATAAAACCGGAAACATGGCTTGTGCCGCGAGAGGTGAGTCAAAGCCGGATAGCATATCGCTGCCCAGCGGAGTGCGAATGCCGTTGGGTTTGGCAGGATCGAGCTCCAGGCGCCCATCGTGAAAAAAGCGGGTGAATTCGGTTGCGCCCAAGTTCCACAGACCCGGCGCGTTACGGGGAATGCGCTGTTCGGGCGGGTTCTCGGGGTCTGGCTTGCGGTCAGGACCAAGTCCCATGCCGCCATCGCCGATGGCGAGGGAAACACCATCGGACGTGCCAAATTCCGGATGGTGACACGTCGCGCAACTGACTGATTTATTTCCCGAAATGATTGGATCATAGAACAAGAGCCAACCAAGTTCTATGCGACCCGACTGGGGTTCCGGGAAAACCGGACGGGGGCCCAGGTCTTGTGCGACGGCGGTTGAGCTTACCCAGACAGACAGGATGGCGGAGCAAATGCGGATCATCTGAGCGCCGAAAGCGCGGGATAGACCGCCTTGTAACGCTCATAGGCATCTTCATAAGAGCCGCGCAGATCGGCCTGTGGCTCGATCACTTCGGCCGTTCCGGGCTGGACCATAACATCGGCGGGATCCTGTCCGGAGTGTGCGCAGATGGCCAGACGCGCGGCTCCTTTCGCAGCCCCCAATTCGCTCCCGGCCGGCAGGGAGAGTGGCACGTCCAGGGTGTTGGCCAGGGTCGTGAGCCAGAACCGCGACCTAGCACCGCCGCCAATTGCGAAAAGTGTGTCAAAGCTGGCCCCGGTGCTTTTCAGCGCATCCAAGCTGTCACGCAAGGCAAAGGCCACGCCCTCCATCACGGCGCGGGTCAGGTCTGTGCGATCCATGTTGATATCAAGGCCGATGAATGCGCCGCGAATGGTGCTGTCGTTATGCGGGGTCCGTTCGCCCGACAGATAGGGCAAAAAGAGCGCCGCAGAGCACCCCGTGGCCTTGTCGGGCAGCGCGGACGAAAGATCGGCCGGGCTTTTATCCAAGGCATGGGCAAGCCAGTTCAGGCTATCTGTTGCGGCCAGGATGACCCCCATTTGATACCATCGACCGGGAACTGCGTGGCAAAAGCTGTGCACCGCTGAGGCCGGTTTTGGCGCGTATTGATCGCGGCCTGCCATCAGCACGCCCGACGTCCCGAGCGAGACAAAGCCCGTGCCTTCGCCAAGAGCGCCGATCCCACAGGCTGCGGCAGCATTGTCTCCTGCGCCGCCTGCCACAACGATCGTACCCGACAGGCCCCAGTCCGTCGCCAGTTCCGAACGAAGCTGCCCGCCAATCGCAGACCCTTCGACCAAGTCCGGCATCTGGTCACGGCGCATGTGACCGTGGTCCAGAGCCACCTGTGACCACTGTCGTGCACCGACATCAAGCCAGGCTGTGCCCGCACTGTCCGAGAGGTCTGAAATGTGTTCACCTGTGAGCCAGAGACGCAGGTAATCTTTCGGCAACAGAACCTTGGCAACCTTGTCGAAAATGTCCGGCTCATTGGCCTCTACCCAACCCAGCTTGGGTGCGGTGAACCCCGGAAAGACAATGTTGCCAGTGATGTCGCGCATGCCCGGTAAGGCATCCAGCGCTGCGGCTTCGTGAATCGAACGGGTGTCGTTCCACAACATGCAGGGTCGCAAAACCCTGTCATCCGCATCGATGAGAGTCGCGCCGTGCATGTGGCCGGACAGTCCGATCCCCTTGAGCGCCGCAAAGGCGTCGGGCGCGATTGACCGGATTTTGGCCACGGTCGCCGCACATGCGTTTACCCAGTCGGCGGGATTCTGTTCCGACCATCCGGCGTGGGGATGGTGAACGTCGAACGCCGCGTCTGCCTCGGCCAGAACGTTTCCACCCACATCTGTCAGGATGGCCCGCAGACCAGAAGTGCCAAGGTCCAGTCCAAGATACATACCCACGTCCTTCTGATCGGGAATTTATACGAAGCGGTTGACGTAGTTTTCCAATTGTTCCTGACGCCCGGAGCGAGGCTCGGGATTGATGGTCTCATCCTGAACGCGCTGCGCGATCGCGGCGAGGTCGCTTGTCAGCATTGCCTGTGCCTCTGGAGCTTCCCAACCGGCGTATCGTTCGGACATGGCGGTGTCCAAGCCGCCATCCTCGATCATCGTTGCAGCGGCTTTCAGGCCACGGGCGCAGATGTCCATACCGCCCACATGCGCCGCAATAAGGTCTTCTGCATCAATCGACTGGCGGCGCAGCTTGGCATCGAAGTTGGTGCCGCCCTTGGAAAAGCCACCTGACTTCAGAACGTGATAATACGCCAACGCAACTTCGGGCGTGTTGTTGGGGAATTGATCCGTGTCCCACCCGGATTGATAATCGTTGCGGTTCATGTCGATGGAGCCGAGCATCCCTTCGCTTGCTGCAAGCGCCAGTTCATGTTCGAACGAATGACCGGCAAGAATGGCGTGGCCCTGTTCGATATTCAGCTTCACTTCATTTTCGAGCCCATATTTTCGCAGAAATCCGATGCAGGTGGCCACATCGAAGTCGTACTGGTGCTTCGATGGCTCCTGCGGTTTCGGCTCCACGAGGATCTGCCCCTCGAAGCCGATCTTGTGCTTGTACTCCACCACCATGCTCAGGAAGCGTCCCATGTGGTCAAGCTCTTGGCTCAGGTCGGTATTGAGCAGCGTTTCATAGCCTTCGCGCCCGCCCCAGAGAACATAGTTCTGGCCATCCAGTTTGTGGGTTGCGTCCATGCAGGATTTCACAGTGGCCGCCGCAAAAGCGAAGACATCCGGATCGGGATTGGTCGACGCGCCCGCCATCCAGCGCCGGTGGCTGAACATGTTGGCGGTCCCCCAGAGCAGCTTTGTCCCGGAACCGTCCATCTTTTCGCCGATGTAATCGGTGATTTCGTTCAGGGTCGAGAGGTTGCCCGCAAAGTCCCCCTGATCCGGTCGGAGATCCAGATCATGCCAGCAGAAGAACGGGACGTTCAGAATATCGAACATCTCGAATGCAACGTCGGCTTTCATTTTCGCCCGACCCATGTCGTCCTGTGGGTGCCACGGTCGGATGAATGTCGGACCGCCGAACGGATCGCCGCCCTCCCACGCGAAGGAATGCCAATAGGCCACGGCGAAACGAAGATGATCCGCCATCGATTTGCCCATGATCATTTCATCAGGGTTGTAGTGATGAAAGGCCAACGGGTTCGTGCTGTCCGGCCCCTCGTAGGCAATGGCGGGAATACCGTCGAAAAAGCCTGTGCTCATCGTGTTGGTCCTTGTCGTGATATGTCAGGCCACCCGGATTTGCCGGGTGCCGTTGACTGTTTCGGAATGGCGCTCGGGTCAGGCGGCGGCGGTTTCGGGTTTCTTGCCCAGAATGATCATCGACAGGATGTCTTCGTCCGTCACTTCGTCCACGTTGACCGTGCCGACAAGCTGACCATTTTTCATGACCGACGCCCTGTCGCAGAGATCCATGACGCTGTGCACATCATGTTCGATCAGGAAAATGCCGATGCCCTGTTCCTTGAGTTGTTGTATCAACTCGGCGACCATCTGTGTTTCCTGCGGTCCAAGTGCGGCTGTCGGTTCGTCCATGATCAGGATGCGTGCGTTGAAATAGACGGCGCGGGCGATTGCCACCGACTGGCGTTGCCCGCCTGAAAGTGCCTTCACCGGGTCTTTGAACTTTTTGAAGTTCGAATTGAGACGCCCCATGATCTTGCGCGTTTCCGCCTCCATCTGAGCGTCGTTGACAAAGCCCAAAGGGGTCACAAGCTCGCGGCCGAGAAACAGGTTCGACGCCGCATCCAGATTATCCGCCAACGCAAGCGTCTGGTAGATCGTCTCGATGTTGTGTTTGCGCGCGTCCCGCGGGTTCTGGATATCGACAAGTTCTCCGTCGATCCGGATTTCGCCGGCATCCATCTTGTAGGCGCCAGACAGGCATTTGATCAGCGTCGATTTTCCCGCCCCGTTGTGACCAAGAAGGCCGACAACCTCTCCAGGGTGAAGATCGACAGTCACATGATCGACCGCCTTGATCCCTCCGAAGGACACCGAGATGTCGCGCATCTCGACAAGCGGGGTTCCAGTTCTGTCAACCATCAGCCCTCTCCTGTCCGTTTGCGATAGAGAATGTCGATGAACACGGCAAACACGAGGACGCCACCCACGACGATGTTCTGAAACGGCGCATCGACACCGACCATAGCCATGCCTGATTGCAACGTTTGCATGATCAGCGCACCAAGAATGGCACCGTAAATCGTTCCAAGTCCACCGGCGAGCGCTGTACCGCCGATCACGGCCGCGGCGATCACGCGCAATTCGTCCAGCGTGCCGATGTCGTTCGAGTGGAACGACAGGCGTGCCGAGGCGACAAGACCGGCCAGGGCGCAGAGCACGCCCATGATGGCGAAGACCTTTACCGTCAGGAGCCGGGTATTGATGCCCGAAAGTTCGGCCGCGTCAGGGTTGCCACCCGTTGCAAAGATATAGCGGCCAAGGCGCGTGCGCCGCGCAACCAGCGTCATGACCACAGCGACGGCGATAAGCAGTAGCACCGAAAAGGGAATACCATAGCCTTGGGTGAATCCTTCGGGCATGACTTCGCCGCGGTCTTCAAAGCTGCGGGCAAGCACGCGGGACGGCACTTGGTAGGCGTTGAGAGTTGCGACAAAGGCAAGGATCAGAACCGCTGAAATCGCCATGAGCAGACCTTCTGCCCAAACAGGCTTGACTGGAAATTGATGCGAGATACGAGCGCGGCGCGCTTGCCAGATCGCATAGCATGCAGCGGCGACAGCAAGGATTCCGACGATCCAGCTTGCGGTTTCGCCCATCGTTCCGCCGATGCCGCCAAGCATCTGAAAGTTTTCGTCAAGCGGACCGATGGTCTGCCCGTTTGTCAGATACCACGCGACGTTTCGCCAGACGAGGAATCCGCCCAATGTCACGATGAATGCGGGGATCGTCAGGTACCCGATCATCCAGCCGTGAAACGCGCCGATGAGACCGCCTGCCACAAGACCAACGACGATTGCCAGGGGCGCAATAAGCGCGCTGCCGTATTCCAGCCCCAGTCCAGGCAGGATTTGCGTCTGCGTCATCGCCATGATGGCAGAACAGGTCGCAAGCAGTGCGCCTACACTCAGATCAATATGTCGGGTGACGATCACAAAGACCATGCCGGTGGCCATGATCGCTACAGAAACGGTTTGGATCGTCAGATTGAATATATTGCGTGGGGTAAGAAAGCGGCCGTCTGTCAGGATGTTGAACACAATGCACACCAGAATGAACGCACCGATCATACCCAGAAGCCGGGTGTCGAATTCAAGTGTCTTGAAAATGCTCTTACGCCCTGTCGACGTGCCGGTCTCGCTGGCCTCTGCCATGGTGACCTCGGATATTGGAAAGGAATTATGCGACCCCCACTGTACTGGCGGGGATCGCGCGAGTTCCGTTGATTGGATCAGTTACAAGGCGCGGGGCCGTCGGTGACACCTTGGCAGAGCGCATCCTGTTCGATCCAGCCCGCGTCCACAACGGCCGACAGATTGTCTGCCGTCACCGGTACGGGTTCGAGGAATCTGGCAGTCATCGTCGTGCCGGCCGGCGAGGTCCATTCCTGTGCACCTTCAATGTCGGCCATGTCGGTACCGCCAGCAAGCGCGACGGCTATCTCGCCAGCCGCAGAGCCGAGGTCACGGGCATCTTTCCAGACAGACACTGTTTGCGTCCCTTTGGCGACACGGTTCAGGGCCGCATGATCGCCATCCTGACCAGAGACCGGAATTCCATCCATGCCCTGTGCCGTCAGCGCAGCCACAACACCGCCGGCCGTGCCGTCGTTCGAGGCCACGACCGCATCGACGTTGTTGTCATTGGCGGTCAGGATCTGTTCCATGTTGCGCTGCGCGTTGGCCGGAAGCCATCCATCGGTATACGCTTCATCGACGATGGTGATGTCACCGGAGTCAATGGCCGCTTGCAGCACTTCTTGTTGTCCGCCGCGCAGGAAATCCGCGTTCGGATCGGTCGGCGAGCCTTTGATCATGACATAGTTTCCGGTCGGCTGGACAGCCAAGACCGCGCGGGCTTGCATACGACCCACTTCGATGTTGTCGAACGTCAGATAAAAGGCGCGCGAGTCTTCGATCAGGCGGTCATAGGCGATGACGGGGATGCCTTCATTTGCAGCCGCATCGACAGCCGGAATGATCGCCTGGGTATCCTGTGCAAGGATTACGAGCACGTCTGCACCCTGAGCGACAAGGCTTTCCACATCGGACAGCTGCTTGGATGAGGACGATTGTGCATCCGCCGAAATGTATTCGGCACCTGCCGCTTCAATCGCTGCGACGATAGCCGCTTCATCCGTCTTCCAACGCTCTTCCTGGAAGTTCGACCAGCTCACACCGACGGTCTGAGCGAAGGCGGCGCTGCTCAGCATCATGGCGATCGCAGTGGTGGCAATAAGTTTCATTGAAGTCCTCCCATTCGTTTTTTGCGTCTTGGCGCCACAGGTTCCACCTCGAATCGGCGCTGACATTCCTATCATGCAGAATTATTTCGCCGACTAAAATTAATTTTTCCACACATGTCAAAAAATATTGGGATTCGCGGGAAAGGCAAAGTAATCAAGACAGGATGTCGATGGATTGGCTTGAACAACAGGGATTGGACGCCCGCGACGCGACACGGATGCGCGTGCTGAAGTGCATTCGTGCCAACCGCGAAATTTCCCGTACCGATATCGCCAGAGCGCTCGAAAGCAGCCCGGCGACCGTGACGTCCGCCTGTGGTGGATTGCTTGAGGCCGGGCTGATCTGCGAAGTCGAGCGCGCCCCTTCAGGAACGGTGCAGCGAGGCCGCCCGCGCGTGATGCTTCAAATCAACGGCGCGGCTTTTCTTATCGCCGGAATGAAGATTTCGCGCCATGCCATACTTGTCGTAATTGCCGATTTCACAGGCGACGAGATTGGCACGTTTGCAGCACCGCTTTCCGTGTCGCGTATGCCGGCAAGGGAACTTGTGCTTGCCGTTCGCGCAGCGCTTGTCGCGGCTTGCGACCACCTTGGTGTCGATATTGCGTTGATCGCAGGTCTGGCCTTGGGGATGCCCGGCTTTGTGAATGGACAGACTGGTTTCATGCATTGGTCGTCCTCGGTACTTGAACGCAACGTGAACTTTAATCCCTTGTTTCGAGAGAACTTGCCCTGTCCGACGTTTATCGACAATGACGCAAACCTCGTGGCCAAAGCCGAGCATCTGTTTGGTGCGGGCCGCGGATTGCGCAATTTTCTTGTCGTAACCGTTGAACACGGGGTCGGCATGGGGATCGTTCTGGACGGCGAATTGTATCGTGGTGAGCGTGGCTGTGGTGCCGAGTTCGGCCACGCAAAGGTACAGATCGATGGAGCGGTGTGCCAATGCGGGCAACGTGGTTGTCTGGAAGCCTATGTTGGCGACTACGCCATGGTGCGCGATGCGTCGACAGGACGTCAGAGCGACGCCCCCAAATCAATCGCCGAAATTGTCGACGCGGCACGCGAGGGAGATGCCTTGGCGCATCAAGTTCTGAAACGTGCCTCACAAATATTGGGTGTTGCCTTGGCAAATCTGGTCAATCTATTTGATCCTGAACACATCGTTGTCGCGCGTTCGCGCCCGCCATTCGATTCTCCCTACCCCGAAATCATGTTCGAGGCGTTGCGTTCCAACACCGTCCAGGTGGATGCGCCCCTTCCCGGTTTGACTGTACGCAATCTCGATGAGAGCATGTGGGCCAAAGGTGCGGCGGCGCATGGGATCGAGATGGTTTCGATCCTTAAGATTCGAGAGCGGGGGACATCGGATGCAGCCTAAAGCCTGGATCTTTGTGCTGGCCGGTTTCGCTACACCGTATTCAAGTCAGGCCGAGCCTGCCCAACCGCGTTTCAAGGCAATCGACATCGCCCCGCATGTGTACGACGGTGGTTGGGAGCATTTTGTCGGCGGTGGCGTGGCGTCGTTTGACTGCGACGGGGACCGCTTGCCTGAGCTCTATGCGGCTGGCGGCGCAAATACCTCGACACTCTTTCGCAACCGGTCCACGGATGGTGTATCTTTCGAGGCGGATACACCCGAGGCATTGGCACTTGGCGGTGTGACTGGGGCATACCCAATCGATCTGGACAGCGACGGCATACTGGACCTGGCAATATTGCGGGTTGGACCTGATGTCTTGATGCAAGGACAAGGGGATTGCACATTCCGACCCTTTGAATCGGCCTTGGGGTTTTCGTCTGGCGATCATTGGACCACGGCTTTTTCAGCGACATGGGAGACGGGGCAATCATTGCCCACTCTTGCCTTTGGCACCTATGTCGACCGCAACGATCCCGATGGGCCGTTCGAGGCTTGTGACGACACGTTGCTGTATCGCCCAGAGGGCAACACCTATTCAGCCCCGACCGAGCTGCGCCCCGGCTATTGCGCCCTGTCGATGTTGTTTTCAGATTGGACCCGGACGGGCCGCGCCGATTTGCGCGTGTCAAATGACCGCCATTACTATGTGCGCGGTGGTCAGGAACAGATGTGGGCGATGGAGGACACACCACGACTTTACACCGCTGACGAAGGCTGGAAGCCGTATGCGCTTTGGGGCATGGGCATCGCGTCGCGTGATGTGACCGGTGATGGATTTCCGGAGGTCTATCTCACCTCGATGGGAGACCAAAAATTTCAGGTCTTTGATCCGGGAACGGGTGGTCCCACCTGGCGTGATGCGACCTATGAGCGAGGCACCACGGCCCACAGACCGCATATTGGCGGAGACGGACGTCCCTCGACCGGGTGGCACGCGGCCTTTGGGGATGTGAATACCGACGGGTTGGACGATATTTTCGTCGCGAAAGGCAACGTTGAGCAGATGCCGGACGCTGCCATGCAGGATCCCAACACGCTTCTTTTGCAACTCGATGACGGACGATTTGTCGAAAGTGCAAATGTTGCAGGCATTGCCTCAATGGCCCGATCCCGTGGTGCGGCGCTGGCAGATTTCAACAATGACGGGCAACTCGATCTCGCCGTGATCAATCGCCGCGCCCCGATGGAAGTGTTCGAAAATGTCACGGCTGGCGGCAACTGGCTGCTGGTCGCAGTGCAAGGCACTGAACCAAATACACAGGCTGTTGGTGGCTTCATCGAGGTGCGTACCGAAGACCGGACACACACACGCGAAATCACGATTGGCGGCGGTCATGCAAGCGGCCACCTCGGTCTGCACCACTTCGGTTTGGGTGCTGTCGAAACAGCAGAGGTGCGGTTGGTCTGGCCGGACGGGACGCAGACTGACTGGAGACCTATCGAGTCAAATCAGATCTTCACTGTCAAACAGGGCACGCTCAGCCACGGGCGGAACCTGCCGTAATAATGACGACAACTCGACCGCGCTTGAGCGATGCGAGGGTTCTGTCGGCAAATCTCACCCAAGAGGGCTTTGGACTTTCATTCTGTGCGTCGACTTGGTTTCCGATATCCTGTCAGGCTTTCTGATCTGTATGACCCGGCAGCAAGGCAAGCCGAATTTGTTTCTCTGTTTCGATCAGCGCGAAGAAGGCGCTACCAATCGCAATGATCAGTATTCCATCCAAAAGGGGCACGGCGTCGGTGCCGAAGACGGCCTGAAGCGGCGGCAGGTAGGTGATGCCGAACTGCGCCGCAGTTACCGCGATTACGCAGGTCCAAACGACCGGTGTACCCTTGGCTGCTACCCAGGTAAGCGAGGTGCTGTAGATGTTGCGGATGAAGAACAGATAGAAGATCTGAAGCACGACGAGGGTGTTCATAGCGATGGTCTGCGCGAGAGGGATCGGATAGCCCTTGTCGATCGCGTAAAAATACATGCCGAAGACTGCCATCAAGATCAGCATTGAGACCAGGACAATCTGCCAGATCAGCGTGCCAGTCAAAAGCGGTTCGCCTCGCGCACGGGGCGGGCGGCGCATGGTGCCGGGCTCCGATGGCTCAAACGCGAGTGCCAGACCAAGGGTTACGCCTGTGATAAGGTTAATCCAAAGAATCTGAACGGCCGTGATCGGCAATGCCATCCCGGCGAACAATGCCACTATGATTGTCATCGCCTCGCCTGCATTTGTGGGCAGGGTCCAACTGATCACTTTCTTGATATTGTCGTAGACCGTACGTCCCTCTCGCACCGCTGCAGCGATGGAGGCAAAATTGTCATCGGCCAATACCAGATCAGCGGCCTCCTTCGCGGCTTCGCTGCCCTTGAGACCCATGGCGATCCCGGCATCCGCACGTTTGAGGGCGGGCGCATCGTTTACCCCGTCGCCGGTCATCGCCACCGTCAGCCCTCGGGCCTGCAACGCGGTGACGAGGCGCAGCTTGTCCGCAGGAGAGGTGCGGGCAAATATATCTGTGGCGACCGCAGCCTCTGTCAGAAGAGCGTCGTCCATGGCCTCCAGGTCGGCACCGCTCAACACCCGCGCGCTGTTCTTGAGCCCGATCATTCCGGCAATGGCGCGCGCAGTGGCAGCATGATCGCCAGTGATCATCTTGACCCGGATTCCGGCGGCATGACAGTCCGCAACAGCTGCGATGGCCTCGGGACGGGGTGGGTCGATAAGCCCGATCAGACCAATCAGGCTGAGCTTCCCGTCAAGACATTCAGCGGTGAGGTCGGTCTGTTCTGCGGGTGCCGTGCATGTGGCGACGGCAATCACCCGTTGTCCCTTTGCTGCAAGTTCTTCGACCTTGGCATGCCAAAAGGGCTCTTCAAGCGGCAATGTCGCGCCTGCTTCACCGCGCTGGTCGGCGCAAAGCTTCAACACGGCCTCTGGCGCGCCTTTGACATGGACAAACCCTTTGCCACCAGGATCACGGTCAAGCGTCGCCATGTAGCGATGCGCCGCATCGAACGGGATCGCATCAATACGCGCCCAGTCTTCAAACGACTTGTGCCCATCGCCCGTAATCTTCCCAGCCAATGCCGATAGCGCACCTTCCATTGGATCGCCCTCGACCCGCCAGTCGTCACCATGGGTGTGCAACATGGCATCATTACAGAGCGCTGCGACCCGAGCAAACTCAGACAACACTGAATGTTCACTGGCGTCCGTATCAGCATCGCGCCAGCGCAACGATCCATGCGGTGCGTAGCCGCTTCCACTTACCGAGAAAACACACCCCGTCGCTGCCAGTGCCACCACCATCATTTCGTTGCGCGTGAGCGTACCGGTCTTGTCCGAGCAGATCACCGACACCGAGCCCAGTGTTTCAATCGCAGGCAGGCGGCGGATGATCGCATTGCGCCGCGCCATCGCCGTCACGCCGACCGCGAGAGTGATTGTCAGAACCGCAGGCAACCCTTCGGGCACGGCCGCAACAGAGAGGCCGACAATTGCCATGAAAAGTTCGCGGAATTGCATGTGCCCCACGAAATATCCGTAGGTCAGGAGCGAAGCTGCCACGATCAGGATGAACACAGTCAGCCAGCGCGCGAACAAATCCATCTGCTCTACGAGCGGAGTGGTCAGCGTCTGGATTTTGCCGAGCATGCCGCTGATCTGACCAATCTGGCTGTCACCACCGGTGGCAGTGACCACTCCGCGCCCCGTACCCGAAGCGATGAGCGTGCCGGAGAACAGCATCGACGATTGATCGCCAATCCCTGCATCCACAGATGCTGGCGCGGTCGCCTTGTCCACGGGTACGGATTCCCCGGTGAGGATTGCTTCCTCAGCCTTGAGCCCGCGTGCCTCGATCAGACGCAGGTCGGCAGGCACCCGGTCGCCCGCCTCGACCAGAACAATGTCACCCAGCACAAGTACGTCAGCGTCGACACTGATCCTTTTCCCGTCGCGCAGCACGGCGCAATGCGGCGCGAGCATCTCGCGGATCGCAGCCATCGCCTGCTCGGCTCGACCCTCTTGCACAAAACCGATGATCGCATTGCCGATCACCACGGCAAGGATCACCCCGGTATCAACCCAATGCCCCAGCAGAGCCGTAACCACCGAAGACCCAAGCAGAACGTAGATCAGCACGTTGTGGAAGTGGGCGAGGAACCGCAGGATCGGATTGCGTCTCGGCGGCTCTGGTAAACGGTTTGGGCCATATTCTGACAGACGGCGGGTGGCTTCCTGCGTGCTCAGGCCGGCCTGTGTCGAGCCAAGGCGTTCAAGTACGCTTTCATGCGTCTTGTCGTGCATGTTATCCGTCATCCGCCCGCCCTCTCAGTCATTGTCGTCGACATCTGTAAAAACCGCTTCGAATTTCATTTGCCTGCGCACAAGGACCGAGTTCGCCATAATGCCGTCCACGCAAAGCAGGCACAGGTCTGCGAAGACTTCCGGGAACACGGACCAGTCAATCTATGCGCTCTGCTTATCCTCTGTCTCGATCCGTGGTATCTCTGTCCGCTCCTCTTGTTCAGCACCGCAGAGCAGGTCGACGGCACGATCGGCAGCATCCTGAAAAGGTTCCAGCACCAGATCAGCGCCGGAGGCAAACAATTGGTCCGTATCAATCGAGTGATGCGAGGCAACCGCGATACGGCCACGGAATCCGGAGGTGCGCGTCACCTGAATAAGCGTGCTGCGCGTGTCCTCATGGGTGAGACCCGTTGGATGGATCGGTAAGGTAGAGACGATCCATTGCGCTTGCAGCAGTGGCAACCCGGCAACAAACTCTGGGTCGGTCGCATCGCCGAATTCGGTTTCAAGACCAAGGGCGCGCCAGCGGCGAATGGCCAGCGGGTTGAAATCGACACCCAGTACCTTGATGCCGCGTTTCTTCAGCCGCATCCCGATCGCGGTCCCAAACCGGCCCAGACCGAAGACAATCACCTTTATACCATCGTCGCGATGTGCCCCCGCCTCGGAGGGTTCACGCGGAGTGCCACGGCGCTCAAAGACGCCAAGGAACGGCTCGAAAAACGCGTAAAGCTTGTGCGAATAGGTGATCATGTAGGTGGAGGCCGCAATCGTCACCAGCCCGACCATGGTTACAAGTCCGAGCGCATCTTGCTGCACATGGCCGAGGGAGACGCCCATCGCCACAAAGATAAGGGAAAATTCGCTGATCTGCGCGACCGTGAGACCCGCCAGAAAGCCTGTGCGTTTGCGATACCCCAATGCCCCCATGATCACCAGAACGATCAGCGGGTTGCCAATCAGAACGAAGACCGAAAAGACCAGAGCCCCTGCCAAATGCGCGCCCAGTAACGACAGGTCCAGCGCAGATCCAAGCGCAATGAAGAAAAAGAGCAGGAGAAAATCGCGCAACGGAGCCAGCCGGGCGGCGATGGTTTCACGGTAAGGAGTCGAGGCAAGGGCAACACCTGCCAGCAGACCACCCACTTCCTTGCCAAGGCCGAAACTCTCGCCGATGGCAGCAAACATTGCGGCCATGGAGATGGCGAAGATGACCAACAGTTCCGGTGTCCGTGCTAACCTTTCCGTCAGAGGCGTGGCGATATAGCGGACGAAAAGGATGACGAGGCCAACCATGGCCACACCAGAGGTCAGGACCAGGAGAACCGACCCGCCTCCGTGTCCGCCACCCTCGGTCGCTGAACCGATGCCTATCGCCGACAGCACGATCATCGCGAGAACAACCACGAGATCCTGCACGATCAGAAAGCCAAGCGCGATCTGCCCGTGCAGGCTGTCGATCTCACGCTTGTCAGACAAAAGTTTGACGATGATGATGGTCGAGGAAAAGGTCAGCGCCACCGCGATATAGAGGCTGGAGATATCCCCCAACCCCAGCGAGAGACCGATCATATAGCCAAAGACAGAGGTAAACAGAACCTGCCCCAAGCCGGTCAAGAGCGAGACCTGTCCCAGCGAGCGAATGAGCTTCATATCGAGTTTGAGGCCGACGAGAAAAAGAAGCACAGCGATGCCAAGTTCAGACAGCAGGTCGATCTGCGCATCGAACTGCACAACATCAAGCGCGGACGGTCCCGCGATAAGCCCAACAGCGATGAAGCTGACGATCAACGGTTGCCGTAGCAGGGTGCCGAACATGCCGATGATCGCAGCCAAGACAAGAAGCACGGCGACTTCGGCGAACGGCGAATGGATGACCGTTTCCATCAGGCGCTTCCGGTCACCGCATCGAGGTGGTTGGCGGCGTAAATTGTCATCTGATATGTATCATGCGTCATCGGAGCTGCCTGTTCGCTTTGGTTCTCTCTATCATAGCGAAAATTGATGATTTTCAGATGATCTTGATCAAGATGAACTCTGGGCCTGCATGGTTTAATGAGAGGGTCACAAACTGTGCTGCAAGACGGAGCAATCCATGAAAGAGATCATGCTGGCCACCGACTTTTCCGAACGCTCTGATCGGGCGCTCCGGCGGGCAACTTTGCTAGCCCGGCAGTTTGGTGTCGCGCTGAACATTATTCATGTGGTCGATGATGACCAACCAAAACGTATCATTGACGCTGAACGCGACACTGCAACTGAATTACTGCGCGAATTGCAGAACACCGTGCAAACTGTCGATGGAATTGAATGCCAGACCCGTGTCGTGCTGGCCGATCCGTTTGCCGGGATCGTGCGGACGGTTGAAGAAATGTCCCCAGATCTTCTGGTCATCGGGGCGCATCGGCGGCGCGCGTTGCGCGATGTGTTCGTCGGCACGACCGCTGAACGGACGATCCGTTCCGTGACCTGCCCGGTGCTTATGGTCAATGCGCCGCCGACGGGGCCTTATCACCATGTCATGCTGACCAGCGATCTGTCCGACGGCGCAAAGGGGACGGTGAACGCCTGCGCGGCACTGGGGATCGCGCAGTGGGGTGATATATCAATCCTGCATGTGTTTAACGCTCCGGCGACCCGCCTCGCCATGGGACACACGCTGCCGATAGACGACCGGGAAGACTACCTTAAAGAAGAGCGCAAGCAAGCCACCCGCGACCTCACTGAGTTTGTTAAGGCCTCCAACTGGCGGTCGTTAAGACAAATCTTGCGCGAAGGACTTCATGGAACTGCCGAAGAAATACTCAGGGCAACAGATGCAGAGAAGGTCGATCTGATCATGGTCGGCACCCACGGGCGAAGCAGCCTTGCGAAATTCTTTTTAGGAAGCGTGGCAGGAGCGGTCCTACGCAAGGCGGAATGCGACGTGCTTGCCATCCCGCCTGCGTGTGCAGACTGAATCGCCACTCGGCTTACGCATCGACCGTCTCGGCGTGCCGGAGGTGATGTGGAACCACTCGCGATCTGCGCGGCGTGTCAGCTTTGGCCCACAGATGCCGATTGTCCAAGTTTAGCGTCGTCATGCCGCACCGGGAGTGACGGTTCTGTGTGCCGATTTGATTCAAATCAGGGGCAGCGTGGCAGAATTGAGCAACATTTCCAGGGGCCAGGAACACCGACACGCAGGTCGCAGTCATCGCCGCCATCGCTCCGCCCAGGCAGGCTGTTCAGACGCTGACACAGAACGCACAAAGATTGGATGGAAAAGCCGTGGACAAGAAGCAGCAGATCCACTTCTGGTATTTCGCCGCCGCCTTCACGGCATTTCTGGTCGTGCAATCGTGGTTGTCTCAGGCCTCGGTCACAGAACGCATACCCTACAGCACCTTCCTCGATCATCTTGAATCTGATCGCATCGCTTCGGTCACCGTGCGCGCTGAACAGGTCGAGGGTCGCTATCGTGACGCGATTGACGGAAACACCCGATTTGTCACCAACATCGTGCCCCCTGACCTGACCGACCGGCTGGAGCAATCAGGCGCAGAATTTGATGGCACATTGCAAAACACTTATCTCACCGCGATCTTGTCTTGGGTCGTGCCGATCCTTCTGATCTTTGCCTTGTGGAGTTTCCTGCTGCGCGGAATGATCGAGCGGCAGGGCATGGGCGGCATGATGAATGTCGGGAAATCCCGCGCCAAGGTTTATGTGGAACGCAGCACAGGCGTTACCTTTGACGATGTGGCGGGCGTGGACGAAGCCAAGTCCGAGCTCAAGGAAATCGTCGACTTCCTGAAAGAACCCGAGAAATACGGCCGCCTCGGGGCCCGCATCCCCAAGGGTATCCTGTTGACCGGTCCGCCGGGCACCGGAAAGACACTGTTCGCACGCGCCATCGCCGGTGAAGCCGGCGTGCCGTTCTTCTCCATCTCAGGCAGCGAGTTCGTCGAGATGTTCGTAGGTGTGGGCGCGGCGCGGGTGCGCGATCTCTTTGATCAGGCACGCAAAGCCGCACCCTGCATCATCTTCATCGACGAATTGGACGCGCTTGGCCGCCGCCGCAGCATTGGTGGTATTGGCGGCGGGCATGACGAAAAAGAACAGACGCTCAATCAGCTTCTGGCAGAACTCGACGGGTTTGATCCGCGCGAACGGGTCGTGCTCCTGGCGGCAACCAACCGACCAGAAATTCTCGATCCGGCATTGATGCGTGCGGGACGGTTCGATCGGCAGGTTGTCGTGGACCGTCCGGACAAGACCGGTCGTGCCGCGATTCTGCGTGTGCATCTGCGCAAGGTTCAGGTCGATCCCGGACTGGATGTCGATGCAGCGGCCGGCCTCACACCCGGATTTACCGGTGCAGAACTTGCCAATCTGGTAAACGAGGCGGCGATTCACGCCACAAGGCGTGGGGCCGAACGTGTGGCAATCGAGGATATCACCTCGGCCCTTGAACGCGTTGTCGCGGGAATGGAGCGCAAGGGGCATCTACTTAACGCCCGCGAACGCGAAACCGTAGCCTGGCACGAGATGGGTCA
>NZ_JBHYFV010000024.1:0-23262 GCF_051859345.1 Marivita sp. | reverse complement strand
GGGTCATGCCTTGGCCGCCGCGCGCCTGCCCGGTGCCGATCCCGTACACAAGGTGTCGATCATCCCGCGCACCATCGGAGCCTTGGGATATACGCTGACACGCCCCACCGAGGACCGGTTCCTGATCACCCGGTCAGAGCTTGAAAACCGCATGGTCATGTTGCTGGCAGGTCGCGCAGCGGAACAGATCCGCTTTGCCGAATGGTCCACCGGTGCCGCGGACGATCTGGTGCGTGCCACCGATATCGCGCGCCAGATCGTGACACGTTTCGGGATGGACGAGACGTTGGGCCAAGCGGTACTTGAGCAAGATCGCGGCGGGTATCTGGGCGAGGACAAGCTCAGCTTTTCGCCGCGGAACCATTCAGAGACCACCGCACGCGAGGTTGATCTTGCGGTGCGTGACCTGCTCCGAGCAGCCTATGATCGCGCGGTCGGTCTCTTGCGCGCCAACCACGACGATCTTGAGGCCGGGGCGCGGCTATTGCTGGAACGCGAGACGATCACGCCAGCCGATTTCGCCCCACTCAAACCAGCAGAGGCGACCGCCGCATGACCCGTAAGCCCTCTCGTCAACCAGCCCGCTCTCGACCCGCGCCAAAGGTTCCTGAGAGTGCGCCGAAATTGCCCGCCGGGGTCATCCCAACCTTACCAGCGTCGCATCGCCACGCCGCGCTCGACCGGGGCACACTGGCGAGCTTGGCGCGGTTTACCGGCGGGCTGTCGCCACATGCGATAATCGATGCCTGGAGCGATTGGGCGATGCACCTGAGCCGCGCACCGGGACGGCAATTGGAACTGGTTGAACGGGCACAGGCAAACGGACTGAAATTGGCCCAGTATGCGACGGCGAAGATGGCTGGCCAGAACCCGGAAAAACCCTTTCAACCGGGCCACTACGACACGCGCTGGACGCATGAGGGATGGAACAAGGCACCCTTCGCGCTTTGGCAGCAGGGGTTTCTTGCCACGCAGGATTGGTGGCATGCCGCCACCTCGGAATTGCGCGGATTGCGCCGACAGAACGCGGATCGGGCTGGATTCATGATGCGCCAGATCCTCGACACGGTCTCGCCGTCGAATTTCCCGCTCGGCAATCCGGAGATCCTTGAAAAGACCCGGGCGACGGGTGGGCGCAATCTGATCGACGGAGCGCTGCTTCACGCCGATGACGCGCGCCGCATCCTTGCGCAGGAACACCGACCTGTGCCCGATGCTTTCGCGCTCGGCAAGGTGCTGGCTTCGACACCGGGCAAGGTGGTGTGGCGCAACGATCTGATGGAGCTGATCCAGTATTCCCCCACGACGGCAGAGGTCCAAGCCGAACCGGTGCTGATCGTGCCTGCCTGGATCATGAAATACTACATTCTCGATCTCTCGCCAGAAAATTCCTTCATCCGCTGGTTGGTGAGTCAGGGCTTTACGGTGTTCTGCATTTCGTGGCTCAATCCGGGCGCCGAGCATGCGGAACTGTCGCTGGAAAATTACCGCAAACAGGGCATCATGCAGGCGCTCGACGCCATAAATGCGATTGTGCCGGGGCAGAAGGTGCATGCCAACGGCTATTGTCTGGGTGGCACAATGCTGGCCATCGCGGCGGCGGCGATGGCGCGCGATGGCGACGACCGGCTCGCGTCGGTCACGTTGATGGCGGCGCAGGTGGATTTTGCCGAGGCGGGTGAATTGCTGCTGTTTCTCGACGAGAGTCAGGTCGCCTTTCTGGAGGACCTGATGTGGTCGCAAGGCTATCTGGACCGACCGCAGATGGCTGGGGCCTTTGCCGCGATCCGGTCTGAGGATCTGATCTGGTCGCGCGCGGTGCGCCGATATTTCCTTGGCGAGCCCGACCTGCCCACAGATGTCACCGTTTGGGTCAATGACACCACCCGGATGCCCGCGCGGATGCATTCGGAGTACTTGCGCGGTGTCTTCCTTGAAAATCGAATTTCAGCGGGGCGTTTCTCGGTTGAGGGCCGAGTTATCGCGCTCAAGGACATTTCCGTGCCGATCTTCGTGGTAGGCACCGAGTCCGATCACATCGCCCCTTGGCGCTCGGTCTACAAGACCGCCCTGTTTACCGATTGCGACATGCATTTTCTCTTGACCAAGGGGGGCCACAACAGCGGCATCCTGTCTGAGCCGGGACATAAGGGCCGCCATTACAGACTTGGTCATCGCCGGGCGGGGGCGCATTACCGCGACCCTGATACCTGGCTGGCAGCGCATGATCCTCAGCCCGGATCCTGGTGGACTGAATGGGCTGGCTGGCTGTCAAAAAACAGTAGCGGAGCGGTGCCGCCGCCCGACGCACATCCAGATTATCCCGCCCTCGGGACTGCGCCCGGAACGTATATTCACCAAGTGTGACTGTGAAGCCAAGTCCGACACTCCTTTTCGCCAAGATCACCCGAGACCGACCAACAAAGAGCCCGGAGCCGCGCCATGCCTGTGCCCGCCCTCATTCCTCTCTACCTCGTCGTCGTGCTTCTGCCGCTCACTCTCGCATGGGCGCAGGGTCTTCCCTCTCGCCCGCTTGTTGACGACCTTGCCAGTGGCGCGGGGTTCGTCGCGTTTGCCGTGATCCTGGCCGAGTTTTTCCTGATTGGACGATTCCGAAGCGTGACGCGGCGCGCGGGATCAGATGTCGTCATGCGCGCCCATCAACTCCTCGCACGCACTGCGCTGGTGCTCGTGCTGGTACATCCGTTTCTCTATGTCTCGCCAATGACGCCGCCGCCGGTTTGGGATGTGACGAGCCAAACCGCGCTAAACTATGATTGGGCGGGACTCTGGCCCGGGATCATCGCTTGGCTGCTGCTGGGTGGATTGGTGGCAATGGCCATTGCCCGCGACGTGAGCGGTGCGCGCTATGAGCATTGGCGGCTGCTGCACGGGCTGGGCGCCGTTCTGGTTGCAGCGTTCGGTTTACTGCATGTTCTGCGCGCGGGGCGCTACAGTGCCGACCCGCTACTGGGCTGGGTCTGGATCGCATTTTTGGCGCTCGCCGTCGGGTCGTTGCTGTATGTCTATCTTGTTGCGCCATTGTTCCGGTGGCGCAGACCGTGGCGCGTGACTTCGGTCACTCCCGCAGCGGAACGCACATGGACTGTCACGCTTAACCCCGACTTTGAGGGTCGGGTTGAGTACAAGGCGGGACAATTCGCGTGGCTCAATATCGGAAAAGGAGTCTTCAGCCTTAATGAGAACCCGTTTTCGATCAGTTCCGCCCCCTCGGCCGGGCGCGACGTGGAATTCATCATCAAGGAACTGGGCGATTTTACCAACACCATCGGGCAAGTCCGGCCCGGCACTCGGGCCTGGATGGACGGCCCGCATGGTCACCTGACGCATGAAGGCCATGATGATGCACCCGGCATCGCGTTGATCGCTGGAGGTGTCGGAATTGCGCCTCTCATCGGCATCTTGCGGGAACTCGCCGTCACTGCGGATCCAAGGCCCACCGCGTTGCTTTACGGCAACCGGACCGAGGCGCAGATCGTATGCCGCGAAGAATTGCAAAACCTTGCCGAAGCCCACGGCACCGAGGTGATACATGTCCTGTCCGAAACCAAGAAAGGCTGGACCGGTGACACCGGCATGATTGACGCGACTCTCCTGGAGCGGCATTTCGGAACCAAGTCGCGGCGCAACTGGCTCTATATCCTCTGTGGTCCCCCGCCCATGCTCACCAGTGTGAAAGCAACGCTGATTGGCCTCGGCGTTCCGGCCTCGCGCATCCTGTCGGAACAGTTCGTTTACGACTAAACCGCCTGCGTCATGGCCCATCAAGTCCGGATTGCTGAAATTTGCGACTTCGCTGACGTTCCCTCTTTGCAAGGCTGTCCCCGCAGCGGCCCTGAATCACCACAGCGGGGAAGAACTGACCGTTCAGAGGCATCCCGCCAGCGAGGTGGCAAGATTGCGCAAGAGTTGGGGGTAAAGGTCTGCACCTGGTTCGAGGTCGGAGCCAAGAGGGTCCATTATTCCTGTGCGTACTTCTGAGCCATCCATGACCGAGGCCACAATCCCCGGATCGAACTGCGGTTCTGACATGGCGCATGTGATGTTCTGATCCGCGACCAGTGACTGGATTTCAGCGATGCGCGCCGGGCTGGGATCGGTCGCATCAGAGACCGAGATCGCGCCGGACGCAGGGAAGTCGAAAGCGGCCTCGAAATACTGATAGGCATCGTGGAAAACGATGAACCTTTCCTCACGCACGGGATCCAGTATGCCGTTGATCTCGTTGCGCAGGCTCGTAAGTTCATCACGCCCTGCTGCGGCATTTGAATAATATGATCCGGCATTTTCCGGATCGGCCGCCGACAGCGCGGCGGCGATCGCGTTCAGCCAAACCGCCCCGTTGTCCGGAGACAACCATGCATGTGGGTCATGGTCGCCGTGGTCATGGCCGTCATGCGCCGCCTGTTCGTCGGCGTGGTCCGCGTGTTCTGAATGCTCATCGTTATCTCCGTCGTGTGAATGCTCGTCGTGATCATGGTCTTCATGGTCCGCGGCATGGTCCTCTTCTCCGTGAAGATGCGCCATGAAAAGCGCATTTTCACGCGACGGCAGTTCCGTGGTGCCCTCGGCTTCCATCAGCTCGATTAAAGTCGCATCACCAGCCAGCGTTTCGATTGCATCTTCCAGCCAAGGGGTCAGATCCGGACCGATCCAAAACACCAGATCCGCCTCTTGCAAAGCCCCGGCCTCAGACGGACGAAGGCTGTACTCATGCGGGCTTGCACCCTGCGCGATGATGAGCGACGGCTCCCCCACTCCTGCCATGACGCGCGCCACGAGTGAATGCACTGGCGTGATATCGACCGCCACATTCGGCACATCCGCGAGAGCCGTCCCTGCCAGGAGCGAGGCCGCAAGAGACAAGGATGCGAGGTTTCTGGACATTTTCTACTCCATGTGATTTTATAACGTTACATGTCGGATACAGGAAATGTAATAACATGACAAGTGGGTCACAGACAGACCATGAACTGCCGTCAGACACAGTCGGGTTCGACAAGCACAACCATGCGGACTGTATCAATACCGCAGTGGCGGCGGCCGAGTCGCATTGCGCAAGCAACGGGCTTCGCTTCACACCAGTCCGGCACAAGGCGCTTGAGATCCTGTTGCAGGAACATCGCGCACTTGGTGCTTACGAGATGCTTGACCGGCTGCGCGACGCGGGCTTCGGGTCGCAACCCCCTGTTGCCTATCGTGCGCTGGAGTTCCTTGTGGCCAACGGCTTCGCACACAAGATCGAGCGGTTGAACGCTTTTGTTGCCTGCGCCCATCCCGGAGCCAATCATTCCCCTGCATTCATGATCTGCAGAGCCTGCGACTCCGTTGCAGAAGCGCAATCGGCACCTGCACGCGACAGTCTCGGAGATGCAGCACGCGCAGCCGGGTTCCAGATCGAACGAACCTTGGTGGAAGCGGTCGGTCTATGCCCGACCTGCGCAGAGAAGGCCGCACCATGAGCCTTGTCACCGTTGAAGACATCAGCGTTGGCTACGGCGCTGACACGGTGTTGGCGCATGTGTCACTCGCCATCGAGCCCGGAGAAATCGTGACCATTGTCGGCCCGAACGGGTCCGGAAAGACGACGCTCTTGCGGTCCTTGATCGGCGCGGTGCGACCCGAATCCGGGCGGATTACACACAAACCCGGTCTGCGCATCGGATACGTCCCGCAAAAACTGCACATCGACCCCACCTTGCCAATCACCGTTGAAAGGTTCTTGCGCCTTCCGGGCGGCGTTGCACATAGCGCATGTAAGCGCGCGCTGGCACGCGCAGGTGTGCCGGACCTGTCAGGACGCCAGATGTCCGGCCTGTCCGGCGGTCAGATGCAGCGCGTTTTACTGGCACGCGCGTTGATAAATGACCCCGAAATCCTGCTTCTGGACGAGGCAACCCAAGGCCTTGATCAGCCTGGTTCTGCAGCTTTTTATCGCCAGATCGAAGAGGTGCGCAGAGACACCGGCTGCGCCGTCCTGATGATCAGTCACGAATTGCACGTTGTGATGAGTGCGTCTGACCGGGTGATCTGTCTGAACGGGCATGTCTGTTGCGAAGGTACGCCCGAAATCGTCTCGGCTGCGCCGGAATATCGTGCGCTCTTCGGGACCGGAACAGGCGGGGCGCTTGCACTTTACCGCCACGACCATGATCACGCACATGACGAAACCTGCGATCACGATCATGGGCATTCTCATCATACCAAGACCAAGGCGGCAGAATAATGCTGGACGATTTCATGACCCGTGCAACGCTGGCAGGTGTTGGTGTTGCCTGTGCCGCCGCACCCCTGGGCAGTTTTGTGGTCTGGAGGCGCATGGCCTACTTCGGAGACGCGACCGCCCATGCCGCGATCCTTGGGGTGGCACTGTCACTGGCTTTGAATGTCTCGATATTTGCCGGCGCAGTAGCAGTCGCTTTGACCATGGCCCTCATCGTAACCCTGCTGACAGGTCGCGGCTACGCGATGGACACTTTGCTGGGCGTTCTCGCCCATTCGGCTCTGGCCTTTGGGCTGGTGGCCGTTTCGTTCCTGTCAGGTATCCGGATTGACCTGATGGCGTATCTGTTTGGAGACATACTCTCTGTGTCGCGCGGCGATCTGGCTGTAATCTGGGGGGGTGCCGCGCTGGTTGTCGGGCTGATCGGCTGGCGCTGGTCCGCGCTGCTGACTGCGACGCTCAGCGAAGAGCTTGCCTATGCCAGCGGCATTGACCCGCGGCGCGAGCAGCTTGTCCTGACCTTGGCACTGGCCATCACTGTCGCCGTCGCGATCAAGGTTGTCGGCGTTTTGCTGATCGCGGCGATGCTGATCATCCCTGCCGCCGCAGCGCGCCCTGTGTCGCGCACGCCCGAAGAGATGGCGGTGACAGCCGCTGTGATCGGTGGCGGATCGGCACTAATCGGATTGCGGGCCGCCTACGCGCTGGACACACCGGCCGGACCCTCCATTGTCTGCGTTGCCGCCCTCATATTTCTGGCAACAAGCGTTCTCAGGGGGATGCGCGCCTAAGGTCTGCAGACCCCTCTTGGGCCCCCTGCCCCTCTGTGATGGGTTCTTGTCGCCGCGGTTTTCCTTGAACTGACCTTGCGGTATCTGGCGGTGCATTCGTCATCCCTACCCCATCGCCATGACGAAGGTGCAGACTGCACAGTTCGATGTTCTGTCTCATTGCGGGTCACTTTAGCCACCCCTGATCTCAATGGCGAAGCTGCGCCTTGCGCCTTGTGGCGGTTTCGGGAACGGCCCCGCACCCCGCACCAGCCGCACCGCTGCCTGATCGAGCGCAGCAGACCCTGAACTGCGCGCCAGCGAGACCGAGTCCAGGCCGCCGGTGCTGCCAATGGTAAAGGACACCATCGCCGCACCGCGCGCAGTGACGCGTGGTTTGCCGGCGCGGGACAGCCTGCGCATGACCAGTCCGGGATAATTGCTGACTGCGGCGTTTCCGGCAACCTGCTTTTGACCGCCAGATCCACTTTGGCGCGCTGTGGCATCGCGTGTGCCGGTCGCCTCTCCTGCGCGGGCGCTCTTCTCGGCATTGCCTTGATTTGCCTTTGGGTGGGACGCCTTTGCCTCGGGTTTCCGTAGCGTCGGCTTGGTCACAATGGCTGGTTTATGAGCCTCGACGAATTCGGCGCTGCGCGGCATTGGTCGCAGCGACCGCGTGACCGTCGTGGTTAGCGGGTCTTCGCCTTCCAATCGATCCGGCTTTGCGGCAACGGTGCGGGGTCTTGCCGTTTCCTTCAGTACGGGTTGAGGACGTTCAGCAGCCAGCGTCCCATCCGGCACGTCCGGGACAGAGCGCGCCGCCAATTCGGCTTCTACACCCTCGATTGGCACGGGGGGCATTGCGGGAATTGGCGTCTCCAAGAACGGCTGCGGGGCGCGCTCGGGCTCTTCTGGTCGCATGGTCTCGCTTGACGTTTCTGGGTCGACCCTGTCCGCATGTTCGGCTGTCAGTGTGCCCGCCGCCATGTTCCGAAACCCGCTTCCCAGGCGCACTTCAGAGGCGCCGCCCGCCCCTTCGATAAGAGCCTCATCGGAAACGACAAGAGCCAGAGCAAAGGCCCCATGTGTCACAATGGCGATCGACAGCGCGACGATCTTGGCGGTGCTGGCGAAGCGGGTCATTGCAGCCCTCTCTCGGTGACGATGGCAACGACTGTCGCCCCAGCTTCTCGCAGCGCGCGGCCAAGGGCCACCAGCGTCCCCGCCGGTAGATCCCGGTCGGGTATGACGCGCACCCGCTCGCGGCTTTCAGGTGGCAGCGTCTGAACGAACTCGGCCGCCGTGGCCATCGGCACGCCCTGTCGCGTCATACGTCCATCCGCATGCACGACCAGCGCATCCGCAGGGGCCGTACCTTCGATCTCGGCGGTGCTGACCAGCTTCAATTCAGGGTCAAGCGGTGCGGCAAGCGTGCCTGCAACCAGAAAAAAGATTAGCATCAGGAACACGATATTGATCAGCGCAATCGTCGGTTCGCTCTCCTTTTTTCGGATCAGGCGTTTCATGTCGCCTCCAGCACGGTGACGCTGAGATCGGGAAGCTTTCGCAAGGCGGCCAGCAGATCGGTCAGTCGTTGTGCCGTCACATCCGTTTGTGGTGCAATCAACACAGTCAGTCTTGCGTCTCCGCGGCGTAGCGGGTTCAGGGCTTCCGAAAGGCCCGAAAACGCGGCTTCGGTTCCATTTACGCGCAATCTGTCAACCGCGAGGGACAGGAAAACGGGCGTGTCAAACGACTGACTGCTGCCCGCACCGACCGAAGCAAGATCGACCTCGGCAAAGCGCGTAAAGGTCGATGAGAGCATAAAGAACAACAACAGCAAGAAGATCACGTCAATCAACGACGTCATTGACAGCCGACGACGATGATGCCGCTTACGCATGAACCGGCTCTGCTGCGGGCATGACGCCGCTTGCTCGACCTTCGGGCGACAGGATCGTCCGTAGCGCCGACTGCGCCAGAACACGGTCGCCATCCATGCGCGCCTCAAGCCAGCTGAGCACAACCGAGGTTGGCATTGCAACCGCAAGCCCTACCGCCGTGGTCAACAGCGCCACCCAGATGCCACCCGCAAGGATCGACGGGTCAACCTGCGCGCCCGCCTCTTGCAGCGCTTGAAACGCCGAAATCATGCCAAGCACCGTGCCGAACAGACCCAAGAGCGGCGCAAGCTGCGCCACGGATTCAAGCAGTCGAAAACCGCTTTCCAGTCTGGCAAAGCGCATTTCGGCCTCTGCCTCGAGTCGGGCAGGATCGTTCTGCCCGTCGATCGCCATGGTGACGACGGGCACAAGATAGCTGTGCGATTGTCCCAAGTATCGACGCGCAGTGGTCCGGTCGCCGGTGTCCCAAGCGTGGATCGCCTGCCGAAGCGCCTTGTGCCGACCGACTCCAACCACGGTGAATTGCCAAAGCTTGTAGAGGATCACCGCCAGAACAAGCACCGAAAGCGCGCCCAACAGAAGAACGACCGGGCCGCCCAGATCGGCGATATGCAGGATGGCATCACGAAGCGTGGCGATCATCCCACCACCTCCACATCCGTCCGGCTGCGCAGTTCGAGATCGCGCGTGCAGGCGTCGGCGGGCAAACCTTCCCCGGTACAGGTCTCGGCCCCATTGACCAGCAGTCGTCCAAGTGATGAGCAGGCAAGTCCGGGCACGACGAATTGGCGGACACGCGGACGCGCGGCAGGCAGCGTGCCGAAATCGAACAGTGTCAGCCGGTTCACCCGTCCCTCGGTATCAAAGAGCACTGTCTCAAAGACAGCCGCCTCGATATCGCTCGCATGGCCATTCTGGATCAAGAAACTGATGCGGCAGGCATGCTCGACCGGTTCAAGCGCGTTGAGTTCTATGGACATATGCGCGCCCTGAACATCTTGCGCGTCGCCCGACGTTCCCGCCAGCAAAGCCGCCATGCAGATCGGCAAAAATTGTCTTTGAAGTGCAAGCATGACTCCAGCCTCCGATGTCACGAATGGTCATCTGGCTGGGGATGCGCCCTTGCTGGATAGCGTTCTGCTACCACGCAGGAGGCAAGGCTTCAATACCTGATTAAATCAGTCTGCTTTTTCGTCGGGTCTGATGGGCAGCCGCTTCGACAATCACGACAGTATGTCGATCAGTTAGTCAGTTGGTCAGGATCAGCCTGGCGTAGAGTCCAGTTTACAAAAGCGGGTCAAGAGCCTCCACTTTGATCCAGAAACCGCAAACGGTTGCCGAACGGGTCCGTCACCTGCATCTGCAATCCCCAGGGCAGCGTTTCCAACCCCGGCCGCATATTCGGGTTATGCGGCAAGGATGCGTGCCAGTCGCGCAACCCGTCCAGATAGACCATCGCAGTTGATCCGGGCGTCGCATCGCCGTGATGTTCGCTCAGGTGCAGGTGAAACTCACCAAGCCGCAAGAAGGCGTAAAGCGGCGCGCCGGGGTCAAAGCGGTGCTCGCCTTCCCATGTGAATCCCAGCCAGTCGATATAGAACGCCCGCGCCTTGGTTTCGTCGAAACTGCGAAAGATCGGCGCGGTGCGGGTGACTGTCGGGGTCACGCCGGTTGCAACGCGTCGATTGCCTGAATCGACTGGAAACCTTCAAAACGCGGCACTCCTTCGTGCAGCTTGCGGCTTTGCCCCGCGCGGGCGTGGGAGGCGCGGAATTCCTCGCTGGTGGTCCAGGCGCGGAACTTTTCTTCGGAGTCCCAGACAGTGTGCGAAGCATAAAGCACGCGCCCGTCCTCTTCGGGGCCCTTGAGCATGTGGAACGACACAAAGCCGTCCATGTCCTGAAGACGGCTTTCGCGCGACAGCCAAAGCTCCTCGAATTCGGCAGCGTTTTCCAGCGGAACGGTAAAACGGTTCATTGCAAGATACATGGCGGGTCTCCTCAGTTGAATGTCAGGGACAAGCAGGGGTCGTCACGCTCGGCAGGTGGGACGAAACGGGTCTCGTCAAAGGGAATGTCGGTGGCACCTTCGACAAAGCCGATGGCATGGGTGGTCACATCCGGCGCGGCTCGCGCGATTATCGCGGGAATACCCCAATCGGTGCGGGCGTGGCCATTCCCGGCAATCACCGCCACGGGAGGGCCGTAGAGCTCGAGCGCGGACAACGCGGCACGGGCGAACACCGCATCACGGTAGCGCTGCACATCGACCATGCCGCCCATCGTTTCGATCGGCATGGCCTGGCAATGGGCCTCGAACTGCATCGTCTCGCGCGCAGCCTGCTGGTCTGCGGGCAGCGGCAGGTCAAGCCCGAAGCGCGGCGCATCCGGTCCGAAGAGGGCGGCAGCACCCTCACCGTAAACAGCCGAGATCGTGTCACGCGGCGCGGCGGCACCGATGATGCGCGCCTGCCCCAGGGCATCGAAGATCGGTTCGTACAGCGCATAATCCGGCCAGCTTCCACTTTCCCAGATCTTGCCAACCTTGTCGCGCGCGGCATCGGCCCTTTGGCCGTCCTCGGCCGTCAGCATCTCGAAGACGACGGCGGTCGGACGCAGCGCGGCAAGGGCTTCAGCCTGACCCAGATGGGCGTCGGCATTGTCATGCACTTCGCCAAGAATGACGATGTCGGCGGATGGGTCGGCCAGCGCGGTGCTGGCAAAGCAGAGGAACAGGGCGGCAAGGCGCATGAGAAGTCCTTTCAGGCGGAAGCCGCGTGCGGCAGGATATAGGGGATATTTCTAGGCGGCGGGGCCGATACGCGCAATGCGCAGCCATAGGCATGTGACAGGGTGCCGTCGGTCAACACCTCTTGCGGCGTGCCGAAGGCAAGGCATGCGCCATCGGCCAGAACCGCAACTTGGTCGGCAAAAAGCGCGGTCAGGTTGAGGTCGTGCATGACGGCGATCACCCCGCCACCCTGCCGTGCGAAATCGCGCGCGATCTCCATCACCTGCAACTGATGCGCAATATCGAGGCTGGAAACCGGCTCGTCCAGCAACAGCCAGCGCGGCTGTCCGTCCTCGACTGGTGCCCAGACCTGCGCCAGCACGCGCGCCAACATGACGCGCTGTGCCTCACCGCCGGACAGTTCCTGAAAGGTGCGGTCGGCATAGCCCGCCAGACCGACCCGCGCCAACGCCTGCATCGGCACCTCTGGCCGATCCCCCGCCGTGCCCGTTTGCAGGCCAAGGCGAACCACCTCGATCACCGAGAAGGGAAAGGCCAGCCGCGAGGCTTGCGGCAACACCGCACGCTGTGCCGCCAATTGCCAAGGCTTGAGCGTCTGAATGTCCTCTCCGTTCAGGCATACGCGTCCACGATAGGGAAGCGATGCGGTGATCGCCCCCAGAAGCGTGGATTTGCCCGAGCCATTTGGACCGACGATGGCGGTCACGTCACCCGGCTGTGCCGTCAGGCTGACGCCGCGCAACGCGTCGCGGCGGCCATAGGAAACGCGGATATTTTCGGCGACAAGGCTCACAGTTCCACCAGCCCCCGGCGTTTGAGAAGAATCCACAGGAACACCGGCGCGCCCAGCACCGCTGTCACGATGCCAATGGGCAGTTCGGCGGGTGCGATGACGACACGGGCGATCACATCCGCGAGGATCAGCAAGGTCGCACCAAGAAGCGCGGAATTGAGCAACAGGGTGCGGTGATCCGGCCCCGAGGCCAGCCGCAGCAGATGCGGCACGACGATGCCGATGAACCCGATCCCGCCCGACACCGCGACAGCCGCGCCTGTCGCACCGGCAACCGCCAGAATGGCGATGGATTTCATCCTCTGCACGTCGATGCCGATATGCGCCGCCGTCGCCTCGCCCAGAGCCAGTCCGTTAAGGCTGCGCCCCAGCATCAGCGCGACACCGATGGACAAAAGGATCATCGGTCCGGCAGCCAGCACCTTGGACCAGCTTGCCCCGGCCAGCGATCCAAGCCCCCAAAAGGTGAGATCGCGCAATTGCCGGTCATCAGCGATATACACAAGAATCCCAGAAAGCGCCCCGGCCAGCGCTCCAAGCGCGATCCCCGCCAGCAGCATGGTGGCCACAGAGGTGCGCCCATGCCGGGTCGAGACACGGTAGAGCAGAATCGTCGATCCCCAGCCGCCCAGAAACGCGGCGAAGGGGGTCAATTGATTGCCCACCCGGTCAATCACCCAGACAGGCAGCATCCCGCCCAGAACGATTGCCAGTATCGCTCCCAATCCGGCCCCTGCCCCGACGCCGACGATCCCCGGATCGGCCAGCGGATTGCGAAACAACCCCTGCATCGCCGCCCCCGACACTGCAAGCGCAGCGCCGACCAGCACACCCATCGCCAGACGTGGCAGGCGGATGTCGAACAGCACCACCCTTTCCATCTGACTCAGTGCCTCGCCCGAGACGAGCTTGCCCAGCAGCGCCGACAGGGTCACATCCGACGCGCCGACCTGAAGGCTGGCCGCCGCCGCCATCAGCAACGCGGCGGCAAGCCCCCAATGCAGCGTGCGCGCAAGGGCCAGCCGGTCGCGCGGCGGCGCGGCGATGTCCGAAAGAGCGACCAAGGGATCAGGCCCCCTGCCCGTACAAGGCGTCGTTGAGCATTTGGATGGCCTGCGCGGTGCGCGGACCGAAACCCAGCATCAGAAGACCGTCCATACGCACCGAAGACCGTGTCTGTGCCGCCGGTGTCAGCCGCACGGCGGGCATGGCAAAAAGTTCGTCATCCCCCGCGCCGTGATCACCACCCCGGTCCATCATCAGGATGACATCCGGCGCGGCCATCCCGACCGCCTCGTCGGTGATCTGCTTGTAGCCCTTAAAATCGGAAATCGCGTTCACGCCACCCGCCATGCGGATCAGCGCATCCGCGGCCGTACCTGTGCCGGAGGCGTTGATCTTGCCACCCTGCGTCGAGAGGACAAACAGCACGCGTTTCTTGTCGGCCTCGGGGCGGTCAGCGTCAGCCAGCGCCTTGGCGAGATCGGCCTCCACCTCGGCGGACAGCGTCTCCGCCTGATCCTGTGCATCAAGCGCCTCGCCGATGATGGCGATCTTGCGCAGGATGCCTTCGGCTGTCAGGGCGCCCGGCACCTCGACAAAGCCGATGTCTGCGGCGCGGATCACGTCCAGCGCCTCGGGCGGGCCCGCGCCTTCCTCCGAAAGGATCAAGGACGGTCCAACCGACAACACGCCTTCGGGTGAAAGCGCGCGCATGTAGCCCACATCGGGCAGGTTCGTCACACCTGCCGGATAGGACGATGTGGTGTCCCGCGCCTTGAGCCGATGCTGTTGGCCAAGAGCGACGACGATTTCCGTCACCGACCCGCCGATGGACAAAACATCGGCATTGGGATTGTCCGGTTGCGCCGCTTGTTGCGCGCTGACGGTAATGGCGACAAATGCACCAAAAAGCGCAGTCCAGATGCCGGTGAAGACGGCAAAGCCATCGCGTTTGCGGATCATGCCGCCACTCCTTCAACTGCGGGCAAAGACGCGACGATCCGCGCCCAGTCGGGCCGGGAATCGCGACCTTCCTTGCCGACGCCGAACACCTGGAAGATCAGCCCGCCTTCCGCATCGAACGCTTCGACCGACACGGCGGGCCCGCGCTGGCTGGGTTTTTCGACCGCCCAGACCTCTGCCACCTTGTCGAGCCGAAGATGCAGGTTGAAACCCGGATCCATCACGTTCTGCCACGGCCCCATCGGACGCAGCGTGTGAACCGGCCCGGTGTGGATCTGGATACAGCCGCGATTGCCGACAAAGATCATCACCTCGATCCCCGTCTCCTGCACCGCGCAGAGCATCGCATCGACCGCGCCCGGATCAAGCCTGCGCACAAACGGAGTGCCAGCGATGCGGTAGGCGCCGAGACGGTTCATCTTGAGCTTGGAACACAGCCGCAGGAACTGGTGCGTGTCGGTCAGTCTGGACCATTCCTCGCGCAGGACGTCCACCTTGTCGGCACGCGATTTCGCCGCCTCGGTCGGTTTGCGAGGGTCAACCGCAATCGTGTCAGTCTGATCGTCCAGCGCCAGACCCGCCAGTTCTTTTTCCCAGACATCATGGTTGGACGCGTCACGGAGATGGATTTTATGGACCGCATCGCCCGCCGCATCGAAGATTTGCAACGAACGACGCGGTCCCTGCTCGGACTCGGTTTCGACCGCATAGGCATGGACCCATTGGGACGGAAAGATGCGCAGGTCGATATTTTCGGTCAGGGTCATCGCGGCATGTTCACCGGAATGGTAATTGCCATATGCGCCGACCTTTTCATGCACACAGGCGTCCACCCGCGTCAGCGCCATCACCTCTCCGAAACGCTCGGCGGTGGGGATGATGCGGTCGGGATGAGCGTCGATTCGGGTGGCACCGTGGCCGATGCCGGCGGCCACCAGTTGCGCCTCTGAAATGCCAAGCGCCTCCGCCGCATCGCGGGCGCGCATCTTGGGGTTTTCCTCCTGATAGGCGCGGATCTCTTGTGAAGTCAGAGCTGTCTGCTCGGTCATGGGGCATCCTCGGAATGTTGGTTTGATCCGATGGCTGCGCCCGGAGGGAAACGGTGCGTGGCTGTCTTAATTTACTTGACTGTTTTAGTCTGATACCCTTAACGCTGCAACCCATTGCGATAAGATTTATCGTCAAGTCACCAAATCCGCCGCGCCAGCCTTTCGCAAGCTACGGCTAGAAACACATGAAGGATGGCGCATATGCTCACCCCCCTTTTGCGCGGGACAACCGCGCTTGTCTGCCTGTCACTGGCCGTACCGGCCTCGGCGCAGAATACCGAAACCCCCGGCTTTCTGGGTACCCTGATCCTGACCGGCGGCAAACGCGATCTGAGCTTCGGCACCGCGTTGGCCCGTACCGTTGTCGGGGAAGAAGAAATTCAGGACCGTCAGGCCAGCACGGTTGCACAGTTGATCGACTCTGTCCCCGGCGTGACGCTGGTCAACGGCACCACGCCACAGGGTTCGGGGATCAACATTCGCGGGTTCGGCGCCAACACGACTTATGGAACCGACCAGAAAATCGCGGTTCAGATCGACGGCGCATCGGTTGGGTCCGAAGAACTCTACCGCATCGGAACCCAGCTATTCACCGATCCGCTGCTGTACCGCGAGGTCGAGGTTCTGCGCGGGACAATTGGCAGTTTCGCCTATGGGTCCGGGATCGTCGGCGGCGTCGTCAAGATGGAAACCAAGAACGCGTCGGATTTCACCGGCGGCGTGCCGGGCTTTGGCGGGTCACAGACGCTGGAATACAGCTCCAACGGCGATGGCTGGGCCAGTTCCACCAACCTTGCCTGGATGCCGACCCAAGGGGCGGAGTTTCTGATGAACTATACCCTGCGCGACCAGGACGATCTGACAGACGGTGACGGCGACACCATCGGCAACAGTTCGTTCCGCACACCGTCCTACCTTGCCAAGGGCAAATTCACCTTTGGTCAGGATGGCGCGCATTCGTTGACGCTTGGCCATTCCAACACGCTGGCCGACGACAAGGACGTACCCTACGACCAGTTCGAGACAACCGCAGGCAGCTTTGGTCGGGTTGACCGGGTGACGGACACCACCCAGACGACGCTGGAATATCGCTTCAACCCGGCAAGCGACCTGATCGACCTGCGGGCAAACCTGTCCCACGCGGATCAGCGGATCGATGCGACCTATATCGACGGCAGTTCGCCGTTTCAGGCCGGAGATCCGCTGGATGCCTTTTGTGCCAACCCGTTCTTCGGTGTGATTTGCGCCGACAATCGTTATGAGACGACCAAGCTCACCCTGTCGAACCGGGCGTTGTTCGCGACCGGGACAGTCGAACACGACATGCTGGCCGGGGTCGAGGCGATCCGCAAGGAACGTCTTAACGCCAGCAGCGCGCCGGGTGGCACCGACCGCCGGTTCGCCGCCTTCGTCGTGAATGAAATGACCATCGGTCAGATCACTGTCACGCCTGCGCTGCGGTACGAAACATCGACCATCGAAAGCTCCGAACCTTTGGCCGGTGTGCCAAACAGCTATGAAACCGACGCGCTCATGGGTGGACTGGCCCTGGCCTATGATTTCGGCAACGGGTTGTCGGCCTTTGGCAGCGCCGCCTATACCGAGGGTCTTCCGATCATCGACGATCTGGCCGCCAGCGCCACGTCGCAGCGACGTCTGATGATGACCGAAAAATCCCAGACCCTGGAACTGGGCGCTGAATACACCGGCACAGATGTCTTCGCGCAAGGCGATACCTTCACCATTCGCGGCAATTTCTATCAGACGAAACTGTGGGATATCACCAGCTACACCGCGTCGGGATCGACCACCTCGGACCTGGACCATGTCGAATCGAACGGATTCGAGCTGGAAGCGTCTTATGGCATGGAGAGTGGTCTTTACCTCGATCTGGCTGGTCATCTGGGCGAAAGCACCGAGTACAATCCGGATGGCACAAACACGACATGGCGCAACAGCCCCGCCGACCGGGTCCAATTGACCATGGGCAAGAAATGGGATGACCGTGTGGACCTGAGCTGGGAAATCGTCCACGCTGCTGACCGCCGCGATGCACTTGGCGGCGACCTTTCAAACAGCACCATCCACAACCTGCGCGCCACCCTGCGCCCCGAGCAAGGCTGGCTTGACGGCACCGAAGTCCGGTTTGGCGTCGAGAACGTGCTGGACGCGGATTACGTTGGACATCTATCGTCTCCCAGCCGGAAATCTCCGGGCCGGACCTTCAAGGTGTCCCTGACCAAATCGTTCTGAAACAGGCGGCCGGGGCCAATGGTCCCGGCCTAGAGGAACACTCAATGAACTCAGTTTGGTGGACGACCTCGGGTGTCAAACATCCATGCACGGTCGCCAATCTTCAGACCCCAACTATACGGGTCGCTACCCGAACGTCGTTGGAGCCGAGCGTTTCTTGCAGAGGAACGTCCCAAAGTGTCATTTTTACTTTATCTTTGAGAACAAGCGCCTTGACCATTTTCGAGCCTCCCTTTCCTTCCGAACGGCACGCCGGACAATTGTGTTGCAGCTTTAGGGTTCGGTTTGGCTCCGTTAGACGGGTTTGCGAGACCTGTGTGGTCAGCAGTTTTTGACCGGAAATTATAGTGTCAACGCCGTCGCAGGTCTGTGTCGACGGCCTTTTGCGGTCTGGAACTTCCGGTCGGCCAGAGCACTTGCAGGACAATCAGACAACTCGACTATGCCTGAACGACCATCACGAATCATTGCGGTGCATTGCGTGCACAAAGGCTGTCTCGATCTTTGCCCCCTGCCCTCCTCCGCGACGCTCCATCTTCGGTTCTCTTTGGTGTGCCTTGGTAGTGTTCAGATACAGGGTGACCACCTTCGGAACTCAATCGACGGAAAAACTTTGGCCAAGCGCCTCGGCAATGCCTACTTCGTATCCGCCACAAGCAAGGGCCACATCGCGAACCTGATATTTGATTTCAAAACCTGGCTCAAAGAGCGACGTTTGCTGCAAGAGGTTTTCGGGACTCACCTTCGACAGCAGGTTTACAGCTGTAAACTTCAGCCCAGCCTTGTTCGTCGATATAGTCTCTACAGGCCAAGTTAGACACTAAATAAAGGAAATTTCTTGACTTAGACCCATGAATCACGGCTTTTGTCCCCAAGTGGCGCAAAAACAGCTACATTTTCGAAATTGAGGCAACCACATGATTCCCGTGACACCCTTGTCAAATGAGCGTCCTTCTGCTCTGGCGACGGAGATTTCCGAACGGCTCAACGCTGCAATCAGGGAACATCTACTTTCCGCTTTTGCCCCAGACAATACGAAAACGCTACGCTCTTTTTCGGCGCCTGAAGCTGCCGAGCTTCTAGGTGTATCCGGACAGTTCATGCGGAAGGTACATTCTGAGGGAACAATCCCCGAACCGGACGACATTCGCGGGGGACGGCGCTACTACACCGCTCAAGACATCTGGAATGCCCGCGAAGTTCTGGAAAAGACATCGAGGACGAAGCGTCGCTACCTGCCCCGCCGTTCAGGTGAGGAAAAACTTCAAATTTGGCAACTGATGAACTTCAAAGGTGGATCGAGCAAGAGCACGACGAGCGTTCACCTCGCACACTACTTTGCCTTGCGAGGGTATCGGGTCTTGGTTGTCGATTTGGATCCGCAGGGATCGCTGACTTCGATGTGTGGAATCAGCCCTGAGATTCAGTTTGATGGTCTGACTGTTTATGACGCGATCCGTTATGATGATCCCGTTAAAATGGCCGACGTTGTTGTCCCAACTTACTTTCCGGGACTTTCCATCGCGCCTTCGCGCTTGATGCTGTCTGAATTTGAAACGGAGTCGGCCGTTCACTCGAACCCGGAGCAACCCTTCTTCACCCGCATTCGGAACGCATTGACGCAAGTTGAAGACAATTTTGATCTCGTGCTCATGGATAGCCCGCCACAGCTTGGCTTTCTTACGATCGCCGGCATGGCCGCCGCCAGTTCCCTGATTGTCCCTTTGACGCCTTCGATGTTGGACGTTTCCTCGACCGCGCAGTTTCTTGAACTTGCCGGGGCGTACATGGAAGTGATCGAGGATGCTGGCGCAACTCTTCAATATGATCATTTCAAGTTCTTGATCACGCGGGACGAGCCTACGGATGTGCCGTCACAGCAATTGACGTCTTTCATGCGTGCGCTGTTTCAAGATCGGGTCATGTCAGCGACAGCGCTCAAGAGCACAGCCATAAGCGATGCGACCATGCTCAAGCAGTCGATTTACGAGGTGGTCCGGTCTGAAATGACTCGCGCCACTTATGATCGCGCGAAAGGGTCGATGGATGCGGTTGGGCAAGAAGTTGAAACGATGGTTCAGCAGTCCTGGGGGCGCAGGTAATGGCAAGGAAGTCACTTAGCGACATGTCCGGGATTGCAAACACAATTGCGCGCTCGGGTGGAACGCCTTCAGAAAAGCACCCCAAGGCCAGCGCTCCGGCCTTGGGGGCGTTGCAGGGATCTCTTGCGTCCATTCGGGAAATCGACCCAAATCTGATCGACGACTGGGGTCCGGTGGACCGCCTTGAAGAATTTACAGCTGTAAACGCCGAAGACGATGATGAGAACTTCGAAGTTCTGAAAAACAGTATCCGCGAAGGTGGTCAGCAAGTCCCCATTCTTGTCAGGCGGTCCAAGACTGCTGAAGGGCGCTATGAGGCTATCTACGGACGACGCCGATTGAAGGCATGTCGTGAACTTGGATTGAAAGTTCGCGCAAACGTTCAGGATATCGACGATGCTACGGCCTTGTTGGCGAAAGGGCTGGAAAATGCGGCCCGTCGCAACCTGTCGTTCTACGAGAAAGCGCGCTTCGCAGAAGCCATCCAATCAGCGGGACATGACGGAGCCACAGTACGAAAGGTTCTTAATCTTTCCGCATCAGGGCATTCACATCTTAGCAAGGTGACACAAAACGTCCCATCCAAGATTGGTGACTTTATTGGCGCAGCACCAAAATCGGGGCGTCCAAAATGGACGGATTTGGCGGAACTGTTTCGAACGAAGAAGCTGACTGAAAAAGTTGCTCTCGACATACTGGCCAAGATCAGTGCGTCGTTGAATTCTGATGAGCGTCTGGAAACGCTGATCAAGGAAGCAACCAAACGTGGTGCCAAGGCACCCGGCGGCTCTCGAGAGATCACACCCATCGAAGGCGTTACCATCAAAGCCGGACGCGGAACTTTGTCTCTGTCGGTGAAGAAGTCAGGAGCAAGCGCAGAGTTTGCAACCTGGCTCGAAGACAATCTCGCAGAGATCATAAAGAGATCCCATGCCGAATTTACAGATGTAAACTCGGCGGATGACAACTGAGGACGAGCAGAAAGGAGGAATGGCGAACAAAGAAAAACCCCCGAAACCGGAGCTTCGAGGGCTGCTGCGCTAAGCGCAATTCTTAGATTAGACACCTGGAATCTAGCACCCAAAGAAACGCCGCACAAGAAAAAACGCTTCTGAGCGCACGGGATCTCTTTGTCTGCTGAAACAGGAATGAAAAAAATTCGCGATGCTCTGCATGGAGCGGCTGAGTCAGGCATGCCTCAGAACGAGAGAGGTATGTCTAAATTGAAACATTCTTCGGGTTGGCGTAAGCCCACACCCGGTCTTGGAGCTGCAGAACAGCTTGCCCAAGCCGGTGAACGGGTTGGAGTTCCCAAATCACGGGCCTACGTCGCGCTCAAGCGTGTGGGAGCACATATCGGCCTCAAGGCTGGAGATATGATGCTCCTCGATACTCTAGGGGCCTTTACGCAGACCCAGGATTGGGACGAAGGGCAGCGCCCGATCGTTTGGGCGTCGAACGCTTACCTCATGGAGCAGACAGGCTTTTCGCTGTCGGCCCTCAAGCGCCATGCCCGGCGCCTGGCCGAGATCGGAGTGATTTCCTTCAAGGACAGCCCGAACGGTAAGCGCTGGGGGCGCAGGAATGCGGAGGGAGCAATTGTCGAGGCCTATGGCTTCGATCTGTCACCTTTGTCGGCGCGCGTTGAAGAGTTTGAAGAACTGCACGTCAACTTGCGTGCCGAGCGTGAGCTCTGCCAACGCCTCAAACGGCAGATCACAGTTGCACGCCGGATGATCCGTGCCCGGATCGACGCCGCTCTCAACGGCGCGCTGCGCGGGCCGTGGGCAGAGTTCACGAACATCTTCAATGAACTCCTGAACCGGCTACCACGCCGCAATGAGGCATCAGAGTTGCTCGAACGCGTTCTGTCCTGGTTCAAGGAACTTCAGGAGCGCGTAGAGACCGCATATCTCAAGGCAAATACCGGTCCGGCCCCTGTGGATAACATCGGTGAGGGCACCGAACAATTGGCTAGGCAGACACAAGAAATGAACCCCAAGCAGGCCAATTCTGGACCTCATATACTAATTACAAAACAACTTAATCTTGTAATTGGTAACGACTCTGAAGAGGAAGAGACGACAGCTCTGCTCCGCAACACTCCACCCGAAGAGCGAGTAGATAGAGAGCTGAAAGTCTGGGGAACCAAAGTCCGCAAAAAACAAATCGCACTCGATCTGCCAACAATCATGCAAGCTTGTCCAGAGTTCGCATCTTGGGCACGCAATATGGGTGGATTCCTGAACGATTGGGGTGAACTACATCGGGTTGCAGGCAAACTGCGACCAATGATCGGGGTCTCGGAACATGCCTGGAACGTGGCGCAGGACCGATTGGGCAAACAGATGGCCACGGCAGCCTTTGCGTTGGTCTTTGAAAAAAATGTCGCCGGAGAGGTGACGTCACCAAGCGGTTATCTGCACGGAATGGTTACAAAAGCCGGGGCAGGGGAGTTACACCTTGAGCGCAGCTTCTATGGTTGCTTGAGCAGGCAGACGGCCTGAGGCATTTTTCTCTCAGAGCCGTTTGCAATTTAAGATATCGCTGTTAAATGACCGAATGCCCGCGTCCAAATCGGTGCGCTTGATCAGGCGCGCAACGTGTTTGTCGTTGAGGCGCGATTCCAGCGCACGTTTGCCATCGCGTGAGGTGCCGACAAAAGACCGGACTGAAGTCGATGCGTCCGAAGTGCAGCCATTGTTCGAGCGCATGCACAGGGCAGGTCTGGTCCGAGGAACCGCGGCCAATCTCGACTTCGCGCCAGCCGGTCTTGGCGTTCAGCGTCAGCAGGGCGCCCTTGTCGAAGATCTCGATCCAACCGCCGGAGGCCGGCGTGTCGTCCTTGTGAACGTCGAGGCTGACAATTTCCGAGCGCCGGAGGCCCCCGGCATAGCCGACCAACAGGATCGCACGATCCCGCAGCCCGCGCAGGTCGAAGGGCAGGGTGGCAACCATCGCGAGGATGTCTTCGGCTAGGATCGCTTCTTTCTGCACCGGTGGACGCGCGTGCTTGCGCTTGATCCCGGCGAACACTGTCGCGATGTCGCGGTTCTTACGATCAAGGGTAAACCCGCGCTGCGCATAGTTCCAGGCGAGTCCCGAGATGCGACGCTCGATCGTGCTGACGGACAGGGGGCGGGTCGCCGACTGCGGTCCGGGCGCGGACTACGAAGTGGAGAGGCTCGACCCGGAGGCGAGATCGGCGAGGTAAAGACCGATCATCTCGGCCGAGGGGGGCAGGGGCTCCACCCCCCTCATCCGGCACCAGCGCGCGAAATAGGCCCAGTCTTTCGCGTCGGCCTTGAACGTGTTGTCGGAGGCCGCGGCGCGCGCGTAGTCGCGAGCGGTGTCGACCAGACGATCAAGGTTGCCGGAACCAGCGACATGGGTGGGCAGGGCGATGCCGTCGCTTTCCTCTCGATCGGTCT
>NZ_JBHYFV010000023.1:0-60171 GCF_051859345.1 Marivita sp. | reverse complement strand
CGATCTAAAGCCATGGAAAGAAGATGTGGTACACGTCTTTGCTAGAAGGTGGGCTGCTTGGAACAAAGCGCCAGTTATTTCAGCCGAAGCCGACGCGGTTTTTGATTTTGTGGCGGCAGAGCATATCCCAGAGAAAATGCCTCGGCATGAGAAATGGCGACTAGATTACCGTCGGCGACCATATATGAATTCTTGGAAAGAAGACGACCTTAGAAATCTTTGGGATCACGCTGTCCTTTTGGGCTTGTTATTTGGTCATCGCGAAACGCCGATGAAAGTGCCTTTAGATGGATATATGGAAGTCATGGAGAGGTTTGCCCACCTACAAGTTGAGGTGGCGGAAAGAGGCCTGTCATTAGACTTCTTTGAAAAAGACGCGATCCCTCGACGAAAACGTTTGGCAAACCACTTGCCGTATGGCCCCAAGGTTGCAGCTTGGCTGAACCAGATTTTGAACAGCAAGTAGGGCTCATTCTACACACAGATGCAAATCGGCGTGGACACTGGTGCGTGAAATCACGCACCCTACACAGCGAAAAAACGCCACACTCCTGCCACTTGCCCCTGTTATCCCAATCCGCAACACTCACCGAAACGGGTAGAGCCAGACCCGGTAGTCATCCACGAGCGCTTGTGCATGTTCGATCTGATCCGGCGTCATTTTCTTGACCACCTCTTCGACCGAGATCGCGGCGTCGGGGTCGCCGCCTATGGTGGAAAGTTGATACCACAGGAAGGCGCGCACCAGATCCGGGGCGGGCAGGCCGAGACCGGTCTCGTAGTACCAACCGACGCCCGATTGCGCGCCGGGGTGGCCCTTCATGGCGGATCGCAGATACCAATCGAAGGCGCGGACGTAGTCCTGTTCGACCCCCAGCCCCAGCGCGTACATGACGCCGATCAATTCCTCGGCCTCGGCATTGCCAGACCGGGCGGCAGGCCAGAGCGCCTCGCGCGCTTCGTCGAAGCGGCCCTCTTCCATCAGATCGCGCGCGTCTTCGATATCGGCAAGCGCGGGCATCGCAAGGACGAGAAACGCAAGGCTCCATCGGGTCAGCTTCATATCGCTTTCCTCCTCAGCATGATTTTCGCAGCCCCAGCCGCCCTTGCAAACCCCATCACAGCCGAGGATTTCATCGCCTTCGATGCCGATCAGGCGCAGTTGGGTCAATTGCTTTTTTACGACAAGATCCTGAGCGGCAACAGGAATATCTCGTGTGGGACGTGTCATCATCACGATCTGGGTGGCAGTGACGGGCTGTCGCTTGGCATTGGTGAAGGCGGTGTCGGGCTTGGGCGGGAACGCACGCCGGGAGACGGACCGGATCGCATTCGCAAACGCATTCCGCGCAACGCGCCTGCATTGTGGAACCTTGGGCACAAGGACGTTCGGGTGCTGTTTCATGACGGGCGGCTTGAAATATCGGACATTTACGGCAACGGCTATGACAGTCCGGCCGAAGAACGGCTGCCGGCGGGGCTTGAGACCATCCTTGCCGCGCAGGCCCTGTTTCCGATGACGTCCCAGTTCGAGATGGCCGGAAACCCAAGCGAGAACGAGGTTGCGGGCGCGGTGCATGACCGGATCGACCGGGCCTGGCCGATCCTTGCCAAGCGGGTGCGCGTGATCCCCGCCTATGGCGAGATGTTCGTGGCGGCCTTCGAACATATCAAGCGCCCCGAAGATGTCACCATCGTCGAGATCGGCAATGCGCTTGCCGCGTTCATCGGCACCGAATGGGCCAATTATGACAGCCCGTACGATGCGTTCCTGACAGATGGCACCCCCTTGCCGGCTGCGGCAGACCGCGGGCGGGCGCTTTTCTTTGGCAAGGCGCGCTGTGCGCAATGCCACAACGGGCCTCTTCTGAGCGATCAGGATTTCCACGCGATGGCCCTGCCCCCGTTCGGCCCCGGTCGCACGCGCGCCTGGGATCCGATGCCAAGGGATGTCGGGCGCATGGGGGCCACGGACGATATGGAGGACGCCTATCGCTTTCGCACGCCGTCGCTGCGCAACGTGGCGCTGACCGCGCCCTATGGTCATAACGGGGCCTATGACAACCTGCGGGACATGGTGCGTCACATGGCGGATCCGGCGGGGACCGGCGCGCTCTGGACGCGTGATCTTGCCGGATTGCCGAACGTACCATGGCTGAGCGAGATCGACTTTGTCATCCAGTCCGACACGCTGGAAATGGCGCGTCACGCCGCGACGCTGGATGTACGGCCCGTGGCGCTTTCGGAGGCGGAGGTCGATGATATCGTGTCGTTTCTCGAATGCCTGACCGGCGCAAGCGCGCTTGATCGCCCCTTGGGCCGACCCGACACGGTGCCAAGCGGATTGCCGGTCGATTGATCGCTGGACAGGGCGGTCTTTAAGAGGCTTTCAGGAATTCGCGGATCACCGGCTGTTTTGACGGTTTGTTTGCAAGGCTGCGCAGCAATTCCGCAAGCTTGGGTTCGCTGACGCGTTTGGCCGCTGCCTTGGCGCTGAACCATTTGCGCTTGCGCTGATGGCGCTCTTTCCAGTTGCGTTTGAGACTTTCCACCACCATCGGGTAGACATCGACTTCGCATTTGAGCGATGTCCCGTTGTCCAGCTTTTTCTTGTAGGTGTATTTGCCCAGAACCGCCTGGCCGACATAGCCAACCGCGCCTGCTTCTTCCAAGGCTTCGATTTCAGCGGCGGTCCATGGTTTCTTGCCATCCATGGTCCATCCTTTGGGCATGACCCAGCGTCCGGTGTCGCGCGATGTCACCATCAAGACCTTGAAAGCGCCATCCTCGTCCCAGCGCATAGGAAGCGCCGCAATTTGTTTGCCAATTTTTGCCATGACCGATCACACAATTTATTGTTTTTTTTGCTGCTATACCCACTAGATACGCGAAAAGAGTAGATTGTGCAAATTAACGTATGATGTCGAAGCGCAAATTAAAGACCCGAGACCTGCTTGAGATGGCGTAAAATCTCGTCGACACCGGTGTCGTGACGGATCGCGGCAAAGACAAACGGGCGGCCTTGGCGCATCTTCGTGGCATCCCTGTCCATCACCTCGAGGGAGGCGCCGACATACGGCGCCAGGTCGGTCTTGTTGATCACCAGAATATCGGACCGGGTCAGCGCGGGCCCACCCTTGCGGGGGATCTCTTCGCCCGCCGCCACGTCGATGACGTAAAGCGTCACGTCGGCCAGTTCAGGGCTGAACGTGGCCGAAAGGTTGTCACCGCCGCTCTCGATCAGCACCACCTCGACCTCCGGGTGACGGCGGACCATCTCGGCCACCGCGGCCAGGTTGATCGACGCATCCTCGCGGATCGCGGTGTGCGGGCAGCCGCCGGTCTCCACCCCGATCACCCGGTCCTGCGGCAGGATCTGCATGCGCATCAACGCTTCGGCGTCTTCCTGCGTGTAGATATCGTTGGTGATCACCCCGACGGAATGGGTGTCTTTCAGCCGCTTGGCCAGCGCTGCGGTGAGCGAGGTTTTCCCGGCGCCCACCGGGCCACCGATGCCGACACGAAGGGGTCCGTTGCGCATGCTCATGTGCGGAATATCCTTGGGCTGAGGGTTTCGTGGCGCATCGCGGCGATATCGGCAGCAAAGCTCTGGCTTGTCAGATCGTCAAGCGTCCGGGTTTCGGTCTGCGCTGCGATTTCCGAACAGAGCGGCGCAAGGACGGCGACGATGCGCTGCGCCTCGGTCTGACCCAGCGCCATCAGGCGTTGGCAGGCGGCGACCACTGCAGCGACCCAGGCGTGCAGGTACATCTGCACCGCCATGGTCAGGGGCAGATCCAGATGTTTGATTCCGACGCCCAGCGCCACCGGGTAGGTGAGGTTCGTGACGTCGATGCCCCAATTGGCGCGCAGCTGGTTGCAGAAGGCCGCCCCCTGCGCGTCGATCTCGCGCAGGCGTTCATGGCTGGGGCAGAAGGCGCGCGCGGTCTGGTCCACCTCTTGCGCGTCGGAGCCGCTGGCAACAGCGCGGATCAGCAGCGCATCACTGACCCCATTGCCGTCCCGCAGCATGTCGGACAGCCAGTCCTCGACCGTTGAGGGCGTCACGGTGCCGTCGGCAATGGCTTGTTCCAGCCCGCTGGAATAGGCAAAAGCGCCGATGGGAAATCCGGGCGACAGCCATTGCGCCAGCGTCAGGATCGGGTCAGTGGGCGTGCGCATGGGTCCGTCCATGACCGTAGGCGCCTCCCTCCGGGGTAAAGGGTTCGACCCGGTCGGTGACGGTCGCGCCCAGCTTGCCCAGCATGTCGCGGATGACGTGATCGGGCTGGATCAGCAGGCGGGTGGCTTCGACCTGGCAAGGCGTATGGCGGTTGCCGATATGCCAGGCAAGGCGGACGAGATTATCGCCGGTGATTTCCAGCAGAGGCTCGGGCGCGGCGGCGATGGCGATATGGCGGCCATCCTCCAGCATCAGCGCATCGCCGTGATCCAGCGAACTGGTCTGTTCCAGATCGACCAATATGTCTTCGCCTGCATCCGTCATCAGCACGCGGCGGCGCAGGAACCGCGCCTCGTAGCTCAACGTGAGTTGATCCGCAGTTTCCCCGTGGAAATGTCGGACAAGCGTCTGTGCGGCGTTCATGTTTTCTTCAGCCTCTTGTGGTGATCTTCCATCATGGATGGACAATATTTCGAGTTTGGTCTTGCAGACGCGCTTGGCAGCGTGCGGGCAGAAATTGCCGCCTTGAAGGAGCGTGAGGCACATCTTCGCGCGGCCATTCTGGCATCGCGAAGCTGTGAAACGGGACGGGAATTCGAGGTTTTCATCCGCACCGGCACATCCCGCCGGATTAATCGCGCCGCCTTGCCGGATGCCGTTCTCACCGATCGGCGGTTCTGGACGGAAACATCCACCACAACCGTGATCACCCGCCCCCGCAACGCCCCTCCCTCCGCGCGAGAGGACCGGAGGCATGTGTCACACCTCGCCCAACCAGAACGAAAGGAAGAGGATTTCACAGTCATCGAAGACATCTGAAATACGTCCTCAAAACAGGAAATACCGCTGCGCCATCGGCAAGACCTCTGCCGGTTCGCAGACCAACAATTCACCATCCGCGCGCACCTCGTAGGTTTCAGGGTTCACCTCGACCTTGGGCGTTGCGGTGTTGAGCTTGAGATCGGATTTGCCGATCCCGCGCGTGTTCTGAACAGCCAGCGTTTTCTTGGCGATGCCAAGCTTGTCGCCGATGCCTTCGGCCTGCGCCGCCTCGGAGACGAAGACCACTGCGGACTGTTCGACGCTGCGGCCATAAGCACCCCACATCGGGCGTGAATACACAGGCTGCGGTGTCGGGATCGACGCGTTGGGATCGCCCATCTGGGCGCAGACGATAGTGCCACCAAGCAGGACCATTTCGGGTTTCACGCCAAAGAAGGCCGGGTTCCACAGCACGAGATCGGCGCGCTTGCCTTCCTCGATGCTGCCGATATGGCGGCTGATCCCGTGCGCGATGGCCGGATTGATCGTGTATTTCGCGATATAGCGGCGCACGCGCATGTTGTCGTTGTCGCCGGTTTCCTCGGCCAAGCGCCCACGCTGCTTGCGCATCTTGTCGGCGGTCTGCCAGGTGCGGATGATCACCTCGCCCACCCGTCCCATCGCCTGACTGTCGGACGCGATAATCGAAAACGCGCCCATGTCGTGCAGGATGTCCTCGGCTGCAATCGTCTCGCGCCGGATGCGACTTTCGGCAAAGGCGATATCCTCGGGGATGGATTTGTCGAGGTGGTGACAGACCATGAGCATGTCCAGATGCTCTTCCAGCGTGTTCACGGTAAAGGGTCGCGTCGGGTTGGTGGAGGACGGCAGGACATGCTCTTCGCCACAGATCTTGATGATGTCCGGCGCGTGCCCGCCGCCCGCGCCTTCGGTGTGAAACGCGTGGATGGTCCGGCCCTTCATGGCCTTGACGGTGTGTTCGACAAACCCGGACTCGTTGAGCGTATCGGTATGGATCATCACCTGCACATCCATCGCATCGGCCACTGTCAGGCAGCAGTCGATGGCAGCGGGCGTGGTGCCCCAATCCTCGTGCAGCTTCAAAGCGCAGGCGCCCGCCTTGACCTGCTCTTCAAGCGCGGCAGGCAGCGACGCATTGCCCTTGCCCGCAAAGGCGAGGTTCATCGGAAACGCATCTGCCGCCTGCAACATCCGCCCGATATGCCACGGGCCGGGCGTACAGGTGGTGGCCAGCGTGCCATGCGCGGGGCCGGTGCCGCCGCCCAGCATCGTGGTCAGTCCCGAATGCAGCGCGTCCTCGATCTGTTGCGGGCAGATGAAATGGATATGGCTGTCGAACCCACCCGCAGTCAGGATACGCCCCTCACCCGCAATCGCCTCGGTCCCCGGTCCGACGATGATGTTCACACCGGGTTGCGTGTCGGGGTTGCCTGCCTTGCCGATCCTGTAGATGCGCCCGTCGCGCAGGCCGACATCGGCCTTGTAGATGCCGGTATAATCCACGATCAGCGCGTTGGTGATCACCGTGTCCACGGCCCCTTCGGCGCGCGTGGCCTGCGATTGCCCCATCCCGTCGCGGATCACCTTGCCGCCGCCGAACTTGACCTCTTCCCCGTAGACCAGCGCATTCGCGCCGGTGCCTCCACTTGTCGCGGCACCCACGGCCTCGGCGGTCAGGTCGCGTTCGACCTCGATGATCAGGTCGGTATCGGCCAGCCGCAGCTTGTCACCCACGGTGGGGCCGAACATGGCGGCATAGTCGGCGCGTTTGATCTCTACTGGCATATCAGGCCCTCTTCGGTCCGCGTTTCGTCAGGCGCGTGTGTTTTGCGCGGGTCATCACAGAACCCCCATGACCTGCTGGTTGAACCCGATCACCCGGCGCGCGCCGGACAGCGGGATCAGCTGCACCTCGCGGCGCTGACCCGGCTCGAAACGCACGGCGGTGCCCGGCGCGATATCAAGCCGATGCCCCCGCGCCGCATCGCGGTCGAACTCCAGAGCGGGGTTGGTCTCGGCGAAATGATAGTGGCTGCCCACCTGAACGGGCCGGTCACCGGTATTGGCAACCATCAGCGTGATCGCCGTGCGGTCGGCGTTGAGCGTCAGCGTGCCCTCCGCCGGGAACAGCTCTCCGGGGATCATTTGCGTGACCTGGTCTTCACGAAAGCCAACCCGCCTGTCACCGCGATGAGCCCCAGAGCGCTGACAATCGCCAGCCAGTGCGCGCCATCATGCGGATGCACATGCGCGCCGGGATGGGCCATCGCCGCAGACGCCCAGAGCAGCGCCACCGCAGCCAAAGCAAGACCGTTTTTCATCTTCACACCTTTTCGCTTCTTCTTTTTCCAAATATGCAAATTCACCGGATCGGATTGTGCACCGTCACCAGTTTGGTGCCGTCGGGAAACGTCGCTTCGACCTGCACCTCGTGGATCATCTCTGGCACACCTTCCATACACTGATCCCGCGTGATCACCTGCGCACCCGCCTGCATCATGTCCGCAACCGACCGCCCGTCACGCGCGCCTTCGACCACCGCATCGGTGATCAGCGCGATCGCTTCGGGATGGTTCAGCTTCACACCGCGGTCGAGCCGCTTGCGCGCCACGATGGCCGCCATGGCAACCAGCAGCTTGTCTTTCTCACGGGGGGTCAGGTTCATCTGTCATAATCTCCAGGAGCGCGGCAGGGCGTCACCGCTCAGCCGATCAAGAACGGGAATAAGGGTGCGGCGCAGCTCGAAGCCGTCGCGCGCCAGCGCCCGCAGCACCAGCACGCCGTCCCGCACCAGCGACACGCCTGCGGTGGGTGGCAACATGGCGCGGATGGGATCAAGATGCGCCTCGGCCTCGGGCGCGGCAAAGACCACCAACGCCATGGCGCGCGCCCCACCCCCCAGAGCGGGCTTGTCGAGGATCGCGGTGATGTCGCCTGTCAGGGTGCTGGCATCGCGGAACTCCAATGCGCCGTCGCGTTCGAGCGTCAGACGGTCGGCAAACCGCGCCTGCGTGATCACCTCGCCCATGGCCAGACGGCCAAAGAGCACCGGTTCCACCAAAAGCACACGCGCATCGGCGGCCATCCTGACGCTCAGCGACCGGCGCAGCGCACCGTTCTGGAACAGGATGGTTTCCTGCGGCAGCCAATCGACACGCGCGCCTGCCTCGACCGTCACGAGATTTCGCACCTGCGCAGTGGTGTCATCGGCGGTGCGATAGACGCGTTCGGCGGCCTGTGTCGTGAGGCGCAGCCGCGCGCCAACATGTGCGGTGGCCGCGATGGACAGAGTGTCCCCACCTGTCAGCCCGCCGGACGTGTTGAGGATCACCCCCTCGACCGCATCCCGCGCCGGGGTCATCAGGATCTTGGCAGACCCGGTCTGGTGCAGATCGGCAAGCGCCGAAATGCCACCCGTCCGCAGTTTTGCGGCGATGTGCAGCTTGCCATGGGAACGCGGCGGCAAGGTGGGAATGGCGGTCAAATGGGTCATGGTGCCGAAACGCTAACAATCCGTCGGGACGGAGTTCCAACGCATTTCGGGTGGGTGCATCAAAACGGACGTCTTGAACGGTGAAAATCGAACGGAATTGGGTTTGATCGACTAAAAAAGTGGCGGAAATCCAAGTCTCGCTTATTTATTGGTCAACCGTGAAACGCGCCGGGTCAGTCAGGTTCTCGCATTCCGGAAGTTGGCTTAGTACCATGGCGGGCGTCGGGCGCACAGTTTCGGGAAGGTCCTGCAACACCTCGTCCACCACCTCTGCGCTCAAGGAGGCGACTTCGCAGGAATAGTCGGAAAAGGTTCCCTCCGGATGAACGGTCTGCCAGTTCTGGAAGTCCCGCGTTTCGAACGCCACCGCCGCGCCGGTGCCGACAATCGGGATTGCCACAAGCACGCGCCGCAACCGCGCCTTGGCCTTGGCTTTGCTCACCGCCTTTGCCATGTCCTTGCGATGCCTGAGCGCGGCGGCAGAGGCGCTGGCGGTGGCCGTTGCGACCTGTGCCGTCAGGGTCAGCGCCTGAATCCCCAGCGCCACCGTGCTGACCGCCAGCGCGCCGCACAGCCACATTAGCACAACCGTGTTGCGCAGCCATCGGAAGAGGCGGAACACCGAGCTAGCGCAGGCTTTGCAGCAAGGTTTGCGACGGCGTCCCCGTCACTGCCATGCCCCGGTTGGCCTGGTAGGCGCGAATGGCGGTTTCGGTGTTGGACCCGATCACACCGTCCGCGCCCTGGGTGTCGAACCCGCGTGCGGTCAGGCGTTGTTGCAGGGTGATCCTGTCTGCCTTGGTCAACCCGTTGGCATCTGGCGGAAAACTTGCGCGCAGCGGCCCCGCGCCGCCGATCCGGTCGGCCAGATGCCCTACCCCGATCGCGTAGGCGTCCGAGTTGTTGTAACGCTTGATCACCCTGAAATTGCTGGTGGTGCGGAACCGGGGGCCACCGGGCTGCGGCTGGAGCGTTCCGTCCGGAGATTCGCTTCCCCATTCAAGCCCGCGCGTCCAACCGTTGCGTTGCAGATAGGCAGCGGCCGAGGCCAGCGCATCGCTCGGATCGTCCGACCAGATATCGCGCCGCCCGTCGCCGGTATAGTCCACGGCGAATTGCTGGTACGAGGTCGGGATGAATTGCGTGTGCCCCATGGCACCAGCCCAGCTTCCGGTCAGTTGCGAGGCCGGGATATCGCCGTTCTGAACGATCCGCAGCGCCGCGATCAGCTGTTGTTCAAAGAACTGCCCGCGCCGACCGTCAAAGGCAAGGGTCGAGGTGGCCGAGATCACCGGCACATCGCCGCGCCGTTCGCCGTAAAAGCTTTCCAGCCCCCAGATTGCACAAATGATCTGCGCATCGACGCCGTAGCGATCCTGCAATGCGGTGAGCGTGCCGCGATGCCGCGCAAAAGCCGCGCGCCCCTTTTGCACCCGTTCGTCCGAGGTGGCGATGGCAAGGTAATCCTCAAGGCTGCGGCTGAATTCGGTCTGGTTGCGGTCGCGTGTGACGACACCGGGCAAATACCCCGTACCGCGAAAAGCCGCCGCCAACGTACCTTGGGAAATTCCCTGCGCCGCGGCCCGGCCCCGGAATGCCGAAACCCAAGCGTCATAGGCGCTGTTCGGGACGGGGCGCAAATCGGCGGGCAATCCCGCAGGGCCGTTGGTGGTGACACTGCGCGGCAACGCGCCGGAACACCCGGCCAGCCCAAGGCCAAGGAATCCAAGTCCAAAAATCCGTCGATTGATCTGCATCGGTCTGCTCACCTTTTGCTGCGTTCTGCATGCGTTTTGTGTGCCATTGTGAAGCCAAGTCAGTCCTCACACAATGGGGTGTCGGGCGAACAGCCCTTTTGCGCGGATGCGTGCAAATCAGGCAAACTGACGGATGTGAGCGTTGTCGCCCACCCTTGAGACTTTTCTTTTGCGACAAACCGCGCCAGTCTTGCACAACACCATCAGGAGAGACCAATGGACGCCAGTTTCTCGCGCCGCAAACTGCTTACCCCTGCCGAATTGCGCAGCCTCACGGAACGTTCTGATCTGCAAGGCGCGGTTCAGATGGCCAGCCATGTGGGCGCAATCCTGATTGTCGGATATCTGCATATGCTTGCGATGGACACCGGCTGGGTCTGGGTGACGGGGTTTGCACTGGGTGTGCTGCTCAACTTCCTATACGCCGCGCAGCACGAGTTGAGCCACGCAACGGTGTTCAAGACCCGCAAGGCGAACGAAGTTTTCGGCCGTATCATCGGCTTCCTCCAGATTTTCCCGCGCGACTATGACCAGATCATGCATTTCGCGCATCACCAGTACACGCAGGACTGGGAACGCGATGGCGAGTTGGTGCGCGAGCCTTATACGCTGACCACCTACCTGCTGTGGCTGTCGGGCATCACCTATTGGCGCAACCGGGTGTTCGGTCTCGTGCGCCGCGCACGGGGTGTGATTGTGGAGCCGTTCATTCGGCCCGAGGAAGAAGCAAAGGTGATCCGCGAAAGCCGCATTCATCTGGTGCTGTATATCCTGATCGCTTTGGTCTCGGTTGCGATGGGAAGCTGGGCCGCGCTGACCTTCTGGATCCTCCCGATGGTGCTGACCAAGCCGATACATCAATTGCAGAACACCATCGAACATCTGGGCCTCAGCCACGAAAGCGACATTCTGGAAAACACCCGTTCGACCCGTGCCAATGGGCTGATCCGCTGGCTCTGCTGGCAGATGCCGTATCACACCGCGCATCACACCTTCCCCGCCGTGCCTTTCTGGAAGCTGCGCGTGTTGAACGACAAGATCGAGGATAAAGCGGGCGAAGTGCACCGCATGGGCTGGATCGAGTTCCAGATCGAAGTGATCCGCAAACTGAGCGCCAAGGACGAAAGCCAGTACCCGATGAACGAGGTCTGGATCGTGCCGATATCCGGCGGTCGCACCCGCCGCGTGCCTGCCGAGTGAGGCGCCTTCAGGTCTACACGTCCCTTTGGGCGATGCAGCCGCATGACCCGACGGGCGTAAAACTGCCCTATGATCAGGTCTGCGAGATGGTGGCCGGGGCCGGGTTTGATGGCATGGCGATTGATCTGGGCGCGTCGGATGTGGAAGTCGCCCACGCGGTGCGCCCACATATGCAAGCCAATGGCCTGACGCCGCTGATCGTGGCCTTTCCGAAGACGATACAAAGCCTTGAAGACACGCTTCACATGGCCGCCGATTTCGGCGCGCCGTTTGTGGATGTGATCGGGCAGGTGATGCCGCTTGCCTTGGACGACATGATTCCGGTGATCGAAACCTGGATGGCGATGTCTGACCGCATCGGTATGCCGATCCAGTTCGAGACCCATCGCAACTGCATCACCAACGACCTGTACACCACACTGCAACTGTTGGACCGCATTCCCGACATGCGCATCTGCGCCGATCTTTCGCATTACGTCGTGGACCGCGAATTCTGGTTTCCGCTGTCGGATCATGACCTTAGGCTGATCAGCCGCATCCTGCACCGCTCGGACAGCTTTCAGGGGCGGGTGGCCAGTCGCCAGCAGATCCAGGTGCAGCTCGACTTTCCACAGCATCAGAAATGGGTAGACCTGTTCAAAGGCTGGTGGCGCGAGGGCATGGCGGATTGGCGCGCGCGCAATGCGTCCGGCGATTGCATTTTCGTCTGCGAACTGGGTCCACCCGAATACGCGATGACCGATGCACAGGGGCGCGAAATGTCGAACCGCTGGGACGAGGCGCAGGTGATCCAACGATGGGTCCGCGACATCTGGGAGGATCTGGGCGGCGACGGCTGATCCGGTTTGACACCCCTGCGTTTCATGCCAAACTGCGCCCAATTGTGACTTCAGGATACCAAATACCCATGACCTCCCCCTGCATCATCTGCGTTGCCATCACCGGCTCGGTTCCCACCAAAGCCGACAATCCCGCAGTCCCGACCACCATCTCTGAACAGATCGAAAGCACCCATGCCGCATTCGAGACAGGGGCCAGCATCGTGCATGCGCATGTGCGCAATGACGACGAAACACCAACTTCCGATCCGGACCGCTTTGCCTTGCTCAAGGAAGGGGTGGAAAAACACTGCCCCGGCATGATTGTTCAACTGTCCACTGGTGGGCGTTCCGGTGCTGGCAAGACGCGCGGCGGGATGCTGCCTCTGGCCCCTGACATGGCATCGTTGTCGGTCGGGTCGAACAACTTTCCGACGCGTGTCTATGAAAACCCGCCGGACCTCGTTGCGTGGCTGGCCTCCGAGATGATCACCTATGACATCAAGCCCGAGATCGAGGCGTTTGACCTGTCGCACATCTTCCGCGCCGCGGCGATGCATAAGGCAGGAGAGATCACCGACACGCCTTATGTGCAATTCGTCATGGGGGTGAAAAACGCCATGCCGGTCGACCGCGAGGTGTTCGATTTCTACATCCACACGGTCAAGCGCCTGTTCGGCGAAGACGCACCGTGGTGCGCGGCGGGCATCGGCCCGAACCAGATCGTGCTGAACGACTGGGCCATCGGAGCCGGGGGTCATGCCCGCACCGGGCTGGAAGACAACATCCGCCTGGATCGCAATACGCTGGCACCCTCGAACGCCGCGCTGGTCAAACGCGCGGTCGACTTGTGCGACAAGCACGACCGTCCGGTTGCGACATGGCAGCAGGCGCGCGAGATACTTGGCCTGCGCAGCGGCGTTGCCGCCTGACACCACCCAAGGCTTCTCTGGTTTGAAAATATCCCGGCGAAGTCCGCCGAAGGTGGGAGGAGGCAGCGCCCCCTGTTTCCGTTTACGGAAACTTACGATGCGTTAACGCATCGTGGCCCTTGAAGAAAAAGAAAACCCCCGCATCACGGGATGCGGGGGTTTCCATGTCTCGATCTGATCGTGTCGATCAGTTGTCGTCGCCCGACTTGAGCGCCGCGCCAAGGATATCGCCGAGCGATGCACCGGAGTCAGAAGAACCGTACTGTTGTACCGCTTCCTTCTCTTCTGCAATCTCACGCGCCTTGATCGACAGGCCCAGACGGCGGGTCTTGCTGTCCACGTTGGTCACGCGCACATCAACCTTGTCACCAACCGAGAAACGCTCGGGGCGCTGTTCGGCACGGTCACGGCTGAGGTCGGAGCGGCGGATGAAGGATTTCATGCCTTCATATTCCACTTCGATCCCGCCATCTTCGATCGCAGTCACCTGAACCGTGATGATCGAACCACGCTTGGTGCCGCCAACGGCTTCGGCGAACTTGTCACCACCGAGCGCCTTGACGGAGAGCGAGATACGCTCTTTCTCGACATCGACTTCGGTGACAACGGCCTGAACCATGTCGCCCTTGCGGTAGTTCTGGATCGCGTCTTCGCCACGTTCGTCCCAGCTGAGGTCCGAGAGGTGAACCATGCCGTCGATGTCGCCGTCGAGGCCGACGAACAGACCGAATTCGGTGATGTTCTTGACTTCGCCTTCGACCTCGGTGCCCTCGGGATGGGTTTCTGCAAACACTTCCCACGGGTTGCGCATGGTCTGCTTGAGACCAAGGGAGACACGACGCTTGGCGCTGTCGATTTCGAGGACCATGACTTCGACTTCCTGCGAGGTCGATACGATCTTGCCCGGATGCACGTTCTTCTTGGTCCAGCTCATTTCCGAAACGTGGACCAGGCCTTCGACGCCGGCTTCCAGCTCAACAAATGCGCCGTAATCGGTGATGTTGGTCACGCGACCCATATGAGTGCTTTCCAGCGGGTACTTGGCAGCGACCAGATCCCACGGATCTTCCTGAAGCTGCTTCATGCCCAGGGAAATACGATGGGTTTCCTTGTTGATCTTGATGACCTGAACCTTGACGGTCTCGCCGATGGCAAGAATTTCCGACGGGTGGTTCACACGGCGCCAGGCCATGTCGGTCACGTGCAGCAGGCCGTCTACGCCGCCAAGGTCCACAAACGCACCGTATTCGGTGATGTTCTTGACCACACCATCGACTGCCTGACCTTCGGTGAGGTTGCCAATGACTTCGGCACGCTGTTCGGCGCGGGATTCTTCGAGGATCGCACGGCGTGACACAACGATGTTGCCCCGACGACGGTCCATCTTGAGGATCTGGAACGGCTGCTTGAGACCCATGAGCGGGCCAGCGTCACGCACCGGGCGCACATCGACCTGAGAGCCGGGCAGGAACGCCACGGCGCCGCCAAGATCAACAGTGAAGCCGCCTTTGACACGACCAAAGATCGCACCTTCGACGCGGGCGTCGTCTGCATAGGCCTTTTCAAGGCGATCCCATGCTTCTTCACGGCGCGCCATCTCGCGGGAGATGACCGCTTCGCCGCGCGCGTTTTCTGCGGACCGCAGGAACACCTCGACTTCGTCGCCAACCGAAATGTTTGGCGCTTCGCCGGGGTTTGCAAATTCTTTAAGATCAACGCGGCCTTCCATCTTGTAGCCGACGTCGATGATGGCTTGGCCCGCTTCAACTGCGATGACCTTGCCTTTGACAACAGTCCCTTCGTCGGGTGTGTCCATTTCGAGGCTTTCATTCAAAAGCGCTTCGAATTCTTCCATAGATGCGTTCTGAGCCATGTGGCGTCTGTTTCCTTTACGTATCATTTTTCTGGCCGCGCGGTTGTCTCCGCCGGTCTGGGGTGATGTCCGCACTTCTGGCGAACGAGGTTGGTCAAGGCATCCGCAAAACAAAGAGGGCCGGTGGTTGCCGACCCCTGCTCGATCTTTGTCCTGTGGCGTTATTTGCCTTTTAGCGACGCGCGGGGGTTAGCAGAGCGTACCCCGCATGGCAAGAGCCTAGCGCAGATGCGGCCCATGTTGCGCGATCACATGCCGGTTCCCAGAGGCCTGCAGGCAGGTCGCGTGTCTGCGGCGCGCTTTTGGGTCCGCTCACCGCGCGCGATGATACGTTCGACAAAGCACCGTTGCTCTTGCGCGCTCAGCAGCGGGCGGACGGGATCACTGGACGTTACGCAGGATGCCGGCACACCGGTGATGTCAATGACGCTGCGGGTCACCGGTGCATTCAGCAACGTTTCTGCCAAAAGCCCATTGGCCCGGATCAGTTCATGTCGGCGGCACATGATATGACCATATTCGACCTTGTGCCCCACCTGCCCAAGCGAGACCCCCCGAAACCCGACCAGTCGATGCGCGGCCACCAACCCGCCCGGTTCACCGAACATGCGCTGTGCCACAGGTGATGTCACATAGATCCGGTGCTGCCGAGAGACCGAGAGCGGTGCAAAAGGCAGGCCCGGACCCAATGCGCCGGGTGCAATCTGTACCGGTCTGGTCTTGTCAGTTGCCCTGACCTTCCATCGGTGTGCCCATGTCACCGCTTGTGCGCCGTGATCCTCTGTCATCACCAGATCATCGGGGCCAATATCCGCGATCCGTCTTAAACCTTCGGGCGTTTCTATCCATGTTCCGACTTCGAAACAGACAATTGTCGAGGAGCTCGAACTATCCGTATAGACGGAATCGTAGCCATCCCTGACCATGCTCTGGATTGTCAGTTGGTTGATCTTGTACCCATCCGGCAGGCGCACGAACGTCGCACCATTCTGCAACTGATACAGGCTGATTTCCACGGATTCCGGTGTCGTTGACGCGGCGCGGATCACTTCGGCGGAAAACCGGCCTTCGCCGTCAAGCCCGCTGGTAATCGGGCCGAATCCCAGATCGTAGGTAAACGTGTCCGGAGTCGAATAGTAGTCGTCGCTAACGGTAATTCCGTCGTTGTCATTGTCGGACATCGAAACATTGACGACCTGCATCACGGTGGCATCATAGCTGCCCTGCACCGCAGTCGGGTTTTCGTTGGTGATGTTGCCTTCCATCGTATCAATTGGGGCCAGAATACCGATATAGATCAACTCTGCCATTGTGGGTATCCGGTGTCCGTTCGCCGTCTTGCGTCAGGACATTACGAAAGCCGTCTTTCGGATCGGTAAACCCGGCCCGGAAACCCTTTAGGATTCAAGTCAAATCACGTTGGCTTTTCAATCCAGTACAGCCTCGACTGCGGCAACCGCTTTCGCCACCGCGTCTGCGATACTCATTTCGGAAGTGTCCACAACAACGGCGTCCTCTGCGGGTTTCAAAGGAGCATCCGCGCGGTTCGTGTCACGATGATCGCGTGCCCGGACATCCTCAAGCACGCTGTCGTAGTTGGTCTCAAAGCCTCTCTCGGTCAGTTCGGCCAACCGCCGCTGCGCCCGCACTTCGGCGCTGGCCGTCACGAAAAGTTTCACTTCGGCCTGCGGACAAATCACGGTGCCGATATCCCGCCCATCCAGAACGGCCCCGCCAGACCGGCGGGCAAAGGCGCGTTGAAACTCCAGCAAAGCCGCACGCACATCCGGGATCGCGGCAACTTTGGACGCGGCCTGTGCCACCTCGGCAGTGCGAAGGGCCGGGTTCTCAAGATCATCTGCGGCCAAAGTCTGCGCCACGGCAATCGGGTCTTCACCCTGCAACATGCGCGCGCCGACTGCGCGATACAGCAACCCCGTGTCCAGATGCGCCAGATCGAAATACGCCGCCACGGCTTTGCTGATCGTACCTTTGCCGGCGGCTGCCGGACCGTCGATTGCGATGGTGAACGGGGACATCATGCTGGCTTTCGGAAGGTCATGTAATGCGGCATCCGCTTTTCCCGCAGCGCCTTCATTTCGTAACGGGTCGAATACCAGTCTTGCCACGGATGACGCCAATCACCCGGCCCTTCGGCAAGCCATTCGAACCCGGCTTTCGGCACTTCGATGAGAGTCTGGCGTACATAGTCGGGAATGTCTGTCGCCACGCGAAACTCGGCACCGGGGGCCAGTACGTCATGTAGGGGCCGAAGGTGGTCCTGCGTCACGAAACGCCGCCGGTGGTGACGCTTTTTCGGCCATGGATCGGGGTAGAGCAGGAACGCCTTTTCCACCGATCCCTCTGGCAACACGTCAAACAGATTGCGCGCATCCCCCGGAAACACCCTGAGATTGTCGACGCCGGAATCGCGGACCTTTCCCAAGAGCATTGCAACCCCGTTGATGAACGGCTCGCACCCGATGATCCCCTTGTCGGGATATCGCTGCGCCTGATGGATCACATGCTCGCCTGCCCCGAACCCGATTTCGAGCCAGATCGGCTTGCCCCCGAACACCTTGTCGAGATCAAGCGGAATGCGATCCGGGTTGTCCTCCCAGGAGACGGGACCGGGGCTTAGCGCGTCAAGATCGCTTTCCAGATATTCCTTCTGGTTCGGGCGCAGGGTCTTGCCCTTGAAGCGGCCATAAAAATTGCGCCACGGTGCGCCGGACGGGTGTTTGGTTCTTGTCATGCGGCGCGGTTTAGCGATTGAGGCACAGCCCCGCAACGTGGGGCCGCCACTTTTTGTTGGACGAACGCTGTCACGGATCAACCAGGATCGACCCAAGCACCTCAAGACGATCACCAGCGTGACGGACCACCAGAACCTCACCCGAGCGCGTGGTCTGGCCGGTGAGCGCGCGGATGTTGACCTGATGCGTCACGACAAAGGGGCGGCCCTGCTGATCTGCAAGAGCTTGTAGCGCATCGCGGGTCTGACGTTCGCGGGTTGAGGCATCCTGAAAGAACGAATTGAACGCAGGCGCGTCTTCGACCGGGCCAAGGTTCAAAAGGCCTGCGGTGTCACGACAGCGGCACCACTGGCTTGTCAAGACAATGTCGAATGTTTGCCCCTTGTCGCGAAAGGCCGCACCGATCCGGGCTGCCTGATCGCGACCGCGCACATCCAGATTGCGCTGCGTGCCGCAGTCGCCCACCCGAAAATCGGCAGGATCACCGATGCCGGGGGCCAAGGCGTGGCGCATGATCGCAAACGCGCCGGGGGTGTCCAGCGCGGTCCAGTCATTGGCAAACACGAATCCCGGCCACATCAAGGCCAGGACAAAAACCAGCCGGGTCACCATTTCACTCTCCTTTCGGCTGTTCCCAAAGGGACATAGAACGCGGCCCGAAAATGAAAGGCCGCCCAAAAGGACGGCCCATGCGGTTGTTCGGAGTTGCGCGATTTAACGGCTTTGAATGATCATTCATTCCCGGCCACGGTCAGCCCCAGAAGGCGCCAAACCTGCATGCCGCCCCGGTAATAAAAGATACGCTCCGCAGGAAAACCGGCTTCTATCATGTTGCGAATTGCTGTTGGCGATTGGCCGCACCAGATCCCGTTGCAGAACAACGCCACTTGTTTGGCATCTGCGCAATCCCATCCCTCGAAATCCGGCTCACATCCCAACTGACCAAGTTCGTCCAGAACGTATGTATACGGAATATTGATCGCACCGGGAATGGTGCCGCCCTCGAACCAATCGGGCGTCCGGCTGTCGACAACCACAGCTTCGGGATCCTGAATGAACTCAATCAGTTCCAGTTCACCGATCGTCGTGACCCCATCCGCGGGGATCATCGGTTGGATGCAGAAATTGGGACAGGGACGCGAGGTGCGCGCCCATTCGCCGGTGACTTCGTTCTCGGTGTCCTGAATTCTCGCAATCTCGACCGCGCCGTTTGGCGTCTGCACGGTGACAGACGGCATATCCTTGGTGATGCCCACCTCGGGTTCCGCCTGCACGGTGCCACCTGCGACAACCAGCGCCGCAATCACAGCAAAGCGTTTCATCATGTTCTCCTCCATACTCAGTCAATTTCCCGGACCGGGCCCATCCCGTGACTGTGACAGACCACGCACCGTCCTGCACTGACTTCGATCAGATTAGGCTTGATGAATGGGGATGTCTTGCATGCGCACCAAAAAAGGCCGCCCCAAGGGACGGCCTTATCCAATCCGCAAGACCTGCGCGGGATCAGATGGAATTCAACAACGCATCCACAAGATCGGTGCGTTCCCAGCTGAAACCGCCATCCGCTTCGGGCGCACGTCCGAAATGGCCGTAGGCTGCGGTGCGTTCGTAGATCGGCCTGTTCAGTTGCAGATGGGTGCGGATGCCCCGCGGGGTGAGGTCCATCACCTTGGGAATGGCCTGTTCGATTGCAGCCGCGTCCACGTCGCCGGTTCCATGCGTGTCGGCATAGATCGACAACGGTCTGGCCACGCCAATGGCATAAGACAGCTGGATGGTGCAGCGCTCTGCCATTCCTGCCGCAACGACATTCTTGGCCAGATAGCGCGCCGCATAGGCCGCCGAGCGGTCCACCTTGGTCGGATCCTTGCCCGAAAACGCGCCGCCGCCATGTGGTGCAGCCCCGCCATAGGTGTCCACGATGATCTTGCGGCCCGTCAGGCCCGCGTCGCCATCCGGCCCGCCGATCACGAAGGTGCCCGTGGGGTTGACCCACCACTCGGTCTCGGCGGTGATCCAGCCTTCTGGCAGGACTTCGCGGATATACGGTTCGACAATCTCGCGGATATCGTCAGAGCTTTGGCTTTCATCGGCGTGCTGGGTCGACAACACGATCGAGGTCACGCCCATCGGCTTGCCATTCTCGTAGCGTACGGAAATCTGCGACTTCGCATCCGGGCGCAACAACGGTTCCGCGCCGGATTTGCGCACTTCGGCCAATCGCTTCAGAATCGCATGGCTGAACTGGATCGGCGCGGGCATGAGCGCGTCGGTTTCGTTGGTGGCATAGCCGAACATGATGCCCTGATCGCCTGCCCCTTCGTCCTTGTTTCCGGACGCGTTCACGCCTTGGGCGATATGTGCCGATTGCTGATGCAGCAGGTTGGTGATTTCGCAGGTGGCGTGGTGGAATTTTTCCTGCTCGTAGCCGATATCCTTGATGCAGGCGCGGGCTATCTCGGGAATGCGATCCACATAGGTGGCAAGCTTGTCCTCGTCGGAGAGGCCCACTTCGCCGCCGATCACGACACGGTTGGTGGTGGCGAATGTTTCGCAGGCAACACGCGCTTCGGGTTCTTCGGCAAGAAATGCGTCTAGAACGGCGTCCGAAATCCGGTCGCAAACCTTATCCGGGTGGCCCTCGGATACGGATTCCGAGGTGAAGATATAATTCTGTCGGGACATAAGTGCTCCATTGGGGTCTGCCGTCACGTCAGGAAGCCGTTGTGACGGGAATGATGATCTGCGTTACTCGGGCGGTGCGTTGGGGTCAATGGGTACGCGCCGTTTCCAAACCAGTAGAGTCGCAAATGCCACGATCAGCACCATCACGGCCAGCCAATCACCTGTGCGACTGTAGAGCGTTGGAGACAACGGCGCAGGCAGCGGCACGTCGAGAAACCCGGCCCGGCCAAGTGGCAGCGAGTCCACGATGCGCCCAGCCGGGTCGATCACCGCAGAAATGCCGGTATTGGCCACCCGGATCATCGGCAGCCCCTGTTCGATGGCACGCAGGCGCGCTTGGGCAAGGTGCTGCTGCGGACCTGCATTGATGCCGAACCACGCGTCATTGGTGATCTGAAGCAACAGATCCGGGCGCTCAGGCGTCCCGTTCACATCCTGCGGAAACACCGCCTCGTAGCAGATCAGCGGCAGTGCTTTGCCAAGCGGGCCCAGATCAATCAGCGCAGGCCCCGGCCCCGCCGAATAGCCAGCATCCGCCCGCGCAGCGAGGCCGAGGATGTTGAACCGCGCAAACAGCGATGCGGCGGGCATGTATTCCCCGAAGGGCACAAGGTGGTGTTTGTCGTAGAGGTCGGCCACCTTTCCCGTACTGTCCAGCGTGATGAGCGAATTGTAAAAGCGTCCCTGCTCTTCGCGCTGGATGCCCAGAACCACCGGTGTGCCAGCAGCGGCGTCCGCAATCACCTCAAGCGCGGGTCCGGCAGTGTCGAGCAGGTTCGGCACCGCCGTTTCCGGCCAGACGATCAGGTCGGGCTTGGGCAGTTGCGCGGTAAAATCCACCTGCCGGTTGAAGAACAAGGGGATGAAATCGCGGTCCCATTTCTGGTGCTGCGGCGCGTTGGGCTGGATCAGGCGGACCGTGAACCCCGTTGGGTCCATGGACATCGGGTAGAGAAACATTCCTACGATAAACCCGTTGATGCCCGCCAGCGCTGTGACGCTCAGTCCGATAAAGGAACGCCTCTCGATTGCCCAAGCAGCACTTGCCGCCAGTACCAGCGTCACCAGCGTCACCCCATGCGGGCCAAAGACGGCGTGCCATTGCGCAACCGGGGTCGGTGCCCAGACATAGCCCACTAGCCCCCAGGGAAAGCCGGTCAGGATATAGGCCCGCGCCAGTTCGATCGCGGCCCAGCAGAGGGCAATTCCAAATGGGCCGGGATGCAATCGCCGACCCGTCCAGAATGCGGCGGCCCAAAGAAGTGCCAAACCCGACGCCAATCCAACAAGAGCAAAGGGCGCCATCCAGCCAGTGGCAACCGCGTCGACCTGGAAGGGCTCCAGAATCCAATGCATCGATACCGCGAAATAGCCCAGCCCGAACAGCCAGCCTGTCCAAGCGGCGGATTTCGGAAATGCGTCAAACCGAACCAGCGCAAACACCGCGCAAAGTGCCGGAAAAGCAGCCCACCAGAGGTCGAAAGGCGGCTGGCCCAGTGCAAACAGGCCACCCAGACACAGCGCGCCAAGGCGGCGGATCAGTGCCATGCGATCAGGCGGACGTCGCAGCGGCCGCTTCAAGAGCCTCGCGCGCACGGGCATTGTCGCCCATGGCGGTTGTGCTCAGCCGCACGCGCATCCGCTTGATACGGCGCGGATCGGCATCAATCACTTCGAATTCCGGGCCTTCCGGATGCGGCACAACTTCGCCGCGCGCCGGGACATGGCCAGCCAACATGAAGACCAGACCGCCGAGCGTGTCGATTTCCTCGCCATCAATATCGTCGTGATCGGTCAGGTTCAGACCGATCTCGGCTTCGAACTCTTCCAGCGGTGTGCGCGCAAAGGCAAGGTAAACCCCCGGCTTTTCGCGCGAGAAGTTGTTGCCTTCGTCCAGGTCGTGTTCATCTTCGATCTCACCGATGACCTGTTCGATCAGATCTTCGATGGTCACCAAACCGTCCACACCGCCATATTCGTCGATCACCAGCGCCATGTGCCGTCGCTCGGTCTGCATCTTGGCCAAGAGAACCCCGATGGGCATGGATGGCGGCACAAACAGCAAGGGTCGCAGCATCTGCTTGAGATCGAACTCGCTGCTCTTGCCATTGAAGCCGTGCTTCAGCGCCAGATCCTTGAGATGGGCCATGCCGACCGGCGTATCCAGCGTGCCGCTATAGACCGGTAATCTGGTCAGACCGCTTTCACGGAATACCTTGACCAGTTCGGGCAAGGTGATCGTGTCGGGCACAGACACGATTTCGGCCCGCGGCACAGCCACGTCCTCAACCCGCATGCGGCGCAGGTTCATCATGCCATCTATTGGAGACATTGCCCGGCTCACTTCGGTCGCAGGGGGCTTATTGGCATTCTCTGCCGCACCACCAAACCAATTACGCAAACGTGTCATCATTCCACGTTTCGGAGTGTTTTCATTCGTCTCACGCGCGCGGTGCGCTGCGTTAGACGAGTCGTCGTTATCGCCCATTTTTTCCTGTTCCGGTGAAGGCCTAATGGCCCGTACTATCCCCTATATGGGTCTGCAATGCCCATTTTGCCAAGTATCACGGTCTCCAACCCTTCCATCAGCGTGGCATCACGGTCACGAACATGATCGTAGCCCAGAAGGTGCAGCACTCCGTGAACAATCAAATGGGTCACATGATCGGGCATGGGTTTGCCTGCACTCTGGGCCTCGCGCAGGCAGGTGTCATAGGAAATCGCGATATCACCAAGCCCTTCGCCCATCATCGGATCGGGGGGCGGCGGCGGTATCGGGGTGGCGCCTTCCTTGTCGGGTGCGAGGTCGCAGGCGGGCCAGCTCAGGACATTGGTCGGCTGTGGCTTTTCGCGGAATTCCGAGTTCAGTTCGGCAATCCGGGTATCATCACACCCGAGAACGGAAATCTCGTACCCATCAAGGGGAAAACCCAGGTGTTTCAAGGTGTTGATCGCAGCCACCTCAGCAAGTGAGTCTAGCCCGGCGTCCTGCCAGCGCAGGTCTTCGATCACGATGTCAGTCAATGTGGTCACGGATCATCCCTTGGGGGCCAGCCCCCAATCCCCCGGAGGTCTTTGGAGCAAGACGAAGATCAGGTCGATTCCGCGTCCTTTTCGTAGGCTTCGATGATCGCTGCCACCAAAGGATGCCGCACCACGTCTTTTGAGGTGAAGTAGTTGAAGCTGATTTTCGGGATCGTCTTCAACAGGCGTTCGGCATCCGACAGTCCGGACGCGACACCGCGTGGCAGGTCGATCTGGGTGCGGTCGCCGGTGATCACCATGCGCGAACCTTCGCCGAGCCGGGTCAAAAACATCTTCATCTGCATGGACGTGGCGTTCTGTGCTTCGTCGAGAACCACAAACGCATTCGACAACGTGCGGCCGCGCATGAAGGCCAAAGGCGCAATCTCGACCGTTTTTTCTTCCATCATCCGGGCCAGTTGTTTGCCCGGCAGGAAATCATTCAGCGCATCGTAAAGCGGCTGCATGTAAGGATCGACCTTGTCTTTCATGTCGCCCGGCAAATAGCCCAGCTTTTCGCCCGCCTCGACCGCAGGGCGCGACAGGATGATCTTGTCAACCTGTCCGGTGATGAACATGTTCACCCCGACAGCCACGGCAAGATAGGTCTTGCCGGTGCCCGCAGGGCCGATTCCGAAAGCCAGTTCGTTCTCGAACAGCGAGCGCACATAGGCTTTCTGCGCATCGGTGCGCGGTTCCACCAGTTTCTTGCGGGTCTTGATCTCGACCGGGCCACCTTCGAACATCTCGATCTGGGCATCCGGTCCGGATTCTTCGGGAGCCATGCGGAATTCGCGGTCGATATCGCCGGGGCTGACGCTGCGTCCTTGCTCAAGGCGCTGGTACAGCGCCATCAAAACCTCGCGCGCATCTTCCTGCGCATCTGGTTCGCCATGGATCGCCAACTGATTCCCCCGGCGCAGAATCTGCACGCCCAGGCGGGTCTCTATCTCGGTCAGGTTGCGGTCATATTCACCGCAAAGGTCTATAAGCAAACGGTTATCGGGGAATTCTAGCAGCGCTTCGGACAAGATGTCTGTGGTCACTCGGATCTCCGGTGCAAGGGTCGCAGGATCAGGTTGGCAAGTTCCATCATGCAGTGCAAGCCGTCAGCCACTTTGTCACAAAGCATCCCCGACCAAAGATGCCGAACCGCCCTTGAAGTCACCAATCGCCGTGCTGCTTTCACCGTGATTGCCGGAACAGACCGGATTGCCGTTGCGATCAAGCCGGGGCGAAAGATAACCTTCGACACCATCGTCGATGATCCAGTGGTCACAGCCGTTGGGATCAATCCAGATACCTGCCTGCAACTGGCTTAACGGTTTCTTGTCAAACCCACGATCATAACTTTTGTCAGCACCGACGGATTCGCACCCGGCCAGCGCGGCACAGAGGCACATAACGGTAACGCAGCGGACCATGGGCGTTCTCCTTAGCGCAGGCACAGAATTTCCACCCGGCGATTCTTGGCCATTCCGGCGGTGCTTGAGTTGCTGGCAACCGGGCGGCTCTCTCCGAAGCCGCGCACCGAATAGATACGCGCGCCGGCCTGTTGCGCCACTTGCGCCACCGCGCGGGCACGCCGTTCGCTCAGCGCCATGTTGGACGCGTCCGACGCGCGGCTGTCGGTGTGGCCTTCGATCACGAAGCCATTTGCCGGGTTGGCGGTAAAGAAGCTTTGCAGGCTGTTGGCCCCACCGGGCGCAAGCGTGTCGCTTCCCGTGGCAAACATCGTGTCCGTCGGCACGACTGCGCAACGGCTGACCTGATGGCAGACAGGTGTTCCGTTCCGGCGCAGGTGCGGGCTCATGAAGCCTTCGACACCGTCATCCATGACCCAATGTTCACACCCGTCGGGATCAATCCAGATACCGGGAATGTACTGCTCGCCCTGCTGTGCAACCGCGAATTGCGGCAGCGCCAATGCAAGACTGAGACTCCATGCGGACAACCGCCCTACCATCACCGCATCCCCCGATTTGGTATGGCGCCCCGACAGTGTGGCCAGAGCGCCCGATTCCGTTTCATACTACCAAAGATTGCGGTTCAGGAAAGGGGCAACCGCAACATATCGCGTCGAACCGCTGGATTGTGGTCAATCGACCAACACCCCGCCCAGCGAATTGCGCCCGCTATCGGTGATCCGCACGCGCCGCAGGTCGCCCGGCGCCACGTCATCGGCCAGCACATGCACCGCGTGAAGGTGATCCGATTTGCCCACCATCTGACCCGGATCACGTCCGGGCTTTTCGAACAGCACGCCGACCTCTTGGCCGATCATGGCGTCCTGCAAAGCCTTTTGTTGTTTGGTGATCAGAGCCTGCAACCGTTGCAACCGTTCGTCTTTGATATCCTCGGCCACCTGATCGCGTTCCGCTGCAGGTGTGCCGGGACGTGTGGAATACTTGAAGCTATAGGCATAGCCATATTTGGCAGCACGGATGATATCCAATGTCGCCAGGAAATCCGCTTCGGTCTCTTCCGGGAAGCCGACAATAAAATCACCCGACAGCAAAAGATCCGGCCGCGCCGCGCGCAGTTTTTCGATGATCTTCAGATAGCTTTCCGCGGTATGTTGCCTGTTCATCCTCTTGAGAATGCGGTCCGATCCGGACTGCACCGGAAGATGCAGATACGGCATCAGCTTGGGACAGGTCGCATGGGCCTCGATCAACTCATCCGTCATGTCATTGGGATGGCTGGTGGTGAAGCGGATGCGTTGCAGCCCGTCGATATCGTTCAGCGCCCAGATCAGCCGCGCCAGAGACCAGTCACCGCCGTCTCCAGCGCCGTGATAGGCATTCACGTTCTGCCCCAGCAGGGTGATCTCGCGCACACCGCGTTCGACAAGATCGCGCGCTTCTGTCAGGATACGGTCTGCCGGGCGCGACACCTCGGCCCCGCGTGTGTAGGGGACCACGCAGAAAGCACAGAACTTGTCGCAGCCTTCCTGCACGGTCAGGAACGCCGTTGGTCCGCGCTTGGCTTTTGGGCGGTTCTTCAGGACCTCGAACTTGTCTTCTTCGGGAAAGTCCGTATCCAGCGCCTTTTCCCCGTTGCGTGTCTTCGCCTCGAGCTCGGGCAGGCGGTGATAGCTTTGAGGGCCAACCACCAGATCGACCATCGGCTGACGGCGCATGATTTCGGGGCCCTCGGCCTGTGCGACACAACCGGCAACGCCGATTTTCAGATCAGGCTTGGCGGCTTTCAGATGTTTGAATCGGCCCAATTCGGAATAGACCTTTTCGGCGGCCTTTTCACGAATGTGGCAGGTGTTCATCAGGATCATGTCCGCGTCATCCGGCGTTGACGTTTCCACATATCCCTGCCCGCCCAAAGCTTCTGCCATGCGCTCACTGTCGTAGACGTTCATCTGACAGCCATAGGTCTTGATAAAAAGCTTCTTCGGCTGAGACACGGGCCAATCCTCCGGCTGGGTTTCAAGGCGTGCCGATACCGCATGTCACCCCTGTCTTGCAATGCACGCTTTTTTCACCGAGTCTGTGTAAAACCCCCGCAGAGGCCCCCTCATGCGTTACGCAGGCATCAACGAACTTCTTTCCCAGAACCCGGGCGCGATCGCCAAGGGGCCAATCGCATTGGTCTTTGTCGAGGACAACGTCGAAATTGACACCACCGTGCGGCACAACCTGCACCTTGGGTTCAAATCGGTCATTGTCTTCATGTTGCCGGAATTTGATCTGGCCGCCGATATCAAGGGCCGCGTGCTGCGCGTGGACGCGAATATCGCGCGCGACGGCAATCGCGACGAGATCGTCAACAGGATCATCGCCAGGGCACCGGGTGTCTGGATGTATGTCTGTTACAACGCCGAATACCTGTTCTTTCCCTTTTGCGAGACGCGCACGATCGGCGAATTGCTGGCCTTTCACACCGAAGAACGTCGCGATGCAATGCTGTGCTACACGGTCGACCTTTACGCGGGGGATCTGGAAACCCACCCCATCGCCGTCAGCATCGAGGACGCTTATATCGACCGATCCGGCTACTATGCCTTGGGTCGGCCCGATCCGGTAACAAACCATCCCAAGGAACGGCAGCTTGATTTCTTTGGTGGCTTGCGCTGGCGGTACGAAGAACATGTGCCGCCGGAGCGGCGCAAGATTGACCGCATCGCGCTGTTTCGCGCCAAACCGGGGTTGGCGATTAACGAAGATCACACCTTCAATGACGAAGAATACAACACCTATGCCTGTCCCTGGCACAACAATCTGACCGCAGCAATTGCCACGTTCCGCACGGCAAAAGCGCTCAAGCGTAATCCGGGGTCAGCGTTCGAGATCGAGACGTTTCGCTGGCACAATTCCGTGCCGTTCGAATGGCACTCGCGGCAATTGCTGGATCTGGGCCTGATGGAATCGGGGCAGTGGTTCTAGGTAAACGGCAAGATCAATCCGCCACGGGGACATCCAACGTGACAATCGTCCCCACAGCGCCGCGCGTGACCTGTAACGTGGCCTGAAGCCCGTCGCACAGACCCTGCACGATCCGCCCGCCAAGCCCGTCGGCGTTCGGCCATGTCACGTCTTCCGGCAAGCCGACGCCGTCATCTGTCACCATCGCACGCATACCGCCATTGTCGGTGCGCATGACACGCAATTCGACCAGTCCGGACTTCTGATCCCGAAACGCATGTTGCATCGCGTTGGTCAAAACCTCGGACAGGATCAGACCGATACGCACAGCCGTTTCCGTATCCACCATCAGTGGTTCGACATGCACATTCATCCGTATCCCCGGTCGACCATCGAGATATGCAATCGCATTGGCGACACGACCGAGATACGCGCCAAGTTTGATCTTGCCGTCATTGCGTTCAAGCGTTGCGGCCGACATTTCTTCGTAGAGCAGTTGCAGGCTTTCGATGCGCCGCGACAGGTCTTTGTATTCTTCGGGAACGTCACTGTTGCGCGCCTTCATGCGGATCAGGCCAAGGATCATGGCCAGATGGTTTTTGACCCGATGCTGGATCTCGGCCATCACGGTTTCGAACTGCTGCAAGCGTTCCGCCTGTTTGTCGCTGGCAATTTCGCTTTGCAGGCCGACGAAATACACAAGTTCGCCGCTTTCGTCGAATACGGGTGAAATGAGAAGCGCGTTCAGGAAGGGTTCACCATTCGCGCGCACATTGGTCAGGACGGTGGACACCTCTTCCCGGTTGTCGATCGCTGCGCGCAGTTCCTGGATCGTGGCGGACGAGGTTTGTTCACCCTGCAAAAACCGGCAGTTGCGGCCCAGCGCCATTGCGGATGTGTATCCTGTCAGGGTCTCGAAGGCGCGGTTGACGTAGACAAGCGGATTGTCCAGCAGGCGTGGATTGGTCAACACCATTGCAACGGTGGAAGAACTGAAAATCGCGGTCGCATCTTCCTCACTGATATCGCCCGCCTGGAATGAGACTTTTCTGTCCATCGCGCTGTGCCCTGTCTTTACTTCAACCCGTGATGGTCGGTCGATGATTGGGTTGAATCCCAGTCATTTCCCACAATCGCATCTTCGTGTCCATTTTTCGAAGTCGCCTTTTCGCACGGTCGAGCGGGATTAATCCAGATCCTCGGTGATGATCCTGTCGTCAGGCACATCCAGTGTTCCAAGCGCCTTCAAGACGTCATCAATCATCGGCTCGGGGCCGCAGACATAAATCGGGCCATTCGTCTCTGACACGATACCCTGTAGAAATTCCGCATTGATCCGGTCCGCTGCAAAGTCGCTGTCTGCCTCGTCGGTCACGACGAAATGGCAGACCAGTCCTGGCATGGATGTAAACGTTTCACGCAGGATGATGTCGGCTTCGGTCTTGTTCGAAAACACCAGATGGCACCCTTCAAGCGTGCCATGGGTCTGCAAACGTCGCTTCAGAATGGCGATGAAGGGAGTGATACCCGCACCGCCGGCGATAAAGACACCCGGCCCCTTGTCTTCGATGGCCCCCCAGGGTTCGCTGATTTCGACCTGATCGGTCATCTGCATTCCGGCGATCTGTTCGGTCACGCCATCATGGTCGGGATAGGATTTGATCACAAACTCCAACGTCGCGTCGGTTGGCAGACCGGTAAAGGTGAACGGACGCTGCTCATTCCGCCAGCCGTCCTTGGCAAGTGCAAAATCGCAGGCCTGACCGGGGGTATATTCGTACCCGTCCGGTTTCTTGAACACCAGATGATGGGTGTCGTGGGTGACAGGTTCGATGCTTTGCAGCGTCAGCGTGAATGTCATGTGACGTGTCTCCTTTACGGAAGACAACGGTCAACTCAAAGCGGAGTTCCGAGATTGATCAAAGATGATCGTATTGCGGCATGCCAAGCACATGAAACCCGCCATCCACGCGCAGGATTTCGCCAGTTGTGAAGGCTCCGGCATCCGACGCCAGATAGACAGCCGTGCCGCCCACCGCTTCGAGCGTGGCGTTGGAGCGAAGTGGCGCGTTCTGGTCTGTGTGCTTGTACGTCTTGCGCGCACCACCAATGGCCGCCCCGGCAAGGGTTTTCATCGGTCCGGGGCTGATCGCATTCACGCGGATGCCTTCGGGTCCAAGATCGTTCGCCAGATAGCGCACCGAGGCTTCCAACGCGGCTTTGGCGACACCCATCACGTTGTAATTCGGTGTCACGCGGGTCGAGCCCATATAGGTCAGTGTCAGCAATGTGCCGCCGTTTTCGACCATGAGGGGATGGGCACGGCGGGCCACGTCGACAAAGCTGTAGGCCGAAATATCCAGCGAGTTCTTGAAGTTCGATCGGCTGGTGTTGAGGAATCGACCCTGCAATTCCGTCTTGTCGGAAAAGGCAATCGCGTGGACCACAAAGTCAATCGTCGGCCAGCGCGCGCCCAGTTGTTCGAACGCCGCATCCAGCGAGGCATCGTCGGTCACATCGACATCGACCATGAAATCCGACCCGACGCTGGTCGCCAGCGGTTCAAGACGCTTGCCAAACGCTTCACCCTGATAGGTGAAGGCAAGCTCTGCCCCGGCCTTTGCCATCGCCTTGGCGATCCCCCAGGCAATCGACCGCTCGTTGGCAACGCCCATGATCAGGCCACGCTTGCCCTGCAACTGTCCTGCCATACTCAATCCATGACCTTCGACATCAACATCGACCCGTTCGTGCCACCAAACCCGAAAGAGTTGGTCATGACCGTGTCCAGCCCGGCATTTTCCACCAGTTCGGTTGCGATCTCTTCCGGTTTCAGCGCCGGGTCCAGCGTTTCCACGTTGATCGACGGGATGATGAAATCGTCGCGCAGCGCCAGCAGGCAATAAATCGCCTCTTGCGCACCCGTGGCGCCCTGGCTGTGCCCGGTCATCGACTTGGTGGAACTCACCGGCGGTGTGCTGCCATCGCCGAACACGCGGCGAACCGCTTCGATCTCGCCGACATCGCCCACCGGGGTCGAGGTGCCGTGCGCGTTGATATAGCTGACCTTACGCCCCTCCGGCAGCGTTTTCAGCGCGCCGCGCATCGCGCGTTCGCCACCTTCGCCAGACGGAGCGACCATGTCGGCCCCGTCGGAGGTGGCCGAAAAGCCGGTCACTTCGGCATAGATCGTTGCCCCGCGTGCCAAGGCCCGTTCCAACGGTTCCAGAACCACAATCGCGCCACCACCCGAGATCACGAACCCGTCGCGGCCCTCGTCAAAGGCGCGCGACGCCTTCTCGGGTGTATCGTTGTACTTGGACGACATCGCGCCCATCGCGTCAAAGAGGCACGACAGCGTCCAGTCAAGTTCTTCACCACCACCTGCAAACATCACGTCCTGAAGACCCAACGCCACCTGTTGCGCCGCCATGCCGATGCAATGCAAAGACGTGGAACAGGCACTGGTGATCGAAAAATTCATGCCTTTGATCTGGTAAGCTGTGGCAAGATTCGCGCTGACCGTGGAGGACATGGTCTTGGGAACCGCAAACGGACCGATCCGCTTGGTTCCGCCGGTCTTGAGCACGGTCTGGTGCGCCGTCAGCATCGCACTGGTGGATGGCCCGCCCGATCCGGCGATCAGACCGGTCATCGGGTTCACCACCTCGTCAGGCGTCAGCCCGGCATCTGCAATGGCCTGCCCCATCGCGATATGGGCGTAGGCCGATCCCGGCCCCATAAAGCGCAGGGTCCGCTTGTCCACATGGTCGGCCACATCCAGATCAAGCGCACCCGCCACCTGCGAGCGAAACCCGTGTTCGGCCATATCCGCATTTGCGGTGATCCCCGACCGGCCCGCCTTCAGGCTCGCGGTCACCTCGTCGATATTGTTCCCGATAGAGGAAACAATTCCCAATCCTGTCACGACAACTCGGCGCATCACGGCTCCTTACAATTGTTGCAAATGTGTGTAGGGCAAGCCGGGGGGACGGGGCAAGCAGATTGGGTGGGTTCGTTCTTCACAGCGTTTTTGACGATCCGCCACACCCGCGATGCCGAAAAGATCGTCAGATCAGGCACCGCTTTGATGGACCTACCCGCGCCTCAAGGCTTAGCTTTCCGACAGTGCGACCTTCATGTCCTTGACCAGATAGATCGTCTCTCCATCCGCCTCGACGCGGCCATCTGCGACGCCCATGGTCAGGCGGCGAGTCTGGATCGCCTTGGTGAAGTCAACGTAATAGGTGAGCATCTTGCGGTCAGGCCGCACCATGCCGGTCAACTTGACCTCACCGACACCCAAGGCATAGCCGCGCCCCTGCCAGCCACGCCAGCCAAGGTTGAAGCCCGTCAACTGCCACAGACCGTCAAGCCCGAGACATCCCGGCATGATAGGGTTTCCCGGAAAATGGCATTCGAAAAACCACAGGTCCGGTTTGATATCGAACTCGGCCACGACATGGCCTTTCCCGTGTTCCCCGCCATCGCCGGAAATATCGGTGATCCGGTCCATCATCAGCATCGGCGGCTCGGGAAGTTGCGCATTGCCGGGGCCAAACAGCTCTCCGCGCGCGCATCTCAGAAGGTCGTCGCGATCAAAGCTGCTTGGAAAATCGGTCATGTTCGGCATGGCTCCCGGAAGGAATGGCAAATCCCGCCCCCTCTAGCATCGCGCCCATCGCCCGCGCAAGCCCACGCCGCCAAGGCGCGTGAGACAAGATGTTGCAAGAAATTTATTTGAACTGCGAGGCGTTCGCACCCTATATACAGGTAGATACAGGAGCGGGATTGGCATGTCTTCACTATCTATCGAGCGCGGAACAGATTGGCTTTCCAAGGGAGGCGTGCGCCCGACGCGGCAACGTGTGGCCCTTGCATCCCTATTGGTGGGTGATGGAAAAAACCGTCATGTCACGGCCGAGAGCCTTTTTGCTGCCGTGCAAGATACCGGCGAACAGGTTTCTCTTGCGACCGTTTACAACACCTTGCGTGCCTTTTGTGATGCGGGTCTGATGCAGGAAGTCACGGTTGACGGTGCGCGCAGCTATTTTGACACCAACACCCATGATCATCCGCATTTCTTCTGGGAAGACGAAGGCCGCCTGACCGATGCGCCCGCAGACGAACTTGAAATTGCGCGTATTCCTGGCCCGCCGGAAGGTGCCGAGATTTCAAGCGTCAACGTGGTGATCAAACTGCGCCGGACCTGAATCGGCACTCCGTCAAAGTGTCGAGCAGTCGAAGACGGTGATATCAAATTCCAGAAAAAGCGGTTTTCGCGCCGTATAGTCGCGAACGCGATCGCACCGGCCCCGCAAATCAGCATGAAAACTGCGGATGTCGCTGGATCGGCTTTCCGCGACCAGATGTTCGAAATCATTCACCACGAAGATGTCGAAACCCGCATCCAGCCAATTGTCGAGAACCCATTCTTCCGGCTGGATCGGCCAGGCATGCGGTTGAATCGGGAAATCCTTGTCCTGCGTGGCGTCGTCTTCGAGGCCTGACATTGCAAACGGCGCATTGACCCAGAACATCGCATTCTCAGCGTCCGTTGTCAGGATGCGTTCCTCTGCAATCTCGGGCATTTCCACATTGTACCTGGCCCCCAGGCGATCCAGCCGATCAAGTTCCATCTTTTGCGCGTCCAATGTCTGTGGCACCGGCAGGACCAGACCGGAATGTACCTGCGCATTTGGATATGTCTCGGCCAGAAATTCGGCCAGATGCACAGCGTTCGGGGTCACGCGCGCCTGCTGGACCACGTTTGCTGCGCTGGCAGCCATGATGACAAACCCGGCAATTGCACTGACCAGAATGATGTATCTTGGCAACCGCACATAGACCCGCAGCATGTCCATAAGAACCAGCGTCGCCAGCAGCAGCGCGATATAGAGGTTCGGCAGGAAGAGATGTTCGGGCTGGCGCGTGCCGACAGTCAGAGAGATCGTTATGATCGAGATGGCGTTGGCCAGCCAAACCGCCATCAGCGCATCGCGCAGAGCCAGACGACACGATTTTGCCAACAGCCAAATCGGCGCAACTGCGGCAAATGCAAAGACAACCGGATTAAGCCCCGTCACCGCATCGCCAAAAATCCCGAGGGTGATCGGAAGGCCCACACCAAACGGATCTTCTTCGCGCACCGACATGACGGTCTGAATACGCTGGAACGCAAGGAAGCCTTCGATGTCCAGCAAGATCCCGATATTCATGACCGGCCACAGGAGCACGAGCAACAACACTGAAAAACCAAACGATCTCAGCGCATTTCCCAGCCCTTCGCGACGCGCCAGAACAAAGATCATCCCGATCGCCAATGGCCCCAGAACCAAAATTGCGGATTGTTTGAATCCAAAGGCCAGCGCGACAGTGATGCCGATCACGATGTCCCAGCGTTGTTTCCTGACCGCATCGATCCGCATCAGAAACGCCCAGACAACAGCAAGACATGCCGTCGCCAGCCCGGTATCACCTTTCGCGATATGCGCCATGAACACAGCGATGGGCAAGATCGCGGCAAAGGCGCCGACAGCGGTTGCATGACCCAATGACAGCCCGACACGGTGCGCACATGAGAAGAAAAGCGGCGCGCACAAAGCCCCTATGACGGCAGTCACATACCGCGCTGTCACATAGAACGGGGTCGGGTCGTCAAAATAGGCTTGCCGGAATTCGCCCGTGTTCGACCACATGTCGCTCAGCAAACCAAAGACAAAAAGCCCCGCAAATGCGATTCCGTTCAGGTAATTGAAAAAGGGTGGGTAAAAGTGCTGTGTCGGGATCAATTGACCCGTCAGAAAGCGTGCAGAATCATTGACGCGTTCATCTCCGTTGAAGAATCCGAAATCAGCGCCAGACGCACGGAAAAACACAGCGGCCATGAACAAGCCCAAGCAAATTGCAAAATTTGCCGCTTTTTGGTCGGAATTAACCATTAGCGCTTAAACACTCCCGGATGAAACGTCGTAGCCAGATCGTAATGAGTGACAGAGAATTAACATTTCCGCCGCAGAAAACGGGATCTTCCCTGCAATTCCCACATTTATTGCCGTTTTGTTGCGAAAGTCAGATAAAATGAGCGCTATGTCCAAGATCGTTTCCCAATCTTCGCAGACTGAAGCGCTCGACCTGTTTGTCGATCTGGATGGAACGCTGATCGCCGGTGACATTGCCCAAGAATCGCTGGCACATGCTGCAAGGCACTGGCGACCGCTTATCGCGGCGATCCAAGCCTATTTCTCTGGTGGCTTGGCGGGTTTGAAGCGGTCTCTTGCACAAACGGCGGCTCCCGATGTCACCACCCTGCCTTACCGCGAAGAGGTGCTGAACTATATCCGTGCCGCGCGGGCGGCAGGACGGCGCGTTGTGCTTGCGACAGCGACGGACATCACCATTGCACGGCAGGTGTCAGACCATCTTGGGCTGTTCGATGATGTGATCGGGACGGAACCCGGTTTGAACCTGAAAGCAGACGCCAAACTCAACGCCATCCGCGAAATGGCGCAGGGGCCGTTTGAATATCTCGGCGACAGCGATGCTGACGTTCCTGTGTGGCAAGCCGCTGAAAAGGCGGGCTTTGTCAGCCCAAGTCAGGGTGCAAAACGTGAAATGGCGCGGTCCTCCGGGTCGGTGTCCCTGCATATTGAACAGGACATGTCGCCCTTCGCCGCCTTGATCAAGGCCATGCGGCCACATCAATGGGCCAAGAACATCCTGGTGTTCGTGCCGATCCTTTTTGCGCATGAGTATGTCTATCTGGAAGTCTTGACGGACGGTCTTTTGGCCTTCTTCTGTTTCAGCCTGTGTGCCTCGGGTGTGTATCTGATCAACGATATGGCCGACATTCAGGCCGATCGCAGACACCCAACAAAATACAAACGACCTTTCGCGGCGGGTCACCTTTCCATCAGGCAGGGCATTTTGGCCGCGACGCTCTTGCTGGGCGCTGCGCTCCTGTTCGCATTCCTGCTCGTGAACATGCTTTTCGGGTTTGTCTTGATGGGCTACGCAATCCTGACGACGGCCTATACCTTCTGGCTCAAACGGTTTTCCACCATCGACGTGGTCGCGCTGTCGCTCCTCTATACCGTGCGCATCTTGGCCGGGTCCGCCGCAACGGGACTGACGCCAAGTCCTTGGCTTCTGAGCTATTCTCTGTTCTTCTTTCTCAGCCTTGCCTACATGAAGCGCTACATTGAACTCGACGGGATGAGTGCCACGAAAGAGGACGCGAGGCTGCCATCACGAAATTATTACGCGTCCGAACTTCAACTCGTGCTGACATTCGGAATCTCGAATGGCGCACTTTCCATCCTGACATTGGCGCAATACGTCAACTCGGCCGCCGTGAAGGCCAATTATGCAACGCCTTTCCTGCTTTGGCTGATCGTCCCGATCATGATGTTCTGGACCTATCGCAGCTGGACCTGGGCCAGCCGGGGCAAAATCGGCGATGATCCGGTTGTGTTTGCGCTGAAAGACCAGATCAGCCGCATTTGCGTGGTCACAATCCTGTTGATCATCATCACGGCGCGGGCCATCAATGTCCATTGGGGTGTCATATGACGTGGGGCGCCTTCGCGCTGATATTCACCAGCGTGTCCCTTTCTGCGCTTGGGCAAACCGCCTTCAAGGTCGGCGTCGGGCAAGCCCCGGCGACACCCGATGCGAGCGTGTGGATCAGAGCGGCGACCATGGTCTTTTCGCCGATGGTCCTGCTTGGACTGGCGCTTTATGGCGTCGGCACGGTGTTCTGGCTATTTGCGCTGCGGCAGATGGATCTGTCGCTTGCTTACCCTTTTGTCGCGATGAGCTTTATCATGGTGGCCGGGTCGGGCATGCTGTTCCTCGGAGAACCGGTTCAACCGACGCGCCTTGTCGGGCTTGGTCTCATCATCGTTGGCCTGCTGGTCATGGCGCGTGGCGGTTGATTCAAATCGCACGCACTTCAATCGGGCTGCAAGAACCACCTGTCGATACTCCCGAAAATTCGGGCCGCCGGACCCAACCCACTCACCTGGCTAGAGAAAATCGCGGCGCTTGCGTGATGATCACCGCCGCCCTGCCCAACCTTGGCACCGGTAGAATTTTCGACAAAGCCCACCTTTAAACCCGCGTTCACACTCTGCCGACCATCACTCGTCGTGGGGGTTTTGATGAGTGGAGTGGGGCATGGAACCCTTGACCGACGTGTTCGGAACGCAGACGTCTGCGGCGGCGATGGCATTTGGGCTTCGGGGGGTTGTGGACTGGAGCGTGCAGCAACCCTTCCTTGATGTATTCAAGACAGCGCGGCCCTGGCATGCCCATACCGATGGGCAATGGGGGGCTTATGGCGCGGATGGCCTTGCTCGAATGGGGGTAATGGACAGCAACGGCTGGATCACCGACTTCCCGTCAGGGGTGGAACGTATCGAGGCTTTCATCCTCACGGAAATGCCCGCCGAGGCAAGCTATACCGGAGGGCTGTATCGGCTGAGTTTTGACGGCGCAGGCGAAATCACTGTCTTTGGCGCCGAGATCGTGTCGCGCGGGGATGGTGAAATCTGGTTCAACTACCGCCCGACCGGCGACGGGATGGTCACCATCTCGATCAGTTCCACTGATCCGCAAGACAACGGGAATTACCTGCGCAACATCGAGGTGGTGAAACAGGAACACATTCCCGCCCACGAGGCCGGGCAATTGTTCAATCCTCTCTGGCTCGACATCATCGACGATGCGCATGCCCTGCGGTTCATGGATTGGCAGGAAACCAACGATTCAACGATCCGAACCTGGTCAGAGCGACCGCAGGACGGCCACTACACCTATCACGGCGGTGTCCCGCTGGAAGTGATGGTCAATCTGGCCAACGCCACCGGAACCGAACCGTGGTTCAGCATTCCGTGGCATGCCGACGCTGCGTATATCCGCGAATTCGCGACCTATGTGCGGGACAATCTCAACCCCGATCTGCGGGCGCATATCGAACTGTCCAACGAGGTCTGGAACTGGATGTTCGAACAGGCGCAGGATGCCGCCCAGGCTGCGCAGATACGGTTCGGGCAAGACCTTGGGGATGGATGGGTACAGGAATATGGTGCCCGCTCGGCCGAAATGGCGCGCGTACTGGATCAAGTCTACGCGGGGTCCGAAGACCAGTTGGTCAAGGTGATCGCAACCCACACCTATTGGCCCGGTCTTGAAGACGCGATTTTCGATGCCCCGGCCTGGCAGGCGCAAAGTGCGGCAAACGCGGCACCCTACCTGTCGTTCGACACCTACGCGATCACCGGGTATTTCGGAAACAGCCTGGGAACAGATGCAAAAGCGGGCGCTGTACTTGGGTGGATTGCGCAAAGCGAGGCTCAGGCCCGGCAGGAAGCGGCTTCGCAGGGATTAACCGGCGCGGCGGCGAATGCCTATTTTGCCAACCACCGGTTCGATCTGGCCGAAGATCTTGCGGTGCGGGAATTGCGCGACGGGTCGATCACCGGAAATGCCGAGGATTCTCTTCAGGGTCTGTTCGAGCTTTTTCGCTATCACAAGGCGGCCGCGGATGCGCATGGGCTTGACCTTGTCATGTATGAAGGCGGAACACATGTCGTCGGGATCGGGCAATGGGTCAACAACGATCTTCTGACAGAGTTCTTCACCCACCTCAATTATTCCGACGGCATGGGCCAGCTCTACAACGAACTTCTGGCCGGCTGGGAGGCGGCGGGCGGAACATTGTTCAACGCTTTCGTCGATGTATCAGAGCCGACGCAATGGGGGAGTTGGGGATCTCTGCGTCACTTGGAGGATTCGACTGCGCGCCACGATGCGGTTGTGGATTTCATGCAAAGCCATCCCGCCCCGGACCATATGAAAGATGGCACATGGGCGTCTGAACCGTCTGATTTCGGCCCGGCACCTGCGCCGGATCCGTCTCGCGATCCGGATCCCGACCCGGTTCCGCGACCTGATCCGGCTCCGGCGCCCGATCCCGAACCAACGCCGTCACCATCGCCAAACCCAACTCCGACAACACCAACTGACGATGTTCGCGAATATGTCTTCGGCAACAGTCTTTACGTCTGGGCCATCGGTGATCCCGAATTGTCTGTGGCCCACTGGATGAACGCCATGGCACATGCGGCCGGGAATTCATATTCTGTCGGCATGCAGACAGGGATGCTGACGCAGCATGATGATCTGCCGCCAAATCCGCATGTCAGCCTCGAAACGGTTGATGAGGCGTGGGATCCCGAGAGCGGGCAAAGCTTTGCCGAGGCCCGTTTCAACCAGATCACCATTTCGGCGGTCAATTTCGTCCAGGATCAATCTCCTGACAGCGCCTACTGGATAGACCCGAACACGTCACCTGCGGCATCGGCGTTGCGGGTCATCGAATGGGCAGAGGCGCGTGCGCCCGGTGCTGCGATCAACCTTTACGAGACATGGCCGGAAATGGAGGGGTTCATTTCGACTTTCCCCCCTTCGGAGGCAGAGTTTGCCGCATGGCGATCCTACATGACCGGAGAATGGCACGATTGGTGGGTCTCCCTGACCGAGATCATCAGAAATGCGCGTCCCGACCTTGACGTGCGTTTGATCAGCGTTGGTCCCCAGATCGCCGCCATGCTGGATACGCCGTCCTTGGGTCTTGGTTCGTTGGATCCAAGCGATCTGTTTGTCGATGACGGACCGCATGGTACGGCAACGCTCTACTTTTTGGCGGCCATGGTTCACTACTCCACGGTGTTCGGCGACACACCCCCAAGCGATCTGTCCCTGCCAGGCAGCATTCATCCGGACGTGGCCAACAATATCGACGCGATCGCGAATTGGCTTTCGGATGGGCAAAGCGGCGGCCTGCCTGACCCGATTGTCAATCCGTTCAGCGAACAATCCGACACGCCACCACCATCAGGGGGCCCCGACACTGTGCAAACCGCGCGCGACGCCGCAGGTAGCACCGATGGGGATGATCGCCTTTTGGTCAATGGTGCCAATGGAGTGATTGATGGCAGAGGCGGGTCTGACACTTTGGTCCTTGGTGGCGATCAGGCGTCTTACTCTGTTCGGTTCTCGGCCGATACTATCATTGTCGAAAACCGCGCAAGCGATGCGGTTCCGATCACCCTTCGCAACATCGAATGGGTTGATTTCGACAGCGAAGTTGCCCCGTTTGGCCAAGAGGGTCTGTCGGTTGAGATGTTCGATGGCATGGCCACTCTGGATGGTGCGTCGATGGCCGCTTTGACGGAACTTTACATCGCGTATTTCAACCGGGCACCGGATGCCGTTGGATTGTTCTATTGGGGGGATCAGATGGCGGGTGGACTTGGACTTGATCGGATCGCCGAATACTTCTTCGACCAACCAGAGACCCGCGCCTTGTACGGGAACCTTGATGATCTGCCGGCCTTCGTCACGTCGGTGTATCAAAATGTGTTGGGCCGCGCGCCGGACGCTGATGGCATGACCTATTGGCTGAACCTGTTGGAAAGCGATGGTGCGGTCACGCCCCCGACGTTCATTCAAGCCATTCTTGACGGGGCGAAAGCCGAAACCGGGGGTCCGGCGGATGCGGCGTACCTGGCCAACAAGGTGTTGCTTGGCGGGCATTTCGCAATCACGCGCGGCATGTCCGACGGGAATGATGCCAACATGATCATGCAGGGATTTGACGGCTCGGATACAAGCCTTCAGGTCGGAATGGTCCGAAGCGACGCGCTTTATGCTGACATTCTTGACGGCATAGAAGATGGTTTCCTGATGCAGCTGGTCGGGATCACGGACAATCCGTTTTCGTTTTGAAGAATTGATCGGGGTCGCCAAACGATCATTTGCGGCGCCGCAGAGGCGACACAAGAAATGATAAAGCTGAAGGATCGACAACAATGCGGGCATGATATGGCGTGCCTTTTCAGGTGATCTGGGCTGTGCGCCCAACTGCCGCCCACTTTTGGCACCGAGGTCTTAACAAAGCTTTTCCCGCACCAGGAGATGCGTCGAATTAGACGCATCTTCACAATACCGATTGCGTGGACTCACAGCTTCTGTGACAGTTTACCATGATGGTGATCGGCGTGTGTTGCGTCGATCGATTAGGGAATACGGTGTGATTCCGTGACTGCCCCCGCAACTGTAAGCGGCAAGTGCTTCGCGCAAAACCACTGGGCCAGACAGCCTGGGAAGGTGCGACACGCACGATGACCCGCGAGTCAGGAGACCTGCCATCAGATGAGAACTGAACCCGGGCGGGGTGCACCGGAGGTCGATCTGCCTGGCGCAAATTGGCGCAATGCACGCACGCGACCTTCCGGCAACCCGCCTTAGCGCGGAGGGCGCTTTATGACTATTGAACGAACCCTGACCCAACTTCAGGTCAATCCATCCACGCCAGAGCGGGCGCGCGAGATTGGCCAGTTGGGCTATATGCAATGGCTTGGCGGGCTTCCTGCCGAGGCGTGTTATCTGACCGAAGCGACGTTGGCCTATATGTCCGCCGCGCCGTTTCGCGAGACCGATCCGGCTGTGGCCGAGTTTTGCGGCCTTCTGAAAGCGTCGCTTGATGCGCCTCTCAGTCCGCTTGATCTGGCCTTGCCCAAACCCCGCAGACGCGGTGGGGCAAAAGAGCGGCGTTTGTCACTTTAGGCGCTGGCCCGCTGCCGCAGCATCGAACGCGGCAGCGGCCCCATCGGTCAACGGATCGGACAAAAGACTGCGCGCGATGTCGGGCGACAGGGTAAAGCAATCCAGACCACGATCCGCAAGCGCGACCATCTGATCTGCGTTGCGCAATGACGCGACAAGCACACGCGGCTGCCCCGCAGCGATTGTCTGCATTTGCTCAATCATCTCAAGCGCGGGTAACCCGGCTTCTGACATGCGGCCAAAATAGGGAGCGATGAAGTCCACCCCAAGCGCCTTGGCGACAAAAACCTGTTTGGGATGATATGCCGCCGTCAACAGGATTGGCCCACCCAAGGCCTTGATCGCGGGAACCGCGCGAATGGCTTCTGGGGTCAAGGGGATTTTCACAACGGTTGCAAGACCCGCCTTGGCCCCGGATTCGTAAAGGGCGGTCGCCCAATTCAGGTAACTTTCGACAGGGCCATAGACCTGGGCATGAAGTTCCTGCGCACCCAGTTCCCGCGCGCGCGCCGCTATGGCGGTCCAGTCAATATCCGGATACGACAGTCCTGCCCTCTGCGCCAGCAACGGGTTGGTGGTGATCCCGCGAAACAGGCCGGTCGGCATCAGTTCCGCCCACGCGGGCTCGTCCGCACTGTCGAGGTAAAGGTCCACGGTCTCAGGCCTCGTTGACCAGCGCGGTATCAAGCTCTTGCAGGGTTGGCGGATTACATCCGGAACGGCTGCAATTGATGGCCGCAGCCATGCCCGCGCGACGGATCAAACCTTGCACATCTGCCCGATCAAGCCGGGTCAGCGCGTCAGGCGCAAGTGCGTCGATGCGGGCAAGACCGGCAAGAAGCGTTGCCATGAAGGTATCACCTGCACCCACGGTATCCACGAGTCCGGGAACCGGTGGCGCCGGAATGTCGACGCTGATGTCTCCGGCCCAAGCCGACGCGCCGTCCGGCCCCTTGGTCAGGACCAAGAGACTGGCCGAACTTTGGGCGCGCACAAAATCAAGCGCATCTGCTTGCGACATGTCCGGACAGAGCCCTTGCAGATCTTCATCGCTGAGCTTCAGCACATGGGCGGTTTGCATCATCCGGAAAATCCGGGCGCGATAGCCTTCGCTGTCGGTGATGACGGACAAGCGCACGTTCGGGTCCAGCGACACCAATGTTCCGGCGGCATACGCGGATGTGCAGGTCTGTTCCCAGGCGGCGGCGTCTTCTCCATCGGTAAGGGCCAGCGACCCGGTGTGCAGGGCAGCCATATCCGCAGGCATTGCTGCCGCCAGCGACGCGGCGGTCACCCACCGTTCCGCAGTCCCGTCGCGTTCAAAGACATAGGACGGAATGCCGTCGGTGACGGTGACCCGCGCAATCGTACTGGGCGCACCCACGCGACCGCCACTCAGCGTAACGCCGGATGCCATCAGCGTGTCGGCCAGCATGTCGCCCCAACTGTCTGTCGAAACTGGTGTTACATAATACACATCGGCGTCCTGCCGCCCCAATGCCATCGCGACATTGAAGGGTGATCCACCGGGAAGAGCCGACACCTCTCCATCACGGGTGACGTGGTCAATCAGGTTTTCACCACCGACACAGATAACGGGGCTTGCTTTCATGGGATGTCTTTCCGGCTTAACTGGGTTGGTCTGAAATCAAGGTCACGTCCGGCAACGCAGCCAGCGCCTGCTTAAGCGCATTCCCCCTTTGAGTCGAGATCGTCTGGATTTCCTTGATGCCTGCCTTGCCACGACCGACAGGTGTGCCTTTCAGGTCGAGACAGAGCAGGCAAGCAACGGCTCGGGCGTCTGACATTTTGATCTGCCCACCGTGAACCATCCAACGCACAACGTCCCGTGGGTGCGGTTATTGCTGTATCACGTTGATGACGACCTGCAATTCCTCGCGGGCACCTCCGATCCGGGTTCCGGAAATCGGCGCGGCGTCTGAATAGTCCAGCCCTGTGGCAACACGGACGTACCGTGTGTCCGGAGACACACCGTTGGACACATCAAAACCAACCCAACCCAACCCATCGACATGTGCTTCGGCCCACGCGTGCATGGCATCCTGCGTGGTTGTGTCATTCAGCATCAGATATCCGCTGACATAGCGGGCCGGTATTTTCATGGCGCGGGCACAGGCAATGAAAATATGCGCATGGTCCTGACACACCCCCTTGGCGGCGGTCAGCGCGTCTTCTGCGGTCCAGTCCGATTCCGACCCATCCAGCGTGTATGGCACGGCGGTGCGAATGCGCTCTGACAGGTCGTGCAATTCAGAAATGCTGGGCGTGCGTTCCATGTCCCTGACCAATGCACGAATGCCCGGTCCCGGTTCTGTGCGCGGCGTGGTCATGTCATACAGCCACAAGGGCGTGCTGCCGTAATGCGGTCCCAGGATCCCGGCGTTGTCGGTGATCTCGACCTCGCCTGCGCTTGAAACCGACAGTTCCGTGGTTTGGGGGTCAAAGCTGATCAGTTCTGTGGTGTTGTGGTGATGATCCTCGAACGTGACTTCCTTGCGGCCCCCGTCAATCTTTGTATCCCAGTGGACAATAGACTGATTGTAGGAACTTTTTGGCGTCTTGCGCAATTGTTGCAAACCGTACACGACCGGTGTGTCAAAGCGATAGATCGTGGTGTGTTCTATGCTCAGACGCATAGGCGGCGATCCTTTTGAAACTTAGACATAGAACCGAAAATCCTGTTCGATCTGGAGCGAAATTCCTGTGATTTCTTCCAGTGTCCTCTGAAGGAACTCGTGCAAACCATAGTCGAAGATATCGTCAATGCTTTTGGACAAGAGACCATTTTCAAGAGCTCCCACTTTTTCCCGTGAGGCGGCACCGATATTTTCGTCTTCCGCCAGATATCCAAGATTGTCGCATATCTTGCTGACGCAGAACGCCAGAGAGCGTGGCATGCGCTTGTCCAGAATGAGGAAATCCGCAATTTCGCGCGGTCCCCCGCCGGCGCCGTATTCCATCCGAAATCCACCGCGCGCGGAAACCGAGCGCAGGATGGATTCCCACTGCACGTTGTCCAGCGACGTCCCGACCGACCTGGCTGACGGAAGCAAGACGTAGTATTTGACATCCAGAATGCGCGCCGTGTTGTCAGCGCGTTCGAGAAATGTGCCAAGACGCGCGAAATCGTAGATATCGTTTCGCAGCATCGTGCCATGTGTCACGCCCCGGACCAGTGCCGCGTGGTGCCGGATCAAACGCAGCACCGTCGGCAAGTCCCGTTCAGAGACCTTGCGCGCCAGCACCTTTTTCAACGACATGTAAGCCGAATTCACGGCTTCCCAGACCTCGCCCGTGATGGCGGTCCGGACCAAACGGGCATTTTGGCGGGCCGAGTTGACGCTCGAGACAACAGAGGACGGATTGTCCTTGCTGCGCAGCATCCAGTCTACGGCCAGATCGCGGGTGATCTCATCATGGTGTTTGTTGAAGCCAGCCAGACAATCTGCCGACTGAAGCACGGAAACCCATTCTTCATCCGTCTGATTGAGCCGCGTCAAGGCGATGCGCTGTCCGGTTTCGATCAGACGCGCTGCGTTCTCGGCCCGCTCCATGTAGCGGTACATCCAGTAAAGGCCATTTGCGGTTTTTCCCAGCATGCCCCTACTCCTCCAGAACCCAGGTGTCTTTCGTCCCGCCACCTTGCGACGAGTTCACCACCAGAGACCCCTTCTTGAGAGCAACACGCGTCAGACCACCGGGCGTGATCTTGATCCCATCCGGGCTGACAAGCACATACGGCCGCAGGTCCACATGGCGTGGCGTAAGGCCCGCTTTCGTGAATATCGGCACCGTGGAGAGGCTCAGCGTTGGCTGGGCAATGTAATTCTTGGGCCGCGCCTTCAGCTTCTTGCGGAATGCGGCGATGTCTTTCTTGGTGGCGGTCGGACCAATCAGCATTCCGTATCCACCGGACCCGTGAACCTCTTTCACGACAAGGTCTTCAAGATTGTCGAGCACATAGGCCAGCGACTCTGGATCAGAGCAGCGCCATGTCGGCACGTTCTGCAACAGGGGGCGTTCGCCGGTATAAAACTCAACGATCTCGGGCATGTAGGAATAGACCGCCTTGTCATCCGAAATTCCGGTCCCCGGCGCATTGGCGATGGTGATACCGCCTGCGCGATAGACATCCATTATCCCCGGAACGCCCAGTTGGCTTTCGGGATTGAAGTTCAATGGATCAAGGAAATCATCATCGACACGGCGGTACAGCACGTCGATCGGTTTATACCCATGGGTCGTCCGCATCGCGACGCGTCCATCAACAACCCGCAGGTCGTGCCCTTCGACAAGTTCGACACCCATCTGATCGGCAAGGAAAGCGTGTTCGAAATAGGCAGAGTTGTAGATACCGGGCGTCAGAACCGCGACGGTCGGGTTGCCTTCCGTGACCCTTGGCGCACAGGACGCAAGTGACCGGCGCAAATCAAGCGGATATTGCTGCACTGACTGGACCCGATTTTTCGAGAACAGCTCTGGGAACATCTGAAGCATGGTCTCGCGATTTTCGAGCATATAGCTCACACCCGACGGAGTCCGTGCATTGTCTTCCAGCACGAAAAACTCGCCCGGCCCGGTACAGACAAGGTCGATGCCAACGATATGCGTATAGACGCCACCGGGCACATCGACGCCGATCATCTGGGGCAGGAAGGCTTCGTTCTGGGAAATCATCTCTTTCGGGATACGCCCGGCCTTCACGATTTCCTGCGTGTGATAGATGTCATGCAGAAACGCATTGATCGCGCGCACACGCTGTTCGATTCCGCGCGACAGCTTGGTCCATTCGGGTCCGGAGATGATCCGGGGAATGATATCGAACGGGATCAACCGTTCTTCCGCTTCGGACCGGCCATAGACATTGAACGTGATCCCCGTCAGGCGAAAGAGATCTTCCGCTTCCCGGTTCTTGGCCCGCAATCGCTTTGGGTCTTCCTGGTCAAACCAGTTGTGAAAATTCTGGTAAGGCGCGCGCAATTGCTCGTCACGGCCCCACATTTCATCAAAGACAGAGTGTTCAGACATGTCTCAGCGTCGCCTAATCTGCGAAGTTGCGCAAGATGGTGGTGGCTTGGCCTGAAGTTAGCGCCCAAAGATGTCGCTCTGTGCCCGTTTTTTAGGCATATAGCTCTGCATTGACGGCCTTCGACTGATCGGAAGCCGTTGTTTTGAAAGACAACATCCACATGATTGCGACTCAGGGAACTTGGCTGGAGGTCACGCCCGATATGGGTGTTCCCGCCGGTCAGCCCGTCACCCTGCCCCTGGCAACCACGTCGCAAGCACAGGGAAAAGGATCAACAATCCGACCACGCAAAGCGAACACAGGATAAACGGGAACGCCGCCCGGTAAATCTCGCGCATGGTGGTATCCGGCGGGGCCACGCCCTTCATCACGAACAAGAGCAGGCCAAACGGCGGTGTGGTAAAGCTGATCTCCAACGCCAGGAGCATGATCAATCCAAACCAGATCGGATCAAAGCCAAGCGTTGCGGCAAGGGGAAAGAAGATCGGGACGGTCAATAGCATGATCGAAATCTGCTCCATGAACATGCCGAGGATAAGCAGCACCGCGAACATCACCAGCAGCATCAGTGTCGGGTCCAGATCGAACCCGGTGGCCCAGTTGATCAGGCCACGGGAGGCACCGGAAAAGGCCAGAAGCTGGCTGAAGGTCGCGGAACCGAACACGATCAGATAGGCCATCAATGTCACGCGCAGCGCGCCACGCACTGATTTCTTGACCGAGTCCCAGGTCAGGCAGCGGTAGAACGCGGCAAGGATCAGCACGCCCAGCGCGCCGAATGCGGCGGCTTCGGACGGGGTGACGATGCCGTTGATCATCATGATGACGATGGCGACCATCAGACCGATCATCGGAACCACGTCGCGCATCAGGATTCCCAGCTTTTCCGCTGTGGTCATCGGTTCGACATCATAGGCCGGGGCGGCCTCCGGGTCGATGCGCGTCTGGATGTAAATTGTAGCAACGTAGAACGCGGCAAGGATCAGACCGGGGATCACACCCGCGATGAGCAACGCACCCACGTCAATCTTGGCCAAGGTCGCCAAGAGAACCGCCAGCGCAGACGGCGGAATGATGATCGCCAATCCACCCGTGCCAAGGATCGGACCGATGGACATATGGCTCTTGTACCCGCGCCGGTTCATCTCGGGCACCATCAGCGACCCCAAAAGCGCGGTTGATCCCATCGAAGATCCCGACAGCGTGGAAAACCCGGTGCCGCCCAGAACCGTCACATAACTCAGGCGTCCCGGCAGCCGCCCCAGCAGCTTGTCTATGGCCGAGAACATGCGACTGCCCAGCCCGGTCTGGAAGAAAATCTCGCCCATCAGCAGGAACAGCGGGATCGGAACCAGCGCAAAGATCGTCAGCGCGCCCCAGCCGTTGTTCAGAAGCGCGACAACCCCGCGATCGCCACCCATGAACACCCACGCGCCGATGATGTTGGCGGCAAGAAACGCGAGGGCGACGGGCATACCGATCGCCATGAGCAACATGATGCTGCCGACCAGCAGACCAAGGGCTTCGAACCATTCCATTATTCGTGAATCCCCGCTTCACCCGAGTGCATCAATTCAGGCCCGAACACGAAGCGGGAAAACTCGACCGCCATCACCGAAAACGCGATGGGAAAGGTCACGGTCAGCAGCCAACGGGGGTAGTAATAGGCGCGCACATCGTAGTTGTTGCGCTCGATATTGGTCAGGAACAGTTGCAGCCCGTACCATGCAAGGATCAAACAGACGAACACACAGAGCAGGGCCACAAAGCGACTGACGAACCGCCGCAGCGCAGATGGCAGGGCTGCCGTCACCAGTTCGATATGCACATGGCCCTTTTCACGCACGAGCCAGGGCGCGCCAAGCATGGTCATGTAAAGAATTCCGTATTCGGCAGATGTGAACAGCCAGGCAAACGGCTGAAGCCCGAGGTTGCGCATCAGGACAGACACGACCACCGACACCATCAGCCAGACCAGCGTCACAGCTGCGATGAAAGCCATCGTATACAAAAGGGCGTCATAGGCCCGGATCACGGCGCGCATGGGATGTTCCGTCTTCATGAAGGTGGGCCGGGACATCCGCCCCGGCCCTGATGTCTCAATTGTCGGCAGCCGGATCGTAGAACTTTGCGATCAGTTCGTCGTAACCCGCAACCGATGTCGGAGTCGCTTCCATCAACTCTTTCATCCGCGCCCAGGTGGTTTCACGGGCAGCGGCAAGGTAATTGGCTTTCGCCTCACCTTCGAGTTCGACCACCTGCATGCCTGCGGCGTCCAGTGCGGCAAAGTCTTCGTCCCGCTTGGTGCGCAGGGCGTTCACGCTGTCGATCTCGTGCTGGATCGCGGTGTCCTGAAGGATCGTCTTGGCCTCGTCACTCAGCCCGTTCCAGGTGTCCATGTTCACGATCACGCCAAGATCGGTCGAGAAGAAGCAGGGTTCGATCCGGTAGTTCAGGAATTCGTTCCATTTAAGGTCGATCAGACCGATCTGGGTCCAGCCCGTTGCATCCACAACACCGTTCTGGAGCCCAGAATAGACCTCACCGGTCGGCAGGTCGATCACCTGGGCCTGAAGATAATTGGTGAAGAACGCGTTATACACCGCGTTACCACGCAGGCGCAGACCGTCTACTTCAAGGTTGCCCGCCGCATCAAAGGACGGCTCATCGCGGGTCCAGAGGTTGTAGCACACACCGCTGTCGAACCAGCCCAGATACTTGAGGCCCATGCGCTCCTGGTGGATCTGGTCGATCATCTCGATCCCGCCGTTTTCGCGGGTTTCGACCGCCGTCAGGTTGGATGCGACAAGCGCGTCTTTCTCGGGCATCGCACCGCCATAGAACGACCCCGGCGTGTAGACCATGTCAACAATCCCGTCGCGCACCGCATCGGCTTGCTGGAACATGCCGATGGCTTCGGGTCCGCCACGCACGTCGATCTGAATCACGCCGTCGCCCGCCTCGTTGACCTTATCGACGAAGGACAAAAAGCTCTGCGTATAGATCAGCGTTTCGGGAAACGCGTGGACCGCCGTGAGGGTCTCTTGCGCCTGGGCCACGGACCCAAGCATGACACCGCCCGCAAGGCAGCCTTTGAACAGGTTCATATTCATTGGTAAGTTCCTCCTTATACCCTTCGGCCAATCATGGCCTGTGCTACTGCGAACCGGTCTCCCGCCCCGCGCTCCTGAAGTTGGTCTGTTGGACTGGTATGGCCCACGGCGTGCCCTGCACATGCTGCGCACGGAATGCCGCGATGGCCTGTTTGTGGTTTTGGGTCAGGTCGATATCGTCCCAACCATTGATCAGTTTCTGCTGCCAGACATCGTCCAGCGTGAAGTCCAGCGTGGTGTTGCCCAGCCGAATGGTCCGGTCGGTCAGGTCAACACTCACCTCTTGAGGGCCATCGGCGAGCTTTGCGATGACCGCGTCAACATCGGCCTCTGACACCCGTGCGGGCAACAGGCCGTTGTTCACCGAATTGCTGGCAAAAATATCGCCAAAGCTGGGCGCGATCACAACGCGGATGCCAAAATCGACCAACGCATAAACGGCCGCCTCTCGGGACGATCCGCTGCCGAAATTCCGGCGCGAGATCAGGATGCTGGCATTGGGCACTTTGTACAAAGGGAAGTCAGGCACGGGATTGCCGTCGCTGTCTTTCCGCAGATCATGCAGAAGGAAATCGCCATACCCTTCGGACCGTGGCGTCGACATGAACCGCGCCGGGATCAACTGGTCCGTGTCCACATTCTCGCGGTCCAAAGCCACGGCAAGGCCGGTATGTGTGCTCCACCCGCTCATGCGACCTCCCGATCCCGCAGCAGGTCGCGCACATCGGTCAGATGCCCGGTTACAGCCGCAGCCGCCACCATCGCAGGCGACATCAGATGCGTCCGCGCCCCGCGTCCCTGACGGCCCCGGAAGTTGCGGTTGGTGGTCGAGGCACAGCGCTTGCCCGGCTCCACATGGTCGCCGTTCATCGCCACACACATCGAACAGCCCGATCCGACCCAATCGAGCCCTGCGTCGATAAAGATGCGGTGCAGCCCCTCCGCTTCGGCCTGCGCCTTCACCAGTTGCGATCCCGGCGAAACGATCCCCGGAACCTTGGCGCGCCGACCGGCCAGAACGGCAGCCGCCGCGCGCAGGTCTTCTATGCGGGCATTGGTGCAGGAGCCGATGAACACCTGATCCACCGCGATGTCGGTCAGCGCGCGACCGGCGGTCAAACCCATGTAGTCCAGCGCATTGCGTGCGCGCTCCGCCGCGCTACCCTCCATGTGACTGGGGTCGGGAATGGTGGCTGTCACAGGCAAAGCATCTTCAGGCGTTGTGCCCCATGTCACGATGGGCGCGATCTCGGATGCGTCCAGCGAGACTGTGCTTTCGTACTCCGCATCGGGGTCTGATGGCAGCGACGACCACTGATCGACTGCACGTTCCCAGTCCGCCCCGCTCGGCGCGAACGGCCGCCCTTTGACATAGTCAAACGTGGTCTCATCCGGCGCGATCATCCCGAACCGGGCACCGCCTTCGATGGAGAGGTTGCACAGCGTCATCCGCCCTTCCATCGACAGTGCCTGCACTGCAGCGCCGGTATATTCGATGGCGTGCCCACGGGCGCCATCGGCCCCAAGCTTGGCGATCCATGCCAGCGCCAAATCCTTGGCCCCGACGCCCGGCCCAAGCGTACCCGTCACGTTGATCCGCATCGCCTTGGGTTTTGTCTGCCAAACCGTCTGTGTTGCCAGAACATGCGCCACTTCGGTCGCGCCAATGCCAAAGGCCAACGCACCGAACGCGCCATGGGTCGAAGTGTGGCTGTCACCGCAATTGATCAGCAGCCCCGGCAGCGTCAGCCCCTGCTCCGGCCCGATCACATGCACGATGCCTTGTCGTGGGTCATCAAGACCGAAACAGGTGATACCGTATTTTTCCGTGTTCGCCGCCAGCGTGTCGATCATCCGCGCAATCGCGTCGGTCGCGGGAGCACCACGCGTCGGCGCGTAGTGGTCCGCCACGCCGAAGGTCAGGCCGGGTTCAGCCACCGCAACGCCGCGCTCGGCGATCTTGGCAAAGGCATGATGCGACCCTTCGTGAACCAGATGCCGGTCCACCCACAACAGGCTTGTCCCGTCTTCACGGCGCAGGATCTCGTGTGCATCCCAAAGCTTGTCGAGAAGACGGCGACCACTCATGACGATGCGCCCCCGATCACCGGTTCCCAATGCCGCGCTTCGCCTGCACCGACCCGCGCAAGGCCCATTTCCAAGCGGAAGAGGTCGGGCCTATAGAGCGCCGACAGATGCTCGACCCCCTGCCCGTTTGCGTCACGCACGATGCGTTGCACGAACAAGAGCGGCGATCCGACAGACACCTCCAATGCTTCGGCTACATCGGGCGTAGCCAAGGCTGCGGTCACAGTCTGGTGAGCGCTGGCAACGCTCACGCCGCTACGCTCCAACAGGCGAAACAAAGGCTGCGTCGCAAGATCAGCCTCATCATAGCTGACGGCGATCTCTTTCGGCACATGAGTTGTAAGGTGCGAGAATGGCTGCCCACCCGAAGACCGCACACGCACGGCCTTTTGCACATCTGCACCCTCGGGGATGCCCAGCGCTTCGGCCACCGCCGCAGGCGCACTGTCATAGGAAAAGGACAACAGCCGCGCGGTTGTCTTGCGGTCCATTTCCACCAGATGCGGGATCAGGGTGGCGAAATCGGCGGACAGCCTATGTCCCGCCTGCTCCTGCGCGCGCACAACCGACCCGGCGCCTGTCTTTTTCTCGATCCAGCCATCTGCGGCCAACGCCTCCAGCGCGCGGCGGATGGTGATGCGCGACACATCGAACTGCTCGGCCAGCTTGTGCTCACCGGGAAGCCGAGCGCCGTCCTTGAAAACACCGTTGGAAATTTCGTCGCGCAGCAACAGGTAAACCCTGCGGGCCTTACCGCCTTCTGGAAGTCCGGAATGCGCGTTTATCGTCACGACAGCGCGGCCCCTGTTGGTTGGCGATCCTCGTGGCCAGTTGGATGATCCAGCGAAGATTCTTCATTTGTTGGTCTTTCAATATACCAAAACCTGTTATATGAAAAGTGCAGATTTTGGGGAGGATCACATGCCAATCGTGGAAGCGCACATCCTTGAAGGATACAGCCCCACCGAGAAATCCCGCCTCACCTCGGCCCTGACTGACGCGATTCGATTTGTCGTCCCGGCACCGGATGAAGCGATCACCGTGATGCTGCACGAATACCCGTCCGAGGCCTATGCCCGCGGCGGACAGCACCGCAAACCTGCCCCGGCCCTGCCCGATCCCGCCCAGATCGTGCGCGATTATCTCGCGGCGATGGAAGCGCGTGATCTGGACGCGGCACAGAAGATGCTGGGCGACGGCTTCCAGATGGTGTTTCCCGGCACCCAACAAATGACGCAGCTTTCCGAATTGATCGACTGGTCCAAAGGACGATACCGGTTCGTCAAGAAAACCTATGACGGGTTCGACGCAATGCACAGCGGCGGTGTTGCAGTCGTCTACGCGCGCGGCACGCTTTACGGCGAATGGATGGACAGCACACCGTTTGAGGGTATCCGCTTTATCGACCGTTTCGAAATCACCGGAGGCAAGATTGTGCGACAGGATGTCTGGAACGACATGGCCGAGGTGCGCACGCAATGAGTGCCGCCATCGACCCGATCACCCTGGCAGTTCTGGCTGGCCGGATGGAACAGATTGCCGACGAAATGGACGCGACCCTGTTCCGCGCCGCCTTCAACCCGATCATCGCCGAGGCGCATGACGCGTCCCATGGCTTCTACCACGCAGACAGCGGAGACACGCTGGTACAGGGCAAATCCGGCTTGCCGATCTTTGTCGGTGTCATGGCCTTTGCCGTCAAAGCCGTGATCGACAAGGCAGCCGAGGCGGGTGATCTGGCCGATGGCGATATCTACATCTTCAACGACGCGCATATGGGCGGCACGCATCTGTCCGACATGCGGCTGGTGCGGCCCTATTACCGCGATGGAGAGCTGTTCTGCTACCTCGCCAGCGTCGGTCATTGGCATGACGTGGGCGGCGCGGTGCCCGGCAATTACAACCCCTCCGCCACCGAGGCGTTTCAAGAGGCGTTTATCCTGCCGCCCGTCAAGCTGGCCCGCGAAGGGGTGATCCAGCAGGACATCATCGACATCCTGATGCGCAACACGCGCCTGCCGCAATCGGCGATGGGGGATCTGAACGGACAATTGGGCGCTTTGGATCTGGGCGTGAAACGTCTGGACGAGTTGCTGGACGAATACGGGGCCGAAACCGTGTCAGCCGCGCTCGATGCACTTGGGAACCGCGCAGAAACCTTGATGCGCTCCGAACTGTCCGGCCTGCCGGACGGGCGCTGGGAGGCCGTCGATTACCTCGATAATGACGGAATCACCGATGTCGCCCTGCCGATCAAGGTCGCGCTGGAAATCACCGGCGACCGGATGGTGCTGGATTTTGAAGGCACAGCGCCCGTCACCGCTGGCCCGGTGAACATCGCCTACCCGACCGCTGTGGCAACCGCGTATGTCGCGATCAAGCACATCTTCCCCGACCTGCCCGCCAATGCGGGTGTGATGCGTCCCATCGACGTGCGCGTGCCGGATGGTTCGCTTCTGTCAGCCGAATTTCCCGCCCCGGTCGGCGGATACACCGAAACCATCCTGCGCATGATCGACGTGATCTTCAGCGCCGCGTCGCAAGCCGCGCCCGAACGGGTCGTCGCCAATGCCTACGGCACGATCAACGCGCTTTCGATTGCAGGGAAGCGCGCGAACGGCCAGCGCTGGGTGATGTTCAGCTTCTACGGCGGCGGGCATGGCGGCAGCGTTGAGAGCGATGGCCTCAACCACGGCAACGCGCCGATTTCGACCGCGACAATCCCGCCAATGGAGATCTTGGAGGCGGCCTACCCGGTGATGTTCCGTCAATGGGCGCTGCGCCCCGATAGCGCGGGCGCAGGCCAGCATCGCGGTGGCTTGGGTGCGACCTACGAGATCGAAGTGCTAGAAGAAAACGCGGAGGCGTTTCTTTTTGGCGAGCGCGGTCGCTTTGCGCCGCAGGGTGTGCAGGGCGGCGGCGAAGCTGCGGTGAACGTGTTTCACTATGAACAGGCGGACGGCTGGAAGACCCCGCCGCTGGCCTCAAAGATGCTTGGGATCAAGCTGACCAAGGGACAGGCTGTGCGCCTCGACACCCCCGGTGGCGGTGGCTACGGCCCTGCGACCAGCCGCGATGCGGCGGATGTCGCCCGCGACGTGGCGCTGGGATACCTGACTTCCGAGAAAGCGACCGACCTATATGGCCCCGCATGGAAAGAGGTCGCAGCATGACCAAGATGATCGGCGTCGATGTTGGTGGCACCTTTACCGATGTGTTCGTGCTGGACGAGACCACCGGCACCGCGCAGGTGGCCAAAGTGCCGACAACCCGGCCCGACCAGTCGGGCGGATTTCTGGATGGGATCGGCCAGCAGGTCGATGACCTCTCCACCGTCGCGGCTGTTGTGCATGGCACGACCGCCGGAACCAATGCTCTGCTCGAGCGCAAAGGCGCAAAGATCGGCGTGATCACCACTCACGGACTCCGCGACGTTCTTGAAATGCGCCGCCGTGACAGGCCCCGCACCTGGGGCCTGCGCGGCGATTTTGAGCCGGTTGTGCCACGAAACCTACGTTTGGAGGTGCCGGAACGTACACTTGCCGATGGCACGATCCGCACGCCTGTCGATCTGGACGCGGTCAAGGCGGCAGCACAGCAGTTGATCGACGAAGGCTGCCTTGCCGTCGCAATCCTGTTTGCCAACGCCTATGCCAATGCCGAGAACGAGGCCAAGGCGGTCGAAACCGTCCGCGCCATGTGGCCGAACGACCATGTGAGCTGTTCCTCGGAAATCCTGCCAGAGATCCGCGAATTCGAACGCTTCTCGACCACGGCCCTCAACGCCTATCTGCAACCCGAAGTGTCGGGCTATATCAATCGTCTGGACCAAGCGCTGACCAAAAGCGGCTTCGGTGGAGAGTTCATGATCGTGCAGTCCAATGGCGGCGTCATGGGCACCGACACCGCCTGCCGTTTGCCCGTCCGCACCGCTTTGTCCGGCCCCGCTGCTGGCGTAATCGCCGCCGGGCATATCGCCACGACGGCGGGTTTTGAGAACGTCATCACCGGCGACATGGGCGGCACCAGTTTTGACGTGGCGCTCATTGCCAAGGGGCAGTCCATGCTGTCGCCGCAGACCTCCATCGACTTTGGGATGGTCGTGCGCAACCCGATGATCGAGATCACGACGATTGGCGCAGGTGGCGGCTCTATCGCGTGGGTCGACAAGGGCGGGCTTTTGAATATCGGTCCCGAAAGCGCCGGATCGACCCCCGGCCCGGTGGCCTATGGTCAGGGGAATGACCGCCCGACCGTGACCGATGCCAATGTCGCGCTGGGGCGCATCGACCCCGACAACCCCATCGGCGGCAAGCTGGACCGTCTGGATGTCGACGCGGCGGCCAAGGCCATCGACAATCATGTTGGATCAAAGCTTGGTCTGAGCACGCTTGAAGCCGCCGAAGCGATCCTCCGCGTCGCCAATTCGCGGATGGCAGGCGCAATCCGCCTGGTCAGCATCGAACGCGGGTTCGATCCGAAACGCTTTGCCTTCATGCCCTTTGGCGGTGGCGGTGCGTTGCACACCGGCGCGATCCTCAAGGAGGTCGGCATCGGCAGCGCGATTGTCCCGCGCTATCCCGGCGTGACCAGCGCGATGGGCTGTGTGATCGCCGATATGCGGCAGGATTTTGTGCAGACGATCAACACGCTGACGGCGACTCTGGACACCGACGCACTGCAGAGCGTGATGCAACGGCATATCGACGACGGCATGAGCCTGCTTGATGCCGCGCAATCCCGGTTCGAGGCGCGGGATATCGTGGTCGAGCTGGACATGGCCTATGTCGGCCAGACCCACACTGTTGCGGTGCCGCTGGCGATCACGGTGCAGGGCACGACCGTCACCGCACCGACTGTCAAAGAAGTCGAAGCAGCCTTCGACGCAGCCTACCAAGCCACCTACGGGCGCTTGCTCAAGAACGGCACACGCCGAGTGATGAACCTGCGCACCGCTGTGATTGGACGCCGCCCCAAGTTCGACCTCACCACCCTGGCCCCCAAAGGCGGCACGGTCGAGGCAGCGCATACAGGCAGCCGCAAGGTGCATTTCGGCGACGCGTGGTTCGAGACCACGATCTTCAACCGTCTTGCCCTGCCCGTCGGAGCCAAGATCAAAGGCCCCGCAATCCTTGTCCAACCGGACACAACCGTGCTGGTGGACCCCGGCCTGACCGCCAAGGTCGACACCTGCGGCAACACCATCATCACACGGGACGAGGACTGAGACATGGCCCACACCATCGACCCAAAGCGCACCGCCCTTCTGACCATCGACCTGCAGAACGACTTTCTGCACCCCGAAGGCGCCTATGGCCGTGCGGGCCAGACAGCCGAGGCGATTACCGCCCTGCCCGCCCGGATCAAACCCGTCGTGGACGCCCTGCGCGCCAAGGGTGGCACCTATATCAGCGCGCAGTTCACACTGGTGCCGGGGCCGAATGATGAACCGCTGATCGCGCCACACCTGAAAGAGTTGCGCCCCTTTCTTGGCAAAGGCGATTTCGCCCCCGGCAAATTCGGCCATAGCTTGGTCGATGTACTCGCCCCTGCGGATTACACCATTGAAAAGGTGGCCTATTCCGCGCTCTACCAGACGCGGTTGGAATACATCCTTCGTGCGCTGGATATCGACACGCTGATCATCGGCGGGATCGTCACCAATGGCGGCGTGGCCAGCACCGTGCGCGACGCGCATCTGCGCAACCTGCACACGATCCTGCTCTCCGATGGCTGCGCCGCGTTCAAGCAAGAGGTGCATGACGCAACATTGCTGTCGCTTGCGTCGGTTTGCCCGAACGTGACCTGCGCAGAGATGGTGGACAGACTGACATGACCCTCAAAACCCGCCTTGCCGCCGATGACATTCTTGTCGCTCCGGGTGTGTATGATGCCCTGACGGCCACCCTTGCCGCACAAGCCGGGTTCGAGGCGCTGTATCTCAGCGGGGCGGCTGTGGCCTATACGCGATTGGGCCGGCCGGATATCGGCCTGACCTCGGTCAGCGAAATGGCCGATACGATGGCGCTGATCCGCGACCGCGTGGACCTGCCGGTGATCATCGACGCCGATACCGGCTTTGGCAACGCGCTGAACGCACAGCGCACGATGCGGCTTTACGAACGCGCGGGGGCCAATGCCTTGCAGATCGAGGATCAGACCTACCCCAAGAGGTGCGGACATCTGGCCGAGAAATCCATTATCGCCACGCCCGAAATGGTGGGCAAGATTACTGCAATGGCCGATGCGCGGGCCAGCGCCGACACGCTGATCATCGCCCGCACCGACGCAGTGGCAGTCGATGGGTTCGACGCCGCCATCGACCGGGCCGAGGCCTATGTCGAAGCGGGAGCCGATGCTCTGTTTATCGAGGCATTGCGATCGGTTGAGGAATTGAAAACCGTGGCGGCACGCTTCAAAGGTCGCGTGCCGCTCTTGGCCAACATGGTCGAAGGCGGAGCGACGCCGATCCAGAACGCCTCTGACCTCGAAGCGATGGGCTTTTCCATCGTGATCTTCCCCGGCGGAATCGTGCGCGCCCTCGCCCGCACCGCCGAGGATTACTATGCCAGTCTGATGGGTACGGGCAGCAACCGCGCCTTTGCCGAGAGGATGTTCGATTTCAACGGCTTGAATGACCGGCTGGGCACAGATGAGATGCTCGCACGGGGCAAGCGGTACGAAGCAGGCGGACAGGATTGAGCCATGTCGATCCTGCCGCTCCCCGCCACTGGCTTTGATCTGGACGTGCCGATCCTGATTGTCGGTGCCGGGGCCTGTGGCTTGGTGGCTGCCTTGGCCGCAACCGATGCCGGGGCCGAGGTTTTGGTGGTCGAAGCCGACGCTGCGCCTTCCGGGTCCACCGCTTTGTCAGCGGGTCTGATCCCCGCGGCGGGAACGCGCTTTCAGCGGGATGCGGGGATCGAAGACACCGCTGATCTGTTCGCGCGGGACATTCAGAAAAAGGCCAAGGGCGAGAACCCGCAGGAGCTTGTTGATCGGCTGGCAGAGCATTCGGGCAAGGTGATCGAATGGCTGGCGGACCGGTTCGATCTGCCCTTCTCGGTCGTCACCGATTTCGATTACCCCGGCCATTCCCGCCGCCGGATGCACGGGTTGCCGACCCGCGCGGGGCGGGAATTGATCGACCGACTGCGGTCAGCTTGCGAAACGCAGGGCATCGACATCATCTGCAACCGCCGGGCGACATCTCTTTTTGTGGAGGGCGATCATGTGCGGGGCGTACGCTTGGAAGGTCCGAACGGTACGGAGGACGTCGGCTGTGGCGCGCTGATCCTGGCCTGCAACGGCTATGGCGGCAACCGCGACATGGTGCGCCAATTCATGCCCGAGATCGAAAACGCGGTCTGGTTCGGGCATGACTACAATCAGGGCGACGCAGTGACTTGGGGCGAAGCCTTGGGCGCGGACACTTTGCATCTGGGCGCATATCAAGGCCACGGCAATGTCGCGCACCCGCAGGGTATCCTGATCACTTGGGCGGTGATCACCCAAGGTGGCGTGCAGGTGAACCTGAACGGAGAACGGTTCTGGGACGAAAGCCAGGGCTATTCCGAGGCAGCGCGTGCTGTGCTTTCCCAAGCCGGGGGCGTGGCGTGGACAATCTTTGACAGTCGCATCGCGGGCATCGCGCGACAGTTCCAGGACTTCAAAGATGCCGAAGCCATTGGCGCGATCCGTACCGCCGACAGTTTGGCCGAGTTGGCCGAAGTCACAGGGTTGCCGAAAGACGCGCTGACCCGCACGACGACCAACATTCCGACCGACAAGCCTGACGCCTTTGGACGCAGCTTCCTTGGCGAACCGCTCAAACCGCCTTACTGTGCGGTAAAAGTCACCGGAGCCTTGTTCCATACGCAAGGCGGGCTGAAGATCGATCAAAACGCGCGTGTTGTCGGCAAAGGTGGGAATGTCTTTCCCAACCTTTTTGCGGCAGGTGGTGCTGCGGTGGGTGTTTCAGGTTCCGGCGATAGTGGTTATCTATCCGGTAACGGGCTGATGGCGGCGACAGTTCTGGGGCATATCGCCGGATCGGCTGCGGCCAATGACATGAAAAAGGAGCATGGACATGCTTGATGCGTCACACGCGGGTCACGGACCCTCACTCGCCAAGTTCGATTGGCAAGATCCCCTTGGCCTGAGTGCGGCTTTATCCGAAGAAGAGCGCATGATCGCTGACAGCGCCGCCGCCTATGCGTCGGACAAACTGCTGCCGCGCGTGTCGGACATGTATCTGAACGAAGGTGTCGCGCCCGAGATTTTCGCCGAGATGGGCGAGATGGGCCTGTTGGGTGTGACCATCCCCGAAGAGTTCGGCGGTCTGGGCGCGGGCTATGTCAGCTACGGCCTTGTCGCCCGCG
>NZ_JBHYFV010000022.1:0-66580 GCF_051859345.1 Marivita sp. | reverse complement strand
GGAACCGACAGAGATTTCGTTCGTTTCCCCAGTATTCACTTTGTTGAAGGGAGGGAAAATCAATGAATGATGATGCACAAGACCGGCAAGACCACGAAAACGAGGGCTTCGGGCGCAGGGCATTCCTCGGAACTTCGGCGCTCGGCCTTGCAGGTGGACTGCTTGGGGCCGGAATACCGCTTCAAATGACTGCGACCGGAGCGCTGGCGCAATCCGGCGTTCTGGACGGTAAGGACAGGCTGGACCTTCTAAATGATCGCCCGGTCAATGCCGAAACACCGGCCCATCTTCTGGACGATGAGATTACACCTATTGACCGCCACTTCATCAGAAACAATGGCGTCGTGCCTGCCGAGACATCGGCCGAGGGCTGGACGTTGAGCATTGACGGTTTGGTAGATTCTCCGATGGAAATGACGATCGACGAGCTTCGAAACAATTTCGAAGTCGTCACGATGGCGCTGACACTGGAATGCGGTGGCAATGGACGCGCCTTTTTCAATCCGCCCGCGTCGGGCAATCAGTGGACCTATGGCGCGGTGGCCTGTTCAGAATGGACGGGTGTCCGACTAAGGGAAGTTCTTGAGGCCGCCGGTGTTCAAGACGGCGCGATCTATACTGGCCATCACGGAGCAGACATGCATCTGTCGGGTGATCCCGAGCGGTCGCCTTTGTCGCGCGGCATTCCAATCGAGAAGGCAATGACCGACAACGTGTTGATCGCCTTCGAAATGAACGGCGAGGCGCTGCATCCGATGAACGGTGCGCCCTTGCGACTTGTGGTACCGGGCTGGCCGGGATCGTGTTCGCAAAAATGGCTCACCCGCATCGAGGCGCTGGACCAGTTGCATGACGGCACCAAGATGGGGGCACCGTCCTATCAAGTGCCAGCCTATCCCGTGGCACCTGGAACTGAAGTGCCGCTTGAGGATTTCGAGATCATCAACGCGATGCCGGTCAAGTCGCTGATCACCTATCCGCAGGATGGCGCGGATGTGGGTACCGAGTTCGAGGTAAGAGGCCATGCCTGGGCCGGGGATCGCATGATTCAGCGGATGGAGATCTCGACCGATTACGGCGAAAGCTGGCAAGAAGTTGAACTGGACGATCCGGTCAACGATGGGGCATGGCAGAATTGGCGCGCCTCCGCGTCGGTTCCCCAAGCGGGATACTATGAAATCTGGGGTCGTGCGACTGACAGTGATGGCGTTATGCAGCCCCACGCCATCCGCTGGAATCCGAAAGGATACCTGAACAACTCCTTCCACAAGGTGGCCCTGCAAGCAGGAGATCGGTGAGTCAGACATGATCAGGACCGCAATATTTTCGGCAGCGTGTCTCGGCTTGGGCCTGACCTGTTCCGCGACCGCGCAAGACAGCGATCAGAGCAACGTCGTGGCTGACATCGGCGATGTTGGCGCTCTCTATTCAGCGGAAGGCGCGGGTGTGACTTACGACTACTGCGCGTCTTGCCATTCGACGATGCTCATTGCGCAACAAGGCCAGACACGAGAAGGATGGGACGAGCTTTTCGAATGGATGGTCGAGAAACAAGGTATGGAGCCGATCCCGGAAGAGGATCGCACCAAGATTCTCGATTATCTTGAAACGCACTACAACACGGACCGTCCGCACTTTCCTTAGGTGTGGCTGCCTGATGTGGGGCCGGTTTAATGATCGGCCCCATTGACTGAACGTAAATGCGGGGGAAAGCATACCCGTCTCCCCCAAATTTTCCTCCTGCACCCCGCAGCAACAGACACTAAATCCGCCCCTACCAGATTGGCAGCGCGGGCGTAGCTCAGGGGTGTAGAGCATAGCCTTGCCAAGGTCAGGGTTGGGCGTTCGAATCGCCTGCCATAGGCATTACACCCTACCCCTTCCAAACCTCCGGCGTCACATAGACCATCCCCTCGTCCACGCTGACCATGACGTCGCCGTCCTGGATGTTGACCTGCATCTTCATGGCACGGCTGGCCAAACCGGCGAGGGCTGTGGTCTCGGCCTCGGGCAGGCCCACGACCGACAGGTTGTCGAACCGGGTGGTGCTGCCTTTGACCTTGTCCCACCAGATCTCGGTCGGACGGCCGCCATAGGCGTAGACGACAACCTTGCCCGCCTTGGCGCTGGACTGGCGCAGCACTTTCTCGGACGGCAGGCCGAGGGCGATCCAGACGTCGAGCTCTCCGCTCAGGCTTTTCTGCCAGATGTCCGGCTCATCATCGGTCGACAGGCCCTTGGTCATCTCCAGATACTCGTCCGCATTGAGCGCAAAGGCCACGAGGCGCACCATCAGGCGTTCGTCGGTCTCGGACGGGTGTTTGGCCACGGTCAGTTTGTGGGTTTCGTAATAGTGGCGGTCCATGTCCGACACGGTGAGTTCGACTTTATAAATGGTGGCATTTTGCGCCATGACAGGCCCCGGCTTTTCAAGGATTGGCATGCCTACTGCGTCCGGGGGCGGTGCGAAAGCAGATAAACCCGTTGTCGCGGATTGAGGCGCCTCTTGGTTCGCGGAAGCGACGGTGCATACAACCCGAATTTTCTTCTTGCACCCTGCCCCGACACACACTAAATCCGCCCCTACCAGATTGGCAGCGCGGGCGTAGCTCAGGGGTAGAGCATAACCTTGCCAAGGTTAGGGTCGGGCGTTCGAATCGCCTCGCCCGCTCCATCGGTCTCCTTTCCCACCAGTGACATCCACACCCCCACTTGGCGGGGCGCTTTGGCGCGCCTATAAGGCCGCGACACCATGAAGGAGAGGCGATATGCGCAGCGCCACAGTGACCCGCACCACAGCCGAGACCAGGATCACCGTTGAGGTGGGTCTGGACGGCACCGGGCAATACGACAACCAGACCGGGGTCGGGTTTTTCGACCACATGCTGGACCAGCTTGCGCGCCATTCGCTGATCGACATGACAGTGCGCTGCGAGGGCGATCTGCATATCGACGACCACCACACGGTCGAGGATGTGGGCATTGCGCTGGGTCAGGCGTTGACGCAAGCCATGGGCGACAAGCGCGGTATCGTGCGTTATGGCGCGTGCCTGTTGCCGATGGACGACGCGTTGGTGCGCGCGGCGCTGGATTTGTCGGCACGGCCCTTCCTTGTGTGGAACGTCGATCTGCCGACCGCCAAGGTGGGCACATTCGACACCGAACTGGTGCGCGAGTTCTTTCAGGCGTTCGCCACGCATGGCGGCATCACCCTGCATGTCGACATGCTGCACGGTGTGAACAGCCACCACATCGCCGAGGCCGCGTTCAAGGCGGTGGCGCGCAGTTTGCGCGATGCTTTGGAGGTCGACCCCCGCAAGGGTGATGCGATCCCGTCCACCAAGGGGGCGCTGTAACCCGTGCTGACGGCAATTATCGACTACGAAAGCGGCAATCTGCACTCCGCCGAGAAGGCGTTTCAGCGCATGGCTGTGGAGGTCGGCGCGGGATCGGTCGTGGTGACAGCAGATCCCAAAGTGATCGCGGGCGCCGACCGCATCGTGCTGCCCGGCGACGGCGCCTTCCCCGCCTGTGCGGCGGCCCTGCGCGCGTCGGGCGCGTTCGCAGCGATGGTCGAAGCGGTCGAGGTCAAGGCGCGGCCCTTTCTGGGCATCTGCGTCGGCATGCAGCTCATGGCCCGCGAAGGGCTGGAATACACGCCCACCGACGGTCTGGGCTGGATCGACGGCGTGGTCGAACGGATCACACCCGCGGATGCGGGCATGAAGGTGCCGCATATGGGCTGGAACGATCTGGTGATTGACGCCCCCCATCCGGTTCTGGACGGTGTCGAGACAGGCGAACACGCCTATTTCGTGCATTCCTACCAGATGCGCGTCGACACCCCGTCGCAGCGCGTTGCGCATGTGGAGTATGGCGGCGATGTCACGGCTGTAGTGGCGCGCGACAACATGGTGGGCTTCCAGTTCCACCCCGAGAAAAGCGCCGCCACAGGGTTGCGGATGATTGCCAACTTCCTGCGCTGGCAGCCCTAGGGAATGTGCCGGGCGGATGCCCGGCCTCTAATTCAGTTCACGCGAGACCAGGTCTGCTTCGAACAGAGCAAACCGCCCGCCACACAACCAGACAGGTCAAGCTGATCCCCGCGCATCTGCATCTTGCCCATGTAGATCTTGTCGTTGGACGGTCGCCAGACCTTGCCTTCATACTTGCCACCGCCCTGCGGCACCATGTTGATGACCAATGTCTTGCCGGTGTTGGGCGACTGGAATTCGCCGGATGCGTTGAAGCTGCGCGCGATGACGCCACAGATCATGTCACCGCAGGGCACCATGCGGATATGGGCATAGCTGCCGTCGTCGGGCTGGGTCTGCCATGTGCCTTCGACCGGGTCCGCAACCGCCGCACCTGCGGCGAGCACCAGTCCGGCTATCCAAACTGTCAGTTTCATCTCTGGGTCTCCTCCCTCTGAGTGATGGTCAAACCCTGACCGAAGGTCGCACCCCCGATCAAGATTGACGCAAGGTCGCGTTGCATGTGCCGTTCCGTCATGTCAAAGCGCGGGGGCATTTTGACCGGAGTTCGCGCCATGATCCTCTATCCCGCCATTGATCTGAAAGACGGACAGGCCGTGCGCCTTTTGCGCGGTGACATGGAGAAGTCCACCGTGTTCAACGACGACCCGGCGGCACAGGCGATGGCGTTTGTGGAGGCGGGCTGCGAGTGGCTACACCTCGTGGACCTGAACGGCGCCTTTGCCGGTGAACCGGTCAACGCGGCGGCGGTCGAGGCTATCCTGGAACGGTGCAAGGTGCCCGCACAACTGGGCGGCGGCATTCGCGACATGGCGACCATCGAGCGCTGGCTCGACAAGGGTTTGCAACGGGTGATCCTTGGAACAGTTGCGGTCGAGAACCCCGATCTGGTGCGCGAGGCGGCGCGCGCGTTTCCCGGCCATGTCGCCGTCGGCATCGACGCCCGCAATGGCCGCGTGGCGACCAAAGGCTGGGCCGAGGAGACCGACGTCATGGTGACCGATCTGGCAAAATCCTTCGAGGACGCAGGTGTGGCAGCCATCATCTACACCGACATCAACCGCGACGGCGCGATGCAGGGTCCGAACGTCGAGGCGACCGCCGACTTGGCGCGCGCGGTGTCGATCCCCGTCATTGCCTCCGGCGGTGTGTCCTCTCTCGACGACCTGATCGCGCTGCGCGACTGCGGCGCGCAGCTTGACGGTGCGATCTCGGGCCGGGCGCTTTATGACGGCGCGCTCGACCTGACAGAGGCCTTGGCAGTGCTGCGCGCCTAGTTGGTAGCCGCGTGCGTGAACCGCGCCAAAGCGCCGGTCATGGTCTGAAGATAGCCCGCATCCTCGGACACGCCGCCCAGCTTGCCCAGCATTGCGGTCGGGTCTTCATAGACCACCTTGGTCGCCCCCATGGCATCCTCGAACACCAGAACCTTGAGCGGCAGATAGAGCCCCGCCAACGGATCGTCCTTGATCGCGGGTGTGCCGACCTGCGGATTGCCGAAGATCAACAATTGCATGTCGCCCACATCTTCGCCGATGGATGTGGCGCCTGCCCCGTGATCGACTCGCGCGAAAATGGTGATGCCAGCCTCCTCCATCGCTGTGACCATGGCATCGACGGTATCGCTGACGCCCATCGCGGCGTCCTTGCGCATCAGGCCATTGTCACCGGCTGGTGCAGCGGTGGCAGCCAGCGCAAGGCTGGCAGCAAGTATCATGTGTTTCATCGGCATCCTCATCGGTTGTATGACGCAACGGTCGGTCAGATGGGCGTCACATGATATGCACGTTGACGTGAGGGACGCGTGACCGATCAAATGGACCCGGCCTCCACCATGAAATTGCTGGCCGTACACATGGCGGCATCATCGGACGCAAGAAACAGAACCATCCGCGCCACATAGACCGGGTCGATCAGATCGGGCAGGCACTGGTTCTGCCGATGCGCCTCGAGCGCCTCCGGCGTGGCCCAAAGCTCTTTTTGCCGCTTGGTCATGACCCATCCGGGCACCACGGTGTTGACGCGGATGCGATGATCCCCAAGATCCCGCGCCATGGTTCGGGTCAGCCCATGGACCGCCGCCTTTGCGGTCACATAGGCGGGCATGTTGCCAACCGCCTCCCACCAGCTATTCGAACTCATGTTGATGATCGCCCCATTGCCTGCATCGATCATGTCCGGGGCCACGGCCTGAATGGCAAAGAACATGTGTCGCAGGTTGGTCGCCTGCCGCTCGTCCCAATACTCCGGCGTCACGTCGCGCCAGTCATGCCGGTCGTCGCGCGCGGCATTGTTCACCAGCACCTGCGCCGGTCCCAGCTTGGCCTTCAGCCTGGTGAACGCGTTCTGAAGCGCGGGGATGTCGCGCAAATCGGCTTGTTCCCACGCGATGGTGCCGTCTGTCGCATCCACCAGCGCCTGCGCGCCGTCGGCATCCAGATCTACAAATCCCACCTTGGCGCCCTGCGCGGCAAAGGCCGTGACGATCTCGGCCCCGATGCCAGACGCACCTCCGGTGACGAACACGGTCTTGCCGGAAAGGCTGGGGTAGCGGGCGAAATTGTCTGACATGGGAACCTCCGATTTGTCGACCCGAGGCATAAAGCGCATCAGGCAGGCTTCACAAGCGCCGATCTTCGGGGTACGCGACAGGGCATGTTGAAGACCCGCATCATTCCCTGTCTCGATGTCGCCGATGGCCGCGTGGTCAAGGGCGTCAATTTTGTCGATCTGCGCGACGCCGGTGATCCGGTGGATGCCGCCCGCGCTTATGACGCGGCGGGCGCGGATGAGATCTGCTTCCTCGACATCCATGCGACCCACGAAAACCGTGGCACGATGTTCGACGTGGTCACCCGCACCGCCGAGCAATGCTTCATCCCGCTGACCGTGGGCGGCGGCGTGCGGACCGTGGCGGATGTGCGCGCGCTCTTGCTGGCGGGGGCTGACAAGGTGTCGTTCAACTCGGCCGCTGTCGCCAACCCGGACGTGGTGGCCGAGGCCGCCGACCAGTTCGGCAGCCAGTGCATCGTGGTCGCCATCGACGCCAAGACAGTCGCGCCAGACCGCTGGGAGATTTTCACCCATGGCGGGCGCAAACCCACAGGCATCGACGCGGTGGCATTCGCCAAAACCGTCACCGCCAAAGGGGCCGGGGAAATCCTGCTCACCTCGATGGATCGCGACGGCACCAAGGCCGGGTTCAACCTGCCGCTGACGCGCGCCATCTCGGACGCCGTGGATGTGCCTGTGATCGCAAGCGGCGGCGTCGGCACGCTCGATCACCTGGTTGAAGGTGTGACGATGGGCGGTGCCAGCGCCGTGCTGGCCGCGTCGATCTTCCATTTCGGCGAATACACGATCGGAGAGGCCAAGGCTCACATGGCCGCCGCTGGCATCCCGGTGAGGTCGACATGACGCTGGAAGAACTTGAACAGATCGTGGCCGCCCGCGCCACCGCCCCCGCCGACGAAAGCTGGACCGCAAAGCTGCTTGCCAAAGGCCCGGGGAAATGCGCCGAGAAATTCGGCGAGGAAGCCATCGAAGCGCTGATCGAAGCGGTCAAGGGCGACAAGGACCGCCTGACCTCCGAAGCCGCCGATGTGCTCTTCCACCTGCTGGTCATGCTGAAATCGCGCGACGTGGCTCTTGCCGACGTGATGGCGGAACTGGACCGCCGTCAGGGCCAATCCGGATTGCAGGAAAAAGCCAGTCGCTGACGGCTTCTTTGGGCCTCAAATACCTCGGGGTTTGGGGCAGAGCCCCAATCGTTTCCGTCGACGGAAACGTCACGATGCGTTCTCGCATCCTGTGCCCAGCCTCAAAGCTTGGACGAGATCACACCCGTGTTGAACCCACCCATGCGCAGCTCCCCGAACAGCCGTTGGTATTCGATCTTGGGACAGCGATTCATGATCACGTCGACGCCTCGCGCCTCTGCCCTGGCAGCGGCCTCGACATGTTCGACACCGATCTGCATCCATATGGTCTGAAGGTCGGGAAACTGCTCCAGCGCCTCATCCACGATGGGCGGGACCGCGTCAGAGCGACGGAAGATGTCGACCATGTCAACGCGCCGGTTGATCTCTGACAGGCTGCCGACGATCTCTGCACCAAAAAGCGTTTTGCCGACGTGGCCGGGATTGACCGGAATCACGGTATACCCCTTGAGCGACAGGTAGCGCGCGACATAATAGGACGGGCGCACGGGATTGGTGGACACGCCAACCACCGCCACGGTCTTGGTCCGGGTGAGGATGTCGCGCAAATGGGCATCTGAATAGGTCATGTGCATACCCTAGACCGCTCTGACAAAAAGAAAAAGCGCCCAAGGAGACCTTGGGCGCCAGTGTTGGAACGAGGGACAGTGAAGGTGCTGCGGGTGTTCCATTCCCGCGCTCCTACAGTATGAGGTAGGCATGATTTTTGGTCTTTAAAGGGAAAAATCGGGCCTTTTGGTCACGTCTTTGTCAGGTCTCAGGGCGCAAGCGGCTCGCGCACAGCCTGCGGTTGCGTCATATGCAGCGACTCGTGTACGCGCTCTGACGGATCGTGACCCATTGCGCGGTGCCGACGATACAGAAACAGCTTGCCCCAACCCTTCCAATTGCCGGATGACGGCGCGTGTGCATCCTGCGGAAACCGGTTCTGCCACCCCTCGGGCAATGGAAGACCTTCGATCTGCGCCCGCTCAAGCATCCAGACCAACGGGATGTTGGCCAGAGGGCGGGCGTCTTCGTGGCCGCGCAATTGCCCGCCGATATCTCCGTGAACACCTTTGAACCAGACCTGCTCGACCCGCCCCGTCCAGCCCGGCGGGCAGGACCACAGGACCGGCTCATAGGCCATGCGGCGTTCATGATAGGCCAGCGCATGCAAACCGCATTTGATCGACTGGCCAAGCTGATCGTTGTGGAAGGCATGTTTGTCATTGGTAAAGCGCCACAGGATCGGCAACCGTATGCCCAGCGCCTTGACCGTATCCCAGACCCCGACAACCGAGATCTCGGGCACCGCGGTGCAGTAGAGCGCGGTAAAGTCCCGCGCCACGGTGTTCTCCGAAGGATAGCGGTACAGACGATAGGCTTGGCGAACATTGCGTTCGGTCGCGTGTTCGGCCCGCAAGAGGCCAATCTCGTCAATCACTCCGGCAAGCGATCGCACTGCATAGGCTCCACGGGAATACCCGAAAAAGAAGATGCGATCACCGGGCAAGTACCGTGAGGCCAGAAACCCGTAGGCGCGGCAGATCTGACGGTTGATGCCCCGCCCGACCACGATATCCGATGCGCTGCGCCAGTCGGACCATTGAAGACCGGATTCATAGTAAAGCGACAGGTCGCCCTCGACCTCTTGAAGCAGCCGGAAAAGACGCCCTGCATTTGTTTCGCACCCCGGTTCGAGCGAAGACAGCGTGCCGTCAAGGATGATGACATGATCGCGCGGACCACGCCGCACGGAAACCTGCGACTGGCCCGCGGCAAATCGCCTGCGGAACCAGCCAAGAACGGTGTCACTCAGCCGCGACGCGCGCATCCTGCAACATGCCCCAGACCCGTTGCGGAGTGAACGGCATGTCCGCCTGCCGCACGCCGCGCGACCACATGGCGTCCTGCACCGCGTTCGCCACAGCGGCCAGAGCGCCGACGGTGCCTGCCTCGCCACAGCCCTTCATACCCATCGGGTTGGTCTTGGACGGCGTCGCTTCGGTGGTGAATCCAATCATGGGAATATCATCGGCGCGCGGCATCGCGTAGTCCATGAACGTTGCCGTGAGCAGCTGTCCGTCCTCGTCATAAACCACCCGTTCGGTGAGCGCCTGCCCCAAGCCCTGCGCCACCCCGCCATGCACCTGACCTTCGGCCAGCATCGGGTTGATGAGGTTGCCGAAATCGTCCACGACCGTATAGCGGTCCACGGTCACATGGCCGGTGTCCGGGTCGATCTCGACCTCGGCCACATGCGCCCCATTGGGGAAAGATCGCGCATCAAGAGTGCCGGTTGCGTCAAAGGTCAGCAGCTCGGTACGCCCGGCCTCACGGGCCATCTGCGCGACTTCGAGCATGGTCGGCGTGACGTTCGATGTGCCGACACGGAACTGTTCGTCATCAAAACTGATCTCGCTTTCCTCGACGTTCTGGCTTTCGGCCAGGAACGCGGTGAAGGCGGTGATGATCTTGTCCACCGCCGCCAGCGTCGCGGTGTTCTGGATTGTGACCGACCGCGATCCGCCCGTGCCACCACCCCGCGCGATCAGGTCACTGTCACCCTGAACAAAGCGGATCTTGTCGGCGGGAATGCCTGTCTGGTCCGACAGGAATTGCGTGAACACGGTCTCGTGCCCCTGCCCGTTGGATTGCGTGCCGACATAGATCGACGCGCCACCATCTTCGTCGAACGTGACCTTCACATCCTCCATGGGTGCACCAAGAATGCTTTCGATGTAGTAACACAGCCCCATGCCCCGCAGCTTGCCTTCGGCTTCGGACGCAGCGCGGCGGGCATCGAACCCCGCTCGGTCGGCAAACCCTTCGGCGCGGGTCAGAACGCGGTCGAAATCGCCCACGTCATAGGTCTCGCCTGTGGTTGTCTTGTAGGGAAACTGGTGCGGCTTGATGAAATTGATGCGTCGCAACTCCCACGGATCGACGTCCAGATCGCGCGCCGCGCGATCCATGACGCGTTCCAGCAGGTAGATCGCCTCGGGCCGACCGGCCCCACGGTACGCGTCGACCGGCGTGGTGTTGGTATAGACGCCCTCGACCTGCAACCACGAGGTCTGAACGTCATAGGTGCCCATCAGAACCTTGGAAAAGAGGCTCGTCTGAATGGCCTGTGCGAAATGCGAATTGTAGGCGCCTAAATTGGCCACGGTCTGCACCCGGTAGGCGGTGATGCGGTTGTTCTCGTCAAAGGCCAGTTCAGCGGTGTGACGCAGGTCGCGGCCCGCATTGTCCGACAACATGCCTTCGGTGCGCTCTGACATCCAGCGCACGGGACGGCCCAGCATCTTGCAGGCGATCGCGGTCAGGAAGTTTTCGGGATGCGGCATCGCCTTCATGCCGAACCCACCGCCGGTATCGGGATTGGTGACGCGGATGTCCTCTTCGGCCATGTTCAGCACACGGGCCATTTGCGTCTTGTGTTCCCAGACCCCTTGCGCATTGACCGCGAAATGAAGGCGGTCGCCCTCCATCTCGGCATAACAGCCACGCGGCTCCATCGCGTTGACGATGATGCGGTTGTCCTCGACATCCAGGCTGACGGTGCGGTGCGCGGCATCAAAGGCGGCCTTGGTTGCCTCCTCGTTCCCCATGCCCCAGTCAAACGCCCGATTGTCCGGGGCTTCGGCGTGCAATGCCGCGCCGCCGGACGCCAGCCCAAGGTGGGCCGGTTTGTCGGTGTACTCGAACATGATCAATTCCGCCGCGTCGCGTGCCACATCAAGATTGTCCGCCACGATGAAGGCCAGCGCTTCGCCGACATGGCGCACGGTGTCTGTGGCCAGAATGGGCCGGAACGGGGATGCGCCGGTGGTGCCATCCCGGTTCGGCACAGTGGTGCCCCAGAGCCCTTGTGTGAACCCGGCCTCGGTCAGATCGGCAGCGGTCAGAACAAGATGAACCCCCGGCACGTCCCGCGCGTCACTGACATCAAGCATGTCGATGCCGGCATGTGCGATCGACGCACGAAACACATACCCCCTCAGCGCGCCTTTGGGTGCGATATCATCCACATACCGGCCCGTCCCATTAAGAAAGCGAATGTCTTCAACCCGTTTGACCGGTTGTGATTTTCCGAATTTTTCCATCTCGTCCTCGCGCGCTTGTCCCCTGTCGTCTTGCGCGGGACACTAGCTTGCGAGGCGGTGCTGTCCAGCCTGAACGCACAATGAAGAAAGGTTAAAGATCTCGCGGGTACCATATCCGTTGAAGCCGGTCACAAGCGCAAGGCTGTACGCTCCGGCCCCGGTGAGCAGGACATAATCCCCCTCTCCGATCTCGGCAGGCAAGTGCCATGTACCCGGCACACGATCAAGGCTGTCGCAGGTGGGGCCAAAGACGGTGAACCCACATGTCGGCCCCGAACGGGTACGTCCGTCGGTCTGCAAGACGATCCGGCGACCGGGCACCGGCATATCGCGCCATTCCCCCAGCGCCCCGTACACCCCGTCATTCAGGTAAAGCGCATCATCACTGCGTGCCTTGACCCGCAGAAGCAGCCAAAGCGCATCCGCCACCATCGCGCGCCCCGGTTCACACCAGAGCTTTGGCGGATGGTCCGGGAAATGTGTTGCGACGGCAGAACGGATGGTGGCAAAGATCTGTGCCAACGCCGTGGCGTCCGTGTCTGCATCCGAGGGAAAACCACCGCCGACGTTGAGGCTTGCAAGCCGCAAACCGGCGCGTGTCGCGATCATGGCGCAGGCCGCGATATAGTCCGACCAGCTTGACGGATCGGTGCATTGTGTTCCCGGATGAAAGGTCAGCGCGGGTGTCATGCCGCGTGCGACCACCTCTTGCAGGAGCGTTGTCGCCTCGTCTGCGGAAGCCCCGAATTTGGACCCGAAATCATACGCTCCTCCCGCGCGTTTCAGCGTCAGGCGCACGGCAATTTCGGATGTGGGTGGCAGGTTGCCCAGCTTGTCGAGCTCGGACCTCCGGTCCACCGACCAGGAGGCAACATCCAGCGCCTTGGCGTCGCTGATCTCGGCCACAGAGCGGACCGGGTTGTGATAATGCAGCCGCGCCTTTGGGCACGCGTCTCGTGCGGCGCGCATTTCCGCAACCGAGGCCACGTCGAACGCTGTGATCCCCGTCTTGGCCAGCGTGTCCAGGATGTCCGGTGCGGGATTGGCCTTGACCGCATAGCTGACAGCGCCGGGAAACCCGCGCAGAAAGGTTTGCGCGCTGCGTCTGAGCGCCTCGGGACGCATCAGGGCGATCGGGGCGTCCGGGGCGTTCTTTTCGATCAGATCCGTCACGCGGGCCATATCGAACCGCGCATGTTTGATGTCTTGTGCATCTGCTACCATGACTGCCTCTTCTTCCTGCCTCAGAACCAGTGTGCGGCCTTCGCCTGTCAGATTGTCTCGACATATCTTGCAAACCCGACTCTTTTGCAGTCAGACTGACGAAATGACACTACATATCGACGAAACTGATGTGGAACTGATCGCGCTTTTGAAACGGGATGCCCGCGCGCCCGTGGCGGAACTGGCGCGCAAACTGGGGCTTGCACGTTCCACGGTGCAAACGCGGATCGACCGGTTGCTGGAAAAAGGGGCCATCGCCGGCTTTACGCTCCGGCAGGGGGATGGTCTGGCCGCGCCGATCCGCGCGACCGTACTGGTGTCGATTGCGCCGCGCACCGGACCCGGCGTGCTCGCCCGACTGCGGGCATTGCCCAATGTCGAAGCGGTTGTGACTGTGTCAGGCCGTGCCGATCTTGTGGTCGAACTCAGCGCCCGAACGACGCAGGATCTGGATCGGACGCTGGACGACATCGCCGAAGCCAAGGGTGTGCAAAGTTCGGAAAGTTTTATCCACTTGTCCACCAAGATCGACCGGCGGGGATGAACGGGACCAAAGGCCGGGGCCGTGTGGTGCCTAGTCTTCTTCGGCAGTGCTGTATTTCTGGATCAGCCCGGCCTGCGCGATGAAGAACACAAACGTCGCTCCGGTCAGGACAAAGGTTTCGAAATAGACCCAGATTTCAGTCGTTTGTGTGCGCCACACGATCTCGTTCGAGATGGCGAGCAGGAAGAAGAAACCGGTCATGCGCTTGGTCAGGATCATCCAGCCCTCCTGCTCCATCGGCAGCAGCTCCCCCATGACCACGCGCAGGTAACTTTGCCCGCGCAACAGACCAATGGCAAGGACGCCGCCCAACAGGGAATAGACCATCGTCGGTTTCATCTTGATGAACCGATCATCATTGAGCCAGACCGTCAGCCCGCCAAACACCACCACCAGCACGGCAGTGACAATCTGCATCCGGCTGATATGCCCGGTCAGCCACCAGAGTATCCCCATAGAGGCAAGGATCACCGGGATGAACAGCGCCGTGACCACGACGAACCCGTCATAGTCGGTGCCGCCGATGGGAAACACCTCGTCCTTGAGCCAGAGATAGGCGACGAAAAAGCCAAGCACCGGACCCAGTTCCAGTGCCGATTTCACCCATTGCGGGATATCACGTTGTGCCAAGGCTCAGCCTCCGATTTCCACGATGACAGCCCCTAGCGCGATCAGGGCCATAAGCGCAATCCTGCGCGGACCAACAGTTTCCTTGAGAAACACCCAGCCGATGATGGCGGCAAAGACCGTCGAGGTTTCGCGCAGAACCGCCGCCTCTCCGACCTGGTCAAGCCGTGTGGCAACCATGATGGAGCCAAAACTGAAGAAAGCCACCAGCCCGCCGATCACACCTCTGATAGCGAGCGACCCCAGTTCCGGTTTGTGAACCATACTGCGATAGCGCAGCGTCGAAAGGACAGGCATCACGAGACCGTCGATCATGAAGAACCACGCCAGAAAGGTGAACGGATCGGCGGTGGCGCGAATACCATAGGCGTCGTAGGTGGTGTAAAGCGCCACGAAAAGCCCCGTCGCGATCGCCAGCATCAACGCCACGGGCAGCGTGTTGCGTTCGGCCACAAGGAAAATCAGATTGTAGACCGCCAGCCCGAAAATCCCCGACAAGAGCACGCCAAGCCCGAACCATTGCGTACCCGAGAAGACCTCGCCAAAAATCAGATACGCGCCGATGACCGCAAATAGCGGACCAGTGCCGCGCACCACCGGGTAGACGACCGTGTAGGCGCCCTTGGAATAGGCCTGCGCCTGCAAGAGCTTGTAGCCAAGATGGATGACAAACGCGCCCAGGAAGATCACCCACATATGCGGCTCGGGCCAAGGCACCACGAAAAGCGCAAACGGCGCCGCCATCAGGCAATAGCTCGCATCAATGGCCCCGCGCGACATCCACGGATCATGCCGCCCCTTCTGCAACGCCCCGAAGATGGCGTGCAAAAGCGCCGCCAGAAGCGCAAGCCACAGGGCAAGCTGTTGACCGGCCGCCGTGCCCTCGATCGAAACAAGCCAGGCGCTCATTGGCGGAACCATGCCTCGAAGCCGGTCGTTGAGCCTTTAAATCCTGGAACGAGGACCGTATGGAATTCCTGCTTGACGACCTGACCACCACGTTTTCCGAAGTCCCCGCCGGGGTGGCATTCGTGCGCATCATCAGCGCCGTGGTTCTGGCCGCGCTCATCGGGGCCGAGCGGGAACGGCGGGAAAAGCCGGCGGGATTGCGGACGCATATTCTCGTATCCGTCGCGGCCTGCCTGTTCGTGATCCTGGGCCAGGAACTTGCCGCGCTGGATTTCGGCGGCGAGGCCAAACGGGTCGACCCGCTGCGCATGATCGAAGCCGTGACGGCGGGTGTCGCGTTCCTGGCGGCCGGTCTCATCTTCACATCGAACGGCAAAGTCCAGAACGTGACCACGGGCACATCGCTCTGGCTGGCGGGTGCTGTGGGTCTGGGCTGCGGTGCGGGTCAGCTCGCGCTGGCGGCGATGGCAACCGGGGTTGTCATCTTCGTTTTGCTGCTGTTGCGAAAATTGGAAAAACTGATGGGCACACACTAGGCTGACAAGCCTGTCAGCGCAGCGGCGAATTCTTCAGGATCGAACGCCTGTAGATCGTCGATCTGTTCGCCCACACCAATCGCGTGAATCGGCAAACCGAACTTGTCAGCCAAAGCCACCAGGACACCCCCCTTGGCGGTGCCGTCAAGCTTGGTCATCACGAGGCCGGACACATCGGCCAGTTCCTGAAACGTCTTGACCTGGGACAGCGCGTTCTGGCCCGTCGTCGCGTCGAGCACGAGGATCGTGTTGTGTGGTGCGTCCGGATCTTTCTTGCGGATCACCCGCACGATCTTGGCCAGCTCTTCCATCAAATCGGCACGGTTCTGCAACCGGCCCGCGGTGTCGATCATCAAAAGATCCGCCCCATCCGCCTGCGCCTTGGTCATCGCATCGAACGCAAGGCTGGCGGGATCGGACCCTTCGGGCGCGGTCAGGACCGGCACCCCGGCGCGATCACCCCAGACCTGAAGCTGTTCGACAGCCGCCGCGCGGAACGTATCACCGGCGGCGATGACCACATTCTTGCCCGCCGCGCGAAACTGGCTGGCCAGCTTGCCGATGGTTGTGGTCTTTCCCGATCCGTTGACCCCGACCACCAGCACCACCTGCGGTTTCGTCGGATACAGCGGCAGCGGGCGCGCGACCGGTTCCATGATGCGGGCGATCTCGCTTGCCAAAAGCTCCTTGATCTCGCGCACGCTGAGTTTCTTGCCATAGCGGCCTTCGGCGATGTTGGCGGTGACGCGCAGCGATGTGTCGACGCCCATATCGGCCTGGATCAGCAGCTCTTCAAGCTGTTCGAGCATGTCGTCGTCAAGCTCGCGCCGGATTTCCGTGGGCGCGGTGGACCGGCCAAGCAGGCGACCAAGGAAGCCCGGCTTGGCAGCTTCAGTCGTTGGTGCGGTGTCGGTGAGCGTCATCGACTTCACCGGGATTTCAATCGGTGCCGCAGGCTGCGTTTCGCGGGGCGGTGTCGGGACCGGGTCGCTGGGCTGCGGAACACCTTGTGGCGGTGCCGGCGGGCTGACCGGGGTTGGTTCCGGCGCGGGCATGTCCGGGCCGGGGCTTGGCGGTGTATCCTGTCCGGGCAGGTCCGGCTGTGGCACCTCCTGCGGCGATTCCGGTTCGGGCAGATCAGGCTGCGGCACCTCGCGCGGGGTATCCGGTTCGGGAATGTCCGGCTCAGGAAGGTCCGGCTCAGGAAGGTCCGGCTCTGGCACCTCCTCCGGTGTCTCGGGCGCAGGCACGTCAGGCGGAGGCGTTTGCGGATCGGGTTCTGACGGCGGCGTCGGGTCGTTGGGCGGGGGCGCGTCGGGGGTCGGCGTTTCCTCGCCGCCATCCGCAACGATGGCATCCAACCCTTCGTCGAGCTTGGACGAGGATTTGAAGAGCTTCGATTTCAGCTTGCCGAAAAAGGACATGAGGGGCCGTCCGTTACAGGGTCATCGCCCTTCACCTAGTCCTTCTCAGGGCAAGATGGAAGGCTCAGACCTCGTCCGGGAAGTGCTTGATCGTCAGGCGGATCGGGTTCGGGGCCGCCTGCCCCAGCCCGCAGATCGACGCGTCGCCCATTGCCTGACACAGTTCCTCGAGCAGCGGCTGGTTCCAATGATCGGCCTGCATCAGCTTGACCGCCTTTTCGCAGCCCACCCGGCACGGTGTACATTGACCGCAGGACTCGTCCTCGAAGAAACGCAGCATGTTGAGCGCGGCATCGCGGACACGGTCCTTGTCGGACAACACGACCACCGCCGCAGAGCCGATGAACGACCCGTGCGGTTGCAACGTGTCGAAATCCAGCGGAATGTCGTTCATCGTGGCGGGCAGGATGCCCGAGGACGGTCCACCGGGTTGATACGCCTTGAAGCTGTGCCCCTTGGCCATGCCGCCCGCAGCGTCGATGATGTCGGTGATCGTGCTGCCCGCTGGCAGCAGGTACACCCCCGGATTGGCGACGCGCCCCGACACGGAATAGGACCGCAGCCCCTTGCGCCCGTTCTTTTCGGTGGTGTTCAGACATTCCGGGCCTTCGCGGCAGACGCGGGCAACCCAGTAGAGGGTTTCAACGTTATGAACGAGGGTCGGACGGTCGAAGACGCCCACTTGCGCCACGAAAGGCGGACGATGGCGCGGGATGCCGCGCTTGCCTTCGATGCTTTCAATCATCGCGGATTCTTCGCCGCAGATATAGGCGCCTGCTCCACGGCGCAGATCGATATAACCCGGCGCGACCATGCCAGTCGCCTCAAGCGCGGCAATCTCGCGGCGCAGGATGGTCAGCACGGCGGGATATTCGTCACGCATGTAGATGAAGCAGGTTTCCGCCTCGACCGCCCAGGCGGCGATCAACATGCCTTCCAGGAAAAGATGCGGCACGCGTTCTAGGTAGAAGCGGTCCTTGAACGTGCCCGGTTCGCCCTCGTCCCCGTTCACCGCAAGGTAACGCGGGCCGGTATTGGCGCGCACAAAGCCCCATTTCTTGCCGGATGGGAATCCCGCCCCGCCAAGGCCGCGCAGGCCTGATTCCAACATGGTGTCCTGCACCGCTTCCCAATTGCCATTGGCGCGCAGGTCGATCAGCGCGGAATAACCGCCTGTCTTCAGATAGGCGTTCAGATCCTGATAATCGGGAATATGCGTATGGGTGTCGCCCGCCGCGATGGCCGCTTTCACCCTTTCGGGTGTGGCGTTGTCGATATGGTTGTGACCCAGCTCGAGCACCGGGGCGGTGTCGCAACGGCCCATGCAGGGCGCGCGGACGACGCGGACCTCTGCCGGGTCAAGCCCATCCTCAAGTGCCTGTTGCAACGCCTGCGCCCCCGCCAGTTCACAGGAGAGCGAATCGCACACCCGGATGGTCAATGCGGGCGGCGGAGTCTCGCCTTCTTTCACCACATCGAAATGGGCGTAGAAAGTGGCGACCTCATACACCTCGGCCATGCTCAGACGCATTTCTTCGGCCAGCGCGCGCAGATGATCGGCGCTCAGGTGGCCATGGGCATCCTGAATGAGGTGCAGGAATTCGATCAGCAGGTCGCGGCGGCGAGGTTGGTCGCCCAACAACGCCTGAACATCGGCCATCGCCTCGTCGGTGTACTGACGGCCCTTGGGCGTCTTGCGGCCTTTGCCGCGTCCGGATTTCCACACACCCTTGCGTTCGTCCAATGCCATCGGGATCGTCCTTTGTTCGCGTCTGGCGGCAAACTTGCACGGACGCACCGGCGAAACGAGCCTGAAAACGACCTTCAACACGGCCCCTGCGCCGAAGCGTTGGCGTCTATGGGGAACAGGGCGCGTTTTTAGGAAATCTTACGCCGATGTCATTTGTGCCGGGGCGCTGTGTTGGCTAGGCTTTGGGGCATGAAACACTATTTCGCATATGCCGCCATCGCCGCTGTGCTGGCCGGGCCAGTTCTGGCCGCAGAGCCGTTGAACGGTACACAGTTCGAAAACTACGTCACCGGCAAGACGCTCTATTTCGGTCAGAACGGGCAGGCCTACGGGGTCGAGGAATATCTCGACGACCGCCGCGTGCGCTGGTCGTTCCTGGACGGAAAATGCAAGGACGGGGTGTGGTACGAGGATCAGGGCATGATCTGCTTTGTCTACGAGGACAATCCGACTCCGCAATGCTGGTCCTTCTTCAAGGAAGCCAATGGGCTGCGGGCCATTTTCGAGAACGATCCAAACGCGACCACGCTGTACGAGGCGCAGCAGAATGATGAACCGATGATGTGCCTTGGTCCGGAGGTCGGGGTCTAGGCCCGAAACAACAAGCGCGGAAACAAAAAAGGCCGGTCAGATGACCGGCCTTTCGCGTTCGATGACGGGATGTCTTATTCCCGATTGCCAAGCAGTTGCAGCAGGAACATGAACATGTTGATGAAGTCGAGGTAGAGGCGCAGCGCGCCCATGATCGCCGACTTGCCCATCCACTCTGCATCGCCGTGCTGCGCATGCTGAAGGTACTCGTTCTTGATCGACTGCGTGTCATAGGCGGTAAGACCCGCAAAGATCAGCACACCCAGGATCGAGATTGCAAAGGCAAGGCCGGGCATCGGCCAGAAGATGTTCACGATCGACGCCACGATCAGGCCGATAACACCCATGATCAGGAAGCTGCCCCAACCGGAAATGTCTTTCTTGGTAGTGTACCCCCAAATCGACAGGCCCGCGAAAGAGATGGCGGTGATCAGGAACACCTGGATGATCGAATAGCCGGTGAACACCAGGAAGATCGAACTGATCGACACGCCCATCACGGCGGCGAAGACGTAGAAAACTGTCTGCGCAGTCGCTGCGGACATGCGGTTGATCCCGGCCGAGAAGCCGAAGACGAAAATCAGCGGTGCAAACATCACCAGCCATTTCAGCGGCGACATGTAAAGCGCCTGACCCAGCGATGTCAGATACTTGTCCGTCCCGATCTGGGCCACTGCCTGCGACGGGTCGGTTGTCACGGCCAAGCCGGATATGGCCCAAGCCGCAGCAAAGGTCAGCAACATGCCAATCGACATGGTTGCATACACCTTGTTCATATGCGCGCGCAGACCCTCATCAATCTGGGCGGTTCTGGCGCCAGCAACGCCGGACGTCCGGATTGTGTTATACTCAGCCATTTATCCCTCCGAAATAAATCTAGGCGTCACCCGCACCTGCGGGGACAGATGAAGTGAATATCGGGTGTCTGGGCATACATTTCAAGCGTCGTCAGGCACCAGAAGTGCCGAAAAATGCATGCGATTTGCATTTTTCGGACAACTGATCGTCACCGGCAGACAAAATCACTGCCTCCAGCTTGACGGAGCGTCCCAGACCGGGCGCGCGGCTTCTTGCGCGGCGGTGGTCCGGTCGATTCCGATATCCTCAAGCAGATGCTGGTCGAGCGCGGCCAATTGCATGCGGCTGCGGTGCAGTGCCATCGCGGCATTCAGGCGGTCAAGCGCGGTTCCGCGCGACGGTGTCGTGGAGAGTCGGCCGAAAAAGGTATCCATCAGGCTCAACATGTCGTTTCCTTTCACATCTGTGATGCTTTCCCGTGAAACCATCGTATTGCCTGATGTATATGCGGGTGCTATGATCATTTGTGAAACGAATGTTTATGAACTGATTCATCATGGATTGTGATACATGCGTAACTTGGACATCACCACGCTCAGATCGTTCATTGCCGTCGCCGATGCGGGCGGTGTGACGCGGGCTGCGTCGTTTCTGAACCTGACGCAATCGGCGGTGTCGATGCAGATCAAACGGCTTGAGGAAAGTCTTGATCTGACCTTGCTGGACCGGCAAGGGCGGGGCGTCGCCCTGACCTCGGCCGGAGAGCAATTGCTGACCTATGCCCGTCGGATCGTCGATCTGAATGATGAAGTCTACGGCAAGCTGACCAACACCGTGTGGGAAGGCGAAATCGTGCTTGGTGTGCCGCATGACATCATTTATCCGGCCATTCCCAACCTGATGAAGGCAATGCAGCGCGATTTCCCGCGTGTAAAGGTGCAGCTTCACAGTTCCTACTCAAGCGATCTGAAAGAACGTTTTGCGCGCGGCGAGGTTGATGTCATCCTGACCACGGAAACCCATCCCGACGGTGCCGCAGAGGTTCTGATGAAAGTCCCCCTCCGGTGGTACGGCGCGCCCGGTGGGCAGGCCTGGAAGGTCAGCCCCCTGCCCGTAGCTTTCTGCAATCATTGTTCGTTCCGTCCTGTTGCGCTGAGCAAGCTCGAGAAAGATGGCGCGGCCTGGGATCTGGTGCTGTCGTCAGACAGCGACCGGGCCATCGAAGTGGCCGTCAGCGCCGATCTTGCGATCACATCCGTGCTTGAAGGGCATGAACCACCGCAATTCGAAGCGATTCCCCACAATGCGGACCTGCCCGATCTGGGCTATCAATCCGTGGCACTTTATCGCGGCACGGCCCGTCCACAGATCATCGAACCGCTGTGCGATCTGCTCCGGCGCGAATTTGCAGCCATTTCCGGCGTGGATCTGCGTTCTGCCGCAGAATGACCGGGACCGATTAACCGTCGTCGGTGATTCGGATCACGACTTTTCCGGTCGATGCGCGGCTGCGCAAAAGCTCTAGTCCGTCCGCCACGGCATCAAGCGCAAAGGTGTGACTGACATGTGGTGTCAGTTTGCCTGCGCTGTACCATCCCATCAAGGTGGCAAGACTTTTGGTGACGACGTCGGGACGAAACCGAAGATACCCACCCCAGTATACACCCTGTACCGAAATGTTTTTCACCAGCAGATGGTTGGCCTTGATCTGGGGAACCTGCCCGCTGGCAAAACCAATGGGCAAAACGCGCGCTTCGGGCTTGCAGGATCGGAACGCAGCCTCGAATTGATCCCCGCCAACCGGATCATAAACAACATCCGCACCTCCGAGCGCTTTCATCTCGGCGCGGATGTCCTGTGTCTCGGCATCAATCAGATGGTCCGCGCCAGCAGCCTTGGCCGCCGCGAGCTTGGCAGCGCCGCGTGCGCAGGCCACCACACGCGCGCCCATCAATTTGCCAATCTCGACCGCCGTCAGTCCGACACCACCCGCAGCCCCCAGAACCAGAAGCGTCTCCCCCGGTTGCAGCCGCGCCCGATGGTCCAGCGCAAGATGGCTGGTGCCATAGGCGATCTGAAACGCCGCCGCGTCCACCATCGACATGCCATCGGGTACCTGCACAGCACGGCGGGCGTCAAAACAGCCGAACTCCGCCAGACCACCCTGCCCGCCAAACACCGCGACTCGGTCACCGACGGACACGCTCGTCACACCCTCTCCAAGGGCATCCACCGTACCGGACACCTCCATGCCAAGCACAAATGGCAGCTCGGGAGTGTCCTGATAGGTGCCTTTGACCATCAAAAGGTCGGCAAAGTTGAGACCACAGGCATGGATTCGGACGCGAATCTCTCCTGCGGCAGGATCGGGGACCACCACATCCATTATTTCCGGTGCGGCACTGTAACTTTGGACCTGAAACGCCTTCATTGCAGGCTCCTGTTCTAAAATTCCATGGACTTACTTTGACTTACACAGCCACAACTGTCACGATCCTGCATTGCCGATGACGGTCATAAAATTGCGTTCAACCTCACTTGATCAGGTTTTGTTAACCATTTGATGAGTAACTGGCCCAATTTTCTTGCCCTCATACCTGTCATGCTATAGCGTCCCGGCATCAATAATCGGATAGGTTGTTCTGATTAGGCTTCGGTTAAACTGCCGCGTCTAGAGTGCTTTTTATCCGACAGAAAAAGACGAAAATTACGTCTGGTGAAAGGGAGAAAGATGGCACATCCTGTTGACGTACATGTAGGCAAGCGGGTTCGGCATCGCCGGTGGCTTGTCGGTATGACCCAGCAACAGCTGGCAGAAAAAGTCGGAATCAAATTCCAGCAAATCCAGAAATATGAAACCGGTGCAAACCGCGTCAGCGCGTCCCGCCTTTGGGATATTTCAGACGCGCTGGATGTTCCGGTGGCGTTTTTCTTTGAAGGCATCGAAGAAAGCCAGCAGGCGCAAACGGCGACTCCTGCGGCCGAAGCAATCCCTGCGGACCTTCTGGGCGACAAGGAAGCACTGGATTTGATCCGTTCGTACTACTCGATTCCGGAAAACCAGCGTCGCCGCCTGTTTGAACTCGCCCGCGTTCTGTCAGACGTCGCTTGAGCCGACCTGCCACCTGAGGTAGCCCATGGAGGGCTGCTTGCAGGAGGCGTTTCATGGCAGAATTTACACCGTCGCAGGCTGCTGACCTCTGGTCAGTGGCCGAACACATGGCGGATGCAGCGGGGGCGGCCATTCTGCCGCATTTCCGCTCGGCACATCTCGACACGGACAACAAGCTGACCACCGGGTTCGATCCCGTCACCATCGCAGACCGCGCCGCCGAGACCGCGATGCGGGATGTGCTGGCCGATCTGCGGCCAGATGACGGCATCCTTGGTGAAGAGTACGGCACGGTCGACGGCACCAGCGGCCTCACCTGGGTGCTGGATCCCATTGACGGCACACGGTCCTTTATCAGCGGCACGCCGACATGGGGCGTCCTGATCGCATTGTCCGATGCCAATGGACCTTTCATGGGCATGATCGACCAACCCTATGTGGGCGAACGCTTCATGGGTGGGCTGGGGCGCTCACACTGGACCGGACCGGGGCGCAATGCCCCCTTGGGCACGAAATCCACAACCGCCCTGTCCGAGGCCACGTTGTTTTCAACCTTCCCCGAGATCGGCACCAAGGACCAGCACACCGCGTTTCAGCGTGTCGCGCGCGCGGTCAAACTGACCCGCTATGGCTGTGATTGCTATGCCTACGCCCTGCTTGCGGCGGGACAGATCGACCTTGTGATCGAAGCCGGGCTGAACGCCTATGATGTTCAGGCGCCGATTGCGGTGATCCAGTCCGCTGGTGGCGTTGTCACCGATTGGGAAGGGCGACCTGCACATGAAGGGGGCACCATTCTCGCGGCAGCGACGCCAGATCTGCATGCCCGGACGCTTGCGCTTTTGAAAGGCTGACAACACCGGGAAATCGCGTTAGACTTTTCCGGTCTGGTCGAGTCCTTCCGCTCCTTTTCTGTCGTCCCGACCTTGGTTGCACCGAAAAGGACATGACACAAGCGGAAGGCAAGCCCATGAAAACACGCATTAAAAATGCAGCCGCCATGCTGACGATGGACAACGACGCGCGGGAATTGTCCGGTGTCGACGTGATGATCGAGGATGGTGTGATTATCGCGGTCGGCCCCGACATTTCGGACGCGGATACGGTTGTGGATGTAACCGGTTGCGTTGTCACGCCGGGTCTCGTGAACACGCACCACCACCTCTACCAGACGCTGACCCGCGCGGTTCCCGGCGGTCAGGACGCGCTGCTGTTTGGCTGGCTTCAGACGCTCTACCCGATCTGGTCGCGGTTTGGACCGGAAGAGATGTTTGTCTCGGCACAGATCGGGCTGGCAGAACTGGCGCTGTCAGGCTGCACGCTCACGTCGGATCACTTGTACCTGTATCCCAACGGCGCACGGCTTGACGACACCATTGCGGCCGCACACGAGGTCGGTCTTCGCTTTCACCCCACCCGCGGCGCAATGAGCATCGGGGAAAGCGACGGAGGGTTGCCACCCGATTCCCTGGTCGAACGCGAAGCGCATATCCTCGAAGACTGCATCCGCGTGATCGACGCACATCACGACCCGCGCGACGGGTCGATGGTCCGGGTGGGCGTCGCCCCTTGCTCGCCATTCTCGGTCAGCCGCGATTTGATGCGCGACGCCGCGATCCTGGCGCGCGACAAGGGGGTGATGTTGCACACCCACCTGGCGGAAAACGACGAAGACATCGCCTACAGCCTCGAAAAATTCGGCTGCCGCCCCGGCCAATATGCCGAAGACCTGGGCTGGACGGGACCCGATGTCTGGCACGCGCATTGCGTCAAACTGGACGGGCAAGAGATTGATCTTTTTTCCAAATCCCGCACCGGGGTCGCACATTGCCCCTGTTCCAACTGCCGCCTTGGATCGGGCATCGCGCCGGTGCGCGCCATGCGTGATGCGGGCGTGCGTGTCGGGCTTGGTGTCGATGGGTCCGCCAGCAATGATTCCGGAAACCTTGTGGCAGAGGCACGACAGGTCTTGCTGTTGCAGCGGGTGGTCAACGGCGCAGATGCGATGAGCGCCCGCGAGGCGCTTTTCATTGCCACGCGCGGCGGTGCCGAGGTTTTGGGCCGGTCCGATTGCGGACAGATCGCCGTCGGCAAACGCGCGGACATCGCGATCTGGGACGTCAGCGGCGTGGAAAGCGCCGGAAGCTGGGATCCCGCCGCGCTGTTGCTGGCAGGGCCGACACGGGTGAAACACCTGTTTGTCGAAGGTCGGCAGGTGGTGCGGGACGGTCATGTCACGACGATTGATCTGCCCCGCGCTGTCGAGCGACAGAACACATTGGCGCGGGCGCTGATGATCTAGGCGCAACCACGCTTTTTGAAAAGCGTGCCCAGATGCTTCGAAGCATCTGGCACCCGTCGCACGATTTGTTAGTGTCCCCGCAAACCTGTGCAGGATGAGGGGCCAAGCGCATGACGCGCATCAAGATCACACATGTCGGATCGCGGCCTCGAAAGCAAAAGACCGTAGAGTTCCACGTCGCACGCGAAAACGGACAGGACCACGACCCGGATGACATGGTGCTGGTGCCCGGCGCTGTCGGTCCGGACATCATCTGCGCCAAGCTGTGCGCGCTGGCCGAAGGGGCGAAACGCGCCTTTGGGCGGGTGTAGTCGATGACGGAACCGCTTGTCTTTCTTCCGGGCATGATGTGCGATGCACGACTGTTCGAACCGCAGATCCGAGCGTTCTCCGCAACCCATCCCGTCATGATCGCCCCCATCACCAAAGGGCAGCGGATGGAGGAAATCGCCTCCAACCTCATCACCGCCCTGCCGCAGAAATTCGCATTGGCTGGGTTGAGCATGGGCGGCATCGTGGCAATGGAAATTCTGCGCCGCGCGCCGGATCGGGTGACGCGGATCGCGCTGATGGACACGAACTGCCTGGCCGAGACACCCCAGGTTGCCGCCAACCGCGAGCCGCAGATCGTCAAGGTCCGGTCGGGCAAGCTATCCGAGGTGATGCGCGATGAACTCAAGCCCGCCTACCTCGCCCCCGGCCCCCGGCGTCCGCAGGTTCTGCAAACGGTGATGGAGATGGCCCACACACTGGGACCGGACGTCTTTGTCAACCAGTCCCGCGCGCTTCAACGCCGCCGGGACCAACAGGCGACGCTGCGCAAGATCCATCAGCCCGCCCTGGTGCTGTGCGGCGCGCATGATCTGTTGTGCCCGATCAAACGCCACACCTTCATGGCCGAACTCATCCCCCATGCCCGGCTGGTTGTTCTTGACGACGCAGGGCATTTGCCGACGCTGGAAACCCCGGACGAAACCAACGACGCGCTCTGGGACTGGATGCATCAGCCCTATGTGCTACGCTAGGGGCACGATGCGTCGACGCATCGTGGACGGTCCGTCGACGGACCGTCTTGAGGGCTCTGCCCTCAAACTCCCGAGGTATTTCAGGCCCAAAGAAGCATGGGGCGGTTTCGATTGACCGCGCGTCGGACTTGGCCTAGGCCACATCTCGCGCGGAGGGCCGGATGGCCGCCCCTGGCAACGGGGGAGGAAAGTCCGGACTCCCTGAAGCAATGGTGCCGGGTAACGCCCGGGCAGGGCAACCTGACGGAAAGCGCCACAGAGAACAGACCGCCCCGATTTCGGTCGGGGTAAGGGTGAAACGGTGGGGTAAGAGCCCACCGGGGGGCTGGCAACAGTCCCCGCATGGCAAGCCCCACCGGGAGCAATGCCGAATAGGGGGATCGCGCCGCGCGTCGGCAGGGTCGCTTCAGCCCAGATCCCCGGGTTGGCAGCACGAGGCCGGTGGCAACATCGGTCCCAGAGGAATGGTCATCCATCCTTGGGGAAACCCGAGGGGGACAGAATCCGGCTTACAGGCCCTCCGCGCGTTTTTGTGACCCTTTTGCCCCGCAAGCCCCGCGTGAAGGGTTGACTCAGTCGCGCGCACGGGTAGAAGGCAGCTTTCATACTGGAATTCACGGGCAGTCCTTGCCCGATGCAGGAGACGACCCATGGCGAAGCCGACCACAATCAAAATCCGCCTGAACTCGTCTGCGGGAACGGGTCATTTTTACGTGACCAAGAAAAACGCGCGGACGATGACGGAAAAGATGTCTGTTCGGAAGTACGACCCCGTCGCGCGCAAGCACGTCGAGTACAAAGAAGGCAAGATCAAGTAAGTCTTCCGGTCACACGGACAGTGAAGAAAAGCCGCGCCGGGATCATCCTGGGCGCGGTTTTTTTATGACATTTGACCTTGCTTCGAATGTCGGCTGTGAACCCATTGTCGTCGTGGAAACTGCAGTCAGGTCATTGTATCGTCGGAATGAGGGTAGCGCTGTGGAGGTATTCCTATGCTGGGTTTTAGGCAAACAACCCGCTGGTTCTCTGAACGATTATTAGAGAAAAATACCGGCACTAGATGGATTTCCGCGGTTCAACGCCTGTTCGTTGTGGTATTATTTGGGTTGGGATTATTCGTCGCCTACCTAAGGTTCGCGCGAAGCCTGTGATTTCCGAATCAAGACCTTTGCAATATTGCAAAAGACCTCTTCCTCCGCTCGACTGACAGTCACCCCAACCGCTCCCCCATCACCCAAACCCCCGACACGGCGCGGTCATCGCCCATCATGATTGTCGGGAACACCGCCTCCCAGATGTCCGCTGCGCGGGTGCTGCGTTGCGCGATGGCAGGTGTTGATCCCAGATCCAGCGTGATAAAATCCGCCTCCGCCCCCGGTGCCAACGTCCCCACGCGGTCGGCGAGTCCCAAGGACCGGGCCGAGCCTTCGGTCGCCAGCCACAGCAAAGCCGACGGATGCAGCGCCACGCCGCGCAATTGCGAAACCTCGTAGGCCGCCGCCATCGTGCGCAGCATCGAAAACGACGACCCGCCGCCGGTATCGGTGGCCAACCCGACGCGCTGCCCCTCACCCACCAGCCCCGCCATGTCGAACAGCCCCGACCCGATGAAGGTGTTGGAGGTTGGGCAATGGATCAACGCCGCGCCGACCTCGCGCAGGCGGTCGCGTTCGCGGGGTTCCAGATGGATGGCGTGGCCGTAAAGGCCGTTTGCGCCCAAGAGACCATGCGCCTCGTAGGTGTCGAGGTAATCGCGCGCCTGCGGATACAGCCCGCGAACCCAGGTGATTTCGTCGATCTGTTCGCTCAGATGGGTCTGCATCAGACAATCCGGGTGGTCGGCCCAAAGCGCGCCCAGCGCCGACAACTGCTCCGGCGTCGACGTCGGCGAAAAGCGCGGCGTGATCACGTAGGACGCCCTGCCCTGCCCGTGCCATGCCTCCAGCAGCGCCTTGCTGTCGTCATAGGCGCTTTGCGCACTGTCCAGCAGACCGTCAGGCGCATTGCGGTCCATGCAGGTCTTGCCCCCCAGAATCCGCATTCCCCGCGCCGCTGCCGCTGTGAAATAGGCGTCCACGCTTTCCGGGTGGATGGTGCAATAGCTGCACATCGTCGTGGTGCCGTTCGCCAAAGCGATATCCAGATACCGTCCGGCGATATCTTGCGCATACTCCGCATCACCAAACCGCATTTCTTCTGGGAAGGTATATGCGTTCAGCCAGTCGATCAGCCGCTTGCCCCAGCTCGCGATCATGGCGGTTTGCGGATAGTGGACATGCGCGTCGATGAAGCCCGGCAGGATCAGCGCGTCATCGTGATCTTCGACATCCGCGCGCGGATAGGCACGCCGCACATCGTCAGCGGATCCGCGGGCCAGAACGGTCCCGTCCTGCACGGCAATCGCGCCCCGTGTATTGTGGATGGCGCTTTGCGGCCCCAGGACCATTGGATCGCCCTCGAACCAGAGCGTCTGGCCGAGATGAAGTGTGATGTCTGACATGCGGCGACCTTTTTGACCTGGACCAGATGAACCTATCTCTTCGTCATGTGTTGGTAAATTGCGCGCTTGCCCTGTCGAATCCCGAGCCGATTGCGTAAAGGTGACGCAGGCAAAGGAGCAAGGGGCAAGATGAGCGAAGATCAAACCATCGAGGCAGACGGCGCAGATGACGCTTACAGCCTAGGCCGCAAGGCTGTTGCCCAAATTCTCTATGCCGTCGATCTGGATGATCGGGATCAGCTTGTCGCGCTGATGGAGCCTTTGCACCCGGCGGACATTGCGGACCTTCTGGAGCAGGTCAATGCGTTCGACCGGATGCGTCTGATCAAGCTCTACGGCAAGGAATTTGACGGCGACATCCTGTCGGAACTTGATGAATCGATCCGCGAAGAAGTCATCAACATCCTCTCGCCCGAAGTTCTGGCCGACGCGGTCCGCGAGCTTGACAGCGATGACGTGGTTGACCTTCTCGAAGACCTTGAACAAGGCCAGCAGGACGCCATCCTCGAGGTTCTGGAAGACAGCGACCGGGTCGCGGTACAGCAATCGCTGACCTTCCCGGAATACTCTGCCGGCCGCCTGATGCAGCGCGAGGTGGTGATGGCCCCCGAGCACTGGAATGTCGGTGAAGCGATTGATTACCTGCGCAATTCCGATGATCTACCGGAACAGTTCTATCACATCATCCTTGTCGATCCGCGCCTGCGTCCGGTCGGCAACGTGACGCTGGGCAAGCTGATGGCGTCGCGCCGCGAGGTGCTGCTGCAATCGCTGGTGTCGGACACGTTCCATGTTATCCCGGTCATGCAATACGAAGGCGACGTGGCGTATGCGTTCAACCAGTACCACCTGATCTCGGCCCCCGTGGTCGACGAAAACGAACGTCTGGTCGGGGTCATCACCATCGACGACGCGATGGCCGTGCTGGACGAGGAACACGAGGAAGACGTGCTGCGTCTTGCCGGTGTGGACAGCGAAAGCTCTCTTTCGGACAGGGTGCGCGAAACCACCAAGCGGCGTTTCCCGTGGCTGTTGGTGAACCTGATCACCTCGATCCTTGCCAGCCTCGTGATTGCCCAGTTCGAGGACGCCATCGCAACCATCGTGGCGCTGGCGGTGCTCATGCCGATCGTGGCCTCCATGGGGGGCAATGCCGGGACGCAATCGCTGACCGTTGCGGTGCGCGCCCTGGCGACCAAGGATTTGACCGGATCGAACGTCTGGCGGGTGATCCGGCGCGAGGTGCTGGTGGGCACCATCAACGGCATCGCGTTTGCGGTGATCATGGGAATCGTCGGTTATATCTGGTTCGGGTCGATGGCGCTTGGCGGTGTGATCGCAGCAGCCATGGTCATCAACCTTGTTGTCGCAGGTCTGGCGGGCACGGGCATTCCGATTGTGCTTGAGAAGATGGGCGTTGATCCGGCGCTGGCGTCGGGGGCGTTTGTGACAACCGTGACCGATGTGGTGGGCTTCTTTGCCTTCCTCGGTCTGGCCGTTGTGGTGCTGTTGTGACGCTGGACGAGCGCAAGGCGGCGGCGCGCAAGGCCGCCTTTGCCCGGCGCAAACTGGCCCATGAGGCGGGCCATCGTGGCGCGGCGGGGTATCTGAGCGAGGTTCTGGCAGGCTATCGTGGCGTTCCGCTATCGGGTTACATGCCCATGCGCACCGAAATAGACCCCCTGCCCGCCATGGCCGAAGCTGCGGCACACGGGCTTGTCTGTGTGCCGGTGATCCGCGCCAAGGCACAGCCGCTGGTCTTTTCGCAATGGGAACCGGACTGCGCACTGATCGACGGACCCTTCGGTGCCTCGGTCCCGGCGGTCGAGCAATTGATCACGCCCGAAGTGCTGATCGTGCCGTTGGTGGCTTTTTCCCGGACCGGTGGCAGACTGGGCTATGGCGGCGGGTTCTATGATCGCACGCTGCAAAGGCTGCGCGCCCAGCGCCCGACCCTCGCCATCGGTTTCGCCTTCGCTGCGCAGGAAGACAACGACCTGCCGCTCGAACCGACGGATCAGCCGTTGGACATGATTGTGACCGAACGTGACGTGATCGACATCGCTCGGTAGGGTCTTCCCAATCGCCGACGCGACCTAACCGGATCGCAACAGGATCAGCGAAGAATTCCCGATTGCCGCGGCGATGTTCGTGTAGGCGAGCTTGCTGCGTTGTGACCGTTCTGAAGCGCGCAGAAGCTGTGTCTCTGCCTCTTCCACAATGGCCACAGCTGCAGAGCGTGCTGCCGCTTGGCGCTCGGGGGCCACCGGGATCACGACGCGGCTGGTCCGGCCGGAGGGTGCGCTGCTGTTGTTCAGGCGGATCACTGCCGGGCGCCTGGTAGCGGAGGCATTGTCACGCGCAACGCGGTTCATCTCGCTGGCTGCACCGCTGATGATACTCCGCGCCTCCCAAAATTCCTGCGTTTGTGGAAGTCTGTCCGCAAGCCAGTCGAAATAATCCGCGACACAATCAACCGTATAGGCCGGGTCAGGGATATTGCCGCACAAACGTTGCGCGCCGGTGGTGAACCCACGCACGACGTCATTGATGTCTGACGGGGACGCTCTTCTTGTGTTGTTCTCTGTGGCGTAGCCTTGGGTATGTCCCGGAGTGCCAAAGGTCAGGACTCCTGCCAGAAGGACCAACGCGCACAGGGCAAGAATTCGGGTCACAGGGATGTCCTTTTCCGATTCTTGGTGAAAATTCTGTCTCCTTTCGTCATAGGTCGCAATATGGCTGTTGATCAACCATCTTGAACGCATCAGTTGTGGTTTGACCATGCGGGGCGCGGAAACGCCCTGCATTTGACCGTATGCCAAATGCGACCCCTGTCACCTCGCGCGTCGAACCGCTCAGGCGGGTGCGTTGGCCAGCCAGGCCTCGGCTTCGTCCTTTTCGGAAAGTTCAAAGCCCTTTATGTCGATGCCGGGAAACAGCGCGCCCTCGATCTCGGCTGCGGTTCTGATCCAGGACGCGTCACACAGAACGGCGCAGCGGTCGAACCGGCCCAAAAGGCCAAACATCTTGGGAAGTCGCGCCATCTCGACGGCCATTGCCCCTAGTTCGGGAAACGCAAACGACGTGATTGTGTACAGCATCTTCCCCTCGTTCACATCCTGAGACATGTCGAGCAGGTCATCCAGACCCTTGGCCATTTCCTCGGAATCAACTTTCCCGGACAGGTCGATATCAACCCGGTTTGGTTCTGGTTTGGTGATTGTCAGCATGGTCCCCTCCTTTGCTGGATCATGAGTCCACTCCAAAAAAGGTAAACACTCCATGACCCAAATCAATTGAGGTCACAGCAATCGCGACATGAATACCGCCGGAAACAGAATTCCGGGGCGCAATGGGATCTCGATCTCGCCTTGTGCCTCAAAACCCATCGCTTCGTAAAACGAAACGGCTGTGCGGGTGCTTTGGCACTGCAATTGGGACATGCCGGACGCACGGGCGTGCAAGATGATGTGCTCCAACAATCTGCGTGCGATACCTTCGCGGGTGCGACGATGATCGGTGACGACGTGACGGATATGCCCGATTCCCCGCACCCCCGGTTTTCCCCCCGGCGCCTGCATCGTCCAACCACCGGCACCGACAATCTCGGGGCCGTCGCACATGACATAGAAGGTGCCCGAAGCGATCAGCGCCGGTTGCGCCTGTGAAATCAGAGGAACAGCCGTGACAAGGATGGAAGGTGGATAATCGGGCTTGAGAAGAACCGGATAGCTTTGCCCGAACAAACGATCCAGCGCATCCCTGTCCGAGGGTTCGGCCGCGCGCAGTGTAAGCGTGTTTCCAGACATGGCATCCCTCCGCATCCCAGATAAAATGGTAATCTAGCACATCGGCAAGACCGCTCCAGTAGCCAAGGATGCTTGGTTACGCATGTCTTGCGACGGGATCGTGTCAGCCCTGATGAGCCAGAATTTGCATCCAGATCGCGGTTTCATCGTAAAGCGTCCATTCCCGTCGCAATCCGCGTGGGCCGAACTCGGCATGGGAAATCCCCATGACATGAACCTCGGCACCTGTCGGTGCGCCAAACGCGCCCCAGCCGTCATGTTTGCCGGTCAGCGACCAGCGGATCGCGGCGCGTGGCGGCATGTTGACCTCTTCCATGCCGATCTGATGGTGAATGTCGAACATGGCCGACGGAAACGACGACCGAAGACCAAGCCAGACCGCATCGACGCCAGCAGTGCCATGCACGGTTTGACCGCCGGGATAGTCGGCCTGAACAGCGCGATCATACTGATCTGGAATGACCGAAAATTCGCCCTCCATGATCCGGGTCAGAAGCGCCCCAAAGGCCGCGCCCCACTGATTGTCATTGCCCTTGCCCGTATACGGCCCCTGCACGTCGATTGTCGGGCGGAACGGCTGGGTGCCGGGATCAAGCGCAACGATCCGGTCGCGCACCCAGTCCTTCACGTCATAGCCCAACTGGCGGACGATCGCGCCAGTGTCGCGGATCAACCATTCGTCGCTGATCCTGTTGTTCTTGGCATAACTATCCGCCAGCGCCCGCAGCGTGATCCTGCGTCTGGTGGCTGGCCCGAACGGACCGTCGTTCACATGGGTCGCGGTTGACAGGATACGGTGCGAGGACAGCATTCCGACCTCTGGCGTGCCGGACCAGATCACATCTTCTCCCAAAAGCTGACAGTCCGGGAATTCGTGACAGGTCGCCATCATCGCCGCCGTCTTCGCAGGCTCGCCGAACGTGATCCCGCCGGGGCTTCGCACGATCACTTCGGGGTGGTAATACGCTTTCATCCGCGCCCCAAACCCGCGATCCTCCCAAATCTCTTTGGTGATCCCGAGGATATACTCGGGGAAATCGGTGAATCGGTTGTCGAACCCTCTCATTGCAAGCCTTTCGGTTTGCGGGCCGATCCGCGCAGGATCAGTGCCCGTCGATTCCAGTCACCCCGGCTTGCGCGGATTTGTCTTCGATTTGGTTAACAAGTGCGCTGATGGGTGCCCGGACAAGTCACAAATGTGACCTGCGCCACTCTGTTTGTGGTCTTCGCTTGGTCGATCCGAATCCCGGCAACCGCGTCCCGTGCCGTGTCATCCGGCGGTCCATCCACCATCAACAAGGATCGACGTCCCGGTCACCAGCGCACTGGCATCAGAGGCCAGAAACAGGCAGGCGCCCATGATGTCCTCGACCCGCCCCACACGCGGCAGCTTGATCTTGCTGTCGATCCAGGCCCGTTGCTCGGGATCGTCAAACGTCGGCTTGGTCAATTCGGTCAGGATGAAGGTCGGGCAGATCGTGTTGACGCGGATATTTTCCGGCCCCCATTCCATGGCCATCGCCTTGGTCATGCCTTCGACGGCATGTTTGGTTGCGCAATAGACCGACCGATCAATGGCGCCGACATGACCCATCTGGCTGCTGATTTGTATGATCGACCCGCCGCGACCGATCATCTGTTTCGCTGCGGTCTGCGCCAGGAAATAGGCGGCGCGGATGTTGATGGCGCTCACCGCATCAAAGTCGTCGGGCGTGGTCAATAGCGCCGGGCTGTGGCGCGCCGATCCTGCCGAATTCACCAGAATGTCGATTGGCCCAAACACGTCAAACGCGTCGCGCACGGCGTCAAGATCGGTCACGTCGAGCAATTGCGCCTCGGTGCTGAACCCGGCCTGAGCCATTTCGTTGACCGCCGCCTGCACCTCGGTCGCGCCGCGCGCGGCAACGATCACATGCGCCCCTGCTTCGGCCAGCGCCACGGCACATCCAAACCCGATCCCACGCGATCCGCCGACCACCACGGCACGCTTTCCATCCAATCGAAAAGGCGGCGTTCTGGGCAGGTTCACAAGCGCGCTCCTCAACTTGCATAGGCGTGTAGCGGTCACGCTAGTTTCGGTGGCAAGCCCTGTCCAGACCCGGTGTCAGGGATAGGCGATGCCCCGAAAGGGTGGGAAATCGACATAGCGTGCAGCGCGGGTGTCCAGCGGCTCTGACGGCGGCAAGCCAGCGCGGACCAGCGTCCCTTTGGGAGCGATATAGCTGTCGATCCGACGCTGCGGGTCAGGCCGCCAGGACAGGTTGAAGGCACAAAGCCTGGGAAAGAACCACGCTTCGGCAAACGGCAGATGATCGTAAAGCCACCACGCCAGATCGCGCCAGTCGCGCCCCTGATCGTACTGATCCGCAAACCATGGAATGACGATGCTGGCCCCCGCCACCGCGACATCCGGCCGATCCCAGATGTGGCATTCCAGCGGATAATCGTTGCGTGCGCAATTCAGCCCGTTCTCATTTCCAAAACTGTTGAGCGCGGCAGAGCGAAACCCAGAGCGGACCGCAATCCGGCCAAAGGTTTCCTCCAGCGGGTCGAGCAGCGTTTCGCACAGAGCCTGTCCCCGCGCGATGGCAAGGTCAGGATGATCCGGAATGTTCTGAATCCGGTGAATGTTGCCAATTTCCGAGAACAGGAAATCCCGCATGAAGAAATGTCGCGACAGGCGCACGCGGCCAAGCGTCTCAAGGCCCCGCATGCTGTGCGGTCGTCTCAATACCCGGTCCAGCGGAAGGCACTGTCGCCTTCACGCAAGGTCGAAAACGGGTTATGCGCCACTTCCCAGATATGACCTTCCGGGTCGCTGAAATAACCGTGATACCCGCCCCAGAACACCTCTTGCGGCGCTTTCAGCACGGTTCCGCCTGCCGCTTCGACACGTCCGATGACGTCATCCACCCCGGCCCGGTCCCGCGCATTGTACCCCAGCGTCATCGCGCCGCGCCCAAGTTGGGCAACATCAATCCCGATATCGTCAGCCAGCTTGTCCAGCGGATAAAGACCTAGCGTCTGACCCAGCAGATCATAGGCGATCACGCCGTCCTGCGCCTCGACGCGTACCCAGCCCAGCGCATCAAGAAACGCCGCCGCTCTCTCCATGTCGCGCACGCCCAGCGTGATCAGCGATATCCTCTGCTCCATGACAGCTCCTTTTCCGGACAAGCCCACCCATATCAGCGTGGGCATAGAGGGGACGCAGGTCAACGAAAACCCCGGTTTCGCACATCAGCCCGGTCCCCAATAGCCACAGATCCCCGTCTGGCGAAAGTGTTTCCGTTAACGGAAACACACGATGCGTTCACGGATCGTCGCTCCCCCGGATCAAATGTCCGGCGGCAACATGCTGTGGCATCGGCCTCTCGGGTGGTCTTGGACAGGGTTGCAACACCATCACCTCAGCCCATCACATCAAGGATCGAATCCTCGATCTGGCGCAGGTTCTGTGGCTCCGAAAACCTGTGATCCGCCCTTTTGACAAGCGTCAACTGCACATCCGGCCCCTCGATATGATCAAGCAGGCGCAACGCGGTTTCGCGGGTGACAGCATTGTCTTCGGTGCCTTGCAGCAGGCGCACCGGGTAGGGCATGTGCAGTGGTGAGCGAAGTACAAGGTTCTCGCGCCCGTCTTCGATCAGGCGGCGGGTGACGATATAGGGGTCGCCGTACTCTGACGGCAGCGCGACCTGCCCGTCCTCCATGACCTGACGCCGCTCTTGGTCCGAGAACCCGGCCCAGAACCCGTCCTCGGTGAAATCGGGCGCGGCGGCGATGCCGACGAATCCAACCACATGCGCCAAGCGTTGCGTCATCAGCGACGCGATCCAGCCGCCCATGGACGAGCCAACCAGGACCACGGGGCCGTCGGTGGTGGCTTCGATCACCGCTTGCGCATCGCGCGCCCAGTCTCCGATGCAGCCCTCTTCGAACACACCGCCCGAGGCGCCATGCCCCGAATAGTCGAACCGCAAAAAAGCGCGACCATGGAGCTTGGCCCAAGCCTCAAGATGCACCGCCTTGGTGCCGTCCATGTCGGATTTGTAGCCCGACAGGAACACGATGGTCGGGCCTTCGCCTTCGGTCCTGGCATAGGCCAACCGGTGCCCGTTCGGTCCGTCGATATGGTGTATCTCTGTCATGCCTGCCTCCATTCCGGTTCGCCGCGAACTTTACGCAAAGCGCGCCGGAACCCAAGAGGTGACTGCTGGTCTAGCCGTTTTCGACCTCGTCAAGCCGCAGCGCCAGCACGCCGCCGATCAGGGACAGCACGGCAAACCCGACCAAAGACACAACCGGCCCCGCCAGGGCCAGCAACCCACCGACCGCCCCGGTCACCAGCAACAGAACCCCAATCGCCGTGTTGGCCAACGCGGCATATGACGACCGGGCATTCTCGGGGGACATATCGACAAGATAGACCGACCGCGCCGACCGCACGCCCTGATAGGACAGCATGAAAAAGAACAGGATCACCGGGATCACCCAAGCGGTTGTCGCCCAGCCCGTCAGTTCGGCCAGCACCGCCAGCGTGGCAAACCCCGTCGCCAGCAGGCCCGACAGGAACAGCACCTTGCGTGACGACACGTCAGACAGCCGCCCCCACACATACGACCCCGCAAACGCCGCCGCAGCAGAGGCCAAGAGCAGGGCACCCAGCCCTTGCAACGCCGATTGCCCACCACCCAGAAGCACGAAATACGGCGGCGCCAGCGCTGTCACGGTCAACAAGCCGCGCACCGCGATGAACAGGCGGAACTGACCGTCTTCCTTCAACGGCGTCAGGTCGACCGACGTGTCCGCAGTTTCCGTCGATGCCTTTTCCTCAAGCCGCGAAAACAGGGTGGCCGCCGCGATCCACAACCCTGCGGCAAGGGCGATGGCAACGATCACGGGCGTCACGTCGCGCAACAGGCCAGAGATCAGCAACCCCGCAAAGACCAGCACGGCAATCGACGCTGTGGACCCGGCAACCCCGGTCACGGCACCTCTGCGGGTTTTTTGTACCGTCTTGCCCAGAAGATCCTTGTAGCTGACAGAACAGGCCGCCCGCGACAGCGCCAGAACCGCCAATGCGCCACACAGCGCGGCACCGGCGGCGACACCTTCCATCGTCAGGGCGATCACCACGATGGCACATGCGGCGATGCCCTGCCCCGCCGATCCAAGAACCCAGGCCCATTTGCGATGCGCCATAGACTGCACCCAGCCGGCAAGCGCGATCTGCGGCAACAGCGCTCCGGCCTCGCGGATTGGAACCAGAAGCCCGGTCATCGCAGCAGGCGCACCAAGTGTGCCGGCCAGCCAACTGAGAACAAGCTTGGGGTCGATCAGCCCATCGGCCACTTTCGTCATCGACAGGCTAACCATGTGACGCACGCCGTTGCGCGCCTCACGGTCACGAACCTCTCCGTCCGCGTCTGTCAGGACTTCATAGCTGTCGGTGATCTGGCTCTGCATGCGCGCTCCTGGGTCAAACCCTTGGTAAACGCCAGCGTGCCGAGGTTGGTTCCGCGCGCATCGCAGCGCGCGGTAAGGTTCACCCGCCGATATAGGCGCCGGATTTCGGGCGGAAGAAATTCTTCTGATTGTGCAGACGCCCCAGAAGATCATTGATCTGCTTCATCGACGCATCGACAGAGCGCGTGTTTTCACAAGGGTGCAGCGGGTCCGCATCCTGCTGGATCACCGCCGTGTTCAGCGACCGCTTGGTTGTGCGCAGCGCGTCCTCGATCAGCTCCATATCCTCGACAGTCAGATCGAATTTCGTGTTGTAACCGGGCATTGCCTGCTCTCCCGTGTCGAATGACGTTCAAAGCTTCCAATAGTGGAATGTCGTTATACATATCAATTACGTCGTTTTCGTCCATAACGAAAGCAAAGTTTAACCCATTGTTTATAAACGACTTCCAATAATACATTGGTATACCGCGCAAGAATCTTTCGCGCCCAACCTCAAAAGGGCCGACTCACCCGGTCGTTTCCGACCCGCCCTGTCTTGACGCGCCGCCGCCCCCCTGCCAAAACCCGCGCGACGTATATAACCCGCAACCGGGCGTTCCGTGGGCGCCAAACTGACGAGGAGCATGGCCAATGAGCCAGATTTCCCTGACCTTTCCCGATGGTACTGCACGCGACTTCGAACAGGGTGTAACCCCTGCCGACGTCGCCGAAAGCATTTCCAAATCGCTGGCCAAGAAAGCCATTTCCGCCACCGTCAACGGCGCGCATTGGGATCTGCAATGGCCGATCCCGGCTGACAGCAGCATCGCCGTCAATACCATGCAGGACGACGCCCCGGCGCTTGAACTGATCCGGCATGACCTGGCGCATATCATGGCGCGCGCGGTGCAGGAACTGTACCCGGATGTCAAAGTCACCATCGGACCGGTGCGGGACAATGGCTGGTTCTACGATTTCGACCGGCAAGAGCCGTTTACACCCGAAGATCTGGGTGCCATCGAAAAGCGGATGAAAGACATCATCAACGCCCGCGACGCGGTGCGCACCGAACTCTGGACCCGCGACAAGGTGCGCCAGCACTACACCGACAACAACGAGCCTTATAAGGTCGAGATCCTTGACCGGATTCCCGAAGGTGAAGACATCCGCATGTATTGGCACGGCGACTGGATGGACCTGTGCCGTGGCCCGCATCTTCAGCACACCGGACAGGTGCCTGCGGATGCGTTCAAACTGATGAACGTCTCGGCCGCCTATTTCCTTGGCGACAACACCCGTCCGATGCTGCAACGCATCTACGGTGTGGCGTTCAAGAACCGCGATGACCTGAAGCAATATCTGAATTTCCTCGAAGAGGCCGAAAAGCGCGATCATCGCAAGCTGGGCCGCGAGATGAACCTCTTTCACATGCAGGAAGAGGCCCCCGGTCAGGTGTTCTGGCACCCCAATGGCTGGCGCATCTATACCCTCTTGCAGGATTACATGCGCCGTCGCCAGACGCGTGGCGGCTATGTCGAGGTGAACACCCCGCAGGTGGTGGATCGCAAGCTGTGGGAAGCCTCGGGTCACTGGGAAAAGTACCAGGACCACATGTTCATCGTCGAAGTGGATGAAGATCATGCGCGGGAAAAAGCGGTCAATGCGCTCAAACCGATGAATTGTCCCTGTCACGTCCAGATTTTTAATCAGGGGTTAAAGTCTTACCGCGATCTTCCGTTGCGTATGGCCGAATTCGGGTCGTGCAACAGATATGAACCTTCCGGGGCCCTGCACGGCATCATGCGCGTGCGCGGGTTTACCCAGGATGATGCTCATATTTTCTGTAGAGAGGACCAGATCGAAGATGAAACCAAACGCTTTATCGACTTTCTGTCAGAAATTTACATCGACCTCGGATTTTCGGACTTCAAGGTCAAGTTCTCTGATCGCCCAGACACCCGCGCCGGATCTGACGAGGTCTGGGACAAATCCGAAGCAGCCCTCAAGGCCGCCACGATTGCCGCAGGTTGCGAGTTCGAGCTGAACCCCGGCGAAGGCGCTTTCTACGGACCCAAGCTTGAATTTGTGCTGACCGATGCGATTGGCCGGGACTGGCAATGCGGCACCTTGCAGGTCGATTTCGTTCTGCCCGAACGGCTGGACGCAACCTATATCGGACAGGACGGCGCGCGCCACCGTCCGGTGATGCTGCACCGGGCAACCCTTGGGTCATTCGAACGCTTCATCGGTATCCTGATCGAGGAACACGCGGGCAAACTGCCCTTCTGGCTGGCCCCGCGTCAGGTGGTTGTGGCGTCGATCGTGTCCGAGGCGGATGAGTATGTACGCGAGGTGGTGGATGCCCTGACCAAGGCCGGTGTGCGGGCCGAGGCGGACATTCGCAACGAAAAGATCAACTACAAGGTCCGCGAACACTCGGTCGGAAAGGTGCCGGTGATCCTTGCCATCGGCCACCGCGAGGTTGAGGACAGAACCGTCACCGTGCGACGGCTGGGTGAGAAGCAAACCTCTGTAACATCCCTGACCGAGGTCGTGAGCAGCCTGTCCAAAGACGCCACACCGCCGGATCTTCTGTAACATTCCAGGACTGGAAACTTTCAAAAAGGCCTCGTATTATTACGGGGCTTTTTCTATTTTACTGAAAACAAACGATAATAATACGCCCAAAACCTCACCAACCATAACGCACGCGTGAAACACACCGCCGTGAATAGCGCGACAGCCTGTCGCGGGGCATTGTTGAGATGTCGACGATGCAGACGCAGCGCCGAGCGAATTTGAAAATCTAGATCAACCAAAAGGACCAATCACATGTCGAGAGCCATCAAAACCGTCGCACTCGTGGGCGCTGTTGCCGCAAGCCTTGCCGCGCACACCACAACCGCATCGGCCCAAGCAAAAGAGAAATGCTTTGGCGTGTCCCTTGCAGGTCAGAACGACTGCGCCGCAGGTCCGGGCACAACATGCGCGGGCACATCCACCGTTGACTACCAGGGCAATGCGTGGACGCTGGTCGACGCAGGCACTTGCGCCGAAATCGAACTGCCGACAATGGCAGACGGGTCGGAGCGCATGGGTGCGCTTGAAGAGCTCGAGCGCGACCTGCCACAAGGTTGAGGGATCGGGGCGGCCGGGCAGAGACCCGGTGTGCCCATCCAAAATACGCAGGTCGGGCCAGAGCCCGGCCTGCACCAGAGGACACGACCATGCCTGACGCCACACATGCCTTTCCATATCTTCCCGCCCGTCCCGGTGTCGGTTACAAGGCCCAGCACTTCACCGACATTCTCAACGATCCCAGTCCGGTGGGTTGGCTGGAAATCCATGCCGAAAACTACATGGGCGATGGTGGGCGCCCGCTGGCACAATTGCGCGTTCTGGCAGAACGCTTTCCCATTTCGGTGCACGGTGTCGGCCTTTCCATAGGCGGTGAAGGTCGGCTTGATCCCGACCACCTTGCGCGGCTGAAACACCTATGTGACTGGCTTGACCCCGCCAGCTTTTCCGAGCATCTGGCCTGGTCCACCCATGACAGCCATTTCCTGAACGACCTGCTGCCCCTGCCCTACACAAGCGCGACCCTGACCCGCGTTACCGATCACATCGACGAGGTGCAAAGCCTGTTGGGCCGCCGGATGCTGCTGGAAAACCCCTCCTCTTATCTGGCCTTTGCCGAGAGCACTTATTCCGAGACAGATTTCCTGGCCGAGATCGCGCGCCGCACCGGCTGTGGCCTGCTGCTTGATGTGAACAACGTGTTCGTGTCTGCAACCAATCTCGACTATTCGCCGCAAGAGTATATCGACGCCTACCCGCTTGACGCTGTTGGAGAAATCCACCTTGGCGGTCATGACGAGGACGAAGATGACTTTGGTTCGCCCCTGCTGATCGACAGCCACGGGCGCGAGGTCGTGGACCCGGTTTGGGCCTTGCTTGATTACACGCTGGCGCGATCCGGACCAAAGCCGCTGCTGGTCGAATGGGATACCGATGTCCCCGGCTGGCCAGTGCTGGCGGACGAGGCGCGGCGCGCAGAATCTGCGCTGCACCGCGTGTCGGCATGATCACCCAGACAACCTTTTTCGGCGGTTTGCTGAACCCTGCACATCCGGTTCCCGATGGCCTGACCGATGGCCAAAGCCGACCCGCCGGACGCCGCTACGGAGTCTACCGCAACAACGTCACGGTGTCCTTGCGCGACGCGCTGGCCGAAGGGTTTCCGTCGATTGTCGGGCTCATTGGTCGTGAGAACTTTGACCATGTGGCGCGCGCATTCTTGCGCCAGACCCCGCCAAGTTCGCCATTGATGATGCATTATGGTGCTGAATTTCCGTCCTTTCTTCAAGGTGTCGAACAGCTTGCCCATCTTCCGTATCTGGCCGATGTGGCCCGGATCGACGTCGCCATGCGGCAAAGCTATCACGCCGCAGACAGCACCGGGATTGACCCGTCAGCCCTGCAGGCGCTGGACGAAGACATGCTTCTTTCCACGGTTTTTGATTTTGCACCGTCGATGATCCTGCTGCGGTCGCACTGGCCCATCGGCGCGATCTGGCACTATACGCTGCGCGGCGGGGGCAAACCCGCTGGCACGGCGGAAGATGTCCTGATCCTGCGCGCCGAATTTGATCCCGAGCCCGTTGTTCTGGGCACCGGTGCGGCGGATGTCCTGATCGCGCTGCAAGACAGAACGCCGTTTGGCAAAGCCATCGACGCGGCAGATGAAGCCTTTGATCTGGCTGCGTTTCTGAACCTTCTATTATCCCGCAACGCCATCACGGCTTTGACACATTAACCAGAATTCAATCAGAAAGACCGCCCCTATGGATCGTATTGCTTTCCTTCACTCGTCCGTCTTTTCAGCCATTGAACGGTCGATGGACGGGCTTGTCCCTTTGCTGGCGCGCTTCGTCTTTGCCGCAACGCTGCTGATGTATTTCTGGTCCTCGGCCATGACCAAACTGGGTGACGGGATCATGGGCGTCTTCATCCCGTCGACGGGAGCCTATGCGCAGATCTTTCCCAAGCAAATGGAAGCGGTGGTCTATGACGTTTCGCAGCTTGGCCTCTTTCACTGGGCGGTTGTGGTGGCGGGCACATGGGCTGAATTCATCCTGCCGCTGCTGATCGTGATCGGGTTGTTCACCCGGCTGGCCGCACTGGGGATGATCGGGTTCGTGGTCGTGCAATCCCTGACTGACCTTTACGGTCACGGCGGACTTGCCCATGTCGAAACGCTTGGCGCGTGGTTTGACAGGGTGCCGGACAGCGTGATCCTTGATCAACGCGCGTTCTGGATGCTGATCCTTGTCACGCTGGTGATCAAGGGCGCCGGCGCGGTGTCGATTGATCGCATCCTGTCGCGCCAGATCCTTGGGGCACCGGCAACGGCCTGACCCCTTGCACACGGGAACATCACCGTTATCTCTGACGGGAACACAGTCAGGGGGCGACATGCCAAATCGAACGGTTTTCAGGATCAGCGGCGCAGAAGCACAGGATTTCCTGCAAGGGCTTGTGACCAATGATGTGACCAAGCTGGACAAGGGTCTGGTCTATGCCGCGATGCTGACACCACAGGGCAAGTACCGCGCGGATTTCTTTCTGGTGCCTGCGGGTGACGCCATCCTGCTGGACGTTGCAACACCGTTGGCGGCGGAGCTGAAACAGGCGCTGACGATGTACAAGCTGCGCTCCAAGGTCGAGATCGAAGAAACCGATATCGCGGTGAGCCGTGGGCTGGGCGATGTGCCGGACGGTGCCTTTGCCGATCCGCGTGATCCCAGCCTTGGCTGGCGCGGCTATGACGGGCAACTCGGCGATGACAACGTCGATTGGGACACGCTGCGCGTGGCGGCGGTTGTGCCGGAAAGCGGTGTGGAGTTGACGCCGGACAGCTTTATCCTCGAAATGGGATTCGAGCGGCTGAACGGTGTCGATTTTCGCAAGGGATGTTTCGTCGGCCAGGAGGTCGTCGCGCGGATGAAGCACAAGACCGAACTGCGCAAAGGACTGGCACAGGTCGTGGTCGAGGGCAGCCCGCCGGTGGGATCAGAGATTGTCGCGGGGAAAAAGGCCGCCGGGACGCTGTTCACGCAGGCCGAGGGTCGCGGCCTGGCCTATCTGCGCTTTGACCGCGCCAGTGACGACATGCGCGCCGAAGATGCCGTAGTGCGTTTCAAGCCCGCGTAGATCCACGCCCAAAACCCCGCACGGGTGTGTCCCGGCAGGGGTTTGGTTTGTATTGGTCCCGACTGAGACCGAAAGAGTGGAAGCGGCGCCGCCCCGAAGGTCGACAGCTCTGTCCTTGTGGCGGGGTCTCCCCCGCGACCATGAGGCTGCCAAAGCCCCGGAAAGATCGATCTCGGTTGGTCAACGCGTTGCCGCGTCACGCCGATGAGATGTCTGTCGCGGCATGGGAGTGACCCTTCCCGCTCGGTGCGCACCGTGGGACGGGGTATGGCGCATCAAAGGTTAATTGCGCGGAAATCGGGCGTTCGGAGACAAGCGCATTTGCACGCGCCTGTCGCTGGTTGCGTTAACTTACGCGCGCTCGGAATATTCCATCGTTTCGGTGTTCACCACGATCAACTCGTCCTGACCGACGAAGGGCGGCACCATCACCTTGACCCCGTTGTCGAGGATCGCGGGTTTGAAGCTGTTGGCGGCGGTCTGGCCTTTGACGACCGGTTCCGTCTCGTCGATCTTGCAGGTCACTTTCTGCGGCAGGGTCGCGTTCAGCGCCTCGGCTTCGTGGAATTCCACCAGAATGGTCATGCCGTCCTGAAGGAACGGCCGGCGTTCGCCAAGAATGTCGGCAGGCAGTTCGACCTGGTCATAGGTTTCGGTGTCCATGAACACGAGCATACCGTCGGTTTCATAGAGAAACTGCATGTCTTTCTGTTCAAGCCGGACGCGTTCGACCTTGTCGGCGGACCGGAAGCGTTCGTTGAGTTTGGAGCCGTTGCGCAGGTTCTTCATCTCCACTTGTGCAAATGCGCCACCCTTGCCGGGTTTCACATGGTCGACCTTCACAGCGGCCCAGAGACCACCGTTATGCTCCAGTACGTTACCGGGGCGGATTTCGTTACCGTTGATTTTGGGCATGGCAAAACTTTGTTAAAAGGTTGATCGAACTTTGGCTGCCCCTATATCTGGGTGATGATACGCTGTCCAGACAACCATATTTCGTATATTCGATCCGGCAAGCCATGCAGCTTTTGCATAAAAGGTATGCAAAACTAGGGTATCCGAATCGTCTGGAATGCGCCATAACGAGCTTCACGCCGGAAAACACAAGAGCAATAATCACAGGACGGATCATGAAAGATTTCGTTGACGGTACCGCCTTCAACGCAGAGCAAGGTAATCGCGCACGCAAGCTGTTCGCTGCCGTGGTTCTTGCCGCTTTGGATGACGCGATCGCAGATGACAAGAAGTATGGTAACGGACCAGAGCAGATTGCGCGTTGGGCGCGGTCTCGTGACGGTCGCGAAGTCCTGAGCTGCGCCGGGATCGACCCAAACGAGCGGGTTGTTACCGGACTGATGGACTTTGTAGGCAAAGGTGTTCGGACCTCGGTTGCGCTGTCGCGCGAAGAGAGCGAGCGTCGCAATGCTGCTGCCCAACAGGCAGAAGCCGCTTAACCAACTGACCAACAACCAGAAAACGCGCCCTCAGTGGGCGCGTTTTCTGTTGTCTTGGCTGGGTGGATGTCAGGTCGTCGGCGGTCAGTCGAATTCCTGCGAGATGAGCATGCGGTGAATCTCGCGACGGACCAACTTGCGTACATTGCGCGTGATCCGTTCACCAAGCGCACCCTGAAGCTCTTGCCGCACGATATCGCCGACCAGTTCCCGCAGAATCTCTTCATCAATTTCAAGCTGTGCAGCCTGCCCCGTATCCACAGAGGGCAGCGTTTCTTCTTCTGGCTCTGCGTCCTCGACAGGGTGCGGCACCTGGGCCTGCGGCCAGGCATTTTCAGCATGCAACACATTCGATCCCGACGGCGCTTCGTCCTCTTCTTCCACCTCGACGAACGGCGCGACATCGGGCCATGTCATGGGCTCTGATGTGGCTGCGAGGTCGTCAGCATCCGGGCGATCCCGCTCTTCCTCGAATTCCTGGCTGTCACGCGCGACCAGGCGACCCAATGCCGCAACCTTGTCTTCAAGCGTTTGAGGGGGTGCAGGTGGTTCAGCAAGCGTCGGTTCGGGGTCCACGACCGCCATCACCGACGCCTCTTGGTGTATGTCTTCTTGTGCGGCGCTGTCCCGGTCGTCTTCGGCATCGCCCGCGTATGATGCAGGCAGATCTTCGGCTGCGTGATCGACCTCGATGTCTTCCAAATCGCCTTCAGGGGAAGCGTCTTCGGGCACGAGCGCTACAGTGTCATGATCGGACTCAAAGTCAGCCCAATCAAAATCTTCGTCATCGTCGGGAATGATCCCAGCCTGATCTTCGAGGCTTTGTTGCCCCGCGTCCGTATCGTCGGCCTTGTCAACGTCAACGCCAAGTGCAGCGGCCACTTCCTTTTCGATCAGGCGATCAAGATTACCGCGCGGCGACGTGTTTTCTTCTGCCTTTTCAGGAGTCTGCTCGGGGCGCGCGTTTTCGGTCACCTTCGTCTCGACGCTGTCGATATCCGGAAACGCGCCTTCTACGTCACCGAAATCGGCAAGACGGGCATCGCGAGGAATGTCGTCAATGGGCATGCCACCCGTGGGGTTCGGCGCACGATTGACAGGTTGAGTCAAAAGAACCGGTTCGGCAGAGGGTCTTGGCGCAGGCGCGTCGTCTTTCACCCGTTGCGCCGGGGTCAGGACAAGCCGCTCTGGTTTTTCCGGTTTGCGCGTCCGAGGTGCCGTGCGCGAATCTTCCGCCACGAGCTTGCGAATAGACGACAGAACGTCCTCAATTTCCACGTTTGTCACAGGATCAGACATGGTTCACCACTGCTACCTCGATGTCAGAGTAGCTTGGCGGCGCGCAACGCACAACAGATCCGCAAAAACTAGTTCTTTCCTAGTGACTTGAGAACACGGTCAAGCTGTTTGCCCTGCTCGCTTTTGCGAATGGGGGCATCCTTCACAAGGTTGTAGTAGCTGACGGGGTCGTATTGCTGCACGTTCAGACGCAGATCCGCTGCCGTCAGACGCCCCAGCGTGGACAAGACGCTATACGCCGCGATGCTTTGATCAACCTCCGCCGAAATCCGGGCAGATCGCGCATTCAGCAGTTCTTGCTCGGCGTTCAGAACGTCCAACGTGGTCCGCGCGCCAAGTGCTGCTTCTTCGCGCACACCCCGGAAGGCGACGGTCGCCGCACGAACCTGACGATCCGACGATTCCAGACCCGCCTGCGCGATTCGCAGCTGCGCGTAGGCGTTGCCGACATTCTGCGACACCTGGTCGATTGCCTGAAGCAACTGTCCGCGTGACGAATCACGATTTGCCATCGCCTGTCGGACCAGCGACGTCAGTCGTCCACCCTGATAGATAGGGCCACCCGCTTCGACACCGATGGACCCACCACGCGTGAACCGCTCCGTTTCAAAGTCTTCCGTCACCGACAGACGTCCTGCCAACCGCACCGACGGTTTCATGGCCGCTTCGGCCCGCAGGATGTTCAGTTCGGATGCGGCGACTTGATGCTGCACCGATTTGACCTGCGGATGTTCCCGCACCGCAATCGACTTGGCAGCATCAACGGAATTCGGCAATTCCGGAAGGCCACGCAAAGGCTCCAGCGTTCCGGGCAGACGCCCGACGATGGCAAGATACTCTTCGCGCGCAATGGTCAGCGCCCCTTGTGCCGCGGCCAACTGGCTGCGGGCGGCGGCAAGACGTGCTTCGGCAAGCGCTGTATCCGTGCGGGTCACTTCACCCACTTCGAATCGCTCACGGGCGGCGCGCAGTTCCTGCGTGATCAGACGGACGTTGTTTTCCCGCAGCGCCACGTTCTCAAGCGCGCGACCCACTTCGAGAAAAGCTTCCACAGCGGACAGGATAACCTGCTGCTCCACCGAAACAAGCTGCTGGCGGGTGCCAAGCACCGCCTCTTTTGCAGTCTCGATCGCCAGTCGGCTTTGACCATTGTCGAACAGGGTCAGTTCGGCAATCAGGCTGGCAGACACCGTGTTGGAAACCGTGTCGACGATCAGGTTGCCGGTAGACGCGCTGCGTGAGGTTCCGAACTGGCGGGTTGCATCTGCCGACCAGGAAATAACGGGCCGAAGGGCCGCAGCGGCCTGCGCGACGTCTTCATCCGCAGCACGCAGGACCGCGCGGTTCTGTTCCAGGAGACCGCTGGTGTTATACGCACCGATCATGGCGTCGGCCAGCGTTTCGGCCTTGGCCATCTGCACGCTGAACGTGAGACCCAGCGCAACTGCGATTGCAGTCAGTTTCGTGCGTTTCGCCATTCCTGCTGTCCCCCAAAGACCTGTTCTTTTTTATCTGTTTCGGTGCCCGGATCTTACAACGCGAAGGCTGTTTCTTTCTCAAATCCCGGCAGCACGGGTGCGGATGCGTTGAACGCAAAGCGCCACGTCATGTCACCATCAATCTTGTAGCCGATTCTGGCAACGCCCAGAGCGCCTTCCATGAAGACACAGCCGATCCGGCCACCTTCCTTGAGCTGGTCTATCAGGGCATCGGGCACCTGTTCGACGCTGCCCTGTATGAGAATCGCATCGTAGGGCCCGTGCTGCGCTGCACCTTCTGTCAGCGGCCCGGTATGGACCGCGACATTGTCCGCGCCCTGATCCGACAGGATGCCCTGCGCCTCGCCCGCGAGTGTCTCATCCTCTTCGACAGCGATCACGGCTTCCGCCATACACGCCACAACTGCCGAGGAATAACCGTAGCCTGCCCCGATATCGAGCACCAGCTCATCGCCTTTGATATTCAACGAATCCAGTAACTTGGCCAATGTGCGCGGTTCAAGAACCACCCGCCCCGGCGCAATCACCACGTTTTCGCTGATATAGGCCGCCTCGACCTGTTCGCGCGGCACATAAAGCTCTCGCCGCACCGACAGCATCGCATCGATAATCGGAAACTTGGTCACATCGGAGGGACGCACCTGCGTATCGACCATCATGGTCCGTCGGCCAGCAAAGTCTGTCATGGGCTAAACTCATCCGTTCAGTTCGCTGTTGGACTTCTGCCATAGCTGACAGATTTCAGCAATGCGCAGAACGCGCGAAATACTGCCACATCATGTGACGCGATGCACACCCGATATCCGCTTGACGCGCCCAGCCCAACCGCCTAATCAAAACGCCACTCTGGCGAGTTGGCGGAGTGGTGACGCAGCGGATTGCAAATCCGTGTACACCGGTTCGATTCCGGTACTCGCCTCCATTTGACCTCGGTGGGTTAGTGGGTAGCCCGAAGGGTCTGAAATAACGTGCCGGGGCGAGGTATTGACGACATCGGCGGTCAGGCTGTGTGACGGGACGGTTCGGTCCCGTTGGTGTGCGCCACTGCGGACTTATTCCCACATCAGCGACAAGACATCAGCCAGATGTGTGCTCAGGTGTTGGTCTGGCGATCCCCCACGATACGTCCGTCTTCGAGCGTGACGATCCGGTCGGCCTGGTCGAGGACGCGGTTGTCGTGGGTGACCATGACCGTGGTGGTCCCGCGTTCGCGGCCCAGACGTTTGATCAGGTCCACGACATTGGCGCCACTTTCGCGGTCGAGGGCGGCGGTGGGTTCGTCGGCGAAGATGACATCGGGATTCCCGACCAGTGCGCGGGCCACGGCGACACGTTGTTTCTGGCCGCCTGACAGGTTTGCGGGCAGATAATCAAGGCGGTCGCCCAGACCCACCAAGTGCAGGACGTGGCTGGCGGCGGTATCGGCTTGATCCGCAGGCAAATTGCCATGCACCTGCAGGCCCATCACGACATTCTGCCGCGCGGTCAGACTGTTGTGGAGGTTGTGCGCTTGAAACACAAAGCCCAGTCTGCGCCGCAATGTGGTGAGCAGCGCGCCGTTGGCGCCATGCAATTCATGCCCGAGCAACTGCACAGAGCCGTCCTGCACTTCGCGCAGGCATCCCAGAAGCGTCAGCAAAGTGGTCTTGCCCGACCCTGACGGACCCATCAGAACGGTCAGGCTCCCGCGTTTGACCTTTAGGGTAACGTCGAAAAGCGCCTGTTTCCTGGCCTCGCCGGTTCCGAACCAATGGTTCAGGTCATGCGCCGCAATGGGGGGATCGCTGTCAGGCGGCATCTCAGAACAAATCCGCCGGATCGGCGCCGGCCAGACGGCGGGTCGCGATTGCCCCCGAAAGCGCACAGGCCACAACCGTTCCCACAAACACCGCTGCCGCCATTCCGAGTGTCATCTGCAAGGGCAAGGTCGTGGCGAGAGCCATAGCTTTGAGAATCCCGGTTCCGACGATAAGTCCCGGCAGAAAGCCAAGAATCCCGAGGATCAGCGCCTCTTCCAGCACGATGCCAAGAAAGAACGGGTGGCCATACCCCATTGCCTTGAAAGTCGCGTATTCGCGCATGTGATCCGAGACATCCGTCGACAACACCTGATAGACAATGACGATCCCCACCAGAATGCCGATGATGACACCAAAGCCAAAGATGATGCCGGTGGGACGCTTGGTTTGCTGGTATGTCAGGTCTTCTTGGGCGGCGGTTGCATACTTTCTGATCCGCAGGGTCTTGTCCGAAATGAGTTCCCGCAATCGGGTCGCGACCTGATCCGCGTCCACTCCCGGGCGCGTTTGCAGCAGGATATGATCAGGAGCCGCGGACGTGCGGCCGCCAAACAGCGTCAGGTATGTCTGGTCCGACACCATCATGTAGCCGTCACCGCCAAAACCGCCGCCACCGGCGAAGGTATCGTACAGCGTCAGCGTCTTGCCGGAGACTTCAAAGGAAAGCGGCGTCTGGGGGCGGATCGACGCGGCCTCCTCACGCGGCAGTCCCCGGCTGAACCGATCCAGAAGGCCGGACCCCTGAAGTTGCAGGACAGAGCTTTTGGCGGCGATATCGGGTGACAGGAACCGCGCTTGCGTCGGGTCGATCCCGTAAGTGGTCAGGCCCAGGGATTTTTCGCCGCGCTGCCAGGAGACGTTGCCGATAAAAAGCCCCATGCCCGCATCGACATCCGGGTCCGCCAGCGCCTGCAACAGCCATTGGCGGGCGACGTTTCCCCCTTCGGTCATGGAATTCGCATCCCCCGCCGAGATCATGATGTCAGCCGAGAAAAAACCGTAGGGCTTGAGTGTCGCCGTGGCCATCGAGTTCATGATGCCAAGCTGCACAAAGACCAGAACATTCGCAAAGGCGACCCCTGCAAGGGCTGCGGCAAACCTTGGGCGGCTGTGCGTCAGTTGCAGCCAGCCGATCGGCAGACGCCCGAGAAGGGCATGCAAGAAACCGGTCATGGGCGCACGGATCCATGAGTGTCGATGCGGGCGATCACTTCGAGATTGGTAAACCGCGAGGCAATCCGCGATGACGCCTCATCCAGTTCGACCATCACGCGGATCACCCGTGCATCGGTGTTGGCTGCGGTGTCGTCAGACATCAGACCCTGGCGGCCCACGGTCAGGCCGATGAATTCGACCTGTCCCTGAAACGTCTGCCCCAACGCGGTAGAGACAAGCTCCACAGGTTGACCCTTCTGGACCTGAACAATGCGGTCCTGATAGATTTCGACCTCGGCCATCATCTGGTCGGTGTTGCCCATTTCAAGGATACCTTCAGCCGGTGGTCGCTGACCGGGTGTGGCGTGGATGTTGAGCACGGTGCCGGTGATCGGGGCGAAAACATCGGCGCGCGCCAGATCACGTCTGGCACGCGTCAGGTCTGCCTGTACCGCATCCAGGTTGCGCGCCGCAACAATGACATCCGGCTGTTCCTCGACCTCAACGGCGGCGAAGCGTGCCAGCGTCGCCTCGGCCTTTGTCACAGCCAAGGCGGCCTGCTGTTCGGCCGCGATGACGGCATCCAGCGTGGCGCGCGTGGTCACTCCGCGTTCAAAAAGCGATTGGGACCGTTCCTGCTCTGTCTTGGCTTCTGCCGCGGCGCTGCTCGCCTGATCAAGCGCGGCCTGCGCCTCGTCCCGGCTGTTTTGCACGGCGACCTGCGTTTGCATCAGGGTCGCTTCGCGGATCGCAACGGCGGCTTCTGCCTGAAGCACCGCGCTTTGCAGGACATCGTGATTGTCGAGCCGGGCCACGGCTGTACCCTTGTCCAACCTGTCCCCCTCGGCGACCAGTATTTCGGCGACCCGCGCATCGCCGGCACCGAAGGGCGCAGCAACAATCGACACATCGCCACGCGGCAACAGTCGGGCCAACCCGATCACATCGGTGACACGCATCGTTTCGACCATATCCTGTGGGAGTTCGATCTCGGGCGGCAAGGCGATCGGAGAGACAGAACCGCCCCCCGGTTGAAGACCTGTCACCGCGTAGAATTTTTGCAGACCCGGCGGTTGAAAATACATGCCGATGACGGCCCCGGAGAACAGGAAGACCGGAATCAGGAGGACCAGAAGATAGCGTTTGCGAAACCAGCGGCGCGACGGGGGATGACCCTTGTGCTCTGAGCCATGGTCTATGATCTCAAGCGGCAGATCCCTGTCCGGTTGGTCGTTCATGTGATTTCCGTTCCTGTCATCCGCAGCGAGACGGACCATAGGACAAATCAAACGGGTCCGCAGGTGCGCATAATGTCCAACCATGCGGCAAGCTGAAGCAATGCGAACCGGCGCAAGGATCGTGGATCAGTTCGCAACGGCCATTGTTTTATCACCACTAATTTGGCAAACAGGAGCCAGTCAACAGAGGCTGGAGATCACGCCAAGGCTCCGATCACCCGCCGATTTTCGTGAAACTCAAGTGATGAGGATCTGATGCGCGCACATCCGCTCGAAGCTGTCCGTGCGCGCATTGCCGATTTCAAAGCCGTATTCGCCATCCCGGCTTTTGCCACCTATCAGGCCGGAAACCTGATCATGACCACCGGGTTCTGGATGCAACGGATCGCGGTGGGTTGGGTCACATGGGAACTCACCGGATCAGAGGCGTGGCTGGGCACCGTGGCTTTTGCAGAGCTGTTCCCGTCGCTGTTGACGGCCCTTTGGGGCGGATCACTGGCGGACCGGCACGATGCGCCACGGATCATGTATTGGGGGCAGATCGCCAGTGCGGTGGTGTCGGTATCTTTGGCTTTGCTGTACTTCACGGGCAACCTGACCCCCTGGACGATGGCGGGCATGATGGCGGCCCTTGGTGCGGTGTCTGGCGTCCTGCTGCCCGCGCGGCTGTCGATGGCGCGCCATCTTGCCCCACCGAAACTGTTGGCCTCTGCGCTTGCGGTAAACTCAACCGGATTCAACCTGTCGCGTTTCCTGGGTCCGGCGCTGGCTGCCGGGTTGCTGGTGGCCGGATCCGCAGGTCTGGTTTTTTCTGTCTCGGCAGTTGGTTTTCTTGCCTTGTCCGTCGCGCTTTACCGTATTCGCGATGTCCCGGCGCAGACAAAACGCGTGATCTCGGCGCAGCCGGTCAACATGCCGGCTGTCCTGCGGGATTTGATGCGCACACCGCTGATCCTTGGCGTGCTGTTGCTGCAATTGGCACAGGGTCTCTTGATTCGCCCGGCAAGCGAGCTTTTTCCGGCCTATGCCGAAGTGGCCTTTGGCCGCGGAGAAGTTGGTCTGGGTCTGTTGAACGCGGCACTGGGAATCGGCGCCATTATCGGGGCGCTCTTGATGAGCACAGCGTCAACCACACGCGGCGCATTGGTTCAGATCCTGACAACGTCCTCGCTGTTCGCATTGTCGTTGATGGTCTTTGCGGTGACGCCGTTTTTCTGGCTGGCGCTGGCGGTGCTGCTGGTTCACGGGGCAACCATGTCGTCCTCCAACATTGCCGCCCTCGCCTATGTGCAGCTGGAAGCGCCGCAAGACCGGCTTGGGCGGATCCTGAGCCTTTACACCATCATTTTCCGCGTTGGTCCGGCGCTTGGGGCATTCCTGTTCGGAATGACGGCAGAGGCGACGGGCCTGATGACAACCGGCGTCAGTTTTTCTCTGGCGGGTCTCTTGGCCACCGCGGGCCTTGCGCTTTTCCTTCTCAAACCGCGTGATACGGACAGCCGATAGACCGGCGTCCTTGATGACAAGGCCAATCGCTCTGGTTTGATCGCGTTGACCTGCTAAACAGTCTCAACCAATCCGAACCAAGGAGCGTTCCCGTGACAGCATGGATCGAAATGATTGCCGACGAAGACGCCGCGCCGCGCCTGAAAGAGCTGCTGGATCAGGCCCGCACACCGCACGGCACGGTAGACACGGTGATGCGTGTCCATTCGCTGCGCCCCGAGACGATGCACGGGCATGTCACGCTGTATCGGTCTGTCTTGCACTCGGATGACAACACGTTGCCATTCTGGTTTCTCGAGGTGGTTGCCAGCTACACCTCGATCCTGAACGACTGCACCTATTCGCTGACGCACCATTTCATGAACGTGCGCAACCTGATCAAGGACCAACCCCGGTCGGATCGCATCTTCACGGCGCTCAAGGCGCACCGTCCCGAGGACGAATTCACGGGTAAAGAGCTTGCCCTGCTGCGCTATGCCGCCAAACTGACGCTGTCGGTCGGCAAGATGGTCAAGTCCGATTTCGAGGCGCTTCGGATTGCCGGTTGCGAGGATGGCGAGATCCTTGAGGTCAATCAGGTCTGCGCCTATTTCAACTATTCCAACCGCCTGCTGAACGGGCTGGGGGCCACAACCGATGGGGATGTTGTCGGGTATTACAAAGCCTGATCAACGTCTTGCACGACAAGCAACAGCATTTCCCCCCGCGAGACCAGACCGCGATTGGTGTGGGCAAGGATCATGCCATCCTGCGGCACATGCAGACGGACCGAGGGCCGTTCGGGTTCGGTGACATGATGAAGCCATCCCGCGACATCACCTGCCGACACATCCTGACCGGCGGATAGCGCCCGATCGAACACCCCTTCGGACGTGGCATAGAGCGACGCCGCTGCATCCCTGATCTCGACGATGCGCTGCTCGGGTGGGTGTGCGGTCCCTCCCTCGATCACGCCAAGGTGGCGCATGATGTTCAAAATCCCGGACTCGGCCTGATCCGTTATCTGCGGATCCACGCCCCCGCCGCCACCAAGTTCGGTGGCGATCATCGGCACACCTGCACGTTCAGCGGCGGAATTGACCGATCTGTTGTCATTGTGGCTGCCCAGTCGCCAGATCAGCGGAAGACCAAAGAGTTCGGCCAGGTCCATATTCTTTGCCGCCAGCGCCCGATCCGTGGTGTGCGTCGGCAATGCACAGGGATGAAAGAACGACGCCTTGCCGCCCGAATGAAGGTCTATCGCGGCATCACACAGAGGCAGGATCTCGGTCTCGAGAAAATGCGCGATCATGGCCGTTGGCGTGCCGTTGGCATCGCCCGGAAACGCCCGGTTGAGGTTCATCCCGTCCAAAGGCGACACCCGCGCGGATGCGTGGACCGCAGGCATGTTGAGGGCCGGAATGGCAATGACCTGCCCGCGCAGGAGTGCCGGGTCCAGATTTTGGATCACCCGCATGATCGCCGCTGGCCCTTCGAATTCGTCGCCATGTGTGCCACCTGTCAATAGCAGCACAGGCCCGTCCGCGCCCTTTATCGACACGACCGGGATCGGGTGATAGCCAAGCGGGTTGCCGTTATCCGACCACCGCAGCATCGCGTCGCCCACCTGTTTTCCATCCCGTGAGAGGTCGATCGTCAGGCCAATGCGGCTTGGGGTTTTCATGATGTCGTGTTGCCTCTGTCCGTCCGAAGATTATCTGACGCGCATCGCGGGCAAACATCAACTCCCGCGATGCACCACAGGAGCGAACAGAATTGCAGCACATCGTCACGCGCGCCCCTTTGCAACGACAAGACCCGAAATTTTACCTTGCGCCCGCAAGGGCTTCCTTGGTTTGATGGCGGCACTCTGGGGGAAGATTGATACATGACCGTTTTGCATGTCGGCTAACGCACCGATCATCACGTTCGACCATGTCGACAAGTTCTATGGCGACTTTCACGCCTTGAAAGATATTTCGATCAGCGTTCGCGAAGGCGAGCGCATGGTGGTGTGCGGCCCATCCGGATCAGGCAAGTCAACGCTGATCCGGTGCATCAACGGTCTGGAGTTTCACAACTCGGGCGTACTGACAGTGGACGGGATCGACGTTTACGAGGACTCCAAGAACATCTTCCGCCTGCGTCAGGAGGTCGGAATGGTGTTTCAGCAATTCAACCTTTTTCCACACCTGACCGTTCTGGAAAACCTGACCATCGGCCCGATCAAGGTGCGCAAGGTGTCGCCCGCCGAGGCGGAAAAGACCGCGCGCAAATACCTTGAGCGGGTCCGCATTCCGGAACAGGCCGACAAATACCCCGCCGCCCTGTCCGGCGGCCAACAGCAGCGTGTCGCGATTGCCCGGTCGCTGTGTATGGAAAGCCGGATCATGCTGTTTGATGAACCAACCTCTGCGCTTGATCCCGAGATGATCAACGAAGTGCTCGACGTGATGGTCGAACTGGCCGACACCGGCATGACCATGGTTGTGGTCACACACGAGATGGGCTTTGCCCGCAAGGTTGCGGACACGATGGTGTTCATGGATGCAGGCGAGATCGTGGAAACCGCCCCACCTGAAACCTTCTTCACCAACCCCGCCAGCGCCCGCTGCCGGGCTTTCCTTGACCAGATCCTGGATCACTAGATGACGGTCGCGGACACCTCCTATGCCCCCAAGGGTCGCGCCCTGCCCGAACGGCAACCGATTGCGCGGGTCATCGACTCTTTCGTCTTCTCGGTCATCCTTTACACGGTGATCGTCGGAGGCATCGCCCTGCTGTCCTATAATGGCGCGCAGGCCATGGGCTATAATTGGCAGTGGTATCGCATCCCGCAGTATTTCTACACCGTCACCGAAGACGGCTTTCAGTGGGGAGAGATCAGCACCGGGCTGGTCAAGACACTGACACTTTCGGCCACCGCCTTTGCACTGGCAATCTTTCTGGGGCTCATCACCGCATTGTTGCGTCTGTCGGGGCTGGTCGTCTGCACGGCCGTTGCGATTGGGTTTCTGGAACTGATCCGCAACATCCCGCTGCTGGTTCTGCTTTACCTGTTCTACTACGTCCTCGGTCCGATCTTCGGCTTTGATCGCTACTGGGCCAGCATCCTGTGCCTTGCGGTGTTTCATTCGGTCCTGATTTCCGAGATCTTCCGCGCCGGGATCAACGCGGTTCACAAAGGTCAGTGGGAGGCAGCGACCTCGATCGGCATGTCGCGGGGGCAGGCCTATCGCTATATCATCCTGCCGCAATCCGTGCGCTTCATGCTGCCACCGATGACCGGTGAGGCCGTGCATATGGTGAAATCCTCGGCCATCGTCAGCGTGATCGCCGTGGCCGAGCTGACCACTATCGGGCGCAACATCATCTCTGACACATATATGAGTTTTGAAATCTGGTTCACGATTGCCGCAGTCTACATGGCGGTGACCCTGATCCTGTCGGTTGGTGTGTCGTTTGTCGAAAAGCGATACGCCGTAGATACATAACCCGCGTGGCCAACACCGCGCATTCTTCAGAACAGGGAGTTCTAAAATGAATATCACCAGAAGATTAATAGGTGCAGCGCTTGGCGCGGCACTGGCGGCAACAACGGCCCTGCCCGCCCTGGCGCAAAGCACCGCACAGGAAGTCGCAAGCTCGAGCGTGATCGAGACCATCAAGGAACGCGGCGTAATCAAGATCGGCCTGTCGCTGTTCAAGCCCTGGTCGATGCGTGACCTGAACGGCGAACTGATCGGGTTCGAACTCGACGTGGGCCGCCAATTGGCCGAGGATATGGGCGTTGAGGTCGAATTTGTGCCAACCTCTTGGGACGGCATCATCCCTGCCCTCGTGTCCGGCAATTTCGACACGATCATCAGCGGCATGACCGTCACACCCCAGCGAAACCTGACGGTCAACTTTACCACGCCTTATGCCTATTCCGGCATGACCATTCTGGCCAACACGGCGATGACCGAGGGTTTCACGCTTGCCGACTACAACAGCTCGGACGTCACCTTTGCCGCCCGGCGCGGCGCGACACCGGCAACCGTGATCGCGGACATGTTCCCCGAAGCCACGCTGCTGCTGTTTGACGAAGACGGCGCTGCGACACAGGAAGTGCTGAACGGCAATGCCCATGCCACGATGGCCTCTGAACCGACCCCATCCAGCGAGGCACGTCGCTATCCCGAGACGCTGAGCGTTCCGTTCAACCAGGCGTTCCAGGCCGGCGGCGAAGGCTTTGCCATCCGCAAAGGCGACCCTGACGCACTAGCGTTCTTCAACAGCTGGATCACCGCCAAGACCAATACCGGCTGGCTGAAAGCGCGTCACGACTACTGGTTCCGTGGCGATGACTGGAGTGATCAGGTTCCGGAATAACACTTCTTTTTGCCCTCCGGCGACAGGTCGGGGGGCAAATACAGGCAGGGACGCGATTGTGCTGAAACGACTGAAGAAACTTCACTGGCTCGACTGGCTTGTTCTGGCCGTGGTCGTGGGTTTCTTCGCCTATGTCTGGTGGAAGATCGAAGGCACGCTGAACTATGACTGGCGCTGGCATCTGATCCCCAACTACATCCTGCGTTTCCACACGGTCCGCGAAGAGTGGTTCGCCAACGTCCTTCTGCAAGGCCTGATCACCACCATCCGCATTTCCATCTACGCCAGCATATTGGCCGTCATTCTTGGCACAATCCTTGGCATCGCGCGCTGTGCGAAGAACCTGACCATTCGCATGCTCGCGCGGACCTATCTTGAATTTTTGCGCAACATCCCTCCGGTTGTTGTGATCTTCATCTTCTTTTTCTTCCTGTCACAGCAACTCATCACCGCCCTGAACATCGAAAGCTGGGCGCGCGAGATTGCGAGGTCCGACAACCGTGCGGGCTGGGAATTCTTCTTTGGCGACATGCGCCGCTTTCCATCGCTGGTGTCGGGCGTGATCGTACTGGCCCTGTTCGAAAGCGCCTTTGTCGGGGAAATCGTGCGCGCAGGCATCCAATCCGTCGAAAAAGGCCAGCGCGAGGCGGCGCGGTCGATCGGGATGAACCGCATGCAGGAAATGCGCTATATCGTCTTGCCGCAAGCCCTGCATAAAGTGATGCCTCCGATGGCGAACCAGTTCATCACGTTGATCAAGGACAGCGCAATCATCTCGTTGATCTCGGTTCAGGAACTGACCTTCAAGACGGTCGAACTGGTGGCCTCCACCCGGCTGATCTTTGAGGCGTGGATCACCACCGCCGCGTTTTATTTCGTGATCTGTTTCGGGCTGTCGATGCTGTTCCGCAAGCTGGAAAACCGCAAATCCTTGGACATCGCCTCAAGAACCGTCGAAGCACCGGACCGCACGCACCCTTCGACCAAACCGACATGGGCGTCGGGATGCGCAAAGATCACCGCAGCATCGGGGTATCGGTCAAGGACACCCTGTCCACCGGCCAGACGCGATGGATGGAACACACCGTTTTCCCACACCGGAACACCGTCGATCCAGATCGTTGGATCAAGCACGTTCCACGAGATTTCACCGGGCGCATAGCGGCCGCAGGTGTGGAAATGCAAAAGCCGCGGATTGCCAAAGGCCGCCCCGCCCCACCGTTCGTAGTTTTCGCAGGCGTCCTGAAGGTAACCGCATCCCGGATGAATGCCTGCATGCCACGAATGCACACAATTCCGATCAATGCCCAACGCCGAAGAAATCCGGTCATAATGCGCATTGGCCGCCGCAACATCGCGCGCTGACCCTTCGAATCCGGTCAGTCGCCCGTGGTCAAGGTGGGCCAATACCCGGCCATCAAATTCAAGCGTGTAATCCTCGTAGTATTGCGACCCCGTTCCCGTCAGAAATCCGCAAAGGGCGACATGTCCGGAAAAGCTGTGCGCCGGAACGGGTTTGAAAACGGACATCGGAAACCGCAAGACCGTGGTGTCGCCTGTGTCGATCAAGGGCATGTCCGGCTTGCCGACAAAATCAGTCCCGTTCGGACAGGTGACATGTACGGTTTCTGCGTGGGAAAACGCGTCCGTGATCAGGTCTTTCAGTTCGACCATCGCATCATGCGGTGTGGTTCCAAAGCCAGATTCCAGAAGTCCGGCATCCAGCGCGAAACTCACCACGATACGTTTGTCCCTGGGCATGTCGCAAAACCGCAACTGATCCCCGAGACGTGCAAGGAAGATGACGATATCAGACTGTGCGATCAAGGCCCGCAGCGCGTCGGGCAATGTCGTAACGCTTGGGCTGAAGCCGACATTCACGGTCCGAACCTTCAGGCCCAAGGCGTGCGCCGTTTGCACAACCGCGTCGCGGATGCTGGCATCATAATACCCGAATTCTTCCGGTTCATAGGCCACCAGAACACGTTCGCCGCGCTGCGCCCTTGCACAGTTCAGCAACATGTTCTTCGCGCCTGCCTTGGAATTCATTGGTCTTCGCTCCTGTTACAAAAAGGTTAAAATCAACAAGAGCGTTCCGCCAATTGAAAGCAGGCATAAATCGCATTAGTCTGGCTAATATGATTTTGAACCTGCCCTTTGCCGCTCTCAGAGCCTTCGAAGCCGTGGCGCGGCACGGAAGCTTTTCCGATGCGGCGGACGAATTGGGTGTTGGGCAAAGTGCCGTAAGCCAGCATGTCAAATCGCTTGAGGAATGGCTGGGACACGATCTGATCACGCGGGGTGCACGACGGTCCTTTCCGACACGCGATGGCGCACGCCTGGCGTTAAGCATTTCGGATGGGTTGGGCCAGATTTCCGAGGTGTGCGAAGACATCCGCGACAAACGTCGTGACGACAAGACCATCGTCATCAGCTGCCACCCCGGATTTGCCTTTATCTGGTTGTTTCCAAGGCTTTTAAGCTTTGATCACGCACACCCGGAATCTGCGATCTCGATCACCACAGACACCGGGCTGCGCGGGTTCGCACGCTCTGAAGCGGATATCGGCATCCGGTATGGCACGGGTGATTTTCCAGGCTACGCCGTCCAACCGTTGATGAGCGAAACCCTGTGTCCTGTTTGCGCGCCAAGCCTGCTCGAAGGGTCAAAACCACTGCGCCGCCTTGCGGACCTGGCCTTTCACACCCAAATCCGAGACGAGTTTGCGCCCACCACAACAGAGCTTCCCACCTGGGAATACTGGGCGCGCGAGACCGGACAATCCCTGCCGACTCCGGCCCGCATCCGCAGTTTCGGGCAGACCAACATGGTCTTGCAGGCGACCATCCAGGGGGACGGTGTGGCCATGGGTCGCAGCCCTTTGGTGATGGATGCGCTGGCGGATGGACGTCTGGTGCAACCCTTTGCGCAAACTGTCCGATCCCCCTTGGAATACTGGCTGGTCTACCCCGAAGACCAACGCAGACAGAAAAAGATCGCCGTCTTTCTGGATTGGATCACAGCCGAAGCAGACGCGCAGATGCGACGGCACGCATCCCTTTCTCACCGCGTCGCGAACGATTAGTCAGGTTAATCACTGCAATCAGTTGTTCTCACTGGTGCCAAAACCGGATCCGTTGCACTCTTTGCGACAACAGCTCCAGTAAGATCGAAAGGCAGCGCATGTTCATCCGCAACTGTTGGTATGTGGCCGGTTGGTCCAAGGACTATGGTCGGACGTTGAGAGCCGAAACCTACCTTGGCGACAACGTGGTCATCTACCGGACCGAGGCTGGAGACCCGGTGGCTTTGGAAGACGCCTGCCCGCACCGCAAGCTGCCTTTGTCGCAAGGCAACCTGAAAGGCGACACCGTTGAATGTGGCTATCACGGCCTGACCTTCGACTGTTCCGGGTCTTGCGTGGACGCACCCACCCAACGCGGCCAAATTCCGCGCCGCGCCGTGGTCAAATCCTATCCCGTGGTCGACCGATACCGCCTGCTCTGGATCTGGATGGGCGACCCCGACAAGGCCGATCCCGACCTGATCTTTCCGATCGAGAACTTCGAAAATCCCGATTGGGGTTATACCGATGGCGGTGTTCTGGACATTGACTGTCATTACCTGTGGGTCTGCGACAACCTGCTGGACCCCAGCCATGTCGCGTGGGTGCATGTGACCTCGTTTGCGGGGGCTGGCACCGGTGACGGTCAACTGGACGTCAGCAAGACGGACCAAGGCGTGATCGTCGCGCGGTGGATCTATGGCCAGCCTCCATCGCCCTACTATGCCAATCTCGTGAAATTCGACGGTATCTGCGACCGGCTCCAGCATTATGAAATGTGCCTGCCGGGGATTGCCTTGAACAAGTCGATCTATACCCCTCCGGGCACCGGCGGGCCGGACAGCACACCTGTGGAAAACACCCTGATCAACATCTCCTACAACTTCATGACCCCGATCACCGAAGACAAGACGCGGTATTTCTGGTTCCAGCACCGCAATACCGATCCGCACGACACCGCGGTGTCTGAACGCATGAACGCGGGCGCGCGCATGGCCTTTGAAGAGGATCGCGCGGTTCTGGAAAAGGTCCATGCAGGCATGAAAAACCCGGCGACACCGTATATCGACCTTGGGCTTGATGCCGGGGCCAAGCTGTTTCGTCAGATGGTGTCGCGCACGATAGAGGCCGAACAAACCGTCTGAGGGTCAAAGCAGGATCTGCACCATCCCGTCCACAACCCGCGTTTCAAACATCCGAAGCGGCACACGCGCCGGGGCGGCCCTGGGCGCGCCGGTGCGGACATCGAACAACCCCTGATGCAGCGGGCATTCGATAAAAGTGCCGTCGAAATGCCCGTCACACAGATTTGCCGCCCCGTGTGTACACCGCGCGAGGGCCACGAACACCCCGTCAACGGCATCGAACACCGCGAGTTCACGCGCGCCAAGCGTCACAGGCGTCGCGTCTCCCGGCTCAAGATCGCTGACCGCGATCACGTCGGTCCAGGCCTTTTCACGCGCGCTCACGCCTTGCGGACCTCACCGTCACTGCGCGGTTTGCGCCCGATCAGCTGGCTGATGATGTCGATATGCGCGCCCAGATATCCACGTTCTTCGACATAGACATAGCCGCGCAGCTTTTCGTGCAGCTTGGGCAGCGCATGAAACGGCACCGACGCCGCGTAATGATGTTCGGCATGGTAATTCATGTTCCAGCACAGAAACCGCATCGGACCCGAGGCAAGCGACGTGCGCGTGTTCTCTTTCATGTCGTCCACATTGGGTCGGCCCCCATGCTCTGTCAGGCGGATCGCGCGCATCACCGGTTCGCCCAGAAACAGCGGAATGATCCAGTACCAAAGAGGCGCGGTCCAACCCATCGCCACCGACACCACTCCCATGATCGCATAGAACGCCACCATCAGCCGCGCTTCCCGAATAATGACCGGCGCTTCGTGTTTGGTCAGGAAGGTGCGGTCTTCGTCGTTCAAGCGCCCTGATGCATTGCGGATGATCTGGGAAAACTTGTTGCGCCAATAGGGGATCGACGAAATGTACCAAAGGTATTTCCAGACCGAGATCGGCAATTCGATCAGTTCGGGATCCTGCCCCTTGAGCTGTGTAAAGGTGTGGTGATTGCAGTGCTCATAGCGGAACTGCTGGAACGGCAGAATGATCGCATAGCCGCAGATATTGCCGAAAATATCGTTGAGTTTCCGTGTCTTGAACACGGTGTAATGCACACATTCATGCTGAAGCGAAAACAGGTGCACGATCACCACGCCCTGTACGAACATCGCGGGCCATACCCACCAGCTGTCCTGGGCCACAAGGATCAGGCCAGACGTGACCGCCAGCATCAGGACAAACGCCGCAACCCGAACAAGGGCGGGCCCGTTGGAGCGGACCATCAGCGCCTTGAGCTCTCGACGCGTCAACGCGCCTTCCTGCATGGCTTGGGTGATCGGTGTGCGAACGTCGGTGGTCATGTGGGCTCCGCTGCGATGTGTCCGCAGGTTACGGCCCACAACCCGCCATCGCAATTGCCCTTGGTTGGTCATACCGTCGCGATATGCGGATCGTGTGGCATGTGATGCGATTTGCGGCAAACCCATCAATCACACACAAAAAGACGCGCGGCTGGAGGGAACCAACCACGCGTCAGGTACGTGCCTTGAAGAGAGGGTCAGACGTTGTTCAGAATCCGATCCACGGTCTGGCGCACGTCGTCTTTCGACTTGCCCAGCTTCTGCTGAAGCACACCCTCCATCTGTTCGCGATCACCCTTGGCTTCTTCAACGTCGTTTTCCGTCAAATCACCATAAGCTTCACGCAGTTGACCTTTGATTTCGGTCCATTTTCCTTCGATTTGGTCGCGGTCCATGTGGGCCTCCTGTTTGTCGGTTTCAGATCAGTTGGACGCAACAGCGTCCTCTTCGGGCGTTTCGACATCGACGGTCGGAACGGTCACGGTGACATCGCGTTCACCTACATCGACATCGCCCACCTCGGTGTCGTATTCAGGCAGCGACCCGCCATCAATCGACACGGTCGGCAGCGCGCCGTCTTCGGTCTGTTCGATGTCAACCATGTAGACGCCAAACGCCACCGCCGCGACAAGCACAACGCCCGCAAGAATTGCTCCTAGTTTCATCGCAAAATCTCCTTTTATCAGTTGGTTAACGAAGATTGTGCGAGAAAGGTTCCAAGGTTTTTCAGCCGTTTTCCATTTCCCGGCTCAACAGCGTTTCGATCTCGTCAAGTGGGTGATTGGTCAGCACTTTCGCCACATCCAGACGCAGGCATCTCGCCACTTCCGGGTGCAGTTCCTTGCGCAGTTCGCTTAGCGCCGGGCGACTGGCGACAATGATCAGATCCTTGAACCGACCCTTGTGCGCGTCCTGGTACAATTGATCCGCCACATCCTTGGCAAAGCGCTCTTTCTCAAGCTGGTGCCAATCGGTGTCGTCAACGGAAGACCGCTGAACCGACGGACCATCGTTGAACCGTCCGGGGCGGTTGGCCGCCCAGTCCTGCGCTTTGGGATTGTCCTGTTCTTCCTTGTCACGGACGACAAGATTCATGTCCATGTCGTCACCCTTGTTGACCAGATACAGCGCCTTTTCGCCATCGACGATCACAACCCATGCATTTTGCGGAACACCTGACTTACGACTCATTGCTGTCCTCCTCATCTTCCATGGATTTCGTCACCCGAGTCGCGCCCGCCGGGCGTTCTTCGGTGCGTTTCATCTCGTCTTTCGTGCCCACCGTGCGGGCCAGACGCCCACCGCTGCGGCCTTGCTGCGCAACGTCGCTTTTGTCGCCCAGGATTTCTTCGGTCTCGCGACGTCCGTCTTTAGATTTATGCCGTTCGGCCATGTGCCACCTCCTCAGAGCTTGCGTGAATGATTTTGCGCTGCATGTCCGCCCGAAGCAGCGCGACGTTTTTCTTGTGGGATTTGAAAGCGATGTCGAACATGTCCCCCAAGATCGGGATGCCGCCGACAACCAGGTCGATCCCTGCGTTTGCGCCCATCCGCACCAGGGTGCGTTTTCGGGCACCCAGTTGATGGCCCTGCCAGATCATCCACCCGGCAGGAATGGTCGTGATGGCGTCACCCAGACCAGGAACAAGACCAAGTATGGAATCCCAACCGACGCGCACGCCGATCCCCGGCAGGCGAAAGCGACTGTCCAGAAGACCCGCGACACGTTCGATACGCGCCATCCGGTCCACAGCGTCAGCGGCGGGCAATGATGTGAATCCCGGAGACAAAATGCCCACAGAAACGGTCTGATGATCTGACCGTCGCGGAGTAAAATTCCGCAATCTGACACCTGAAGCCGATGAGCGGAGGGTGGGGAGATGTATTCTGTGGACTTATACAACCGTGTCCGTCGGGCGTGCCATGTTGATGGTATGAGCAAAAGTGCAGCTGGTCGTCTTTTTGGGATCGACCGCAGAACGGTGGCAAAGATCCTGCTGCACTCGGTGCCCCCAGGGTATCGGCGAACTGCTTTGCCTGTCCGCCCGAAGCTTGACCCATTCATTCCGATTATCGATCAGATCCTGGAAGACGACAAACGGGTTATCAAAAAGCAGCGTCACACTGCCAAACGTATCCATGCCCGGCTTCGGGACGAGCA
>NZ_JBHYFV010000021.1:0-66598 GCF_051859345.1 Marivita sp. | reverse complement strand
CACCATCAGCGCCGCCGCCTCGCGGTCACTGACATGGTCCAATGCGATCAGACGCCCCTTCATGCCGACACCCCGTAAAGCGGATAGCCCGCCGCAACGAGCAGGTTTGCGGTTTCCGCCAAGGGCAGGCCCACGACCGCGCTGAAACTGCCGTTGATCCACGGCACAAACGCGCCCGCCGGCCCCTGAATGCCGTACCCCCCCGCCTTGCCGCGCCAGTCTTCGCTGGCCAGATAGGAGTTCACCTCGGCATCGCTGAGTGACTTCATCTTGACCTGCGTGACCACGTCCCGCTCCCAAATCTGCTCGCCCCGGCGCACGGCAACAGCCGTCACAACCCGGTGCCTGCGCCCGGACAACGCAAACAGGAATTGCGCCGCTTCGGCAGCATCCTCGGGCTTGCCCAGAATACGCCGACCCAAAGCGACAGTGGTATCCGCAGACAGAACGATCTCGCCCTCGCTTGCGGGAATCGCCAACGCCTTTTCGCGCGCAAGACGCACACAATAGGGACGCGGCAATTCACCGGGACGGGGAACTTCGTTGATATCGGGCGGGCGGATATCATCCGCCTCTACCCCGATCTGAGCCAAAAGCTCCCGCCGCCGGGGGCTGCCGGAGCCTAGGATCAGCTTCATGAATCGCTTACTTGAAGCGGTAGTTGATCCGACCCTTGGTCAGATCGTAGGGCGTCATTTCGACTTGCACCTTGTCGCCTGCAAGAACCCGTATGCGGTTCTTGCGCATCTTGCCTGCCGTGTGCGCGATAATCTCATGGCCGTTCTCAAGCTCGACCCGAAACGTCGCGTTAGGCAGGAGTTCCTTGACGACACCGGGAAATTCGAGCGTGTCTTCCTTGGCCATGGTTTCTCCTTAACTAACCACCCCGTCATAGTGCGAGGCGCGCTACTAAATGGGACCAAACGCCCAATTTATCAAGGCCTATTCAACCGAGTTTCCGCGTTGCGGCAATACCGTCACGTCCAATCTGGTCGTCCCAATGCCGCCGATTGAGCACGACACCATCCGCCCTGACATGCGCGATCCGCTTCAGATCGACCTCGGCATAGGTCCAGCCGGGCTGGTTCAAGGTGCCTTCCGCGATCACACCTGTGGGCGGAAAGCCGGTGTCGGGCGGGCCAAAAACACCGCCTACACCAGTGTTTTCGTCCACCGCTTCAGACCAATCACATGATCCAACAGTTGAAGACATGATCGTAACACATTGATTTTCCAATGAACGCGCCATCGTCCCAATGCGCACCCGCGAATACCCTGTCATGGCCTCGGTGCAGGACGGCACAAGGATCAGATCGGCGTCAGCCATCGCCCGACCCAGCAGTGGAAACTCGCTGTCATAGCAGATCAGGATTCCGATCACGCCCAACTCCGTCTCGAACAATTGCAACGGACCACCCCCGACAACACCCCAGTCCTCGCGTTCGAATCGCGTCATGATCTGTTTGTCCTGATGTCCCATGTCGCCATTCGGCGCAAAGAATCGGGCGCGGTTCACCGGGCGATCTCCGATTTCCGGATCAAAAACCGGGGCCGACGCCGCAAGGATGTGCACCCCGAACTCTTGCGCCAGACGGGCATGCAGCGCATCCGCGTCTGGTATCCGGTCCGACACCGCGCGCAGGGACGCTTCGAGGTCCAGCGCCGCTTCGCGTCCCGCCAGCGTCGCCAACTCCATCGCGCCATATTCCGGGAACACCAAAAGATCGGCACCAGCGCCAGCCGCCTCGCTCACCCAACGGGTCAGCTTTTCCTCGTAAGCCTCCCAAGACTCAAGGAAATCCATCGGATATGCAGCACTTGCAACTTTCATTTCTCATCCTCTGTCAAAGACCGCGTCCAGACCTGTAGCGGCTTTTTCGTCTCCTGCGGCTGGTCGACATCCTTCCACGAAAACCAGGCCACAGCCCCGCTTGACGGAGCATACCCCCGCTTTCGCCAGAACCCGTCCAAGGGCCGATAACCCTCGGGTCGCAACGGATGATCCTCTGGCCGCACCACGCCACAAAAGGCAGATACACGCGCGCCCAAAGCCCGTGCATGCGCCTCTCGCACATCAAAGAACCGATGCCCGATGCCCTGCCCGCGATAGTCCGGTAGCAACACCGACTCGGCGCAGTAGAAGATATCGTCCAGCACCAGACCTGTCCCGTCAAACGCCGCCGCGAAATCCTCGGCATGGTCGATCATCGGCGTCCCCGTCGCCGCCCCGACCAGCCGCGTCCCGTCAAATGCACCGACAAGGATCGCCGCGTCCGAGGACCGATAGGTCTCCAGGTACTGTCGTTCATACTCCGCATCGCCATCATACAGATACGGCCAGTCGCGAAACACCCGGATGCGCAGCCCCGCCACATCATCCAGAGCCGCATCAAGCGCCGCGCCGGTCAACGCCTCGATCCGCATCAGGAGACCTGTTCGATCCAGTCACTGAGATTGTAATAGGTCACGACACGGCTGATCTTGCCATCCGTCAGCGAAAAGAACGACCCCGCGGGCAGACGGTATCCCTGCCCCTTGGCCTCGGGTAAACCGGAATCGGTGGCAAGATACGTTCCGTTGACCATGTATTCCGCCGCCCCACGCGTGCCGTCCTCGGCGACGAACACCACCAGTTCGGTCAATGTCTCGTCATAACAGCGCGCCATGTGCTGGCAGAACGCCTCGAATGCGGCGCGGCCGATGCGGATATTGCCTTCGTTCACATGATGCGCCACGTCTTCGGCCAGACAATCCAGCATGCCGGGCACGTCATTGCGATTGAACGCGTCGAAGTAACGTTCGATGGTTGCTTGACTCATAGCCGCCCTCCCCATTTCCGTTTGAGTTGATCGACCAACTGGTCGCGCGTCTGCCGATACGCATTGAGCTTCTGCTCGCGGGTCTCGCCAAGTCCCGTCGGGTCCATGATCGGCCAGTATTCTACCGTCAGATGATAGAACCGCGTCAGATCCAGCGCCCGCCGCTGCGACGCCGGAGACAGGGCGACCACCAGATCGAACCCCGAAAGCGCCTCACCCATCTGTTCCAGTTCGTCAAAGCTTCGGGATTGGTGGCGGTCCATCTCGACCCCGATCTCCTTGCACACCGCGATTGCGAAACCGTCGATCTCGATGTCATTCACAACGCCGACGGATTGCACATAGGTTTCAAAGCCATAGAGCTTTTTCATGATGCCCTCGGCCATCGGGGACCGGACAGCATTGTGATCGCAGCAAAACAGAATCGACTGCGGCAATCCCCCCAAAACGATCAGCCCCCGAAATGCAGCACGCAGACCAACGTGAACAGGCGCCGCGCGGTGTCGTCATCCACCGTCACCTTGCCGTCGAGCCGTTCCTGCAGGATGCGCGCACCTTCGTTGTGGATACCGCGCCGCGCCATGTCGATGGTCTCGATCTGGCTGGGCGGCAGGGTTTTCACCGCGTCGAAATAGGATTTGCAGATCTGGAAATAGTCCTTCACCACCTGACGGAACGGGGTCAGCGAAAGATGAAATTCCGCCGCCTTTTCATGGTCTTCGTTGGTCACATCGAAAACCAGCCGCTTGTCCTTGATCGACAGCCCCACATTGTACGGCCCCTGCGGCACGGGTTTTCCGTCACGGTCCGGCAATTCGAACGTGTTGTGCTCCATCAGGTCGAACATCGCCACACGGCGTTCCTGTTCGATTTCAGGGGTGGGCGGGGGCAGATTGCCGTCGTCCAGCTTGATATGGGCAATGCGTGTCATGGGCGGTCTTCCTAAGTCTGCGCACCTCCCTAACGCGCGTTCGGATATCGCGCAATCTGACCTTTGGCCTAACCGCGCGTTTCGTCCTTGTCGGGACTCAGACCATATTTCGCCGCCACGCGCCAGACATGGGTCGGCACCATGTTCTTGATCCGCGCCGGATGCGCCCGCCGCAGGTGCAGAATCGTCTCGATGGCCTTCATCTCGACCCGCGCCCGCGCAAACTCCAACCCGCGTGGCCCGGTGCGCGGTTGCAACCACGCCACGATGGGCCGCACCCAATCCGGCATCCGCCGCAGCGGCAGCCCCCCGGCGGCGCGCTCGGTGTTGGCCATGAAGCCTTTCACCGCCGCCCCGCGCTTGCCCTTGTCCGTCAAGGCGCGCCGCACCACCCGGTCGCCCAGACGGTCCAGCACCGCAGCACCCCGCGCATTGCGCACGATCAGCCACTGGTCGCCATCACCACCCATGTAACCCACGGTGATATCCGCCAACCGGTTGGTGTAATCGACACAGGTCTTGCAGGTCATCGGAAAGAAATCCGCCGGCAGGTCCGACAGCGGCAGCTTCAGAAACGGCACAAAGCGCGGCTTGCGCCCGTCATCGAACCGCAACTCCACGCGGTAATCCGCCCGGAACTCCAGATACGAAACGGTCTCGGGCCGGTCGTCCAGCCGCGCCAGAAACGCGTGGAAATTCTCGGTTGTGGTGTTGTCCGAACAGGGCGTGCCGATCACCGTGATCTCATCGAACCCAAGCTCCGCCTCCAGCGCCCGCAGCGCGTAGACCTGGCAGGGAATGCCCACCACCGCGATCCGCCGATGCCCCGCAGCACGCGCAGGCTCCAGCAACGCCAGAAGCGGCCCGTAGCCCATCCGCATGCCCCGGCATTGGGCCATCTGGTCGGCCTCTGTCACGATCACCGGCAGCGGCTTCCACCGATCCTGCGGGTCCGGTGCCGTCGCCAACACCGCATCCACGGCACCAGCACGCAACAACTCTGCCGCCAGCGCCGTGGTCAGCCCGGTCCACTGCGCACCCTCTGCCGCAGGCTCCAGCCGCGCGCGGTACATCGCTTGGGTCACACCGAAGAACGCCTCGTCCCCCGCCCCGGCCAGGCGCCCATGCACCGACCTCTCAAGGCTCTCGTAATCCGGCTGGATAAACTGACAGGCCCGCCCGCAGGCGCGTCCGTCCCCCATGCGCGACACACCGCAATCAGTACACAATCCGTCGCGCGGTGCGCCGCCGATCCGGGGCACCGTCAGGCCAAGACGTCCACCATCCATGCCAACCCTCCCTTGCGCAATGTGTCAAGTTTAGTTGACAGTCAGGCGAAAAGCGAGTCCGCACTTCTTCTTTTTCCAAATATGCCAAAGCGACGCCGCCACTTGCGCAACACGCGTCAAAGGCGTCACCCAAACACGCGCCCGAGGACGTCGCCGAAGGCGCAAGGACGAGACATCCTGCGCGCGTCAGCGCACTTTGAGAGTAGCAAGACCGATCAGCGCAAGAATGAGCGAGATGATCCAGAACCGGATCACGATCTGCGGCTCGGCCCAGCCCTTTTTCTCGTAGTGATGATGGATCGGAGCCATCAGGAAGACGCGTTTCCCGGTGCGCTTGAAATACAGCACCTGGATGATCACCGACAGCGCCTCGACCACAAACAGCCCGCCGACGATCGCCAGCACGATCTCGTGCTTGGTGGCCACCGCAATCGCGCCCAAGGCGCCGCCCAACGCCAATGACCCGGTGTCGCCCATGAACACGGCCGCAGGTGGTGCGTTGTACCACAAAAAGCCCAGACCACCGCCGAACAGCCCGGCGGTAAAAATCAGGATCTCGCCGGTTCCGGGCACATAATGCACGTCCAGGTATTCGGTGAAATCGACCCTTCCCACGGCATAGGCAATCACGCCCAGCGTCCCTGCCGCGATCATCACGGGCATGATCGCCAGCCCGTCAAGCCCGTCCGTCAGGTTCACCGCGTTGGCGGAACCGACGATGACAATCACCGAGAAGGGTACAAACAGGTAGCCAAGATTGAGCAGCGTGTCCTTGAACACCGGAAACGCCAATTGGTTGGTCAACTCGGCGGGATGGTATTGCGCAGCCCAGAATCCCGCGATGGCGGCAATCAGAAATCCCAGCGACAACCGCACCTTGCCCGACACGCCTGCGGTGTTCTGTTTCTTCACCTTGGCATAGTCATCGGCAAACCCGATCAGCGCGAAACTCATGGTCACGAACAGCACCATCCAGACAAACGCATTGTCGAGCCGCGCCCAAAGCAGTGTCGAGGTCAACAAGGCCCCGACAATCAGCAGCCCACCCATAGTCGGTGTGCCCGCCTTGGTGAAATGCCCTTCAGGCCCGTCGGTGCGGATCGGTTGGCCCTTGCCCTGACGCTTGCGCAACACGTTGATCAGCGGTCGCCCGAAAAAGAACCCGAACAGCAATGCGGTCAGGAACGCGCCACCGGCGCGGAACGTGATGTAGCGAAAGAGGTTGAAGACATCCCCCCCGTCCGACAACAAGGTCAACCAGTACAACATGAACCTTTTATCCTTCCGCCTCGTCGCGCGCGTTGCCTTCGCCCATATTGCGTATGGCGTCAACCACGCGCGCCAGCCCCATGGACAGCGATCCCTTGACCATCACCACGTCGCCCGCATCCAATTGGCGTGGCAGGCGCGCGGCCATGTCGTCCGAGGTTTCGAACCACAACCCCCGGCGTTGTTCCGGCAAGGCGTCGAACAGGTGTCGCATCAGCGGCCCGACGCAATGCACCTTGTCCAGCGTCCCTGTCGCGTCAAGTTGGGCCAGCGCCGCGTGCAGGTCCGGGCCAGTTGGCCCGAGTTCCTTCATGTCGCCCAGCACGGCAATCCGTCGCCCGCGACTCACACGGCCCACATCATTTTGCACGGGTGCCGCCGCGAGAACCGCAAGCGATGCGGCGACCGATGCGGGATTGGCGTTATACGCATCATCAAACAGCGACAGGATCGCGTTCGGATCCGCCTCATCGAGGTGAATGGTCACATGCGCGCCGCGCCCCGCACCCGGATGCCAGCGCCCCATCGCGGCAAGCGACAGCGCCCGGTCCAGACTCAGCACCTCGCAGACGGCCAGCACCGCCGCGCCGTTGATGGCGAAATGCCGCCCCGGCGCGTCAATCTTGTAAAGAAGCTGACCCCCGTCGATATCGGCCTGCGCAACGCTGTGGCCACTGCTTTCGCGCACCAAGGTGACGCGCATGTCGCAACCTTCGCTTTCGCCGAACGAAACGCTGAGCGCTGCCTTGGCTTCGGCGCGCGCCTTCAGGATGCCGCTGGTCGCGAGGTCCCCGTTCCAGATCGCCACGCCACCCGACTCCAACCCGTCAAAGATCGACGCTTTTTCAAGGGCGATTCCGTCAATGTCCGCGAAGGCCTCAAGATGCGCGGGGGCGACAATCGTCACCAAGGCCACATGCGGACGGGCAATCCGGCTCAGCGGCGCAATCTCTCCGGGATGGTTCATGCCGATCTCGATCACGGCAAAATCGGTGTCACGCGGCATCCGCGCCAGCGTCAGCGGCACACCCCAATGGTTGTTGTAGCTGGCCTCGGCCGCATGCACCCTTCCGTGCGCGCCCAGAACCGTGCGCAGCATTTCCTTGGTCGAGGTTTTGCCCACCGACCCGGTCACACCAACCACCTTTGCCCCGCTGCGCGCCCGCGACGCCCGTCCAAGAGCCTCCAGCCCGGTCTGCACATCGTCCACGATCAAAAGCGGCGCATCGCGCGCCACGCCTTCGGGCACCCGACTGACCAGCGCCGCCGCCGCGCCCTTTTCCAATGCCTGCGCGACAAAGTCGTGCCCGTCCCGCGCCGCCGTGAGCGCCACGAAAAGGTCGCCGGGCTGAAGTGTCCGCGTGTCGATGGACACGCCCCGCGCGTCCCAAACGGTTGTCGCCTTGCCGCCCGTCGCCTCTGCCGCGTCTGCGCTGGTCCAAAGCGTCATGCCAGTTTCCCGTCCAAAGCCGCCACCGCAACGCTGGCCTGTTCCGTATCGTCGAACGGATAGATCGTTGTTCCCACGATCTGTCCGGTCTCGTGTCCCTTTCCGCAGATCAAAAGCGCATCGCCGGGCCCAACCGCATCGACCCCACGCAGGATCGCTTCGGCCCGGTCGCCCACCTCGGTCGCTTCGGGCGCACCTTCGAGAACGGCAGCCCGGATCGACGCGGCGTCTTCGGTCCGGGGATTGTCGTCGGTCACAATCACCTGATCGGCAAACTCCGCCGCAGCAGCCCCCATCAACGGCCGTTTGCCCGGATCGCGGTCACCACCCGCGCCGATGATCGCCACCAGCCGCCCCATCACATGCGGACGGATTGCCCGGCAGGCGGTCGCCACGGCATCCGGCGTATGGGCGTAATCGACATAGACCGCCGCCCCGTTGCTGCGTGTCGCGGCCAATTGCATCCGGCCGCGCACGGTTTCCAGCTCTGGCAACACCGCGAACACCCGATCCGGGGCCGCGCCGCTGGCGATCACCAGACCGGCTGCAATCATCACGTTCTCGGCCTGAAACCCGCCGACAAGGTTGAGGCGGCTCTGAAACGTCTCACCGCCAAACTTGATCCGCACATCCTGACCTGTGGCATCAAAACGTTGCCCAAGCAGAATCATGTCCGCCCCATCGTCGCGACCGACGGTCATGACCTCTTGTCCGCGCGCCCGAGCGATGGACAGCATGTCGATCCCGCGCGCGTCATCTATGTTGATCACCGCAATGGCGTCTTCGGGCAGCACGCGGGCAAACAGCCCCGCCTTTGCGTCAAAATAGGCTTCGAAGCTGTCGTGGTAATCCAGATGATCCTGAGTAAAATTCGTGAATCCCGCAGCCCGCAGGTTCACTCCGTCCAGACGCCGCTGCGCCAATCCGTGCGAGGATGCCTCCATTGCGGCATGGTCGATCCCGGCCTCGACCGCGCCCGCCAACGCGCGATGCAATGTGATGGGTTCCGGCGTTGTATGCGCCAGCGGAGCCTGCCAATCGCCCTCGACTCCGGTGGTGCCCAGATTGACCGCAGGATGGCCCAAAAGCTGCCAGATGCGCCGCACAAAGCTGGCCACGCTGGTCTTGCCATTGGTCCCGGTCACGGCGACCATGATGTCGGGCTGCTTGCCGAACCAAAGCGCGGCGGTAAAGGCCAGCGTCTGACGCGGATCAGCGGCAATCACAACGGCTGCGGTTGACGCGGCTAGTTCGTCTTTGGCGATGTCCGCACCCTCGACATCCGTCAGGATCGCGACTGCGCCCATGCGCAGGGCATATTGGATAAACTCCGCGCCATGCATCCGCGTGCCGGGCAAGGCCGCAAAAAGGTAGCCCTCTTTGACATCCCGGCTGTCGACGGCCAGACCGGTGATAAACGCCTCGGCACCGCCGCGCGCCGTCAGACCCAGATCGGTCAGGCTTTTGGCGTCTGCCCCCATGACGCACCCCCTGTTTCTTATGCCTCGCTCAGGGCAGATGCCCTCAGTTCGAGGTGTTGATGATGCCCGTCAAATGCCGTGTTTCCACCTCGGGACGCAAGCCCAGAAGAGGCGCGACGCGGCGGATCATCTCGGCTGCGACAGGCACGGCGGTCCAACCTGCGGTGCGACGCGGCTTGGTGCCACTGGTTTCCACCGGTTCATCCAGCGTCACGATCAGCACATATTTGGGATTGTTGGTCGGAAAGACCGAGGCAAAGGTGTTGATCACCTTGTCCTTGTAATAGCCGCCGCCGCGCGCCTTGGGTTTGTCTGCCGTCCCGGTCTTGCCACCAACGAAATACCCCGGCACTTCGCCAAAGCTGGCGGTGCCCTCGGTCACGACTTTGCGCAACATATCAAGCGATTGGCGCGAGGTCTGCTCGGACATCACGCGGGGCCCGAATCTTGGTCCCTCCTGCTTGAGAAGCGTCGGCGCAACCTTGAAACCGCCATTTGCAATGGCGGCATAGCCCACCGCAAGGTGCAGCGGGCTAGAGCTCAGCCCGTGCCCATACGAGATCGTCACGCTTGACAGGTCTGTCCAGCGCTTGGGCAAGAGCGGCTTGCCACCTTCCGCCTCGACAATCTCAAGCGGGGTGGGTTCGAAAAAACCCAGACTGCCCAGAAATTCCTGCTGCCGCCTGGGACCGATGGCCAGCGCAATCCGCCCGGTGCCCCGGTTCGAGCTTTTGACGATGATGTCCGACACCGACAGCGGGCCATAGTTCTTGTTGCCGAATTCACCGATCTTGAACCCGCCCACCTTCATTGGACCCGTCGTGTCGATCACTGTTTCCGGATTGACCAAACCCAGCTCAAGCGCTTGGGATGTCGCGAAAATCTTGAAGGTGGACCCCAGTTCGTACACCCCCTGCACCGCGCGGTTGAACAGCGGACTGTCGGACGCCTCACCTTCAAGAAGCGGTCGCGGGCGGTCGTTGGGATCGAAATCCGGCAACGAGGCAATCGCGATCACCTCACCTGTGTGTATGTTCATCAGGACGCTTGCGGCCCCTTTGGCATTCATCAGCTTCATGCCACCCAGAAGCACACGCTCGGTTGCGGCCTGAATGGTCAGGTCGAGCGACAGTTCAAGCGGCGCACCTTCTCGGGCTGGATCACGCAATTGCTCGTCAAAGAATTTCTCGATTCCCGCCGTGCCGATCACTTCGGCGGAATGCACCCCTTCGCGCCCGAAACTGGCGCCGCCTAGAACATGCGATGCCAAAGCCCCGTTGGGATAAAGCCGCATCTCGCGCGGGCCGAACAACAGGCCCGGTTCGCCGATGTCATGGACACTCTGCTTCTGCTCGGGGCTCAGTTTCTTGCGCACCCACATGAACTTGCGCTTGCCGGTGAAGTCTTTGCGCAAACGTTCTTCGCTAAGCTCTGGAAATATCTTGACCAATTCCTGCGCGGTGCGGATCGGATCCACCATCTGCTGCGGATGCGCATAAAGCGAAAACGTCTCCATGTTGGTGGCAAGGATGCGTCCCTGCCGGTCCACGATGTCGGCCCGGCTGGCGATGATCGACGCCCCTGTGGCTTGCGCGCGCGGCTCTTCGGGTTCGGACGCAGCCAGGGTTCCCATCCGTGCGCCAACCACACCAAAGGCGCAGAAGAACATGACCGCCATCATCAAAAGCCGCCCTTCAGCGCGCGATCTGGCCTTGTCGCGCATCTGTTCGTGACGGATTCGCAGGTTTTCACGTTCGATGGCGTCGGGGTTTTCCCCTTTGCGCCGCGCATCGAGGATTCGCGCCAAAGGACGCAGCGGTGTGCGGATCATGGCTCTTGCTCCTTCGCACCGGCACTGGAAATCTCGACCGAATCCGTGATCGGCAACTCAGGCGGTTGCGGATAGGCGATCTGGTCGACCCGCCCGAACTGGTCCGGCTCCAGCGGCATCAGGCCCAGACGTTCGAAATTGATTTCCGCCAGATCGCGCAACCGGTCGGGCCGGTTCAGATAGGCCCATTCCGCCTTCAGCACGCTCAGGCGGGCGCGGGCCTCACCGATATCGCCGCGCAGGGATTGCGCCTCGCCCAGCGCAGCCTGCGTTTCATAATTCTCATGATAGGCCCAGAACGCCGCCGCGATGACGGTCAGAAATGTCAGGACATAAAGCAGAGACCGCATCAACGGTTATCCTTCAATTGAGGTAAGGCAATCTGACCCGCGTCGATTTCGCCCGCCGGGGCATCGGTGCGTCGCGCCACCCGCAGCTTGGCCGACCGCGCACGCGGATTGACGTCACGTTCGTCATCATCCGGGCCAACCGCCTTGCGGGTCACGATGTCAAAGGCCGGGGTGATGGTTTCCAGTTCCGGCGCATAGCGGTTGGCGCGCCCGGTCTGGCCTGCGCGGGCCTGGATGAAGCGTTTGACCATTCGATCCTCGACCGAATGAAAGCTGACCACCGCCAGCAAACCGCCCGGCTTCAACGCGCGTTCGGCTGCCATCAACCCCTGCATCAGAGCGCCGTATTCGTCATTCACCGCGATCCGCAACGCCTGAAAGCTGCGCGTGGTCGGGTGCGACTGGTTCGGCTTGGGGCGCGGCAGGCAGGATTCCACAATCCTGGTCAGTTCCAGAGTCCGCGTGATCGGTGCCACCTTGCGCGCCGCCACAATCGCCTTGGCAATCCGCCGCGATGCGCGCTCTTCGCCGTAAGTATAAAGAATGTCGGCAATGTCGAACTCGTCCGCGCTGTTCACGATATCCGCCGCCGACGGCCCGTCTTGCCCCATGCGCATGTCCAAGGGGCCATCGCGCATGAACGAAAACCCGCGTTCCGCCAAATCAAGCTGCATCGACGACACGCCAAGGTCCAAGACAACCCCGTCCACATCTGACGCGATCTGGTCCATCTCGGCGAAATTTGCCTGATGCAGTACGATGCACCCGTCGAAATCACCCAGCCATGCCGCCGCCATCTCGTGCGCAAGCGGATCACGGTCGATCCCGATGACAGTGTCCGCACCCGCTTCGATCAACCCGCGCGCATAGCCACCCGCGCCGAAGGTGCCATCAATCCACACCCCCGAGACCGGCGCAACCGCCCGCAGGAGCGGAGCAAGAAGAACGGGAATGTGCGGATCGTTGGAAGGTGTGGCAGCGGCAGCAGACATGACTCAGCCCCCCGGCTGCTGGTCCAGGAAGATAAGCGGATCAACATCATCGGGCAGCTCATCCAGCCATTCATCGGTTGCGGATTGCTCTTCGGCCTCGAATGTTTCGGGGTCCCAGATCTGGAACGTGTCACCGGCGCCGATAAAGAACGCCTCTGCCGACAGCCCGATCTTCTGACGAAGCTTGGCCGGCAGCACAAGACGCCCGGTCTCGTCGACATTGGTCGCATGGGATTGCCCGTTGAACAGACGTTGCAGCATCTTGCGCTCAACCGACCCACGCGGGAGCGCCTCGATCTTTTCATCCACCTCTTCGATGGCTTCGACCGTATAACATTCAAGATATTTGCGGCGCTTGTCGCCGTAGACGATGATCAGTTCGGGATTGAGACCGTCTGTATAGTTCGGATCGCCCGCCTCAAGTACACGACGAAACGAGGCCGGGATAGACACCCTGCCCTTGCCATCAACCTTGTGATGACTTTCGCCTCTGAACCTCAGTTTACGGCCCACTGTCCGAACGGTCCTTTCACATCCTTTGGTCCCTGGAAACGGAAACGGCGGGTTGATCTGCTGCCACTGATCAACCCGCCGCCCGTGTCCCGTCTCCGGGAAAGTCCGACTGCGCGCGCCACCTGGGGGGATGTCTGCTCGCCCGCGCGCCGGATCTCTGTCGTTCGATGAAAGCGGGTGCCTGTATGAAACCTGCTTTTTTTATTGTTTGGATACCGCGTCGAGGTCTGTGTCGCCTCGTTTGCTGTTCCTGCTCTCATCTCGTGCATTAGGGATGCCATGGGAAAGCATGGGTCGCAACTGTTTTTTATGGGAAACTGGCACAACATGCTGATTCAGAGGGCTGATCCACACAGCCCCTTGTGGTCAAATGGGTCCAATTTTCGCAAATAAGCGCCAATCTCAGCAAACACACACAAGATATAGACACAAAGGGTGCGAAAAAGAATTGCCCACAATTTCCCACAGCCGCAACAAACAAACCAAGAACATCCATCAACCGCAACAAAACTCCACCTGCGATTTCTGCAAAAACCCTCGATTCACGCCCATTTCCGGGGCGAATCAACCGTTTGATTCGTGTTTGCCAGCTTCGGGCTCCGAACCCGTCCCATAGTTTCCCATGTGCATCCCATCATCGGCAATGCTTGCAATGCGATCAGCCGGGTTGTAGGCCGATTTTGTCATGGTCCGGGCAACCCCCGGTGAAAAGGGAACGTGGTGCAACACCACGACTGCCCCCGCAACTGTAAGCGGCGAGCGTGTTCGGCATATGCCACTGGGAAACCGGGAAGGCCCGAACCACGCGAAGACCCGCAAGTCAGGAGACCTGCCGTGACAGATCACCCTACACTCGCGCGGGGTGCGCGGGATGTGACGGTACTCCGGTGTGGTGGCATTCACCGTCTTGTGGGGACACCCCACACGGCATGACATGTTTGATGCGCGGGAGGCAGGGCGGTGAAGCTCTTTTATGCGCTGATGGTCGTTACAACGGGGATGTTCACGGCATCGCTGTTTGTGGGCTATGCCGCGATCCCGGTGTCCGCCGGTCTTGCCGCGCTTTTCGGGCAGGGTGATCCGCTATTCGTGACGGTGATGCAGGAAATCCGCCTGCCGCGCACCTTGCTTGCGGCGACGATCGGCGCGTCGCTGGGCCTCGCGGGGGCTGCGATGCAGGGGTTCCTGCGCAATCCGTTGGCGGAACCCGGCTTGATTGGCGTGTCCGGCTCTGCTGCGTTGGGGGCTGTGATCGCCCTGCAAACCGGATTTGCCGCGGCCTTTGTATTGGCCCTGCCCCTGACGGCCCTTGTCTTTGCCGCAGCATCGGTTGGCCTGATCCTTGTTCTGGCCGGTCCGCGCGGGTCGTCCCTGACGCTGATTCTTGCGGGCATCGCGGTATCGGCCTTTGCCGCCGCGCTCACGTCGCTGGCGCTCAACCTGTCGCCCAACCCCTACGCCGCCTCCGAGATCATGTTCTGGATGATGGGCTCGGTCGCCAACCGCGCGATGAGCCATGTCTGGCTGGCGTTGCCTATCATGGTCGTGGGCTGGATCGCGCTGGCCGGTCTGGGGCGGGGTCTTGATGCGCTGACCTTGGGCGAAGACGCGGCCGAGGCGATGGGCATTTCGCTGTCCCGCTTGCGCCTGCAACTGCTTCTGGGCACCGCCGCCGCCGTTGGTGCGGCCACGGCGGTCGCGGGCGCGGTCGGATTTGTCGGGCTGGTGGTGCCGCATATCCTGCGTCCCTTTGCCCATGGACGCCCCTCCACTCTGCTGTGGGCCTCGAGCCTTGGCGGGGCGGCGATGGTGCTGGCGGCAGACCTCGTGACCCGGCTTGTCCTGCCGGACCGCGATCTGAAGCTGGGCGTGGTGATGGCCCTGATCGGCGCGCCGCTGTTCCTGCACTTGATCTACAAGACCCGGAGGGAATTCGCATGACCCTCCTCCAGATCAAGACCCTCACCGTGCGACGGGGCGAATGCCCGGTGGTGGACCGCGCCAGCCTGAGCATTGCGGCTGGCGAATGTGTTGGCCTGATCGGCCCCAACGGCGCGGGCAAGACCTCGCTCCTTCGGGGGGCTTTGGGCCTGTTGCCCTATGAGGGCACAAGCACGCTGGCCGCGCTGCCCGCGAAAGAGCGCGCCGCGCAGGCCGCCTGGTTGCCGCAAAAACGCGAAATCGCATGGCCGATGAGTGTCGAGCGGGTCGTGGCCCTTGGCCGCCTGCCCTATCTCGCGCGGGGGATGGTGCTGTCCCCTGCCGACCAGACCGCCGTGGACGCCGCGTTGACGCGCATGGGCCTGCTGAATTTCCGCACAAGGCTGGCCACCGCCCTGTCAGGTGGCGAACAGGCGCGAGTTCTGATCGCGCGCACGCTGGCGCAGGACACACCGCTCTTGATGGCGGATGAACCCATCGCCGGACTGGATCCGGCGGCACAGATCGCCACACTTCAGGTCTTCGAGACATTGGCCAGGGAAGGCCGCGCGGTGCTGACATCCCTGCATGACCTGACACTGGCCGCCCGCTATTGCACCCGGCTGGTAATGATCGGCGCGGGACGCATCATCGCCGACGGCCCGCCACGCGAGGTGCTGACACCGGACCGTCTGGCACAGGTGTTTCGCCTGCACGCAGAGGTGCTCGACACGCCGCAAGGACCCGTCGTACAGCCCCTCGGGGTTCTGACATGACCAACGCCAGACATAGAAACGGACCCGGCTCATGACCGATACCATCACCTTTCTCAACACCGGTGGCCCTGCGCTTTGGGTCATTGCCGGGCTCAGCGTTGTGACCCTTGGCCTGATCCTGTGGAAGCTGTGGCGGCTGTCTTTGATGGGGGCGTGGCGGCGCGATGCGACGGAAACCGCCGTGGCGCAATGGCAGCACGGGGATCGCAAGTCGGCCCTGATGTCGCTTCAGTCGCGCAGAGGTCTGCGCGCGCGTGTCGTCAAGGCCGCGATGCAGGCCAGTCAGACCCTGTCGCCCGAAGATGCACGGGACGAAACCACCCGTGTGGCGCGCGGTGCGCTGATGGACGCCGGCAGCGGGCTGCGCGCGCTTGATCTGATCGCCACAATCGCGCCTCTGGTCGGCCTGCTGGGCACCGTGCTGGGCATGATCGAGGCGTTCCAGACGCTTCAGGACAGTGGCGCGCGTGCCGATCCATCGGCACTGGCGGGCGGTATCTGGGAGGCGCTTCTGACCACCGCCGCAGGCATGGCCGTGGCGATCCCCGCGTCGATGGCGCTAAGCTGGTTCGACAGCATCAGCGACCGCCTTGCACATGATTTCGACGATCTGGCGACCCGCGTTCTGACCCGCACCAAACGGGGCGACGATGCTTGAGCTGACCCAACAGACACGCAGACGACGCATCGGGTTGACCCCGATGATCGACGTCGTGTTTCTGCTTCTGGTCTTTTTCATGCTGGCCGCACGGTTTGGCGCAACCGACGCGATCCCGGTCACGCTCTCGGGCGGCGCATCACAGCCCTATGCCGGCCCGCCGCGCCTTGTGACGATCCTGCCGGACGTGGTGCAGGTCAACGGGCTGACCACGGCCGATCCGATTGCGGCGCTGACACCGCTGGTTGCGTCTCCGGACGACATCATCCTTCTGCGCACCCGCGACGGGGCGTCGGTGCAACGTCTGCTGGACACGATGGGACACCTGCGCGTCAACGGGTGGTCCAATCTCGTGGTGCTGGAATGAGACGCCGCATGATCCTTGCCCCGCGACCACGCCGCGCGTCGCGCGAACCGGTGGTGCCGATGATCAACGTGGTGTTTCTGCTGCTCATCTTCTTTCTGATGACCGCGCAGATCGTACCGCCCGCCCCGTTCGACCTCGACCTGCCCCGCGCGCAGGGTGACGCGGATGCAGGCGAAGCCGCGCTTTATATAAGTGTCACCGGGGAAATCGCCTTTGAAGCCGCACGCGGGGACGCTGCCCTGGCAGCGGCAGTTGCACAGACGCGCGATACGCCCTTGCGCCTTTATGCCGACGCCACGCTGGACGCCGCGATCCTTGCCCGCGTTCTTGCGCACTTGTCCGATTTGGGCGCAACGCGGGTCGAAATCGTGACGGAGGGTGGATGATGCGCATCCTCGAAATCACCGCGTTCCTGGCCTTGTCCGGTATCCTGCATGCCGCAACCCTGACCCTTGCGCCCTTGCAGACAGGAGGAAGCGGCGGCGGGGAAAACGGTGCGGCGGATGTCACACTTCAGGCCGCAACGCCAACATTGGCCGCACTGGTGCAGGACTGGGATCGTCCACCAGATGTCAGCGATGCACCACTCCTGACCCAACCCAGGACGCAGGCAGCACCGCCCCCCCCGGCCCCGGACACACCTGTTGCGCAAAGGCGGGATTTGGCGGCTTTGCCAACCCCGGCCCCCGCCGCGCCGCGTCCGTCGGTCGAGACCCGCCTGCCGGCACCTGTGGTGCCTTTTGCCCAGACGACACCTCAATCGCTTTCGGTGCCAACACCTCCGGACGCCCCCACGCCGACACTGCCCAGCGCGCAAGCGGAACCTGCCCCGGTGCGACCAACGCTTGATGCGGCAGTGGCTGGGCCGAATGCCCTACCGCAGGTCGACACCGCGCCCCCAAGCGGACACGTCGCGCCACACGCGTCGTTGCGCCCCGAGACCCGGCCCGACAGGCCCGCGCCCAAACAAAGCCCCGCCGCGCAACAGACCCAGTCCGCACCGCGTCCCGCGCAAAAGGCGCAAGGCAGCGGATCGCAGCCAGTCACAACCCCGGCCCCCACGCGCAAGATCCCGGCGGCACCCGGACCGGGCAAAGCGCAACTGGCCCAGGCGCAGGCCCAATGGGGTGCAAAGATCCGCAGCTCGGTCGCCCGCGCACAGCGCTATCCGAACGGCACCCGCGCACGAGGGACGGTGAAACTGCAAATCACGGTCAGCCCCTCGGGCCAAGTGTCCGGGATGTCGGTGATTGCCTCATCCGGGGATCGCAGGCTGGATCAGGCGGCGATGGCCGCCGTAACCCGCGCCCGACTGCCACGCGCGCCGCAAGAGCTGACGGCGGCCAGCTATCGCTTCAACCTGCCGCTGTCGTTTCAGCGCTAGACCATTCCGCCCTCAATCAACCGGTTGGCAAGTTGCGCATAGGCGTCGGCCATCGGACCATTCCCCGCCGCAACCGGCGCGCCACCGTCACCCGCCAACCGGGTCTCAAGATCAAGCGGCAGCTGCGCCAAAAGCGGTACACCCCGCGCCGTCGCTTCCGCAACCACACCACCTTCGCCAAACACATGGCTTTCCCCGCCGCAATGCGGGCAGGTGAAGACGGCCATGTTTTCGATCAGCCCAATTACCGGGGTTTTCAGCGTGTCGAACATGTCGAGCGCCTTGCGCGCATCCAGCAAGGCCACGTCCTGCGGCGTGGACACAACAATGGCCCCCGACACCTGCGCCTTCTGACACAGCGTCATGGCCACATCGCCGGTGCCCGGCGGCAGATCGACGATCAGCACATCCAGATCGCCCCAGGCCACCTGCCCCAGCATCTGTTGCAACGCACCCATCAGCATCGGACCGCGCCAGACCACCGCCTTGTCCTCGGGCAGCATCAGACCGATGGACATGATGGTGACCCCATGCGCCTTGAGCGGGATAATTGTCTGGCCATCCGGACTTTCGGGTTTTTGCGAAACGCCCATCATCCGCGGCAGGCTTGGACCGTGGATATCACCATCCAGAAGTCCGACCCGTCGACCGGCCCGCGCAAGGGCCACGGCCAGGTTCGAGGACACGGTGGATTTGCCGACACCCCCCTTGCCCGACCCAATCGCCAGAATGCGCGCCACACCCGGCGGTTTGAGCGATCCGGCCTGCGGTTTCGGATGACCCCCGATCTTGAGACCCTTGGGCGGTTCGGCTGCCGGACCATGCGCAGTCAGCGCCGCCGACACCTGCGTCACGCCGGGCAATTCGGCCACAACCGCCTCTGCGGCCTTGCGTACAGGCTCCATCAGCCGGGCGATCTCGGGCGACGGCGCCTCGATGACAAAACGAACAACCGAGCCATCCACCTGAATCGCCCGCACAAGGTCAGCCGAAATCAGGTCTTTTCCATCGGGAATCGCCACGCGGGACAAGGCCCCGCGAATCTGTTCGGTGGTGACGGACATGCCCAACCTTTCATCTTTGTGACACAGAGATGACAGCCTTGCCGCGATGCTTCAACCGCCTGCCCGAGAATTGGGCCTGTTAGCGCAAAACGCACAAAATTGAACCACCTGGCCTATGCAAATGCTGCATAGCAGCGTTGAGGCAAAAAGCTATTGTGCAAGTGCAGCATTTGCTTATCTTGGTCTCAAGCGAACGGAAACACAGAAATTCGAACAGAGCAGACACATGGCATACGAAACAAACAGTATCGGCGCAGTCGGCAACACAATCATGGATCGGGTGAACGCCCTTGTCGCAGAATATCGCGCCAAAGCGGCACGCCGCAAGATTTACCGCAACACCCTGCGCGAACTGAGCGCATTGAGCGACCGCGAATTGCAGGACCTTGGACTGAACCAATCCGAGCTTCGCCGCGTTGCATACCAAGCAGCCTACGAAGGCTGATCGAAATTCGGTGAGCATGGCCCTGCACAGGGCCCCTCGCCACAAGGATCGGACGCCCTCTCCTCCTCCCTGGGTGTTCCGAATATGACGGTGGCACGTCTCCTCCTCCCTCGTGTCACCGTCACAAATTTCGGGCTTCGGCCCACACGATCTCGGTGTCCTCTCCTCCTCCCTGGGCACCGTGAACTGGACGGTGGCACCTCTCCTCCTCCCTGGTGTCACCGTCGCAAATTTCGGGCCTCGACCCACACGATCTCGGTGTCCTCTCCTCCTCCCTGGACGCCGTGAACTGGAAACGGTGATGCCTCTCCTCCCTTGGCATCACCGTTTTTTCTTTTTTGGGGAGGACCGCCTGTCGAAAAGCGATGCGACGGGTGTCAAACTCCCGTAAAAAGGCCCTTCGAGGGGCCCTTGCCCCGGCTCACCCCATTTTCCCGCACCGCTTGGGTTTTCCTTTGCCCGCCCTTTCGCTAGATGAGGCGCAACGGAACAATTGCGGCCCTGTCAGGCAGCACAAAAGCGGGAATTGACCCCATGGCGATGGAAAAGAAATTCGACGCCCAGGCCGCCGAAGCGCGGTTGTATCAGGCGTGGGAAGACAGTGGTGCCTTCAAGGCCGGCGCAAATGCCAAACGCGACGACACCTTCTGCGTGATGATCCCGCCGCCCAACGTGACCGGGTCGCTGCATATGGGCCACGCCTTCAACAACACGCTTCAGGACATCCTTGTCCGCTGGCACCGGATGCGCGGCTTTGACACGCTGTGGCAGCCGGGCACGGATCACGCGGGCATCGCCACGCAGATGGTGACCGAACGCGAGATGGCGGCCAATGGCGAGCCGTCGCGCCGCGAGATGGGGCGCGAGGCGTTTCTGGACCGCGTCTGGGAACAGAAGGTCAAGTCGCGTGGCACCATCATCGGGCAGCTCAAGCGCCTTGGTGCCTCGGCCGACTGGTCGCGCGAAGCCTTCACAATGGGGGGTGCTGCGGGCGATCCCGACAAGGACAACGACGCGCCGAATTTCCACGATGCGGTGATCAAGGTCTTCGTCGACATGTACAACAAGGGGCTGATCTATCGCGGCAAGCGTCTGGTCAACTGGGATCCGCATTTCGAGACCGCGATTTCGGATCTCGAGGTCGAGAATATCGAGAACCCCGGCCATATGTGGCACTTCAAGTATCCTTTGGCGGGCGGCGCGACCTACACCTATATCGAGAAAGACGAAGACGGGAATGTCGTGCTGGAGGAAGAGCGCGACTATATCTCCATTGCCACGACACGCCCCGAAACCATGCTGGGCGACGGCGCGGTGGCGGTTCATCCGTCAGATGAGCGCTATGCGCCAATCGTCGGAAAGCTTTGCGAGATTCCGGTTGGCCCCAAGGAACACCGCCGCCTGATCCCGATCATCACCGACGACTACCCCGATCCCGATTTCGGCTCGGGTGCGGTCAAGATCACCGGCGCGCATGACTTCAACGATTACGGCGTCGCCAAGCGCGGCGGCATCCCGTGTTACCGTCTGATGGACACCAAGGCCTACATGCGCGACGACGGTGCGCCTTATGCCGAGGCGGCCGAAGTGGCGGGTGCCGTGGCACGCGGCGAACGCACGCTGAGCGAGGCCGAGACCGACATTCTGAACCTCGTGCCGGATCACCTGCGTGGGCTGGACCGGTTCGAGGCGCGAAAGCGCGTGGTCGAGGAAATCACCGCCGAAGGTCTGGCCGTGATGGTCCCTGTCACCGACCCCCGCCTTGGGTCACCCAAAGCGCCGGTTGCGCCCGAAGAGGGCGGCGAAGCGCGGGAGGACACGTTGGTGCCGCTGGTCGAGGCCAAGCCGATCATGCAGCCGTTTGGTGACCGCTCCAAGGTTGTCATTGAACCGATGCTGACCGATCAATGGTTTGTGGACGCGGAAAAAATCGTCGGCCCGGCGCTTGATGCCGTGCGCAACGGCGATGTGCGGATCGTGCCGGAGTCGGGTGAGCGGACCTATTACCACTGGCTGGAGAACATCGAACCCTGGTGCATCTCGCGCCAGCTTTGGTGGGGGCATCAGATCCCGGTTTGGTATGGGTTTGATCTGTCGCGCGAAGGATTCCGCGACGACGAAGGTGATGGGGCGTTGGACCTGGTTGAAATGGGTCGACTTCTGAACGCGCAAAGCCTGCTGAAAGGCAATGAACGTCACCATTCCGCAGCAAGCTTTGACAATGTCGCCGGGCAATTCGGGGATGCGCTCGCGACCCTGCCCACGCCGCTAAACCATGCGCGGGTGGTCGAGGTCGAGAGCCGCGACGCGGCAGCGCATCTTTTGGCCTCCAGCCTAGCCGAATACGAGTTGCATGACCAAAATCCGACCAAGTTGATCTATCCGGTCTGGCGTGACCCCGACGTGCTCGACACTTGGTTCTCGTCCGGTCTCTGGCCGATCGGCACACTCGGCTGGCCGGAACCAACGCCGGAACTGGCCAGGTACTTCCCCACCTCCGTGCTGATCACAGGGCAGGATATCCTGTTCTTCTGGGTCGCGCGGATGATGATGATGCAACTTGCCGTGACAGATCAGATCCCGTTCAAGGATGTCTACCTGCACGGGCTTGTGCGCGACGCCAAGGGCAAGAAGATGTCAAAGTCGCTGGGCAACGTCGTTGATCCGCTTGAGATCATTGACGAATACGGCGCGGATGCGCTGCGCTTCACAAATGCGGCGATGGCCTCGCTTGGCGGTGTGCTCAAGCTCGACATGCAACGGATCGCGGGGTATCGGAACTTTGGCACCAAGCTTTGGAATGCGACCCGCTTTGCCGAGATGAACGGGGTGTATGACAACCGCACACCGTCTTTCGACATTCCCAAGGCAACGGCCACCGTGAACACCTGGATCATCGGAGAAACCGCCCGCGTGCGCGCCGAGGTCGATGCCGCGCTGGACGCCTATCGTTTCGACGATGCGGCGGCGGCGCTGTACCGGTTTGTCTGGGGCAAGGTCTGTGACTGGTATGTCGAATTCGCCAAACCCCTTCTGGACGAGACCGCGCCGGAACGGGCTGAAACGCAGGATGTGATGGGATGGGTCATTGACCAGTGCCTGATCCTGCTGCACCCGATCATGCCGTTCATCACCGAAGAGCTTTGGGGCGCCACCGGGCAGCGCGACACCATGCTGATCCATGCGGATTGGCCGAGCTATGGCGATGACCTGATCCATCCCGAGGCGGATCGCGAGATGAACTGGGTGATCGGCCTGATCGAAGGCATCCGGTCGGCGCGTCAGCAGATGCACGTTCCTGCCGGTCTTTACCTGCCTCTGGTCGTCACCGACATGGGGGATGCGGCTCGGGCGGCGTGGCAGCGCAACGAGGTGCTGATCAAGCGTCTCGCGCGGATTGACGAGCTGACCGAGGCGGACGCCTTCCCGAAGGGCTGCGCCACGGTGCCGGCGGATGGGGCGACCTTTGGCCTGCCCCTGGCCGACATCATTGACGTCGGGGCCGAGAAGGACCGGCTTGAGAAATCGTTGCAGAAACTGGCCAAGGAGATTGGCGGCATGAAAGGACGGCTTGGCAACCCGAACTTCGTCGCGTCCGCCCCTGACGAGGTGGTCGAGGAAACCCGCGCCAATCTTGAGGCGCGCGAAGACGAGGCGGCAAAGCTGCAGGACGCCCTGACGCGGTTGGCCGAACTGGGGTGACGTAACGGGTTGGGCCGACTGGCCAACCTTACACATACCCACGCGAAACGCCCGGTCGGGGAAATCCCCGCCGGGTGTTTGTCGTTGCGGGATGTGCATCCCGGTGAGTGGTAAGAAGCGGCGCCGCCCTGATAGGCCATGACCGTTCTCTGCACTGCGGGGGTGGTGCCCCCGGACCTGTACCCCCGAAAGCGGGGTCTGTCTGACCGGTCTGTCATGGTCGTCCCCGAGTTGGGGCACGAAGAGAACTGTCCTGTCTGTCGCGGTGTGGGAGTGACCCTGTCCGCTCGATGCGCATCGTGCGACAGGTTTTGCCGGTCGGGAGTTAAAGCTTTGGAAATGATGCGCGCGGGGGAAAGGCTTTCCAAAGCCCTTGGCGCGCCGGTTTGACCGGGCCTGGTGCCCAAGGCATGACGGCCGGGACAAAACCCTTCAAAGGGTTTTGCCCATTCCTTCAAAGGAATGGGACGCGTCGATCACAGGGCAATCTTTGGCGTGATACGGATAAGCGTCGGGCCGCCCGCCGCAAGCGCTTCAATGACGACCTGTTGCAGCGCCTGTAACGACACCGGTTCCACCGCCCCGGCCCCATAGGCCCGCGCAAGCGCCAGGAAATCCGGGTTCCGCGCCACCACGGCATTGGGCGCAATCTGGCTGCGCACCATGCTGTCCTCGATCTCACCCAGCTTGCCGTTGTCCCAGACAAGGATCGGCAGCGGCAGACCCAGCTCTACCGCCGTGCCCAGTTCCTGAATCGTGTATTGCAGACCGTAATCGCCCGCGATGGCCACTGTCGGTAGTCCACGACGCGCCACCGCCCCGCCAATGGCGGCAGGCAGCGCATAACCCAGCGTGCCGAACCCATAGGGGTGGTGCCAATGACCCGGGCGCGGCATGTCCCAGACCTCTTTCGCGCCATAGGCGAATTGCGTCATGTCGGAATAGATCATCGTCTGATCCGGCAGCACAGCCCGCAGAGCGTCACAGACCGGCACGATGCCGGGGCGTTCAGCCTCCACCTCGGCCCGCCAGACCGCGCGTTTGCGGGCCACGGCTGCGGCGTCCCATTTGGGGGGCAGATCCTCGGTCCGGGCCGCAATCGCAATGGTCATCGCCTTGAGCAGGGCTGTTGCATCACCAAGGATCGGAGTGTCCTGCGGCCCCATTTCCCCAAAATTCTCGGGGTCGATGTCGACGCGGATCATCGGCGCGGTGTGGCCCAATGTGGAGCGCCAGAGATCAACCTCGGACAAGGCAGAGCCGACGGTGATCACCAGATCGGCCTCGGCAACACGTTCGGCGCTGTCCGCGCGGGCCAGCGTGCTGCCGAAATAAAGCGGTGTGTCGCCCGGCACCAGACCGCGCGCGGCATAGGTGACAAAGCTTGCAGCACCGGTCTGACGCAACAGGTCCGGGATCACGTCGGCCGCGGCAACTGCCCCACCTCCAAAGACAAAAAGCGGCTCTTGCGCCTTCAGAACCGCGTCTACCACCGTGTAGACATCGACATGTGACGCTGCCGGGTAATCCGGTCGCAGGACAGGTGCAGACGGGGCAGGATCGGCCAACGCGCCCAAGGTGGCAATCGGCACCTGCACATGGCAAGGCCGCGCGCGAGCGCTTGAGAACTGGTCGAACGCGCGGTCGATCAGGGCATAGGCGGACTTGGCGGTGCGCGCTTCTTCCGACCACGCGCAGACGGTTTCTGCCGCCGCGCGCTGATCGCGCATCTGGTGCAGCTGGCCGCGCTGTGCTGCTGTTTCGTCAAGACAGGACGAGATGACCAGCACGGGTACGGAATCCGAATAGGCCTGCCCCAGCGGCGTCAGGATATTGGTGAGCCCCGGCCCGGAGATCACATAGGCCACCCCCGGTTTGCCGGTTGCCCGCGCATAACCGTCGGCCATGAACCCGGCGCCCTGTTCGTGACGGGCCAGCACATGGGTGATCCCGGCTTGTTCGATGCCGCGATAGAGTTCCACATTGTGAACACCGGGAATGCCGAAGATCGTCTCGACCCCGCGATCGCGGAGCATTTGCGAGATTTGCGCACCAAGCGGCTGCCGGGTCATCAGGCTCTCCAGAAGTTGACGGTGAAAATGGCGTAGACCGCCAGCAGTTCGAGACGCCCAAGCAACATGCCCAGCACCAGCATCCATTTGGCAGTTTCATTCAGACCCGCGAAATTTCCGGCCGGCCCGATCTCGGGGCCCAATCCGGGGCCGATATTGGCCAGTGCCGTGGCGGCGCCCGACACCGAAGTGATCAGGTCCAGCCCGGTCATCCCCAAGGCCACCGACAACACGCCCAAGGAGATCACGAAGAACACGAAGAACGAGATCACCGAGTTCAGAACATCCTCCCCGACCGGACGCCCCGCATAGCGCGGCAGGAAGACCCCGTGAGGCGAGCGGATCTTGCGCAATTGCACCTTGATCGAGGCAAACAGCAGTTGATAGCGGAAGATCTTGATCGAACACGACGTCGATCCCGCGCAGCCGCCAATCAGGCCGATGAAGAAAAAGATCGAAATCAGGAACGGCCCCCAGCCCATGTAATCGACGCTGGCAAAGCCGGTGCCAGTCATGATCGACACGATGTTGAACAGCGCCTCGCGGATGGCCTGTTCCGGGTGATGCGGAAAGATGCGCAGGAGCGTAAACGCCGTGACCAGGACCAGCACTGCGATGGTCATCAGAAACGCGCGGATTTGGCTGTCGGTGAAAAACACCCGGTAATTGCCCTTGGTCATCTGCACGAACCGCACAAACGGCAGGGCCGCGCAGATCATGAAGACAGACGCGACATATTCCGCAGGTCCCTGAAACGTGCCGAACGAGGCGTCGTAGTTCGAGAACCCGCCCGTCGACACGGTGGTCAGCGCATGCACCGTGGCATCGAAAAAATTCATGCCCACGATGTAGTAGCTGGCGGCGCAGGCGATCGTGATGGCGATGTAGATGGTCGAGATCGAGGCCGCGATCTCGGTTGCGCGGGGCAGGATCTTGCCCATTGTGTCAAAGGCTTCGGCGCGGAAGATCTGCATCCCGCCGACCCGGAGTTCGGGCAGGAACACCATGGCGACAATAATGATACCGATGCCGCCCAGCCATTGCAGCAATCCGCGCCAGAGCAGAATGCCCTTGGGCAGATCATCGAGCCCGGACAACACGGTGGAGCCCGTGGTGGTGAGACCGGACATCGCTTCGAAAAACGCGTCCACAAAGCGCGCATCGGTATCGCCGAGGACAAAGGGAATGGCTCCGAAAATCGGCAGCGCCACCCAAACACCCGTGGTGAGCAGGAAAGTCTGCTGGATCGACAATCCTTCCTTCACGCCATTGGCCGAGGCAAGGGCAATGAGGCCACCGGAAAACATCGTCAGAACAGAGCTTTGCAGGAAGACATGCCATTCGCCACGCCCTTCGGCCAGATCAACCAGCATCGGCAACAGCATCGTCGCCCCGAGAACAGCGACCAGAAGGCCGATCACATATGCAACGGGTCGGATGTCGAACATGAGGCAAAGCGTTGGCCCCGGATCGCGGGGGTGTCAAGCGTTCGCCGGTCGGTCCCGGTGCTTTGTTTCGGCAAAACAGTCTTCGAACACAAATGGCAGGATCCCGTCCCGCGTCAGTCCAAACGCGGCAAGCTCTGCATCGCTCATCGCTTCAAGTCGCAGGATGCTGTCCAGACGTGGCCTGACATAGCTGGCCGCGTTGAAACCCTGGCCTTTTTCGGCAAAGAACAGATCAATCCTTGATCGCAGTCCGGGCTGGATGAATGTCATCCTGAGCGGTTCGTGTGACATTGGAAACCTCTTTCAAGAATACGCGGTTTCCTCCCGATTCTGATGCTACGTCGGAGTCAGTGACGGTGCGTGACGAACTATCCTGAACGCGCCAGCCGATGTCACGGTGTGGGATTATCACGACACAGGTCCGCGCATGGCATCGGGCGTTGCACCGCGAAATGGCAATGTGGTCAGGGAATGGGCTGCTTGTGGATGCGAGCGAAGTTGCGTCCCACCTGGCCAAATGAAAAACGGCGGCCAAAGCCGCCGTTGATCCGAAGTTGCATCTGATTGGTCTCAGCCGACGTGAAACAGCGTTGAAAACAGTTTGGGATCAAGGCTTTCTGCGGCAAACAGGTCGCCTTCAGTCAGGACCGACACAGCATCATGGCTGTGCAGGCTTTCCTGATGGCTTGCCAGAACCCGGTAATCGCCAATGCGCGGATCAGCCTGAAGCTGTTCTGCAAACAGGCGCGCCGCGTCTTCGACAAAGATCGGATTGGCGGCGTTCAGTTCGGCGAAGGCCTGTTCGTCCTCGCGCTTGACCATGACCTGCGTTTCGGTCGGCACAGCCTTGCGGCACATGTCGATCAGGTCTTCGAACCACAGGCACTTGCCAGTCGTCACCTCAACCGAAATCCGCGCAACAGAGCGCTGCGAATGCGGTGTGGCCAACTGCCCCCGCTCGCGCCGCGCGTGTTCCGACAGTTCCAGAGAGCAAGGGCAGGTCGAACTGTAGACATAGTCCAGATGCATGATGCTGCGTCGCACACCGTCGATGTCCACAAGCTCCAGCGCAATATCGTAATACTGGAAGCCCGACAGCCCGGAACGCAGGCTGTCGACACGCATTGGAAAGGACAGACGCATGTTGATCCGGGCATCGAAGGATTCAAGATCGCTCTTGTAGTCGTCCAGGGCCGCTTCGATCACACCAAAGCTGAACGTCTTGTCGGCATACACATAGAAAGAGCGCATGATGCGGCTCATGTTGATGCCCTTCTTGTCGGCATCAAGGCTGACAGTCCCGGTCACGCTGGTCTCAAGCGTCAGGTCGCCATTGTCGCGGGTGTGATAGCTGATCGGCAGACGAAAATTCGAGATCCCGACATGTTGGATGCCCCGGTTTGCCCCGCGAATCAGGGCGGACGGGCCGTTCTGCAGGTCCGGCAGGGAATCCTTGTAATCTCCGTCCACTGCGAACCCGTCGGGATACTTGCGGGCAAGCACCGGATAGCTGTCGGTTTCGCCATCGACCAGACGGCGCAGCACAGGATCAACCTGGTCAATCTCACCATCGTGCGATTTGCCGGCCCATTGCCGCAGCAGCGCCAAGGCGGCCTCGGCCTCTTCGCGGCTTGGTTTGCGGTCAATCTCAGGTGTATGGATATTCATACGCAGGCCCCCTCGCCTGATGGACATGGCCTAAAGATAGGCATCCGCCCGGTTATTTCCACTTCCCTTTTTTACGGTCTACCTCAGATCCCAGATCAGTCATAAGGGGAAAAACCCGCGATCAGACAGAGTTAAGCGCGTTCACAATATCGTCGATCAGATCATCCGTATCCTCGATTCCGACCGAAAGCCGCACCAATCCGTCAGTAATCCCCAACGCGTTGCGCTGTTCGGCGCTCAGGCGCTGATGGGTCGTGGTGGCGGGATGGGTGACGATACTTTTCGCATCCCCGAGATTGTTGGAGATGATGATCACCTCCAGCGCATTGAGAAACCCAAACGCCGCCTCTTTGCCGCCTGCCAGTTCGATGGCAAGCATTGTGCCGCCTGACCCCATCTGGCGAGCGGCCAGCGAAGCCTGACTGTGCGATGGCAGACCAGGATAGATCACCTGACGCAACGCGGCATGCCCGATCAGAGCTTCGGCAATCGCGTGCGCGGATTGCGCCTGTGCCCGAACCCGCAAATCCAGCGTTTCCAATCCCTTGACCTGCACCCAGGCCGTGAAAGGTGACATGGAACCACCCGTGTGCTTCATGTAGGGTTCGACCACCTTGCGGATATGATCGCGCGATCCAAGGATAACCCCGCCCAGCGTGCGCCCCTGCCCGTCGATATGCTTGGTCGAGGAGTAGATCACCACATCCGCGCCCTGCCCGATCGCATCGGAAAAGATCGGAGTCGAGAACACGTTGTCGACCACCACCAACGCGCCTTGCGCATGTGCGATTTCGGAAACCGCTTCGATATCAACAAGTTCCAGCGTGGGATTCGACATCGATTCAAAGAACACCGCCGTGGTGTCAGGGCGCACAGCCGCACGCCATTGATTCAGATCGGCGCCGTCCACCAGCGTAACCTCGACGCCGAACCGGGGAAGAATATCCTCCACGATATACAGGCACGAGCCGAACAGCGCCCGCGCAGACACAAGGTGATCACCGGCCTTGAGCATCGACATCAGCGCGCCATTGACCGCCGCCATGCCGCTGGCGGTGGCAAAGGCATCCTCGGCCCCCTCGAGCATCGCGATCCGTTCTTCGAACATCGCAACGGTCGGATTGCCGTAGCGGGCATAGATGTATTCGTCCGGACCCGATTTGATGAACCGCTGTTCAGCCTGTTCCGCGCTGTCGTAGACAAAGCCCTGAGTGAGGAAAATCGCCTCGCTCACTTCGCCCCATTGGCTGCGTTTCGTGCCACCATGGACCAGTCGTGTTCGTGGTTTCTTGTCTTTCATATCTTCACCTATATGGGCCTCAACCCATCAAAAAAGCCCCGTTCCGGCCAAGCGAAAGGGGCTTTCGGCTGACCTTTTAGCGGCATGTTTAACGTGGCCCGCAATCCGGTAACAAATCGCCACATCCCTGCTTTAGGCTTTCTGAAACAGCCGGTCAATATCCGCGTCTTTGGTTCAGGAGCCGTCATGGGGAGAATCGGGATGCTGCAGACCCGGTCAGAGCGCCACGATGTGGTTGTCCCAGGCGCAGTTGGCGCGGCTGAGTGGTGTTGTTGCGCCTGATGTGACGGCGATGAGGCCACCAAGCCCGTCGCTTGCGAGATAGCCTTCGTCGCGGGACGCAAGGCCGCAGACATCGGCGCGGGACACGGCACCCAGGAAGGTGCCATCGGTTGAAAAGCGGTGCAGCCGTCCGCCGCGCGGCGAGGTGATGGCGATTTCGGTGCCGTTGCCGCTGCAAGCGATGCTGCCCGCATAGCCCTGCATCGCCAGTTCATCACCAAGCGGTGCCTCGGCCAGCAGTGGCGCCTGCCCCCTTTCATGGAGCCCGAGAAGCGGCGTGGCAGCACCGGCTTCGCCTTCCCATTGCATTGCAAATCCGACAAGACCATCAGGATGGATCGCAAGGTGGCGGATCGAGTTCTGCCGCAGATCGGCGTCCAGTTCGACCTGGTCCCGGATTGTCCCCCCGAGATCCTGATAGGTCAGGTTGGGTCGCATCTTGCTGATGTTGAGCTTGGTGCGGTCCGTTGGGTCCGTCGCAATGCCGCCATTGACAATGACCAGCGTCGCGCCATCCGGCATCAGGCGCAGGTCATGCGGGCCAATGCCACCGCTTGGATGTTCTCCGATCCGCCGGTAGCCCGCCTCGACATCCCACAGGCCGATCACCCCGACGCTGTCGTCGGCACGTTGTTCGCTTGTCATGAGAAGCGCACCGTCTTCGGCAAAAACGCCATGGCCGTTGAACTGACGGCCCTCGGGTGGTGCGAGGTGATGAAGCACCTGGCCGGTCGCGCAGTCAAGCACAAGCGCAAATGTCCCCGGTCGGCGCGCGAAGGCCACAGCCTCGGCCCGGAACGGATGGCCCGCGCCGGCATGGCCGCGGGCAGGAAGCGGGACGCGGAAGGTGACGTCGCCATGTGCATCAAGACCAAAGAGCGCAAAACCCCCGGCGGCCTCTTTCGCGGCGGCGACAAAAGACGGGTTGCCGACGGCGGCCCAACCAAACCGGGGCGCTGCACCAGCGGCAAAAAGCGTGGCAAGGAAACTGCGGCGTGTTGCCATCGCTCAGTCTCCGTCCTGCGAATTGAATCCCGGCGCGATGCCAAGGGGCGCGCCGATCTCGGCTTCGATCGCGGCATGCATGTTGCGGACCGCCTGTTGCAGGAGTTCGACATGCAGACGGCTCTGCGGATCGGCCACGTCCTGAAATCCGGGATCAGAGACGCGGTTTGCCATCTCATGGACCTGCGCAGCGGCCGCGTCGGTTTCCGGCAGATCGCCTTCGACCAGCGTATGTGCAAGCGCGCGTGCCGCGTCGACCGACAGACGCACATTGCGCAGGGACCGCTCTGAGCGCCACGCTTCGGCGCGGGTTGGACGGGGCTGCGCAAACGTGCCCATCGGACGGCCAAGGCGCTGGTCGGCGGTGAATTCAAGCCCTCCGAGAAGCTGCGTATAAAGCGCGCGCAGCGCTTCGCCTTGATCGAGATAGGTGGCGTTCCCGGCGTCACCCGCGGTCCTCAGAATGTCATCGAAATCATCCCGCCACGCAGTCTCGAGCGCCTTGGCCTGCCGGGCAAGATCGGTGGCGATGGTCTGTACCAGCGTGCAGGTATAGCTGTCGGGGTCATAGTCGGTAAAGTCCGGATCAAAGAGCAGCCTTTCAAGCGCGAACAGCCCGCGCGCGGCGATGGACACGGCGTCATATCCCTGTGGATCGAACGCGATCTGGTCCTGCTCGGCGACGAACTGCAACAGCGTGCGTTGGGTAAAGCCGCGCGTATCGGGCCAAAACGCAATCGAAAGCGCGCCCGTTTCAGAGGGGCCAAGACGCAGGTCGGCGACTGGCATCCACGCATCAAAGGCGGCATTGTACGCAGGTGCCACGACCTCGGGTCGGCACTCAGCGGTTGCGGTCTGCGCGAGATCCTCTGTCGCCGCCACAAACCCGGTCAGACCCGGCAGGATGTGCCGGTCGAGTGCTTTGTCGACGCCGGCACAGGCCGGGCCGGCAAGACCGAGGATCAGGGCGAGGATGGCGATGCGAGTCATAAGCTCTCCAGATAGCGGATCAGGGCGGCGCGGTCTTCCGGGGGCATGTCGATCACCCTGTCGCGGGCGCGTTCGGCTTCACCCCCATGCCACAGCACCGCTTCCAGAAGCGAGCGGGCGCGGCCGTCGTGAAGGAAAAAGCTGTGCCCCGAGACGGTTTCGGTCATGCCGATCCCCCAAAGCGGCGCAGTGCGCCATTCGCGCCCGTCTGCGCGGCCCTCTGGCCGGTTGTCGGCAAGGCCGTCCCCCATGTCGTGGAGAAGCAGATCGGTAAAGGGCCAGATCAACTGGAAGCTGGCAGGGTTGTCCCCTTGCAGGCGATGGGTGACATATTTTGGTCGGTGGCAGGAGGCGCAACCGGTGTCATAAAACACCTGCCGCCCGCGCAGCACATTCGGATCATCGACGTCGCGTCGTGCTGGCACTGCCAAAGTGCGGCTGTAAAAGGTCACCAGATCAAGGCCCGTCTGGTCGATTTCCAATCCGCCCTGTTCCGGGTCACTGCCATCAAGCGCTGCGGTGCAATCGGTCTGCGCATCGGTGCATTCCCCCGAACCGGCACTATGGATCGGGTTCGAGATGCCGATATCACCCGCAAACGCGCTTGCGGTCTGTTCCAACACGGTCGGATTGCCTGCCTTGTGCCCGAACCGGCCCAGCATCGGTTGGTCATGGACATCCGACCAGACGATTTGCGGATTACCCGATATTCCGTCACCATCGACATCGTCAGGATCGGCCCAGGCAAGGATGTCCTCGACCGGGATCGCCTCGAGCAGTCCCATTCCGATCATCTGCGGCGCCACGCGTGGGGACAGCATCGCGTCGGGGTGCAGAGGGCCATAGCCAAGATCGGTGGCGGCGTAGGTCGGGCGACGCAGTGTCGCCACATCGCCGCCGGACAGCGGCACGTCAAACGTCTCGTAGGTCACGTCGAGACGGTATTCAGCGGCGTGTCCGGGCAGGCTGAAATTCTGAAGCTGCGTGCCGTAGGTCGGTTCGGGTGCGGTCGGATGGGTTCCGGCAATGTAGCGTTCGAGGTCGGCAACCTCGGTCGGGCCAAGTCTTGGGACGGGGATGGAGACCCGCAGGAACATCGACACGGCGTCGTCTTGGGGGCTTTCCGGCGGATGACCGCGGCCGTCCTTCAAGTGGCACCGCTGACACGAACGCGCATTATACAGCGGGCCAAGCCCGTCCGAGGCGATGGTCGAGGCGGGCGCAGAGACCCAGACCCGGCGGAACATCCCGTTGCCGACCTTGAAATCAAGTTCCTGTTCGAAGGTAAGGTTGGCGGCAGGTTGAGAGAACGCATCCGCTGTTCCCCGCGCCCGCACAGTCTGTGCGCCTCCGGGGTTTTCCTCGAACGGCCAGGGTGCCGAAACATCCGCAGGCTTGGCCGTGACGGCGGCGACACGATCACGCTCGGTCTGAGTGCGGGGCTGGATGTCTAAATGAAGATCTTCCAGCCCCGCCCACGGTGGTGTGGGGTTCGCCTGCACCACAAGGGTTGCAGCGGCGACCATCACCGTGACCGTCAGAAACGTGTTACTCGGCTTCATTCATTCGCGACGCATTGAGGTGGGCATAGTTTTGGGCGCCGACACGTTCGTGCAGGTCAAGCTGGGTTTCGAGAAAGTCGATATGGCCTTCCTCATCGGCAAGGAGTTCCTCGAACAGTTCTTTCGTCACCCAGTCACCAACCGATGCACAATACTCGCGCGCCTCCTTGTAGAGCGCCCGCGCTTCCTGTTCGGCCGCCAGATCACATTCCAGCGTCTCTTTCGGGTCCTGTCCCGTCCGGATCGGATCAAGCTTTTGCAGGTTCGGGTGCCCCTCCAGAAACAGGATGCGCGCGATCAGCTTGTCGGCGTGGTGCATCTCTTCGATGGATTCCTCACGGCTTTTCTTTGCCATGTGGCCGAGACCCCAGTCCTCTTGCAGCCTGTAGTGCAGCCAGTACTGGCTGACTGCGGTCAGTTCACTGCGCAGTGCGCGGTTCAGATAGTCGATGACCTTGTCTTCGCCCTTCATCTGTCTTTTCCTTTTCCTGTGTTGCCGCACGGCGCAAGCCGCGCAGGTGCATGGGTACTTCGAGATTGTCGTTCTTGCGCATCGTTCCAACGAAAAGAGCGACGCAGCCCCCGCAATCAGCCGCCTTGCCAAGCGCGCGGTAGATCTTTCCCGGTGTGATGATGGTAGCGGGGTCCGCCGCGCGCATCCAGTCGATGGCGGCGTGGATGTCGTGATCCGTGATGTTGGTGCAGTGGCAGACGATCATGGGTGATCCCCGTTTGGTCGTGCCGAAGCGCGGCTGCGCTCCGGCGGTTTGCTTTACTGAAAGACTGCGCCCGGATTATCGAGGCTGTCGGACCCTTCGATGGCGATGCCGTCGAGGCCAAGCGCGGTGACAACCCGTTCCATGGAGCGCGTCTGCGCGATCAAGGCATCAACCCCACCCATCACAAGAGCCTCACCTGCGGCATTGCCGCGCTCCAGCATCTCGTCATAGGCGAACCCCGCCTCGGCGGCGGTCTTGATCCGACCAAGCGCGGCCATCGTTTCGCCAAGGCGTACGCCCATTTCGGTATCAAGCGCCGGGTTTTCTTCGGCCACGAGGTCAGACAGGGATGGCCCGGAAACCAGCGATCCGTCGATCCGGACATATTCGCCAAGATAGACGTTCTGCACACCCAGCCCGTCGTAATAATGGCTGTTGTGGGTGTTGTCCGAGAAGCAGTCGTGCTCTTCCTCGGGGTCGTTGAGCATCAGGCCCAGCCGCATCCGTTCACCGGCCTGTTCGCCATAAGACAGCGAGCCCATGCCGGTCAGCATGGCCGATAGCCCGGCCTGTTCGTTTTCCATCAGGGTTGTGCGCGCGCTGCCGCCCTCGGTCCATTGTGCCGCCATCCATTCCAGATCGGACACCAGAAGTTCGGTCGCGGCGGCAAGGTAATCCGCGCGTCGGTCGCAGTTGTCGTGGGTGCAGGCATCACCTTGTGCGTAGTCGGTCCATGGACGGTTGCCCGCGCCATCGCCGTGCCCGTTCAGATCCTGCCCCCAAAGCAGAAATTCGATGGCGTGATAGCCGGTGGCGACATTTGCCTCGATCCCGTCTGCCTCGTGCAGTTTGTCCTGAAGCAGGGCCGGAGTGATTTCGGACGCGTCGATGTCGGTGCCCGAAAGCGTGAAGGTCGGGTTGGCGATCACATTAAGCGCCGCCAGTTGGTTTTCGTCGGTTGAACCGCCATAGGCACCTGCGACATAGTCGATAAGTCCTTCGTCAAGTGGCCAGGCATTCACCCGACCTTCCCAGTCGTCCACCACGGCATTGCCAAAGCGGTAGACCTCGGTTTGCTGGTAGGGAACCCGTGCGCGGATCCATGCGGTGCGCGCGGATTGCAATGCCTCGGGGGACGGCGCGGCGATCAAGGCGGCGACAGCATCGTTCAGCGCGCGCGCGGCGGTCAGGCTGTCCTCGTATTTTGCCTGGGCGATATCGGCATAGGTGTCGACGACGTCGGCGGCTGACTGGGCGTGTGCGGCTTGGCCAAGACCCGAGGCGAGGGAAAGCAGGCTTAGTCCGATTGCGACATGCTTCATGAGTTTACTGTCCTTCGTTAGTGGAGTTTTTGAGAGGCGGCAGTTGTCGCCCGGTGGGTGGGCTTCAGCGCCATGCGCTTGATTGCGAGTCCCAAGGTCTGCGCCGCCGCCGCAAGGTGCGGGGACACATCGGGACGGACAAGAAGGGTCGCCATCAAGAGCGCGTCTTCGCGCTCTCCTTCGGTGGCAAGCGCCACGAGATTGGCAAAGCAGGCTTCATCCGCGCCCAGACATTTGCAGGTCGGCTGATGCCGCATGAGCGCGCGGCGACCGTGACGCACACACAGACCACACAGGTCTTCGAGAGCATTCAGGGCCTGTCGCCCAGCCACCGGTCCAAGGCCGCTGGCGAGGTCGTTCCAGACCTTTTGTTGCGCGCACGGGCTGTCACACCAGAGCCGCAGATAAAGCACTGCTGTCGCTTCGAGCGGCTCCAGGTCGGTGATATGGCCCACCGGTGCGGCACCTCGGATGCTGACATGTTTACTCATCGTCCCTGCCCTATTTGGTGAGGATCAGCTTGCCGGCACGCGTGATGCGCAGCACATAAATCTGTCCTGAATGTTCGATCCATGCCTGATTCCCGCCACGGGTCAGATCCACCGCGTCGTGGGTCGGCGGTTCGGTCCGGGGAACGGTCTGTTGCTTTTGCGCGTCCGCATTGGTCATCTCGGGGTCTCGCTGCGCGTTTCGATCCAGTCCAGAAGCCATTCGACACTGTAGGGTCTGCATGACTCACTGCTTGCGAGCAGACCCCAGACATCATCGACTCCAAGGGACGGCTCAGCCCGTGTTCTGCCTGACGCGGACTGCCCTGCATGTCGCTCTTTCATCTGTCGCGCTCTCTTCGGTTCTCCCAGGCTTCGCCGACTCGGCTGGTCGGCGTGGCAGGGAGGCGTGTTTCATATCTGAGTGAATGAGTCGGATATGTCAATCCGACTTTTTTTGTCGGAATTATCCCGCTGGGCGCAAGACGAGGCAGGGTCCAGTTGCACACCGTTCCCTGTCTGGAGTGTTGTCTGATGATCTGAGAGGTATCGAAAACGCATCGGCCTGCCGGTTCATCAATGCCGGGTCAGCGGAAAATCTGCGCATCTGGTGCTGCGCTTTGCGACTTCCGTTATGTCGAATTTCCAGGTTGCAGCTTGGGCGTCAAGGTGATCCGCAATGGGGCATCACTGGATTGACTGCCATTCAAAAGCGAGAGAATGGCCAAGCCGGCCTCTTGACCAATTTGTTCCGCACCGACGTCAACGGTGGTGATCCGCGGGGTCGCGATCCTGGCGATCTCGAATGCCCCAAAGCCGGTCACACCGATATCGTCCGGCACGGTCAAGCCCATGCGCTGAAGGGCCATCATGGCACCAAAGGCGACAGGATCCGATACGCAGATCAGGGCATCGAGATTATGCAGGATGTCTCCTGCCTTTTCAACCGCGCGGGCGCCGTCCGACATGGAAACCGGCGCCGGACCTGCGTCAAGCTGAACGATCTCGGGCAGGCCAAACGTGCGCGCAGCCTCGACCGCACCGTGTCGACGCTCTGCGCCGCGTGTGTCGCTGTCGGCCGACGCGCCGATAAACCCGAATTTTCGCCGACCCGTTTCGACCAGATGGGCAACGACCAAAGCCATCGCGCCCGCGTTCGAAAAGCCGACGACATGACCGATGGGGTCTGGCGGCAAGTCCCAGATCTCGATCACCGGCACATTGATCGACACCAGCAATTTGCGGGTCGCCGCGTTGTGATGCCCACCCGTCAGAACTACGGCTTCGGGACGCCGGGCAAGGAGTTGACGCATCAGCCTTTCTTCCTCCTCGACCCGGTAGTTGGTGATCCCGAGAAGAAGTTGCAGATCCGTCCCCACCAGTGACTGCGTCAAGGCGCGGTGGGTCGAGGCGAAATTGGCGTTGTTGATGGAGGGCAGCGTAACGGCCAGAAAGCCACTGCGTTGCGCACGGAAGGCCTGGGCTGTCGTGTCATAGACATACCCCAGCTTGTCCGCCGCTTGCCGGACCAGAGTGCGGGTTGCGGTATTGACGGACCCGTCCTGTTTGAGCGCGCGCGACACTGTCATCGGCGACACACCCGCTTCTCGTGCGACGTCCCGCATCGTCACCCGTGCGCCCATAGCGTGGTCTCCTATGCCGTGTAGGTGTTCAACTCGGTTACATGATGGTGAATGCGGCCCTCAAAGAACTCGGCCACGATCTCACCTGTCACGTCTTTTGACGTGTATCGGGCCGGGCATTCAAGAGCGGCATCCATCGTTTGCCGGTCTGGATAGCTGATTGCGAGGATCAGCGGAAATTCTGGCGCCCCTTCGTCGCGGTCTTCGCTGAACATCACGCGGACCTCCGTGTTTCCGGTAAATTGTGTCCAGAGAGGCACGAGGCGGTCCCGGACAGCAGCACGGAACGCGGCGGTGCGACCGGGTTTGACAGAGCCTTCAAACAGCGCAAAACGAGTGATCATGGGGTTATGTCCTTTTGGGCACCATTGAAGAATTCCATGACGGCCGCCTGATCCTCGCCACCCAGTCCGGCAGCGGTCAACATGCGGTGGATTTCGGCACAGAGCGCGGTCATCGGCATGGAAGTCCCGGTTTGGCGCGACAGGTCGGCGGCCATGTTCAGATCCTTGACCATGTTGTCGATGCGTCCGGTGCGGCGATAGTCCCGACGTGCCATGCGCGGCATGTATTCCTGCAAGAGCGCGCTGTCGGCCCGACCGCCCTTCAGGGCAACGGGTATCTTTTCGGCGTCAACTCCGGCATCCAGAGCCAATTGTGTGGCTTCAGCCACGGCAAGAAAGCCAAGTCCGCAGAGCACCTGATTGATGATCTTTGTGGTCTGTCCTGCCCCTGCCCCACCCATATGGGTCATGTTGGAGGCCACGTCTTTCAAGACCTCCTGCGCACGCGTCACATCCGCCGCGTCACCGCCCATCATCACTGTCAGCTCACCGATCAGCGCTTTTGGCGCGCCGCCGGACAGTGGGCTGTCGACCCAGGCCAGCCCCTGCTCGACCGCCATCCTGGCGAATTTGCGCGTGGCCTCGGGGTCAATCGAGGACATGTCGATAATCAGCGTTCCGGGGGCAGCGCCTTCGCAGATGCCATCCTTCCCAAAGGCTGCAAGACCGACGATCTTGGAGGCGTTCAGACTTGTAATGACCGCCGTTGCGTCGCGCGCGGCGTCTGCGGCGCTTTCGCTTGCAACTGCGCCCTTTTTGACCAGTGCGGCGACTTTTTCGGGATCAAGGTCAAAGACCGCCAAGCGGCTTCCGGTTTCCAGCAGCCGGGTTCCGATGGCACCGCCCATGGCCCCTGCACCGATCAATGCAATGTTTTGGGTCATATCATGGTCTCCCTGACGTAGGTTTCGGATTGGCAGATCACACCGGGAAAGGGCTGGGCGATATTGATGCGTGCGCCCAGTTCGCCGGCAGCAAGACCTTCCAGCGCATCGAACTGGCTTTGCAACAAGGCGGGTGGCATGAAATGCCCTGTGCGACCGGTGACCCTGGCAGACAAGACGGTCTGCGCAGCGTCCAGATGAAGAAACCGGACCGGCTCGGGGACATGTGCGCGGATGATGTCGCGGTAGCGCCTCTTGAGGGCCGAACAGCCGACAACCACCGGCCCCGGCGTTTCAGCCAATGTATCCCCGACCGTTTCAAGCCACGGCAGCCGGTCTTCATCGGTCAACGGCTGACCGCTGGACATCTTGTCGATGTTTTCTTGCGGATGCAGAGAGTCGGCGTCGATGAACGTCATGTCACAGAGGATCGACAAGGCCCGACCCACCGAAGACTTGCCGCAGCCCGACACACCCATGAGGACATAGCAGCGCATCGTCACAGGCTCGCCGTGATGCCGCCGTCAACGAAAAGCGTGTGCCCGTTGACGAAGCTCGACGCATCCGATGCCAGAAACACCGCAGCGCCGACCAGTTCCTCGACCTGGCCCCAACGTCCTGCGGGAGTTCGTTTTTCCAGCCATGCCGAGAATTCGGGATCGGCCACCAGCGCGGCGTTCAACGGAGTATCGAAATAGCCCGGAGCAATCGCATTGCATTGCAGCCCATGGCGCGCCCAGTCGGTAGCCATGCCTTTGGTCAGGTTGGCAACCGCACCTTTGGTGGCCGTGTAGGGCGCGATGCCGGGACGGGCGAGCGCGGTCTGCACGCTGGCGATGTTGATGATCTTCCCCTGCTTGCGCGCGATCATGTGGCGCGCGCAGGCCTGACCGACGTGGAACACCGACGCGATGTTCGTCTGCAACAAGCGTTCGAAGGCGTCGGCAGGAAAATCCTCCAATGGCGTGCGGTGTTGCATCCCTGCGTTGTTGATCAGGATATCTATCGGACCACGATCAGCCTCGAACCCATCGACGGCTGCGCGCGCGGCCTCGTGGTCGGTGACGTCAAACGCCAGTATCTCGACCTGCGCATCCTTTGCCCGCAATGCGTCGGCGGATTGTTCCAGCTTGGCGGTGTCGCGCCCGTTCAACACAAGGCGCGCGCCGGCCTGCGCCAGCCCAAGCGCCAGTGCAAATCCGATGCCCTGCGACGACCCAGTCACCAAGGCGCGGCGACCCTCGAGCGTGAACAAATCCTGCACTGCCATAATCCGTCTTTCCCTTCGGTCTGAGGCGCGGGCGAAAAGCCCTTGCCGAGGACTTCTGTTACCGATACCATGTTACCGATACCAAAGTTTGTCAACAGGGAATCGCACGCATGTCCAAACCCGTCATCCTTCAGGTCGGCCCCTATCCCGCTTGGGATCAGGACCCGATCGACGCTGCCTTCGATGCCAAGCGCCTGTTCGAAGAAGGTGATCGAGACGCCTTTCTTGCGGAACACGGCCCAAATGTGCGCGCCATCGCAACCCGAGGAGAGCTGGGTGCGGATGCTGGCATGATCGCGGCCTGTCCGGATCTCGAACTGATCTCGGTCTACGGCGTCGGCTATGATGCGGTCGATCTTGGTGCCTGTGGCGCAAGAGGCATCCGGGTGACGAACACGCCGGATGTTCTGACCAAGGATGTGGCGGACCTTGGGGTGGCGATGATGCTGTGCCAGTCGCGCGGCATGATCGGCGCCGAAGCCTGGGTGCGCGACGGGTCCTGGGCCACACAGGGGCTTTATCCGCTCAAGCGTCGGGTCTTTGGTCGACGTGCGGGCATTCTGGGATTGGGGCGCATCGGTTTTGAGGTCGGCAAGCGGCTTGCCGGTTTTGATATGGAGATTGCCTATTCGGATGTCGCCGCGAAAGACTACGCACCGGACTGGAGCTTTATTGCCGATCCGGTCGCTCTTGCTCGGCATTCGGATTTCCTGTTCGTGACGCTGGCCGCATCGCCGGAGACCCGGCATATCGTTGGGCGAGACGTGATCGACGCTGTTGGTCCGGAGGGCATGATCATCAACATCTCGCGCGCCTCCAACATTGATGAAGAGGCACTGATCGCAGCGCTTTCGGAGGCGCGGCTTGGATCGGCGGCGCTGGATGTCTTCGAAGGGGAACCAGCGCTGGATCCAAGGTTCCTTGACTTGCCCAACGTGCTTTTGCAACCGCATCACGCCAGCGGCACACTTGAGACGCGGCAGGCGATGGGCCAACTTTTGCGCGACAACCTGACGGCCCATTTCGCGGGCCAGCCGCTGCTTACCCCGGTTCTGTGAGGCCTGACATGAAAGCCATCGTTGCCCATGCCGCAAAGGATCTGCGGATCGAAACCCACGACATGCCGACGCCCGGTCCGGGCGAGGTGCTGATCCGGCTGGAACGCGGCGGGATCTGTGGATCGGATCTGCATTACTACAACCACGGGGGCTTTGGCACCGTGCGTCTGCGCGAGCCGATGATCCTGGGGCACGAGGTTTCGGGTCGGATCGAGACCTGTGCAGACGATGTGTCCAGCCTGACACAGGGCGATCTGGTCGCGGTGTCGCCTTCGCGGCCTTGCTATGCCTGTTCCTATTGCCTTGAGGGACGGCACAATCACTGCGTCGACATGCAGTTTTATGGGTCGGCCATGCCGTTTCCGCATATTCAGGGCGCGTTTCAGGAATACATCGTTGCAGACGCCCGGCAATGCGCCCGAGCGGAAGGGCTGAGCGCGGGCGCTGCCGCGATGGCCGAACCCCTGTCCGTTGTCCTGCATGCGGCGAAACGCGCCGGAGACCTTATGGGCAAGCGTGTCCTGATCACCGGGTGTGGCCCGATCGGGCAGCTTTGCGTGATGGTGGCACGCGCGGCAGGGGCCGCGCAGGTGGCGGCCACCGATGTGGCCCCCTTTACGCTGCTCAAGGCGCAGGCGGTCGGGGCGGACGTCACGCATAATGTCGCCGAAGAGTCCGCCGCGCTGGAGCGCTACACGTCAGGCAAAGGCCATTTCGACGTTCTGTTCGAATGTTCAGGTGTGGCGACGGCGTTGTCGGCTGCCATTCCCGCGCTGCGCCCCGGTGCCGTGATCATGCAACTGGGCCTTGGCGGCGACATGACCCTGCCGGTGCAGATGATGACTGCCAAGGAAATAGAGCTGCGAGGCTCTTTCCGCTTTCACGCGGAATTCTTCACCGCTGTGCAGATGATGAAGGCCGGGCGGCTGGATGTGACACCGCTGATCACACAGACCCTGCCCTTGGCCGATGCGGTTGCCGCCTTTGATCTGGCATCGGACCGAGGGCAGGCAATCAAGGTGCAGATTCAGTTCTGAAGATCGGCGCCGATCGCCGCGAGCGCGGCGCGCGCCACCGCGACATCCTGATCCGGGCTACCGGAGCCCACACCGATGCCGCCGACCAGTACACCGTCCATGTGGATGGGCAACCCGCCCCCAAGGCCGGTCACCTGCCCTTGCGTTGCCGCTGCGATCTGCGGGCGGACAGGTTCGGGAATGGTATCCGAAGGTGCGCCGATCGACGCCGCCGTCCGCGCCTTGGCACGCGCACTGTGCCGCGACAGGTACTTGGCCCCGGTCATCCGCAATTCGCCCAGGATTTCACCGCTGGCATCAACGATGACGATACATTGCGGCTGCCTCAATCCTTCGGCGCAATCAACCGCCGCATGCAGCATTTCGAGGACCGCAACATGGGTAAGCCTTTGTGTTTGAACAAGATAGTCGGACATATTTTCTGCCTTACCGAGAGTATTTTATCGAAACGTCATCGTCTGGCTTCGACACGCTTACACAGGGGAAACCCCGTTCACGTTCAGAAACACCGCGTAAAGCGAGGTTGTCCCACAGATGAACAGCCGGTTCAGCTTGGGACCACCGAAACAGACATTCGCCACCATTTCCGGGATCAGCACCTTGCCGATCAACCGCCCGTCCGGCGCGTAGCAATGAACGCCATCTGTTGCCGAGGTCCAGATGCGTCCGTCGCGGTCGAGTCGGAACCCGTCAAACAGGCCATTGGTGCATTCCGCAAAGACGTCGCCGCCCGACAGGGATCCGTCTGCGTTTACACGATGACGGCGGATATGCTTTGGACCGCCGGCATGATGGGTCGCCCCGGTATCGGCGATGTACAGCAGGCTTTCGTCCGGGGAGAATGCAAGGCCATTGGGCTTGAGATACTCATCAGCCACAATCGTGATGTCGCCGGTCGGGTCGATCCGATAGACATGGCAGGCGTCGATCTCGCTCTTGGCCCGATCACCTTCGTAGTCCATCATGATCCCGTAGCTGGGATCCGTAAACCAGACGGATCCATCCGATTTCACCACCACATCGTTGGGCGAATTGAGCCGTTTGCCCCGCCAGTGGTCGGCAAGAACGGTCACACTGCCATCGTGTTCCGTTCGGGTCACCCGGCGGGTCAGGTGTTCACAGGACACCAGCCTTCCCTGGCGGTCGACTGTGTGCCCGTTTGCATTGTTGGACGGCTGGCGGAACACCGAAACAGCACCATCCGTGTCATCCCATCGCAGGATGCGGTTGTTGGGGATGTCGGACCAAAGCAAGTACCGGCCCGCCGCGAACCAGACCGGCCCCTCGGACCAGCGCGCGCCGCTCCAGAGGCGTTCTACACGCGCGTGCCCGATGAAGCAGGCTTCGAACTCCGGTTCGATCGCTTCGAAACCCGTGCCTTCAATCACTCCATACATGGTGTGGCTCCTCTTCACGACGGCGTCCTGTTGCCTGGCGCGACACGCCCGCAGCACGGGCAAAGTCGCGCAGATTGACGGCTTTGGACAATCTGTCCCTTTGCGGCACCCCAAGGTGTCTCTCGGGGTGCCGCAGGTTTCAAGTCAGCGCTCAAGCGCTCCGACGCCAGAGAACCTGAACGCCTCTTCCTGGAGCGCGTCCAGTTCTTCGGCCGACATCTGGTCATGTGCGACGGTGATCCGGCCAAGGAAGACAAGCGGAAGGTCATCCGCCCGGTTTTCGAGATGCGCCTTGATCGCTTCGGCAGTTGCCGCGCCCACGTCGTCGCCCATGCGCATTGGCGTCGCATCAAGCTCACCTCGCCGGATCGCGTCCAGCTCAAGCCCGGTGCCTCCCCATCCCGTTGAGAAGATTTCCTTTTCCTTGCCCATCGAGACCTGTGCCTCAACGCTGCCCATGGCCATCGCCGTGTTGGCGTTATGAATCACCGTTGCTTCGGGATACGCCTGCATGATGAGGGACGTGCCGTCGAAACCGCCTTCGCGTTGATATTCACCATAATGTTCGTAGACCGTGGTCCAGCCTGCCTTTTCCTCGATGCAGGCCTTGAAGTCACCCGAACGCTGGTCGTCGGTGATGCCCGGAATCCCCCGGTTCAATGCCATGGTCATCCCTTCCCCCAGACGGCTGATCATGTACTCGCACATTGTCAGCGCCCCTGCGGCAGAGGAAAAGTCGAACCAGGTATCTGGCTGGTTTTCGATATCCTTCAGTGGGGTATGAAAGGCCCACACATAGGTGGCAAAACCATCGTTTCCGGCCAGTTTGTCGATATTGTCGGCCTGGATGGCCAATTCCGAGGGTCCGAAAATGACAAAGTCATACAGATCCGCGTCCTGCGCCACCTGGTTCGCATAGGTCGATTGCAGCGAATGTTCGATCTGGCGGCTGGCGAACTCTGTGGTTTCGTAGGCGATGCCCAACTGGTCGAGTCTCTTGGTCATCGCCAGATAGTTGCGCGCCCAGAAATCCGAGGTGTCGGCGGACGGATAGATCAGCGCGATCTGGATCGGACCGTCAAGAGTGCCGGAAAACGGCACCGCATCGGCGCCAACGACGGCTTGCAGTGCGTCCAGTTTGCCTTCGGCATTTACCTCGTCAGGCACCCAGTAATCGCGCTCTGCGATACCGGGCAGTTCCCTGAGCGGCAAGTGTCCATCGGCCAGTGCGGCCGTTGCCACGCTTGCGATCACGGCTGTGGTTGTTAGAAGTCTCATTCTGGTTCCTCCCTTTGCATGAGTGCGGAGCCATCGGTCGGCGTCGGGGCTGCACCCCCGGGCCGACCACCCCGCATGTGACCGGTCAACCGCTGGGTGCGGAAGTACCGGCAAACAATGCGCCAATCGCCAGAAGAGCGATCAACACACCGATGAGCGCTGCGGAGAACCGCAGCATTTTCTGTCCGTCCGGCGTTCTCAGACCGGCAAGCCAGCCCGCAGCGCCGTCGCGGTCCTTTTTCTGCATCCACGCATACAGCGCGACCGAGCTGACGATCACCACGCCGGAGGCAACCGACTGCCAGAAGAACTCGATCCGCAGGGTGACCAGTGCGTTGATCATCATTGACAGAAGCAGGACACCCGCGAACGACCCCAGCATCGAGGCCCGTCCGCCGAACAGGGATGTCCCCCCGACAACCACCGCCGCAATGACGTGAAGGTTGAAGTACGGGGCGCTGGTCGCCTGGATGGCGTTCAGTTTGCCGGTCAGCATGACACCCGCAAGCGCGGCACAGGCACCGCAGAGCACATAGGCATAGACCTTGTGGCGTTTGACGCTGATCCCGGTCAGTTCAGCGGCTTCCGGGTTCGATCCGATGGCGATGGTATAGCGCCCGAAATACGTCCGGGTGAGCAGAAGATAGCCCGCGATCATGGTCGCGGTCCCGATCAGCACGGGAATGGGCACAAATCCAGGGATCTGGCCACGGCCGATATCGGTCAGCAGATCGGGGAACCGGGCCAGGACCAGCCCCTTGGCCAGCACCAGCGCGAACCCACGGTAGACAAGATCCATCGCCAGCGTGCCGATCAGGTCGGGCACGTTGAATCGCGTGATGATCAGTCCGTTGATCAGACCCATGATCGCACCAAGCGCGATCGCGATGGGCACGGCGATGTAGACCGAAAATCCGTATTGCTTGATCAGGAACGCCATCAGGATTCCCGACAGCGCCGCCATGGACCCGATCGAAAGGTCGATGCCGCGCTGCGTGATGACAAAGGTCATGGCCATGGCCATCGGCATGTACAGCGCGGCGTCAAGCAGGATGAGATTGAGGTTGGTCGTCCGGAAATAACGCGTCGGCTCGGCCACCCCCATGAACAGCAGAATTGCCAGGATCATCGCCATTGGCCCGATAATGGCGATATAGGGTTCAAGCCGTTCGGTCAGCGGGCGGTTCGTATCGGTCATGGACATCAGGCTGCCTCCTCTGCTGCGCCAACAATAAGGCCAAGCACCTCCTGGATGGTGGTATCTGCGGTGTTCACCACGCCGACACGACGTCCCCGGCGTTGCACATGGATACGGTCAGACACCTGCAACACATCATCCAGCGAATGGCTGATCAGGATCACCGCGATGCCCTGGGCCTTGACGGTTTCGATCAGTTTCAGGGTGCGCGCGGTCTCTTGCGGGCCCAGCGCTGCGGTCGGTTCGTCCATGACCAGCACACGCAGATCGTCGTGATACACGGCACGCGCAATGGCGACGGCCTGTCGCTGACCGCCGGACAGGCTCACTGTGGGTGCATCCAGCGATTTGAGCCGCACGCCCAGACGCTCCATCAGCACCCGCTCTGTTTCCGTGCGCATGCGCTTGTTGTCGAGCAATGTCATACCCGCTACCTTGTGGGTAAGTTCATTGCCAAGGAACATGTTGGCAGCCGGATCAAGATGATCGGCCAGGGCAAGCGTTTGGTAAACCGCGTCGATCCCATGCGCGGTGGCTTCTGCGTGGCTTGAGAACTGCACCGGATTTCCGCCCAGGAAAATCTCGCCCGAGGTTGGCTGGTAGACCCCTGTCAGGATCTTGATCAGCGTCGATTTCCCCGCACCATTGTCCCCCACAATGGCCAGGACCTCACCGGAATACGCCTCGAGATTCACGTCTGACAACGCGGTTACACCCCCGAAGCGTTTTGTGATGTTCTGCATTCTTACTAATGGTTCCGACACGACACACTCCTTCCGGCACGGTCAGCGATCACGCCGTCCGAGTCCTGCGTTACAGGCTGATTGTTTCTTGACCCCATCCCCGTGGCCCGCCCTGTGGGACGCGCCACCGCGAGGACGTTTACTTGCCCCAGATGTCCGAATAGGCATCCCGGTAGGGGATATCTGGATCGAAGGAATTGCCTTCGATCTTGGAAAGACCTTCCTGCGTCACCAAGGCCGGAGAGGTCACATATCCTGAACAAGGCTCGCCCTGAATGGCGCGGTTCAGTTCATCCACAAGTTGCCAGCCCTGAAGGTTCAGAGGCTCGGCCACGGTGATGGTCTGGTATGTGGCAGACCGGATCCGCTGGAACGAGGCTTCAGAGCCGTCTCCGGCAGACCCGGCCTGCGGACCGTCCTCGCTGCTGATTCCAGCCGCAGCCAGGGCCGGACCCATAAAATCGAAATACAGGTCGTTGATTGCCAGGGCGTGTGTCCAGCTGTCGCCGTATTTCTGAAGCAGCGACGTGGTCAGCGGACCCATCCGCGACGACGTATCCGCGATCGGCGTGTCCACATATTCCAACACGGTGCCACCACCGGCCTCGATCACCTCTTTCAGGCGGTCGGCCTTGTCGATGGCGATCTGATAGGTGCTGTCGGTGAAGATGACCGCGCCGACGGTGTCGCCCCCATCGTCCAGCGCCCATTGCGCCGCGACCTCGGAGACGGTCATCGCATCGGTCGACACATTTGCAAAAAGTCCGCCCGGCGCATCACAGCCGATCTTGGGGCCAGAATGCCACGCAACCATCGGTATGCCTGCGCCGGTCACACCTTCCAGCGCGGCCTGCTGTTCAATGGCGTCAAAGCCGTTGACGATGATGCCGTCGGGTTGCAGGGCCATCGCCTGTCCGATGGCGGCGGTCCGCCCTTGAATCGACCCGGCACCATCGAGCACGCGCACGTCCCAGCCAATGATCGCGGCAGCCTCTTCGACCCCGGACGTCACCCCAAGAATTCCGCCATTCTTCAAATCGCCCGCAAGGACGACAATGGATTTTCCCTCGGCCGCCGTCGGCCCGGTGGTGGGTCCGTCCCAGCCCATCTGTGCAAGACCCGGCGTTGCAAGCAATGTGCTGGCCATCAGCCCTGCGATAAAGCTTCGTTTCTGCATGGTTTTCTCCCTTTGCGTGGTGGTTGTCCGCGCCTTTCGTTGAAGGCTCGGGCCATGTGGTCTCAGCGCTTGGCTGCACCCTTGCGGCGCTGAGCGTACCCTGCGATGCCAATGGCGATCAGCAGCGTTACCCCGTTGAACAGCGGCTCTACCCAGAAAGAGCCCCCGAATTGTTGAATGCCGGAAATCCCCACGGCAAGGATCGCCACACCGATGATGGTGCCCCAGACATTGACCCGCCCCGGCTTGATCGTGGTGGAGCCAAGGAAGGCACCCACAAGCGCCGGAAGCAGGAACTCGAGGCCGACCGAGGCCTGACCGATCCGCAGCTTTGACGCGAGAATGACACCGGCCAGCGCCGTCATCGCACCCGAGGCCATGAAGGCACCGATCACATATTTTCGGGTGGGAATGCCGTTCAGCTGTGCCGCGCGCTGGTTGGCACCGATGGCATAGAGGTAGCGGCCCACCGGCGTGTATTCGAGCACCACCCACAGCACCAGGGTGATCGCCAGCAGGTAATACCCGGTGATCGGCAGGCCGAAGACGAAGGTGGTCGAGATATCATAAAACCCTTCGGGCAACGCCCCCACCATCTGCCGTCCCCCGGTGTGCCACAGGGCAAGCGCATAAAGGACAGTCCCGGTCCCGAGCGTCGCGATAAAGCTGTCGATCCGGGCGACTTCGACCAGCATCCCGTTCAGGAACCCGGTCAGCGCACCCAGCATCAGCACCACCGCCACCGCGACGGGCCAGGGAAATCCCAGCAATGTTTGCAGGCTGATTGCGAGAATGTGCCAAAGCACAATCCCGTATCCCACCGTCAGGTCAATCCTGCCCGCAGCCATCGGGATCATCGCGCCCAGCGACAGCAGCGCAATGATGGCCTTGTCCGAGACAATCGCCCGAAGGTTCAACATCGTTGGAAACGTGTTCGGCAGAAGGATCGAAAACAGGCCGATCAGGAACACCGTCAGGATAACCAGCCCGTACACGGGGATGAATCGCATCAGGCGTTTGCCGAATGTCAGCCCTTTCAGGTCTGCCTTTGTCGGTTCAAGCGCGCCGCTTTCAAGCGATTGCATGATCGTGTTCCCTTGCTGACCCGGCGTTGCTTGCCGATGCGGATTGAATGAGGTTTTCGGTACTGAGCCGGGTTCCGGTCAGTTCTTCGACGATGGCCCCCTGGCTGAAGACGATGGCGCGGTGGCAGATCATGGCAATTTCCTCGAAATCGGTTGAGACCACGAGGATGCCGACCCCTTTTGCCAGCGCCGTGTTGAGCAGGGCATAGATCTCGGCCTTGGCACCCACATCGACACCGGCCGTCGGGTCTTCACAGACGAGCAGCTGTCGTTTGGTCGCAAGCCAGCGCCCGATCACCACTTTTTGCTGGTTGCCACCCGAAAGAGCCTCGATCGCAAGCGTCGGATCGTTTGGTGAAAGGCCAAGCTCCTTGCCGATATCCGCGGCCTGCTCGGCCTCGCGTGTTGGCGACAGCAGGTTCAGAAGGGTCCGTCCGATCCCGTCCGGATTGAGAAAGGTATTTTCCCGTATCGAAAGACTCATCGCCACCGATTCTTCGGTACGATCCTTGGCAACCAACCCGATCCCGGATTTCATCGCCCGTTGCGGCGACCGAAGGTCCGGCGTTTTGCCGTTGAGCAGAACCTGCCCTTCGTGCGGCTGAACCCCGAACAAAGCTCTCGACAGGGCTTCGTGCCCGGCGCCTCTCAGGCCCACCAGCCCAACGATTTCGCCTTGTCGCAGGGTCATATCAAGTGGGCCGATACTGCCCGCAGAAAACCCGCTGAGTGAAAGAACCACATTGCCCGGCGGCTGATCCGATTTCACAGTCACCCGCGTCTTGCGTCCCACGATCTTGAGCACCAGTTCTTCGGGCGTGGTGTGTTCGATACTGCGGATGCCGACCATCTCGCCGTCGCGCAGCACCGCCACCCGATCCGCGATGCGAAAAATTTCGTCAAGCCGGTGGCTGACATAGATCATGCCCACGCCTTTTGCGCGCAGGGGACGTATCGCCGCAAAAAGCCGCTCTACCTCGTCGGCAGGCAGCGATGCCGTGGGCTCGTCAAGGACCAGGAATTCGCTATCGACAGCCAAGGCTCTGGCGATTGCGACCAGCGACTTTTCCGTCCGTGACAAATCCTCTACCCGCGTTGTCGGGTCAAAGTCGCAATCGACACGGGCCAAAGCCTCGGCCGCGAACCGCTCGACTTCGCGCCACTGGATCAATCCGTTGCTGCGCTTGAATCCCAAAGCCAGCGCAATGTTCTCGGCCACGGTCATCCATTCGACAAGGCCAAGATCCTGATGAATGAAAGCGACCTTCTGTCTTTCACCGAAACCTGCGGGGCGATGTTCATAGGGCGTGCCGTCGATCAGAACCTGCCCTGAATCCGGTTTGTGGATCCCGCCAAGAACCTTGATCAACGTGGACTTACCGGCACCGTTTTCGCCCAGCAACGCCACGATTTCTCCGCGCCCCACGGCCAAAGACACGTCCCGAAGCGCATAGGTGCCTCCGAAATGCTTGTTGATGCTGTCAAAAAACAGGCCACTTTGCCTTTGGTCGCCCATCACCCCCCCCAATTCCGGGAATTGCATATTGCTTGCGTTACCCGTAACGTTACCCAAGTCTTGAGCGGCAACGGCAAACAGTCAAGAAAAAAGTTACCGGTAACTTAAATACGCGATTATGTCACAAAAACCTAATAAAAACAATAAAGTAAGCTTGGCAAAGGTTGCCGAAGCAGCCGGAATATCCAAGATGACCGCCAGCCGAGTCCTGCGGGGTGAAGGCGGCTATTCCGAGAAAACGCGCGCAAAGGTGATGGCGCAGGTCGACGCGCTTGGCTATTTGCCGAATCGGCTGGCCACCCTGTTTGCCGGGGACACGACCTCTACTTTTGTCGGAGTCTCGATTCCCGATCTGGGCAACGAAGTCTTTGCCCAGGTGCTTGAGGGGATCGACCAGAAACTTGGCTCGCACGGGTATCAGACCGTGCTTGGCCTGACGCAGCATACGCTCGATCAGGAAGAAAGCTGGATCGAAACCGTCCTGTCCTGGCAGCCCGCAGGACTGATCCTGACCGGACGCTCACATTCGCCCCGCGCCTTGGATATGCTCAAGAACGCCGGTGTTCCGATCATCGAGATTTGGGATCTGAATTCGAGCCCGATGGACATTAGCGTTGGAATTGCACATTTCGACAGTGGCTACGAGATGGGCCGGTATCTTGTCGGACTGGGATACCGCGCGTTTGGCTATGTCGGCACGTCGCATGACGTCGCCAACGCGGCGTCGCGCCGTTTGGACGGGTTCACCAAGGCCGTGACCGATGGCGGAGGCACGCTCACGCGGCAGTTCTGTTTGCACGACACGGCGAACTTCTATCCCGGCTACTACGGAACAGAGCAGTTGCTGGCGACCGGGGCGCACGTTGAATGCGTGTTCTATCAGAACGATTCAATGGCGTTCGGCGGGTTCCAGTACTGCGAGCGTATCGGGTTGAGTGTCCCCGAAGATATTGGCATCGCCGGATGGGGCGATATGCCAATCTCGTCCGTGCTGAGCAAACGCCTGACCTCGATCCATGTGCCGCATCTCAAGCTGGGACAGGCCGCTGCGCAAGCCATGGTTGCCAGGCTCAAGGGCGAGCCAGTGGAGGACAGCCTCAATATCGGGTTTTTGCTGGTGCCCGGTCAGACCGTGAAGAAAGCCTGAACGCACGGGTGAACCCCAGCCCGGAACAGCGCTTTATGTCAGCAGGCTTTTCCAGGCTTTGGCATAGGCATTGAGCCGGGCCGCATCGGGTTGCGGTATCACGGTGTCGGACGTGATCCTGTACGGGTTCCCGGCACTGGCCAACAGGGCCGTGCCCTGGCTGGTTCCGGTTGCTGTCACTGCGGCAATGATCCCCGATCCCGTCACTGCGCCCAGCATGTCAAGATAGGCCGGGTTGCGCGCAAACGGGCCTTCGACGATCACCGGACCGCGATGGCCGACAAGATCCAGGCAGGTGCCGGTCATCAGGGCAAGATAGAACGCAACTGCGGCGCTTCGTTGTCCGCTGCCGACCGTAGGTTCACTCGGAACCAAACGGGCGACATGGCCCTGGAACGGACCTGACTCGGATACAAGAGCGGGCAACAACATGGTGCCGCTTTCCAGCACATGATCCACATCAGAGGTCGTCGGATCGGCCCGCCCACCTGCCATCGCCATCTCGAATTCGCGCCCACCCATGAAACGGGCCGAGGGAACAGGCTGGCCCAAGGCGTTGACGTTGATCAATGTATCCCGCGCCGGATCAAGCGTGCTGGCCGTGCCGCCCATCGCCATGACGATGACCCAGGTGCCGGTGGACACCACGCTGAACGGTGCATCGCGCCCCAACACATGCGGCAAGAGCGACGCGTTGGAATCGTGGATACCACAAAACACCGGTGTGTCGGTGGCCAGCCCGGTGCGCGCCGCGATCTCGGGCAGGATCGGCCCCAGAACATCTGCTGATTTGCGGGCCGGTGCCAGCATGTCGCGCAGGCCCAACGTAACGACCAGAGACGAGAACGAGGCGGTGGCCGGGTTCCAAAGGTCGGTGTGACAGCCCAGAGAGGTCACATCCGTCGCAGCAACACCCGTCAGGCGAAACCCCCAGTATTGCGGATAGGTCACGACCCGGTGGGTGCGGTCCCGAAGGCCGGGCATTGTCCTGAACTGCCAGAAAAGCTGAGCGCCGAGGTTAAGCCCCATCCCCAGCCGGGGTGATCCTGTTTCGGCAAAATCCGGCCGCAAGGCGTCGTATTCCGCAGCGACATCATCGGGGCCGGTGTGTTCGTAATCCAGCATCGGAACGGCAAGGCTGCCATCCTCGGCCAGCAACACGGCCGCGGCCCCATGTGTGGTGATGGAAATGCTGTCCACGCCGTGACTGCGATGGAACCTGGACAGCGCGTCCAGCAGGAACTGCCAATGCCCCTCCAGATCGAAATGCGGCCAGGGGGGGCCGGGCAGCACCGTGTTTGGACGTGTGACCACGGCGATCTCGGACAGGTCGGCCAGGTCGACTAGTGCCAGTTTGGCATTGGTCTTGCCGATGTCGATGACGGCGACATGTTGACGTGTCATGGCATGTGAAAGACGGGGGTGAGAGGCACCGCCACGGGTTCGTTGTCAGGACGGGTTTCCATGATGTCTGCCATATGGGCCCACCAGCGCTGCATGATTTCGTGGCTGGGCAGATCATCCATCGCATGATCGTCCGTCCGCCACAGAACGCCGAACAGACACTGGGTCTCTTCGTCAAGATGGATCGAATAATCCGACACACCGGCGGTCTTCAGCAGGGTGACCAGTTCCGGCCAGATCTCGTCATGGCGTCGTTTGTATTCTTCCGCACAGCCGGGGTTAAGCCGCATCCGGAACGCATGTTTCTGCATCACGCTCTCCACATCTTCCACAGGCGGGGCAAGGCGATCACCCCGATCAGCAGCGCACCGATGACAATCGACATGACGATGCCCGGAACGTTCAATAGCCCAAGACCAAAGGTGACAAGCCCCATGACAAACGCCGCGATCACGACGCCCGGAATGGTCCCCGATCCGCCAAGGATGTTGACGCCACCCAGAACCACCATGGTGACGACTTCCAGCTCCCACCCCGTCGCAATCGAGGGGCGTGTGGAGCCAAGGCGCGACGTCAGGCAAATGGCGGCGACACCGGACATCAGCCCGGTCAGCAGGAACAGGATGAATTTCACCCGCGCCACGCGGATGCCGGAAAACAGCGCGCCGGTCGGGTTGTTGCCGATGGCATAGACGGCCCGGCCGAAATTGGTCATGTGAAGCACCACGCCATAGACCAGCGCCAACAGGGCAAAAAGAACGAATTCGAACGAGATCATCCAGAACACATAGCCCTGGCCGAAGAAGGCGAAATCGGATGGATAACCGCCATAAGCCTGATCGCCCAGAACGATATAGCTGATGCCGCGAAACAGGCTCATCGTCCCGATGGTCACGACAATCGACGGCAGGCCAAGCCGCGTGACCAGAACACCGTTGAATGCCCCGCACAGCAGGCCGGTGCCAAGGCCCACCAGGATCAACACCGGCGTCCCTGCCCCCATCTGAACCGCCGCCCCCATGGCAGTCGAGGCAAGCGCGATGATTGCGGCAACCGACAGGTCAATCTCGCCGGATATGATCAACAGCGCCATGGCAAAGGCGATCATCGCCTTTTCGGTGAAGTTGAAGGTCGCATCGCTCAGGTTCCAGGCGTTCAGGAAATAGGGCGAGGCAAAGCTGTTGGCGACAAAGATCAGGATCGCCACAAGCAAGAGCAGCGTCTCCCAGCTTTTCAATCGGGCTTCCAGCGGCGACTTGAGCCGGTCGGGAATGACCCGGCCCGTCGGGATCTCGGATGTACTGCTCATGCCGCATGCTCCGCAGATTTGAGGATGATCCGTCCCTTGGCCCGATTGCTTTGCGCGTTCAGGGCAACCGCGATGATGATGGCACCGCCGGAAATCGCAAGCTGCCAGAACGGGGAAATATTGACCACCGGAAGCGCGTTCTTGATGACGCCAAGAAAAAGCGCCCCAAGCACTGCGCCCCCGACCGATCCGATCCCGCCGGCAATCGAAATGCCGCCGATGACACAGGCCGCCACCACATCAAGTTCGAAGCCGCCGGCAATATCGACATAGGCCACCGCATAGCGTGATACCCAAAGATACCCGGTCAGCCCGGCAATCGCGCCCGAGATGGTGAAGGCCCAGAACTGCGTGCGCCCGACATTGATGCCGGTATAGGTCGCCGCGTGGGGGTTGCCCCCGGCGGCATAGATGGCCCGGCCCAAGGTGGTGCGCGTCATCACGACGTAAAAGAGGATGACCGCGATGATCGCCATCCAGCTGAGCATCGCAAGCCCGAGAAATTCCGCGCGCGGAAAGGCCTTGAAGGCGGCGCTCATTTCGTGGCTGTTGACCCATTTGCCATCGGAAATCAGAAAGATGATGCCGCGAAAGATGGTCATGGTGCCAAGCGTCACCACGATGGGAGGAATATCAAGCTTCCAGACAAGGATGCCGTTGAACATGCCCATCAGGGTGCCCAGACCCACGGCAACCACCAACACGACGGGCACCGGAATACCGGGTACTGCGACATTCAGCATCGACACGACCATGCCGGTCAGGGCCAGATTTGCCGCCACCGACAGGTCGATACACCTGGTCAGGATCACGATCATCTGACCGATGGCCAGCAGGATCAGTGGCGACGTGTCGTTAAAGACATTCGCCAGATTGGCAGGTGTGATAAAGGCCGGAAAGCGTGTCGCGATCACGGCCAGAAGCACGACGATGGCCCCCAGAAGAAGCGCTTCGCGCGACGTGGCAAGGCGTTGGATCATGGATCTGTCCTCAAATTCCGGCCGCGTGGCGGACGAGTGTTTCGGGGGTGAGGTCGGCGCCGCTCAGTTCGGCGGCGATGCGGCCTTCGCGCATGACGATGATGCGGTCGGACATGCCCAGAACCTCGGGGATTTCCGAACTGACCATGATGACCGCAAGACCCTGTGCGGCCAGTTCCGCCATGAAGTCATGCACAGCGGCCTTGGAACCGATGTCGATGCCTTTGGTCGGCTCGTCCAGAATGATGACCTTGGGCTGCGTCGCCAGCCATTTGGCGATGACCACCTTTTGCTGGTTGCCCCCCGAAAGGTTGCCGACATGCGTGTCCAGCGACGCGGCGCGCAGATCAAGCCGCTGTGTATATTCCCGCGCCAGCTTGAATTCCTCGGCCATCTTGAGAAAGCCATTCCGCGAGGTCTTGGACAGGGAAGGAAGCGTGACGTTCTGAAAGATCGGCAGGCTGGTGATCGCCCCCTGCTTGCCGCGATCCTCGGGCACATAGACAATCCCATTGGCCACCGCATCTGCCGGAGACAGGACCGTCACCGGCGTGCCGCCCATGGAGACAGTCCCGCCGGACGGGCGGGTGATGCCGAACAGCGCCTGCATGAATTCGGAACGTCCCGCACCGACCAGCCCGTAAAACCCAAGGATCTCGCCCTTGCGCAGGGTGAAGGAAATATCGGCGAATTCGGTCGGGTGGCTCATGTTTTCGACTGTCAGGACGTCGTCACCGATGGTGCTGTCGCGATCCGGAAAGATCTGGCTGACATCGCGGCCGACCATCATCTTGACCAGCTCTGCCTCGGTGATGTCCTCGATCATGCCGTCGCCGACGAACTGGCCGTCGCGAAACACCGTGTAGCGGTCGGCGATGCGGAAGATCTCGTCGAACTTGTGGCTGATGAACAGGATCGCCTTGCCCTGCGCTTTCAAGGTATTGACCAACTCGTAGAGCTCTTCGATTTCCTTGTGGCTCAGCGCGGCGGTCGGCTCGTCCATGATGACCACGCGGGCGTCGATCGACAGCGCGCGCGCAATTGCAACAAGGTGCTTGTTGGCAATGCCCAGATCGCGCAGCCGGTGGTCGGGATCAATCTCGGCCCCGATAGAGCGCAGGATGCGGGTGGCGTCCTGCGTCATGGCAGTCCAGTCGATCAGACCGAAACGCCCGCGCGGCGCGTGACCCAGAAAGATGTTTTCGGCGACGGTCAGTTCATCAAACAGGACGGTTTCCTGATGGATCGCCGTGATCCCCGCATTTGCAGCCGCCTGGGCGGTCGGGAAATCGGTCTTTTCACCGTCAACGCGGATCGCGCCGCCATCTGGTTGGTAAATCCCCGTGAGGATCTTCACGACGGTGGACTTGCCCGCGCCGTTCTCTCCCACCAGAGCGGTGACTTGACCCGGAAAGAGGCCCAGCGTCACCTCGGAAAGTGCCGTCACGCCCGGAAAGGTCTTGGTGACGCCGTCAAGCGCGAGAACGGGAACCGTCTCGGGGGGAACGTGCGGTTGGGAGTGCAGTTGCATCATCAGGGCTTCCGGACAGGACTTGGATCCCGGCGCTGGTGCGCGCCGGGATCGCAGTGACAGGGATCAGAAGATCGACTTGAATTCGTCGATGTTCGAGCTGTCATAGACAAACGGATCGGCCATGGCGCCCGAGGTCGTGTCGTCAAGCGTGACATCCCCCATGCGGCCCATCGGGATCGTTGCACCGGGTTCGGCCGTCACGTCGCCCTTGGCAAGATTGTAGGCGATCATGGTGGCGGAATAGCCCAGATCAATCGGGTTCCAGATGGCAAAGGACTTGGATGCGCCGGATTCGATGGCACCCGCCATTTCAGACGGAAGACCCAGCCCGGTCACGTTGATCTCGCCTGCCTTGCCTGCATCGGCAACTGCCTGCGCTGCGGCCACGATGCCGACGCTGGTCGGCGCAATGATCGCCTTGAGGTCGGGATAGGACTGCATCAGGCCCTGCGCTTCGCGGTAGGACTTGTCGGCAAGGTCGTCACCGTAAACGGTGGCAACAACCTCGATGCCGGGATAATCGCCCATCACCTTGTTCATCTCTTCGATCCAGATGTTCTGGTTGGTTGCCGTGGCCGACGCCGACAGAACCGCAACCTGACCGCCATCGGGCAGGTTATCCGCGGCAAGCTTGATGATCATGTTGCCGATCAATGCGTTCGAGGACGGGTTGAGGTGCATCTGGCGGCCTTCTTCGGCCACACCGGAATCCCAGGAAATGACGGTGATCCCGCGCTGCATGGCTTTCTTGAGCGACGGCACCAAGGCGTCGGTGTCGTTGGCGGAAATGGCAATCGCATCGACACCTTGGGCGATCAGCGAATTGATGACCTCGATCTGGCCTTCGGCGGTTGTGTCGGTCGGACCGGTATAGATGACTTCGACATTGCCCAGCTCGGCAGCGGCTTCTTCAGCACCCTTTGCCGCGGCTTCGAAAAAGCCGATGCCAAGCGCCTTGACCACAAGCGCGATGCGCATGTTGTCCTGCGCCATGGCGGAGGTGCCCATAAGGCTTGTCGCAAGGCCAAGGCCAAGCGCGAGTTTGGTGAAATTGCGACGGATCATGGTTGGTTTCTCCCTTGAGTTTGGTTGTGGGCCGGTTGTCAGGCTGGCTTGCCCTCTTGCTGAGCGACGCCGGTTGTGGCGACGATCAGGTTAACACTGGCCGCTTCAAGCATGGCGGCGGCCTTGTCCGGGATCCCCTCATCGGTGATCACCGTGTCGATGCGGTCAAGCGGGCAAAGCACCAGGCTGGACCGGCTTGAAAACTTGGAGCTGTCGACAAGCACGACCATTTCGTCTGCCTGTCCGATCAGCTTCTGTTCGGCCTGAATGATCAGCGGATCGGCTTCCATCAGACCCAGCGGCCCCAGCCCCTGCGCCCCCATGAACACCCGCCGGGCATAGAAGTTGCGTGTCACGTCATTGTCGAAAGGTGACAGGATGATGTTTTGTTCGCGGTAGATCACCCCGCCAGACAACATGATCGTGTTCTTGGAATGCTTCAGCAGATGTTCCGCGATGGGAAAGGAATTGGTGAACACCTGGCACCGACGGGTCGCCAGCGGATGCACCATCTGGAACGTCGTGGTGCCGCCGTTGATGATGATCGCATCGCCATCCTCGCACAGGTCGACGGCGGCGCGGGCAATGGCCTGCTTCTCGCGGATGTGGCGCGCCTGATTGATTGCATAAGGGCGCCCCGCCAGTCCGACGAATTGCGGCGGGCTGATCGCTTCGGCGCCACCACGAACACGGCGCAGCTTTTTCTGCATGTGAAGCGCAGCGATGTCACGACGGATCGTCGCCTCTGAGGCGTCGGTCAGATTGCACAGATCCACCACGGTCACGACCGGCCGGTCCTGAACTGCGGACAGAATGATCCTATGGCGTTCTTTTTCGTGCATTCCGTCCTCCCTGTTCCAAACATTGTGAGGATTCGCGCGTTGTGTCAATCATTAACGATCATTTCGGATCATTTACTATCTTTCATGATTGATTTTGATTGTAAGTGATTGACAGGCTTTCCGTCACGACGCTATCTAAATCGCAAAACATCACGCGTTCTTCGCGGGCGCATTGCGCCACATGGGAGGGTCAAATGTCGAAAACCGCCACAAATCAGCTTCTTGAGAACCGCTGGGACGATGCCGAAGCGCATGGCAAGACCGAATCGGAATTGCTGCTTTACCGGTCCAACATCCTGGGTTCCGACAAGCGGGTGACGAATTTTGGCGGGGGCAACACCTCGGCCAAGGTCATGGAAAAGGATCCGCTCACCGGCAAGGATGTCGAGGTTCTCTGGGTCAAGGGATCGGGTGGCGACATCGGTTCGATCAAGATGGACGGCTTTGCGACCCTCTACATGGACAAGCTGGAAGCGCTGAAAGGTCTCTATCGCGGAGTCGAACACGAAGACGAAATGGTCGCCTACCTGCCGCATTGCACCTTTCGGCTAAACCCGCGTGCCGCTTCTATCGACACCCCTCTGCACGCCTATGTGCCCCGCAAACATGTCGATCACGTCCATGCCGACGCGATCATCGCGATTGCCGCCTCGAAGAATTCGCGCGCGTTGACGCAGGAAGTCTTCGGCAACCGGATCGGCTGGCTGCCGTGGAAAAAGCCCGGTTATGAGCTGGGTCTGTGGCTGGAAAAGTTCTGCCTGGAAAACCCGGACGCGGATGGTGTGGTGCTGGAAAGCCATGGGCTTTTTACCTGGGCCGACACCGCCAGGGACTGTTACGACAAGACCATCGACGTGATCAACGTCGCCACGAAATGGCTGGACGAACAGACCGCTGGCAAGCCCGCCTTTGGCGGCGCGGTTCACCAAAGCCTGGACCGGGATCAGCGCCGCACCGTCGCCGCGCGCCTGATGCCGGTGATCCGGGGTTTTGTTTCGGGCAACCAGCACATGGTCGGCCATTTCAACGACTCTCCAGCGGTTCTGGAATTTGTGAACTCGAAAGACATGGAGCCTCTGGCGGCGCTTGGCACGTCCTGCCCGGACCATTTCCTGCGCACCAAGATCCGTCCGCTGGTGGTCGCGTTCGATCCGGAACAGCAGAATATCGACGCGGTTCTGAACGGCCTGCCCGACCAGATCGCCGCCTATCGCGATGACTATGCGGCCTATTACAACCGCTGCAAACACGCCGACTCCCCACCCCTGCGCGACCCCAATGCGGTGGTCTACCTCGTGCCCGGCGTCGGGATGTTGACCTTTGCCAAGGACAAGGCGACCGCCCGCATTTCCGGCGAATTTTACGTCAACGCCATCAACGTGATGCGCGGCGCATCGGCGGTGTCCGACTATGTCGGCCTGCCCGAACAAGAGGCGTTCGACATCGAATACTGGCTTCTGGAAGAGGCCAAGCTTCAGCGGATGCCCAAACCCAAAAGCCTTGCCGGGCGCGTTGCGCTTGTCACCGGCGGGGCTGGTGGGATCGGCAGCGCAACGGCAGAAAAATACCTTTCGGAAGGTGCTTGCGTGATGCTGGCCGATATCAGCGAGGACAATCTCAAGGCGACATCCGACACGCTGGCCCAACGCTTTGGCACCGATGTGGTGCGCACCGTCACCATGAACGTGACCGACGAAGATGCGGTGGCGCGCGCCTATGACGAGATCGCGGTGGAATTCGGCGGCATCGACATCCTTGTGTCGAATGCCGGTATCGCCTCGTCTGCTCCGATCGAAGACACGTCGCTGGCGCTTTGGAACAAGAACATGGACATCCTGTCCACCGGATATTTCCTTGTTTCCCGCGAAGCGTTCAAGATGCTGCGAGTTCAGGGGCTTGGCGGATCGGTGGTATTCGTCGCCTCCAAGAACGGTCTTGCCGCAAGCCCGAACGCCGCCGCCTATTGCACGGCAAAAGCGTCGGAAATCCATCTTGCCCGCTGTCTGGCGCTGGAAGGGGCCGAGGCCGGTATTCGTGTAAACGTCGTCAATCCCGATGCCGTGTTGCGCGGATCGAAGATCTGGGAAGGCGAATGGCTGGAACAGCGCGCCGATACCTACAAGACCGACAAGGATGGTCTGGAAGAGATGTACCGCAACCGGTCCTTGCTCAAACGGTCGGTCCTGCCAGAGGACATCGCCGAAGCGGCCTATTTCTTTGCCGCGGATCTGTCGGCCAAATCGACCGGCAACATCGTGAACGTGGATGCGGGCAACAAGGAAGCCTTCACCCGCTGATCCGGGCCGTTCGGCCATCGCCAAAGGGGAGAGAGACCATGACCACCACATCCTACGATGCTGCGCGCGAGGTCTTCGCGGAATGGGGCAGCGACACCGAAGCGGCGATCAAACGCCTGTCCGGCATTCCGATTTCGGTGCATTGCTGGCAAGGTGACGACGTTGTCGGCTTCGAGAAGAAGTCCGGATCGTCAGGTGGCGGCATTCAGGCCACCGGCAATCACCCCGGTCGCGCCCGCACACCCGATGAACTGCGCGCGGATCTGGAATTCGCCTATTCCAGAATCCCGGGAAAACACCGCCTCAACCTGCATGCCTGTTACCTTGACACGGATGAAACACCGAACCGGGACGAAATTGAATTCCGGCACTTTGCCCCTTGGGTGGATTGGGCCAGGGATCAAGGGTTGGGGCTTGATTTCAACCCGACTTTCTTTGCCCATGCCAAGGCCGACGACAACCTGACCCTGAGCCATCCTGATCAGGGAATCCGCGAATTCTGGATCGAACATGGCCGCCGCTGTCGCGAGATCGCCGCCGAGATGGGCCGTGCGCTGGGGTCACCCGCAGTCAACAACATCTGGGTGCCGGATGGCTACAAGGACACACCCGTGGATCGCATGTCCGCGCGCCTCCGGCTTGAAACCTCACTTGACACGATGCTTGCCACGCCGCTTGATCCCGCTCACATGCTGGACGCGGTGGAATCCAAGCTGTTCGGCATTGGGGTCGAGGCCTGCACGGTCGGAAGTCACGAATTCTATATGGGCTATGCCATCCGCAAAGGCACTGTCCTCTGCCTCGACATGGGCCATTTCCACCCGACCGAAAACATCGCAGACAAGCTCTCGGCGGTCTCTTTGTCAGTCGATCAGATCCTGCTGCATGTCTCGCGTCCCATGCGGTGGGACAGCGACCATGTGATCCTGCTCAACGACGACATTCAACAGATGGCGCAGGAACTGGTTTTCTCGGATTTGCTGGACCGGACCCATATCGGGCTTGATTTCTTCGACGCCACGATCAGCCGGACCGCTGCTTGGGTGATCGGCGTGCGCAACATGCAAAAGGCGCTGTTGCGCGCCCTGTTGATGCCCCGCGACCGGTTGCTGACCGCCGAACAATCCCTCGATTTCACCACCCGCTTCGTGCTGACGGAAGAGATCAAGGATCTGCCCTTTGGCGCGGTCTGGGCCGAATTCTGCACCCGCATGGATGTGCCAGCCGGTGCGCCGCTGATCTCTGATCTGGACAGCTACCAGTCGTCGGTCGCCACACGCGGGTAGACTGCGAAAATAGCGAAAGTCACGCACACAAAGCCCGGTGTCGCCGGACGAGGCTCGCGTCTTTACAGCAGTGTCAAAAGCCGCCCGGGGTATCTAGACGTGAACTCGAAATGCGTCAGAACGGGATGTCATCGGCAGCACAGATAAACCGGGCCACCACCTTTTTGGTCCCGGCCTTGTCGAATTCAATCTCGAGCTTGTCGCCTTCGATGCCTATGACCGCGCCATAGCCGAATTTCTGGTGAAACACCCGTTCGCCAAGCGCGTAGGATGAAATCGCGGTGGCGTCGATGACCGTGTTGCGCGATTCGGACGGTTGGCTGACCGGGCGCTGTGCGGACCGGGCCTGCAGGCGTTTCCAGCCCGGAGAATTGTAGACATTGGCGCTGGCCGCTTTTTCGTAAAGATCCGACCCGGCCCTTGTCTGCGTCACCGGGGATGCCATCCCGGCCGCGCCATAGCCGCCGCCGTACAGGCCCGGCGGGGTCAGGACATCCACATGCTCTTCCGGCAGTTCGTCGATAAACCGCGACGGCAGCGCTGATTGCCACTGTCCGAACACCCGACGGTTGGCGGCAAAGGAAATCGTGCAGATCTCCTCGGCCCGCGTGATGCCGACATAGGCAAGGCGGCGTTCCTCTTCCAGACCCTTCAGGCCGGATTCGTCCATGCTGCGCTGCGACGGGAAAAGGCCGTCTTCCCAACCCGGCAAAAAGACGGCGGGAAATTCCAGCCCCTTCGCGGCGTGCAGCGTCATGATCGACACTTTCTCGCCATCGCCGCCCTTGTCATTGTCCATGATCAGGCTGACATGCTCAAGAAACCCTTGCAGATTGTCGAATTCTTCCAGTGCCTTGACCAGTTCCTTGAGGTTCTCGAGCCGCCCCGGCGCCTCGGGGGTCTTGTCGTTCTGCCACATGGTGGTGTAGCCGGATTCGTCCAGTACGATTTGCGCGAGATCGACATGGGATACCTCGGGTTCCGCGAAGCTGACGCGATTTACTTCAGAAGATCCATCGTCCAGCACGTCATCAGTGTCCTCAATGATTGCACGGCCACGCGTCATCCCGCCCCAACGGTCCAGATCGCGCACAAGCTGGCCCAGTTCGGACCCGCCCTTGCCCTTGATCATCCCCTGTTCGACCGCCAGCCGCGCCCCTTCGACCAAGGACACGCCATTGGCCCGCGCGACGGTCTGGATGGTCTGCTGCGCCTTGTCGCCCAGGCCCCGCTTGGGGGTGTTGACGATGCGCTCAAACGCCAGATCGTCGTCCGGGCTTGTGACGACCCGGAAATAGGCCATCGCGTCGCGGATCTCCATGCGTTCATAAAAGCGCGGCCCACCGATGACGCGGTAGGGCAGACCGATGGTCAGGAAACGGTCCTCGAAGGCGCGCATCTGGTGCGAGGCGCGGACAAGAATGGCCATGTCGTCCAGCGACACAGGACGCATCCCGCGTGTGCCGCGCTGCATCGCCTCGACCTCTTCGCCGATCCAGCGGGCCTCTTCTTCCCCATCCCAATGGCCAATCAGGCGGAGTTTCTCACCCTCCTCTGCATCGGTCCAGAGCGTCTTGCCCAGACGCCCCTGATTGCCCGCGATCACACCGGATGCGGCGGCAAGGATATGCGGCGTCGACCGGTAGTTCTGTTCAAGCCGCACCACATGCGCGCCCTCGAAATCCTTTTCGAACCGCAGGATGTTGCCCACCTCGGCACCGCGCCAGCCATAGATCGACTGGTCGTCATCACCCACGCAACAGATGTTCTTGTGACCCGACGCCAGCAGCCGCAGCCACAGGTACTGCGCCACGTTCGTGTCCTGATATTCGTCCACGAGGATGTATTTGAACCAGCGTTGGTACTGGTTCAGCACATCGGGATGCGCCTGAAAGATCGTGACGACATGCAACAGCAGATCGCCGAAATCGGTGGCGTTCAGTTCCTTCAGCCGCGCCTGGTAGAGCGCGTAGAGTTTTGGGCCTTTGTGGTTATACGCCCCGGCGTCGGCGACAGGCACCCTGTCCGGCGTGATCGCGCGGTTTTTCCAACCGTCGATGATGCCCGCCAGTTGCCGTGCAGGCCAGCGTTTGTCATCAATCCCCTCGGCCCGGACCAGCTGTTTCAAAAGTCGAAGCTGATCGTCGGTGTCCAGAATCGTGAAGTTCGACTTGAGCCCCACCAGTTCGGCGTGTCGGCGCAGCAGTTTCACACAGATCGAATGGAAGGTGCCAAGCCACGGCATGCCTTCGACGGTCTGGCCCAAAAGCCGCCCCACCCGTTCCTTCATCTCGCGCGCGGCCTTGTTGGTGAAGGTCACGGCGAGGATTTCATTCGGTCGCGCCCGTCCGGTGTTCAGCAAATGAACGATCCGGGTGGTCAGCGCCTTGGTCTTGCCGGTGCCGGCCCCGGCCAGCATCAGGACAGGGCCATCCAGCGTCTCGACCGCCTGGCGCTGCGCCGGGTTGAGATCGTCCAGATAGGGCTGCGGGCGCGCAGCCATGGCGCGGGCGGAGAGAGAGGCGTTTTCGAACGCCTCCATTTCATCGAAACTGCTCATGTCCGGCAGGATAGCGCCGCATCCACCAGAGATAAAGATGTTCTGATAATGTTCACATCGCCACGGGCGGATTTCCTTGCAAGGAAATCGTCGGATTTTTCGAAAAATCCGCTTCTGGACAATTCCCGGCTTCTGACCACAAATGCAGTCCATGGATCATCACGCAAAATACCCCGCCATTCAGGATCTTAAAGCGCGTGCACGGCGGCGCATTCCCAAATTCGTCTGGGAATACCTCGATTCCGCCACCGGAAAAGAGGCCACGCTTCACCGCAACCGCGCGGCACTGGATCGGGTTCTGTTTTCGCCCTCGATTTTGCATGGCGAATTGCCGGTGGACCTGAGCACAACGCTCTGCGGTCGCGACTATCCCCTGCCCTTCGGCATCAGCCCGGTCGGCATGTCCGGCCTGATCTGGCCTGATGCAGAGCGCAAACTGGCCCGGGCGGCCACAAAGGCGGGCGTTCCCTACAGCATCTCGACCGTGGCCACCCGGACCCCCGAAGACGTCGCGCCCCATCTGAACGGCAATGGCTGGTTTCAGATGTACCCGCCGCGCGACGAGGGCATCCGCACCGATATGCTCAAGCGGGCCAAGGATGCGGGGTTTTCGACCCTGATCCTGACCGTCGATGTGCCGGTGCCGTCGCGCCGCGAACGGCAGGTGCGGTCCGGCCTGACCACGCCGCCGAAATTGACGCCGCGGCTGCTGGCACAGATCGCGATGTGCCCGACATGGGCGATGGGCACCGCGACGCTGGGGATGCCCCGGATGCGGTTGATCGACGATTATGCGGGCAAGGTGACCGGTCTGAGTTCGACCCAGCACGCCGGCTACCTGCTGCGCACCTCTCCGGATTGGGACTATGTGACCTGGCTGCGCGATGCGTGGGACGGGACGTTCTTTGTCAAGGGTGTGCTGAACCCCGACGATGCGCCCCGTTTGGAACAGGCCGGTGTCGATGCGATCTGGCTGTCCAACCATGCCGGGCGGCAATTCGATGCGTCCCCCGCCCCGATCGAAGTTCTGCCCGAGATGCGCAAGGCAACGACGCTGCCGCTGATCCTCGACAGTGGTGTCGAAGGCGGACTGGATATCCTGCGCGCCATCGCGCTGGGGGCTGATTTCGTCATGCTTGGCCGCGCGTGGCACTATGCGCTGGGGGCGCTGGATACAGACGGTCCAACCCATCTGGTCGAGATTCTGCAAAAGGACATGGCCGCGAATATGGGGCAACTCGGGGTCACGAAACCGACCGAATTGCGCGACAAAGCATGGTTTGACGGAACCACCTCAGAGCCCCGCGCCATTTCGACAGGTTGAGAATGTAACGAATTCTTACTAAGCACCGCGCAATGTCAACACGTCAGGACCGCTGTCATGCCCGATTTCCAGAAAATCCTCATCGCCAATCGTGGTGAAATTGCCATTCGCATCATGCGGGCC
>NZ_JBHYFV010000020.1:0-71416 GCF_051859345.1 Marivita sp. | reverse complement strand
AAGACTGTCATGGTTCACGCCATAGACGATGGTCTTGTCCGCATCCTTGCCCGGCGCGGATATCAGCACCCGGCTTGATCCGTTGTCGAGATGCGCCTGGCATGCTTCTTTGCTGGTGAAGATGCCGGTGCATTCCAACACCACATCCACGTCGGACCACGGCAGCTCGGCCGGGTTGCGGATCGCCGTCACCTTGATCGGGCCACGACCGACATCAATGCTGTCCTCAGAGGTCTTGACCTCGACCGGGAAGCGTCCATGCACAGAGTCATATTGCAGCAGATGCGCGTTGGTTTCGACCGGTCCGAGATCATTGATCGCAATGACCTCGATATCCGTGCGACCGGATTCGATGATTGCGCGCAGAATGTTGCGGCCAATGCGGCCAAACCCGTTGATGGCAACTTTGATGCTCATAAAAGAATCCTCGCTGGTTTTGGCAGGATCGACTGCCTGACGTATCGTGTAGTGTTACCGCTAACAAGCAGAACGACGCAGAGCTGTCAAGCAATGCGCCAGTCTCTGCGTCAACGCCAGAACGCGACCCAATCCAACAAATCCACACCTTTGCCGGCCAGAAACAGCAGCCCGTCTCCTCCGGTCAGAAAGGCGTCAATCCCGATCCCGCCGAGGATCAACAATCCCAAACCGATAGCGAGTGAGTTGGTCATCGCGCATGTTCCTCTGCTCTTGCGTGCACAATGCCAGAGGCGCCGTGCCTTGTCACGCAACCGTATCGAATGCCACGGGGCCTTTTCTTCGAAGAAAAGACGAAAATGCTTCGAAGCATTTTTTGCCCCTGCCGACTGTTGCGATCCGATCCGACCCATAATCGCGGTGTCGAAAGCCGGTCGTGCCTTCTCACGGGCGATCAACGGCCTGCAAAGGCGTCCCACGGGCATGCCCGTTGCGTGCAGACCTTTGGCCTGTCACAATAAGATGCGTGTACATGTGCCGGTTCCCCTTCATCAAAATCGTCTGAGGTCTGCAATGCAAGCAAGTGTGCAATCGGCATCGGTCGCCGCGTTGGCCGTCGGCGCCGGGGCTGCTTTCGTGACCGCCTTCGACAATGCGGCACCCAGTCTTGCCGCACCAGAGATGTCCCGCCTTTTAGCACGACGCGCTGTTTCAGGGTGACACAACCAACAGCCAGACCACCCCGTCTTGGAAAAGGCGCGGCCATCGCGCTGCGCTTTGCACTGCTGCTTGGTCTGGTGGTGCTGGCGACCTGGGTCTCACATCTTGTTCGCGAAGCTCTTGGCTTGCAGATCACGCCGGAAAACGAACAGCAGATGTACCGTGTGCTGATGCTGGGTACGGTGATCTATGTCGGCCTTCTGGCGATTCCGTTTGTGCCGGGTGCCGAACTTGGTGTGGCCCTGTTCATGGCATTTGGAGCCTCGATTGCGCCACTTGTATACGGGGCCACGGCTCTGGCGATGGTGTTGTCCTATACGGTGGGTCGCATGTTGCCCATCACGATACTGGCTCGATTGTTGGCGTTTTTCCGGTTGCGCCAAACGGCAGTCCTGATTCATCGCGCAGAACTGCTGGCTCCGGAAGATCGCGTGGCGCTGATCCTCGAAGGCGCGCCGCCGCGTCTGCTCGCGTTGGTCATCCGTCATCGCTACATCGCCCTTGCTCTGGCCGTGAACCTTCCGGGCAACGTTGTCATCGGGGGTGGTGGCGGGATCATGATGCTGGCGGGTATGAGCGGCATTTTCGCCCCGGTGCCAACGCTGCTGGCGATTCTGATCGCGGTTGCCCCGGTGCCGCTGGTGGTCTTCCTGATCGGAGCTTGAGGATCGGCAAGCGCTGCGAGACCCGGTCAGAACCGTTCAAGACGTCGAATATCTGGCCGTGGCGCCTAGTGGAGCAGGCGACCCATCGCGCCCGCGACATCCGCCATCCGCGCCGAGAAACCCCATTCGTTGTCATACCAGGCCAGCACCCGCACCATCCGTTTGCCGACCACCTTGGTCTGGTCCGGTGCAAAGATCGAAGACTGCGTGGTGTGGTTGAAATCAATCGACACCTTGGGTTCCGGATCATAGCCCAGCACTGTGCCCATATGGGTCGCTGCCGCCAGTCGCACCACCTCGTTGACATCCTCGACCGTGACATCCTTGCCTGCGTAAAAGGTCAGATCCACCGCCGACACGTTCGGGGTCGGCACCCGCACGGCAGACCCATCCAGCTTGCCCTTGAGATTGGGCAGGACTTCCCCCAACGCCTTTGCGGCCCCGGTCGAGGTCGGGATCATCGCCATGGCCGCGGCCCGTGCGCGGTAAAGATCGGCGTGGCGGCGGTCCAGCGTCGGCTGATCGCCGGTATAGGAATGGATCGTTGTCATGATCCCGCTTTCGATCCCGATCGCCTCGTCCAGCACCTTGGCCAGCGGGGCCAGACAATTGGTGGTGCAGGATCCGTTGGACACCATCGTGTCGCCCACCACCAGATCGCGGTGATTGACGCCATAGACAACGGTCTTCTGCACGTTCTTCGCCGGGGCAGAGATCAGAACCGATTTGGCTCCACGGTCCATATGCACACCTGCGGTGGTGCCGTCATTGAACTGGCCGGTGCATTCCAGAACCACGTCACAGCCCGACCAGTCGAGCTCTTGCGGATCATAGGTCGAGAACACCTCCATCGGACCGCGCCCCAGGTCCATCGTGTTGCCGCTGACCTTCACCTCGCCACCAAAACGTCCGTGGATACTGTCATAGCGCAGAAGATGCGCGCTGGTCTCGATGGGGCCGGTGGCGTTGATCTTCACAACCTGCACGTCGTTGCGCGAACTTTCCGCGATATGTGCAAGTGTGCAGCGGCCGATCCGACCGAAACCATTGATTCCAAGAGTGACGGTCATGAACGTGTCTCCAGCGTGGTATGATTGCCGGATGTATACGGATGTATGCTGCAGTCGCAAAGTAAAAAGGACAATTTTCACAATGTGTTAGCGCAAAAGGTGCCGTGGTGACGCATGATGGCGCTAACGTTTCAGGACAGTTTGCGGTAACACCGCCCCGATGTTTCCAGACCTGGGAAAGTGAGGCGCGGTATGGATGGTGCGGTTCTTGTGGGGCGAAGTCTGATTGCCGCCCTGTTTCTGGGCGGAGCGGTGCAAAAGGGGCTTGATCCGGACCCGGCCATGAGCCTTCTGACAGATCGCGGATTGCCGGGCGTGTTGGTCTGGCCCGCGCTTGTGTTCAATGCGCTGGCCGGTCTGGCGCTGCTTGCCGGATGGGCCGTAAGGCCTGTTGCGTTGACGCTTGCGGGCTATTGCGCGGTGACCAGCATGTTTCATCTGATCCCCGATGATCCGTGGCAAATGAGCATCTTCGTCAAGAACTGGGCCATCGCCGGGGGATGTCTGGTGCTGGCGGCCCATGGACCGGGGCGCTATGTCTTGGGCAGACCTAACAGCGGAGCAGTGTGATGAGTGGATTGTTGGCCCTTCTCGATGATGTCGCGGCGATCGCCAAGGTTGCTGCGGCGTCTGTGGACGATATCGGCGCAGCGGCAGCCAAGGCCGGATCGAAAACCGCCGGCGTTCTCATCGACGACGCGGCCGTGACCCCGAAATACCTGCACGGGTTCGAACCGGCGCGCGAATTGCCGATCATCTGGCGGATCGCGCGCGGATCGCTGATCAACAAGCTGGTGTTCCTGTTGCCGGCCGCTCTTTTGATGTCGAGTTTTGCGCCCTGGTTGATTCCCCCCTTGCTGATCCTCGGGGGCAGTTATCTGTGTTTCGAGGGGGCCGAGAAGATCGCCCATGTGCTGACGTCACAGGGGGATCATTCCGGCGGGCCCGATGGCAGCCATGCCGTTGAAGACCCGATGCACCTTGAGGAACAAAAGATCAAAGGCGCGATCAAGACGGATTTCATCCTGTCGGCCGAGATCATGACAATCGCGCTGTCGGTGATCGAGGCAGGCAATATCTGGATGCAGGGTGCAACGCTGGCTCTGGTCGGGGTCATGGTCACCCTTGCGGTCTACGGCGCCGTGGCGGTGATCGTGAAGATGGACGATGTCGGATTGTGGCTCAGTCAGGTGGGGCGATTGGGACTGACCCGCGCATTTGGACGGGGCATCGTGAAATTCATGCCGTGGCTGCTCAAGACGCTGACCGTGGTCGGCACGGCGGCGATGCTGTGGGTTGGCGGGTCGATCATCGTGCATTCCGTGGCCCAGATGGGTTGGCACGGTCCAGAGGACTTTATTCACGACATTGCCGTAACGTATGGCACGGGGCAGCCTTTCTTCGAGTGGGGCATCACCGCATCCATTGATTTCGTGCTTGGTCTGATCTGGGGTCTGATCCTGATCCCCGTCGGCGTGAAGATCATCGGACCGATGTGGACGGCGGTCATGCCAAAGGGGGCCTGATCGACGTTAAGGCTGTTTTAACCGGTTTCGCGCTAGGGTCGGGGCCATGACGATGCCCTTATATCTCGAAGCGGAAAACTGGATCCGCAACGTGTTCTCCGCCAAGGCCGTGGGCAGGGGCGGGGTCATCCACCGTGCAACGCGTGATATCGAACGCTATGCGGGGCGCGTGGCTTTCATGCGCGAGGTCCACAGGCGCGGATTCACCCTTGTCGAAAACGGCGACCAGATGGTGGTGTTCTGCAACCGAGACCCGGTGCGCCTGCTGCTGAACCGCGATCCACCCAAACTGTCGCAACGGGCGTGGCCGACGCGCCCGGACACATGCGATGAAAGATCGGCGTCCAGGCGGTTCTGATGTTCGGGCAGCGCGGTGACGGTCCGGCTCGCAACCGGACCGCCAAGTTGGTCAAGCCTTCGGATCGGACTGCCAGCGGCCCTCGACCAGATCGCGCACCTTCTGTGCCACCGCATCGGCGGTTATGCCGAACTTTTCATAAAGCGTTTCCGCCGGGGCAGAGGCACCAAAGCCATGCATCCCGACAAACCCCGATTTCTCGCGCTTGCCACGCTCTCCGAACAGCCAGCGATCCCAGCCAAAGCGGATGCCTGCCTCAACCGCCACACGCACCGGACCACCCGGCAAAACGCGCTTGCGGTAGCGTTCTTCCTGCTCTTCGAAAAGCTCCCAGCAAGGCATGGACACAACCCGCGTCCCGATCCCTTCGGCTTGCAGAATGTCCCGCGCGGCCATGGCAATCTCGACCTCGGATCCGGTTGCCATGATGATCGCCTGACGTTTTCCCTCGGCATCGGCAAGCACATAAGCGCCTTGCGCAACAAGGTTCTTGGTTTTGTGTTCGGTCCGCACGGTCGGCAGGTTCTGCCGCGTCAGCGACAGCACCGACGGTGTCTTGGTCTGGGTGAACGCGATTTCCCAGGCTTCGGCGGTTTCCACCGTGTCGGCGGGGCGGAACACCAGCGTGTTCGGCGTTGCGCGGCTGATCGCCAGATGCTCGACCGGCTGGTGCGTCGGGCCATCTTCCCCCAGACCGATGCTGTCATGTGTCATGACGTAAACCGTCGGCACCTGCATCAAGGCTGACAGGCGCATCGCCGGGCGGGCGTAATCGGTGAAACACATGAACGTGCCGCCATAGGGACGGATGCCGCCATGCAGCGCCATGCCGTTCATCGCCGACGCCATGCCGTGTTCGCGGATGCCCCAATAGACATAGCGGCCCTTGCGGCTGTCGACGTCAAAGACACCCAGATCACCTGTCTTGGTGTTGTTCGATCCGGTCAGATCGGCTGATCCGCCAATGGTTTCCGGCAGGATCGGATTGACCACCTCAAGCACCATTTCCGAGCTTTTGCGCGTGGCGACCGAAGGCGTGGTTTCGCTGATCTGCTTTTTCAGCGCCTTGATGGTGGACGACAGTTTCTTGGGAGCTTCGCCTGCCATGGTGCGGGCAAACTCGGTCTGACGGGATGCCGACATTTCGGCCAGACGGGTTTCCCAGTCGGCGCGATCCGATGCGCCACGGCGACCAATTTCTTCCCATGCGGACTTGATGTCGCCCGGCACTTCGAACGGGCCGGTGGTCCACCCCCAGATCGCCTTCGCCTCGGCGTTCTGATCCGCGTTGGTCAGCGCGCCGTGGCCCTTGGACGTATCCTGCGCCGCGTGCCCCAGCGCGATATGCGTCTTGCAGGCGATCATCGACGGCCGGTTGTCCGCCTTGGCAGCAGTGATGGCCGCGTCGATTTCGGACGGGTTGTGACCGTCGATTTCCTGCACATGCCAGCCTGCAGCGGTAAAGCGCGTGACCTGATCGGTGCGGTCCGACAATTCGACGGTGCCGTCGATGGTGATGTTGTTGTTGTCCCAGAACACGACCAGCCGGGAGAGTTGCTGACGCCCGGCAATGCCGATGGCCTCGTGGCTGACACCTTCCATCAGGCAACCGTCACCGGCGATGACATAGGTGTGGTGATCAACCAGCTTTTTGCCGAACCGGGCGCGCAGGGATTCCTCGGCCATTGCGAAACCAACGGAATTGGCAAGACCCTGACCCAGCGGACCGGTTGTGGTTTCAATCGCCTGCGCCATGAAGTTCTCGGGATGTCCGGCGGTCTTGGCCCCCCACTGACGGAAGTTCTTGACCTCATCCAACGTGATTTCGGGGTCGCCGCAAAGATAGAGCAGAGAATACAGCAGCATCGACCCGTGGCCCGCCGACAGGATGAACCGGTCGCGGTCATGCCAATTTGGGTGGGCCGCGTCGAACTTGAGGTGCTTTTCAAAAAGCACGGTAGCCACATCTGCCATGCCGATGGGCATGCCCGAGTGTCCGGAATTGGCGGCGGCCACGGCATCCAGAGTCAACGCGCGGATGGCGGCGGCTTTGGTCCAATGGTCAGGGTTCTGGGCTTTCAGAGTCTCGATATCCATGGGCCGTCTCGTCCTTGTCATGGGGGCAATGGGGTCTTTTACGGCGCTCATACCAGTGTCACGGCAGAGTTCAAGCGGCACACCGATGCCGGTTGCGCTTAAGGGGGCGCATTTTCGGACGCGGATTGTTAAACTTTCACATTAAGAGGACGGAGCGATTCGTTTAGAGAGCACGGAAAAATGCGTCCGGGGGCCAAAGCTCCATGTCGGGCGAACAACAAACGGGGATCAGGCAAATGACCCAGATTAACGAGTTACAACACCGTATCACGGCTGCGCTGGATCGGGTGGCGCAAGGCGTGGCCCGGATCGAAGAGCGTGCGGCGCTGGCCGTTCCAGCCCCGGTCGCACAGCCCGAAATAGACCCGGAAGAGCTGGCGCGTCTGAAAGAGGCGCTTGACGAGGAAAAGTTGGCCAATGCCCAGCTGGAAGAGCGCGTGCGCAAGCTGCACGAAACGCACCGTCAGGACCTGGAAGCGGCGAAAGACGCCGCTGCTCAGGCGCAGACACCGGCACCGGCCGCTGCGCCAACGGTGGATGTCGCGGCGCTTGATCTAGAGATGCAACGCCTGCGCAAATCCAACGAGATGCTGCGCGCCACCAACGAGGAATTGCGCAACGCGCTTGCCGAGAACGTCGGAGAGCCCCATCTGATCAACAAGGCGATGCTGGCCGAACTTGAAGGTCTGCGCGCCGCCCGTGCGGTCGAGGCCGCTGAAACGCAGGCGATCCTCGCATCGCTGGCCCCGCTGCTGGATGCCGCTGCGCAAACCGAGGAGGCGAACTGATGCCCGAAGTCGAAATCACGATCGGTGGTCGCAGCTTTGATGTGGCCTGCCAGGAAGGTGAGGAACAGTATCTGCATTCCGCCGCCAGGATGCTGGACACCGAAGCCGAGGTTCTGGCCCAACAGGTGGGCCGTATTCCCGAGGCACGGATGCTGCTGATGGCCGGGTTGATGCTGGCGGACAAGACAGCCGGTCTGGAAGACAAGCTGCGCGAGGCCGAAGACCGGGCTTCCGGATACCTGTCCGAGCTGCGCATGCTCAAGGATGCGCCACCGCCGGAACCCGAACGCATCGAGGTGCCCGTGGTGCCAACGGATGTAACGGAATCGCTTCAGGAAATCGCAGCCCGTGCCGAGGCTCTGGCCCGCGATGTCGAGGAAAAGGCGGGCTGACCGCTGCCATCTCATGAAACGCAAAACGGCGCCTGATCGGGCGCCGTTTCTGTTTCAGCCGGGAGAACGCGTCAGGCGTTTGCTTCGCGGATCTTGTCTGCGGCGTCCTTGTTGTAGGAAACGCCGGATTCGTCGAACAACTGATCCAGCTCGCCCGACAGGGTCATCTCGGTGATGATGTCACATCCGCCGACGAATTCACCTTTGACGTAAAGCTGCGGGATGGTCGGCCAGTCTGAATATTCCTTGATGCCCTGCCGGATGTTTTCATCGGCCAGAACGTTCACGTCGGCAAAATCGACGCCCATGTAGTTCAGAACACCGGCCACCTTGCTGGAGAACCCGCATTGCGGCATGGATTTGGTGCCCTTCATGTAAAGCACAACGTCGTTGGTCTTTACGGTGTTGTCGATCAAGTCTTTTGAGTCAGTCATTCTCTTGCTCCATCTCTTCGCGGCGCTTCCGGTCCTTGCGGACATACGGCATTGTTGCGCCAACAGTTATTAGGGTGACAAGACCAATGGCGGCGAACATTGGCCAGGTGTTTGTGATAAAGTCGATCATGCGTGTCCCGCGCCGGACAGATCGGCATTTGGGTGTCGCGCGGGCAAATTCCAGACGAAAGTCACAAATGGCTTTGCCATAGGGGCCGTTGGACAGGTGCGGGCGCGCGGTGACATCACGCCGGAGCCTTCGTCGTCAGCGCCAGTGCGTGCAGTTCTCCGTTGGCGCCATCCATCTTGCCCTTGAGCGCGGCGTACACGGCGCGTTGCTGCTGGACCCGGTTCTTGCCTTTGAAGCTTTCGTCAACAACTTCTGCCGCATAATGGTTTCCGTCGCCCGCCAGATCGGTGATCGTGATCTTGGCGTTCGGAAACTCTGCGCGGATCAGCTCTTCGATTTCCTGGGCTTGTATGGCCATGTGGCTGCTCTCCGTGATTGAACTTTGCCAAAGATGTATGTCGCAGATGGACGTTGCGCAAGGCAAGCAGATGGTCAGGCGGTCAGCGAGATCCACACGGGAACATGATCCGACGGTTTGTCCCGTCCACGCACCGCGCTTTCGATCCAGCACTCGGTCAACAAGTCGGCGCAGGAGGGTGTCAGCAGAAAGTGATCAATGCGGATACCGTTGTTCCGCTCCCACGCGCCAGCCTGATAATCCCAGAAGGAATAATGCCCGCCACCTTGGGTACAGGCGCGGAAGGCTTCGGTATACCCAAGGTTCACAACCCGGCGAAACGCAGCGCGCGATTCAGGTCGGAACAGCGCGTCATCTCTCCAGGCTTCGGGCTTTGCCGCATCTTCGGCCTGTGGGATGACGTTATAGTCGCCAGCCATCAAAGCAGGCATTTCATCCGCCAGAAGATCCCGCGCACGCGCCTCAAGCCGCTGCATCCAGGCCAGTTTGTACTCGTATTTCGGGCCGGGGGCAGGGTTGCCGTTGGGCAGATACAGCCCGCACACCCGAACGGCCTGCGACTCTCCGATGACCGTCGATTCGATCCAGCGCGCCTGTTCGTCACTGTCATCACCGGGCAGACCATGGGTCACGTCCTCAAGCGGCAGCTTCGACAGGATGGCCACCCCGTTGAATCCTTTCTGGCCGTGGGTTTCGACCGTGTAGCCCAGATCCTCCAGCGCCTCTCGCGGGAAGGCGTCGTCCACCGACTTGATCTCTTGCAACAGGGCCACGTCTGGCGCGCTTTCGGTCAGCCAGTCGGTCAAAGCGGGCAGGCGGGCTTTGATACCGTTGATGTTGAACGTGGCGATTTTCATGTGCGACCTCCCGGATTGCTCTCTCTATCCCAAGAAGAAGCGGGCCATACAAGCCGCGATCGCGACGAATCGGGCTTTGAATTTCTCGCCGCAACGCGCTGAGTCGCAGTGGTTTTCACCGGACGGCAAGTCCCTTCAAGGCCGCGTGCCGACACGGGAAAAAGTTATCCCCAGAAATCTCGCTTCTGTTGATAACTCGAGGACCCATGATTTGAAAACAACCTATGGGAGAATCCTCATGTGGATAACTTTTGGCAACACACGTTTAGCGATATTTCCCCTTCTACAATTCAATTTTTGCGTGCCAGCCTGAGTTCATCAACCAAGCCACAGGAGGGCACCATGACCGCAGTTCGTAAAATCCAGATTACCGAAAACCTCATTGAAAATCAGCGCAAATTCACAGGTGACAGTGATATTCATGGCGGCGACGCAACCGCGATGTTCACATCCGGCTCTGCACCCATGACGTGTGCAGACGCTTTGATGGGCGACGCGGTGGACATGTTCACCTCGGGATCGTCCCCGGCCACCAGCACCGCCACATTTACAGGCGACGCAACGGGCCTGTTCACTTCTGGTTCCGCCCCGCAAAGCACCCTGGCCAGCACTGGTGACGCGGTAGAGCTGTTCACGTCGGGTTCCGCGCCAACCACATCCGATTCCCGCACAGGTGACGCGGTCGAGATGTTCACGTCGGGTTCCGCGCCGACCACATCCGATGCCCGTACAGGTGACGCGGTCGAGGCGTTTACGTCGGGTTCCGCGCCGACCACATCCGATGCCCGCACAGGTGACGCGGTTGAAGCGTTCACGTCGGGTTCAAGCCCTGTGACAGCTGAATCCACGGCGGACGGCGAAGGCTGCGCGCTTTTCACATCCGGCTCGTAAGCGACGCACTGACCCGGGACGGGTCGGCCCGTCCTTTGACCCTTTGAAGGAGATTCGGATATGACCAACGTTATCCAACTCACCCCCCCGTCCCGGATCAACCCGCAGGAAGCGCGTCTCGGCGCGCTTCTGAGCTGTTTTGCCGAACACCGGCGTTTTGGCGATGACGTGTTCTGGCTCAAGGAAAACGCCGAAATCCTGAACATTCTGGAATGCACAGGCACCAAACCGGGCGCAGACGCGTTGGACGCCTACGCGCCGTTCTATGCCAGCCTTGAAAAGCGTATGCGCTTTTTCCCGCAATATTACCGCTTCTTCCTGTCAATCGCCCTTGATCTGGAAGACCTTGGCATGCCGGGAACACATGCGGCGCAACTGGTGGACTGGGCACATCAACAGAACCTGCCGCAGGCCGAACTGTCCGATCTGCAACGATTGGAAGCGGTGCGGCTGATGTCCCGTCGCGGCGTCGTTGCGACGAATGACATCGCGGCGCTTGAACAGCGCGCCCGCACCTTCATGGCCCGCTCGGACACGTTTGCGCTGCCCAACAAAAAGGCAGCTTACGAGCTGACGCATCTGGTCTTTTACCTAAGCGAATATGGCCGCCGCGATCCGCTTCTTGGGGATGCAGCCAAGCGCAGTCTGCATTTTGCCGGTCTGCTGGCCTTCATCGAACAGAACGCCGATCTGCTGTCCGAGATCTGCATCGCGCTGCATTATGCGGGGGAAACGCCACCGGCGCTCTGGACCAATTGGCTCAAGCGCGAAACCGCGCTGTTTGCCATAACCGATGGCCCGACCGTCAGCGTGCAGGACGATTACCACGAATTTCTGGTGTGCAATTGGCATCAGGCCGTAAGCGGCGACGCAGCGTTTGCCAAAGGCTTTGTCCATGACCGGATGCGCTTTGATCACAGTCCGTCGCGGGCCACCCCGATGCGCGAGATGTCAGAGGCGATGTTCAACCTCGACGATGCCCGCAGCGGCGACTGGATCAGCATGCGCCCTCAAATGGAGGACACGCTGTCACCCGAAGCCATGACTGTGCTTGCCCAGGCCGAGACATCCTCTGTTCACTTCGAGGATTTCTTTCAGGGATTCGCCCGCGCAGACACGCCAAAGCGTCTGCACTGACAGGGGGCGCTGGCCAACAGGCACCGCCCGAAGCTACATCGAAAAGCTGGTGCCGCATCCGCAAGAGGATGTGGCGTTCGGGTTCTGGATCACGAACCGCGCCCCGATCAATTCTTCGGAAAAGTCGATCACCGCATTTGCCAGAAACGGCAGCGACACCGAATCCACCACAACCCGTTCGCCCTGTCCTTCAAGCACCAGATCATCCTCGGATGGATCATCCAGCTTGATCTCGTACTGGAACCCGGAACACCCCCCACCTTCGACCGCCACGCGCAGGGCTTTGCCGTCAGAGTTGGCACCGATTTCAGACAGCCGCTCAAAGGCGCGGTCTGTGACTTTTGGAGGAAGCTGCATGTCACCCTCGGGTTTGCTTTAAATTACGGCTCGGCTTCAATATAAGGCCGAAAGGGACAGGTAACAAGAACAGGCGGTGCGACGATGACGGCGCAATTTGCGTGCGACCCGGGCAAGTCGCGGGGCAGGCTTTACCCGGAAGAGGAAAGTGAATTCCGCTCGTGTTTTCAGCGTGACCGGGACAGAATCATCCACGCTTCGGCGTTTCGGCGGCTCAAACACAAGACACAGGTCTTCATCGAACATGAAGGTGACTACTTCCGCACGCGGTTGACCCATTCCATCGAAGTGGGGCAGGTGGCGCGCACCGTCGCCAAGACTTTGGGCCTTGATCTGGAACTGACCGAGGCGGTGGCCCTGGCGCATGATCTGGGTCACACACCGTTTGGACATACCGGTGAAGACGCGCTGAACGCGCTGATGCAGCCTTATGGCGGGTTCGATCACAACGCGCAGGCGATCCGTATCGTGACGTCGCTGGAACGTCACTACGCGGATTTCGACGGGTTGAACCTTACCTGGGAAACCCTTGAAGGCATTGCGAAACATAACGGCCCGGTGGGGGAACCGATCCCCCACGCGCTGGCCGCCTACAACGCGCGGCACGATCTGGAACTGCATACCCATGCCAGTGCCGAGGCACAGGTGGCCGCCCTGTCGGACGACATTGCCTACAATCACCACGACCTGCATGACGGGTTGCGGGCCGAGCTGTTCTCGACCGATGAACTGGCCGAACTTCCCATCGTAAGTGATTGTTTCAACGAGGTGGATCGCCTTTACCCGGACCTCAACTATTACCGTCGCCGCCACGAGGCGCTGCGGCGATTCTTTGGTCTGCTGGTCGCCGACGTGATCACCGTGACCAAAGCCAACCTGAAAGACCTTTCGCCACAGACCCCGGAAGACATCCGCGCGGCAGGGCGCATGATGGTGCAGTTTTCCCCGTCGCTCTGGTCGGACCTCAAGATCATCCGCACCTTCCTGTTCCATCGCATGTACCGCGCGCCGGATGTTGTTGAAATGCGGGCACAAGTCACCAAGGTGATCAACGAACTTTTCCCTCTGTTCATGTCCGATCCGTCGCTCTTGCCCAAGCAATGGCGCAAGGATGTTGCGGAAATTCGCTCTGACACGGAACTCGCACGCATCGTTTCGGATTACATTGCCGGAATGACCGACCGGTTTGCCCTGCAGGAGCACGCGCGCCTGACAGGGTCTGACGTGGTTTCGGCAAGGTCTTGAGGAAAGCAGACAATGGCAACACCAACCGATGCCGGTTTGAATCCGGTCACCGCTTTCGCGCTGGTCGGCGCTTTGGGCGTGGGTGCGCAATGGCTTGCCTGGCGGTTGAACCTGCCCGCTATCGTGTTGATGCTGGTGGCAGGCCTTCTGGTTGGTCCGGTCTTCGGCATTCTTGATCCCTCGGTGGCAATGGGGGATTTGCTGCAACCGATTGTGGCCATTGCCGTGGCGATCATCCTGTTCGAAGGTGGTCTGACGCTGAACTTCAAGTCGCTCACCGATGCCGCTGTCGGCGTCAAACGGCTTGTCATCATCGGCGGGCCGGTCGGATGGCTGATGTCGGCGTCGGTCCTGCATTATATCGGCGGTCTTAGCTGGGCGACCGCGTCGGTGTTCGGTGGCATCATGATTGTCACCGGTCCCACGGTGATTGCCCCCTTGCTGCGACAGGCCCGGCTCAAACGTCGTCCGGCGGCGCTCTTGCAATGGGAAGCGATCGTCAATGACCCTGCAGGTGCGCTGGCCGCCGTTCTGGCGTTCGAAGTTGTTCTGGTCTGGCAGACCGCAACAACCGTAAGCGAAGCCGTTTGGGAGCTTGCCATCGGCATCGTCGTGGCGACATTGATCGGGATCATCGCCGGATGGGGCGTCGCGCGATCCTTCTCGCAGGGTTGGGTGCCGGAATACATGAAGGTTCCGGTGCTTTTTGTCAGCGTGCTGGTGGCCTTTGCCGTCTCGGATTCGCTCTTGCATGAAAGTGGGCTTCTGGCGGTCACGATCATGGGGGTCTGGATCGCCAACGCCCATCTGCCCAGCCATGCCGAGATGCACCGTTTCAAGGAACACGCGACGATCCTGCTGGTGTCGGGCGTCTTCATCCTGCTGGCCGCCAACATGACCCGCGAAACCCTGCAAAGCATGAACTGGCAGACCGTGGCGACAGTTGTGACGGTGATCCTGATCGCGCGTCCTGTGACGGTGCTTGTCTCGCTGGCGTTTTCGAACGTCCCGTGGGCCGAACGATTGCTTGTCGCCTTCACCGGTCCGCGCGGCGTTGTCCTTGTGGCTGTGGCCGGACTGTTCGGGGATCGACTGGTGCAGGCGGGCATCGAAGACGCGGCGCAGATCTCAAGTCTCGCTTTTGCGCTGGTTGCAGGCACGGTGGTGCTGCACGGTTTCACGCTCAAACCGATTGCGCGCCTGTTGGGCCTGAACGCGTCAAGCACACCCGGCGTTCTGATCGTTGGCGGAAACCGGTGGTCGGTTGAACTGGGTACGCTTTTGAAAAAGCTGGACATGCCGGTGATGATTTCCGACCCCAACCGCAGCCACCTGCGCGAAGCCCGCGAAGCCGGGCTTGAAATCTACACCGGGGATATCCTGTCCGAAGGGGCAGAGAACCGGCTTGACCTGATGGCCTATGCAACGGTGATCGCCGCCACGGACAATGACGCCTACAACACCCTTGTCGCCACCGATCTTGCGCCGGAATTCGGGCGCGAGAACGTGTTTCAACTCAACCGCGACACTTCGGAATCTGCGCGCTATGCCTTGCCGCCGAAACTGGGTGGGCGGGCCATTGGCTCCGGCGAAACCTATTGGCAGGTGCAACGGCGCATGTGGGATGGCTGGGAGTTCCGGTCGACCACCTTGTCTGACGAATTCACATTGCAGGATTGGCGTGACATCCATCCCAAAGGCATTCCCCTTGCCGATATCGGTCCGCGTGGCACATTGCGCATTCTGGGCCCCAAGGATGATCCGAAAGAGACCAAGGGAACCCGCCTGATCGCGATGCTTCCAATGAAAGAGCATCGCGCAAAAGCCGAAGGGCAAGCCTGACATTTGACGCCGCGCGCCAAGGTGATAGAGGACATGCCGAACAAAGGACGCATGACATGAACCTCTTTTCCGATATCCGGGCGCTTGTGATCGACACCCTGACCGCGATGGTGGCCGATGGGACGCTGCCGGACGGTCTGGATTTTGCCAATGTAACGGTCGAACCGCCGCGCGATCCGTTGCATGGCGACATGGCGACCAATGCCGCGATGGTGCTGGCCAAGCCTGCGGGACAGAAACCACGCGATATCGCCGAGGCGCTGGCCGCCAGACTGTCCGCCGACCCGCGCGTCGCCAGCGCCGAGGTTGCCGGTCCGGGGTTCCTCAACCTGCGTCTGGGAAATGCGGTCTGGCAGGTACTGCCAAAGGCGATCCTGACCTCGGGTGTCGATTACGGCAAATCCACCATGGGGCAGGGCAAAAAGGTCAACGTGGAATATGTGTCCGCCAACCCCACCGGCCCGTTGCATGTCGGCCATACGCGCGGTGCGGTCTTTGGCGATGCGCTGGCGTCCTTGCTGGATTACGCTGGCTATGACGTCACGCGCGAATACTACATCAATGATGGCGGCGCACAGGTCGATGTGCTCGCCCGGTCAGTCTACCTGCGGTATCTCGAAGCGCATGGGCAGGATGTGGCCTTCGAAGACGGCACCTATCCCGGCGACTACCTGATCCCGGTCGGCGAGGCGCTCAAGGACAAGGTGGGCGACGCCTATATCGGCCAGCGCGAAGAGGTGTGGCTGGAAGAGGTGCGCGATTTCGCCACCGACGCGATGATGATGCTGATCCGGGCCGACCTTGGCATGCTGGGTGTCGAGATGGACCGCTTCTTCAGTGAAAAATCGCTGTACGGCACCGGCCTGATCGAAGCTGCCATCAAGGATCTGGACGGCAAGGGCCTGATCTATCGCGGCACGCTTGAGCCACCCAAGGGCAAGAAACCCGAAGACTGGGAACCGCGCGAACAGACTCTGTTCAAGTCGACCGAACATGGCGACGACGTGGACCGGCCGATCATGAAATCGGACGGCGCCTGGACCTATTTCGCGCCCGACATCGCCTATCACTATGACAAGGTGCAGCGCGGCTATGACCTTTTGATCGACGTCTTTGGCGCGGATCATGGCGGCTACGTCAAGCGGATGAAGGCGGCTGTTTCGGCGTTGTCGAATGGCAAGACACCGCTGGACATCAAGCTGACGCAGCTTGTGAAGCTGTTCAAGAATGGTGAGCCGTTCAAGATGTCCAAGCGGGCAGGGACGTTTGTCACCCTGAGCGATGTGGTCGAACAGGTCGGCCCGGACGTGACCCGCTTTCACATGCTGACCCGCAAGAACGACGCGCCGCTGGATTTCGATTTCGACAAGGTGCTGGAACAGTCCAAGGACAACCCGGTCTTCTATGTGCAATACGCCAATGCCCGTGTGCATTCCGTTCTGCGCAAGGCACGCGATGCCGGGATCGACGTGGGCGATGTCACGCTGGCCGGGATCGACCTGTCGGACATGACTCACGACAGCGAACTCGCCGTCGCGCGCAAACTGGCCGAATGGCCGCGTCTGGTGGAAATCGCGGCGCGTACAAATGAACCGCACCGGATCGCGTTCTACCTCTACGAACTTTCGTCCGATCTGCACGCGCTTTACAACAAGGGCAACGATGTGCCCGGCCTGCGGTTTTTGCAGGAAGGCAACACCGACGCGACACAGGCGAAAATCGCCCTCGCGCGGGCTGTCTCTGTTGTTATTTCCGCAGGCCTTGGTATCTTGGGTGTCACTCCAGTCGAAGAAATGCGCTGACAAAAGCGCCATGGCTGGGTGAGGCGAAGGCAAGAAACCACCGGTGGCATTGACCGCCGGGCAATGAGGCGGACATGGCAAACACGCATATGACGGGCCCCGCACGCGGGGAAGGCACGTCGGGCAACTTGGCCTCGGCGGCAAACTGGGCTGGCGCAGCACTCTCGCTGACCTTGGTTGTCGGAGTGGCGGTCTGGGGATATCGGCTGATCGTGCGCGATGTCTCGGGTGTTCCGGTGGTGCAGGCCATCGAAGGACCGATGCGCGTTGCCCCCGACAATCCGGGAGGTCAGATCGCACGTCACGAAGGCCTGGCCGTGAACAACATCGCAGGCACCGGCACCTCAGCGCCGCCTCCGGAACAGATCGTTCTTGCCCCGCGTCCGCTGGACATCACGGAAGAAGACACCGTTGTTGCAGAAGCGCCCGACGCCTCTGATCTCAGCGAACGTGAAGAAGTGGCGCTGGCGTCGCTGCGCCAGGATGCCGTGACCGAGGCACCTGCGCTGGCCCTCACCGATATCGCCAATGCTGACGATCCGATCAAGGCACTTGCCGATCAGATCGCGGCAAATGCCAAACCGTTTGAACAGCTTGATCCAGCACCTGAAACCGAACTGTTCGATGAATCCGACGACACGCAAGAGCTGGCGTCGGCAACAAACACCATACCGATGTCCGTTCCTGGGGTTGCCCGTTCGTTGCGTCCGGCGCAGCGCCCCGATGGTCTGCAACTGGCCTCGCTGTCCATGCCGGTGCAACCGTCCTCTGATCCGGGCGTTGCCGAACGCGATCCGGGCGACATTCCCGCCGGCACACGGCTGGTGCAATTCGGGGCCTATGACAGTCCCGAAATCGCGCGCGAGCAATGGGCCACCCTGATGGCGCGCTTTGGTGAATACCTTGACGACAAGGAACGCGTTGTCGAAGAGGCCACGTCGGGTGGACGGATTTTCTATCGCCTGCGCGCACACGGTTTCGCCGATCTGAGCGACTCGCGCCGCTTTTGTGCTGCGCTTGTGGCCGAAGGGGCAGACTGCATTCCCGTGGTCAGCCGGTGACATCCAAACCGTTCGGCGCTGCGATTTATGGCTGTGACGGCGCACACCTGACATCGGATGAGCGGGCGTTCTTTGCCAAAGCCAATCCGTTCGGGTTCATCCTGTTTGATCGCAATCTCGAAGACCACGATCAAATCCGTGCGCTGACCTCGGACTTGCGCGACACCGTCGGGTGGGCCGCGCCCATCTTCATTGATCAGGAAGGCGGCCGCGTTCAACGCTTGCGCGCGCCTTTGGCAACCGACTGGCTGCCTCCGTTGGATCATGTGACACTGCTGGGCGATCACGCCGTTGACGGCATGCGCCTGCGTTACCAGATCATTTCCCATGAATTGACAGAACTTGGCATAGACGCAAATTGCGCGCCGATGCTGGATATTGCGCGTCCCGAAACGCACCCGTTCCTGCGCAATCGCTGTTATGGGTCACATCTTGACCAAGTGGTAAAAATTGGGCGGGCCGTTGTCGAGGGACACCTGTCAGGCGGCGTGTTCCCGGTTGTGAAACACATCCCCGGACATGGGCTGGCGCAGATGGACAGCCATCTGGACCTGCCGCGCATCGACGCCCCGGAAACAACCCTGACCGCCATCGACTTTGCCGCCTTCGCGCCGTTTGGCGATGTTGCGATGGGGATGACCGCGCATCTGGTCTACACGTCTTTGGGCGAAACCCAACCCGCCACCACATCCGCCAGCATGATCCGCCGCATCCGCGAGGACCTGGGGTTTGCCGGTCTCCTGATGACCGACGACATCTCGATGCAGGCGCTGTCGGGAACGGTCCCGGAACGGGGCGCGGCGTCGATGCAGGCCGGCTGTGACGTGATCCTGCATTGCAACGGCGATCTTGAGGAACGCATCGCCCTGATGGATCGGATCGGCACGATGCCCCCGGCAAGTCAGACCCGCGCAGAAGCCACATTGGCGCGCCGCCCAACGCCCGAGGATGTTGACATTGCAGCGCTCAAAGCCAAGCTTGCAGAACTGGAGCAAGGGCGCGGTGCATGAGCGAAGCCACATCAGACGACTTTGATACAACAGTTGCGGACCGGCTTGCGGCCGAGGCGCTGATTGTCGACGTCGACGGATTCGAAGGCCCGCTTGATCTGCTTCTGTCCCTCAGTCGCACGCAAAAAGTCGATCTGCGCAAGGTGTCCGTGTTGCAACTGGCGAAGCAATACCTGGCTTTTGTCGAACAGGCCAAGGCGCTGCGTATCGAACTGGCGGCGGATTATCTGGTGATGGCGGCATGGCTGGCCTTCCTGAAATCCCGGCTGCTTCTGCCCCCCGATCCAACCGAGGACGGCCCGACTGGCGAAGATTTGGCCGCGCACCTGGCGTTTCAGCTTGAACGGCTTCAGGCGATGCGCGACGTGGCGGCCCGGTTGATGGGTCGGGACCAGATGGGGCGTGATTTCTTCGCCCGTGGCCTGCCTGAAGGGGTCGCACGGGTGCGCAAGGTACATTACACCGCGACGCTGCTTGACCTGATGCAGGGCTATGCCCGGATCCGCACCAAAGACGAATTCCGCCCCTTCGTGATGGATCGCGACGCGGTGTTCACCATGGAGCAGGCGCTTGAGCGCATGCGCGGCCTGATCGGATTTGCTGGCACCTGGACAGATATCTCGTCCTACATGCCCGAGGGCTGGAACGCTGATCCGGGGCGTTGGCGATCCGCCACAGCCTCGACCTTTGCCGCGTCGCTTGAGCTTGTAAAAGAGGGCAAGGTCGAACTGCGCCAGTCGGACATGTTTGCGCCCATTGAACTGCGCCGAAGGGAGCCGCGCGGTGGTTGATATCCCTGACATCGAAGAAAGCCTGTTCGAAGCGCCCCCGATGGGCGAACAGGAACGGATGGTCGAAGCCATCCTGTTCGCCACGGTCGAACCCGTCACGGTGAAGGACTTGAACGACCGCATGCCGCACGGATCGGACGCCGCCGAAGCGCTGGTCTATCTGCGCAAACGCTACGAGGGCAGGGGTGTCAACGTTGTCAAAGTGGGCGATGCCTGGGCCATCCGCACGGCACCTGACCTTGGGTTTCTCATGCAAAAAGAGACGGTTGAGACCCGAAAACTCAGCCGCGCCGCGATTGAAACGCTGGCTATCATCGCCTATCATCAACCCGTCACCCGCGCTGAAATCGAAGAAATCCGGGGGGTCTCGGTCAGCCGCGGCACGGTGGATCAGCTGCTTGAGATGGAGTGGATCCGCTTTGGTCGCCGTCGCATGACGCCGGGGCGACCGGTGACGTTTGTCGTCACGCAGGATTTTCTCGACCATTTCGGCCTTGAATCGGCGCGTGATCTGCCGGGCCTCAAGGAACTGCGTGCAGCGGGTCTTCTGGAAAATCGCCCACCACCGGGCCTCATGCCTCAAATGGGCGAAGGCGACGTCGATGCCGAGGAAGAGACCGAAGAAGGGCAGTCCGAACTGTTCGAAGACTGACGCGGGTTCACGGAAAGGTTAGGGAAACTGCCAAAGAATGGACGTATTTTCCCACTATCTAATGCGTCGAGGCAGTCTGAAACGCAGGAAAAGGAGGACGACATGAACCTCAATACGATTATAAACATGGTGATGCGCACGGTGATGCGGCGCGTGGTGAATTCGGGAATCAACGCCGGGATGAGCGCGTTTTCAAGCCGCAAGAAACCGCAAGGCAAGGCACCGCAGCATCCCGACGACGTGCAGCGTTAATCCGCTTTGAAATGTTTGGACAGCTTTAGACCCTGTCCCTGATAATTCGATGCAATCCCCGCGCCATAAAGCTGGCTTGGGGACTGGTCCATTTGTTCATAGACCAACCGTCCGACGATCTGCCCGTGTTCCAGCACAAATGGCGCTTCGTGACAGCGCACCTCAAGCACACCGCGCGATCCTGTGCCGCCCGCCGCATCATGGCCAAAGCCCGGATCGAAGAACCCGGCATAATGCACGCGGAATTCCCCGACCATTGCCAGAAACGGGGCCATTTCAGCGGCATAGTCGGGCGGAATATGCACCGCCTCGCGGCTCACCAGAATGTAAAACGCATCCGGATCAAGGATCAGTCGCCCGTTTGTCGTGTGAAGTTCTTCCCAGAAGTCCGACGGCGCGTAATGACCCAGCTTGTCGAGATCAATCACACCGGTATGTGGCTTGGCGCGATACCCGACGAGATCGCCGGATTCGGGTTTCAGATCAACGGAAAACCCCAGACCATCGCTGATGACAGCGGGTCCGCCGGTCACAAGCGTCTGTTCTTCATGTAACGCGGTTAGCGTGTCGTCCGTCAGGATGGACTGCCCGTTGCGGAACCGGATCTGGTTCAGCCGCATCCCCGGACGCACCAGAACCGAAAACGAGCGGGGGCAGATTTCCGCGTAAAGTGGTCCGCAATAGCCCGGCGTCACACGGTCAAATTCGGTGCCTTCATCGGTGATCGTACGGGTCAACAGGTCCAACCGTCCGGTCGAGCTTTTGGCATTGGCCACTGCGCTGATATCGGATGGCAGTGCCAACCGCTCCATCAGCGGCACAAGATAGACGCAGCCTTTTTCCAGGACGGCGCCACCGTCCAGCGATATGCGGTGCATCTCAAAGTCCGCAAGCCGATCTTCAACCCGTCGCCCCTTGCCCGCAAGAAACGACGCCCGCACACGGTAGGCGATTGTGCCCAGCCGCAGATCAAGGCTGGCGGGTTGCACCTGCCCGTCAACGAAAGGCGTCTCAGAGGCAATGATGCCCTGATCCATCAGCGCTGTGATTTGCTGGTTGGCCAACACGCCCGTCATATCAGGATTCCCCATCCGCGTTCTGCCTTGCATAGCAAGCGGTTGCGCGCCTTGCGAGGTGAATTTCGCAAAGGCGTGGATGTGATAGCGGATGATGTGATTGGTCGGGCTAGCAGGACTCGAACCTGCGACCTTCCGTCCCCCAGACGGACGCGCTACCAGGCTGCGCCATAGCCCGACTGCTGCCTGTCATAACGGTTTTGGATCGGGCCGCAAGTGTGAAATTCCGGTCCGTCACCGACAGACACTTAACCGGCGCGTGCCTTCAGCTTCTCTGCCATCGGTGCAATCTGGCGCGCCGATTCGGCGGACAATCGTGTGATTCTGGATAGGTGGGTCAAGGCACCGGGCACTGGATCAATACTGGCAGGCGGCGCGACAGGTTCCGGTGGCGTGGTTACTTCGGTCTCAGCTTCGACATCCTCTGAACGTCGGTCATCCATTGAATGCTGCAAGAAGGCGGGCAGGGCGTTGGCCTCGGTCGTGTCCTCGGGTTCACCCTCTTCGTGCTGATCGCCCTCCATTTCGGGGGGCGTCTCTGGGGCGGCTTCTACCGCGTCCTGATCTGGTTCCGGTTCTTCCAGATCCGGAGTTTCGGACACCTCTTCGGCCACATCGCCATGACTGACCGGCTCTGCGGTTTCCGAATGGTCCGGGGTCTCATCGGACGTGTCTTCCAGTGCAGGCGGTTCGGCAAGCGGTTCATCTGCAACCGGCAGCTCTGCAATCTCTTCGACTTCGGGCTTGGCAAAAGGAATGACCGTGTCCACAGGTTCAGAGGCGGGCACCTCTTCCAGCATGATCAGGTCGGCTTCGTCCTCTTCACTCATATCTAACGCACAAAGTGAGGAGACGTGCTTAATCCCTTGTTCACGAAGGATTTTCTGCACACCTTTGATTGTCATGCCATCGTCGTGCAGCAGCTTTTTGATCCCGCCCAGCAGCCGCATGTCAGCCGGGCGGTAATACCGTCGGCCACCAGCGCGTTTGACCGGTTTGACCTGTGTGAACTTGCTTTCCCAGAACCGCAGAACATGGGCCGGCGTGTCCAGCCATTCAGCCACTTCGCTGATGGTGCGGAAGGCGTCTGCGGATTTGCTCATGGCCGTCAGCCCTTGTTGCCTGCGGCCACTCTGTCTTTCATCAGATGCGACGGGCGAAAGGTCAGAACACGGCGTGGGTTGATCGGAACCTCTTCGCCGGTCTTCGGATTGCGCCCGACGCGCGCCGCCTTGTCACGGATGGAAAACGTGCCGAAGGACGATATCTTGACCTGCTCACCTTCGACCAAGGCATCCGACATGTGGTTCAAGACCGTTTCCACGAGATCGGCGCTTTCGTTGCGAGACAGTCCAACCTCGCGAAACACCGCTTCGCTCAGGTCCATCCGCGTCAATGTCTTTTGTCCCATAACCCACACCCCCTCAGTTCGCACCAACATGAGCCTTGCGATTTTCCGAGTCAATATCAATGGCTTGCGAGAAGGATTTTGGAGGGAAATCGCTCACCAGCGAAGCACAACCGCGCCCCATGCCAAACCGCCGCCAATCGCTTCGGTGACAACCACGTCGCCTCGCTTGATCTGGCCGCGTTCGACGCCCACCGACAGGGCAAGGGGAATCGATGCTGCCGAGGTGTTGCCGTGATCCTGAACGGTGACGACAACGTGGTCCATCGACAGCCCCAGCTTTTTCGCCGTGCCCTGAATGATGCGGACATTGGCCTGGTGCGGGACCACCCAATCGACCTCTTCGCTGGAAATGTCGGCCTTGCCCATCGCAGTGGTTGCGGTCGCAGCCAGCTTTTCGACCGCGTGACGAAAGACTTCTTTGCCCTGCATCCGCAGAAACCCTGTGGTCTGCGTGCTGACGCCGCCATCGACATAAAGGATATCGCGGTGTTGCCCGTCGGAATTCAGATCAATCGACAGAATGCCCCGGTCTGTCTTGTCGCCTACGCCGTCCTGCGCCTCGAGGATCACGGCACCGGCCCCATCCCCGAACAGGACACAGGTGGACCGGTCTGTCCAATCCATGATCCGGCTAAAGGTCTCGGCCCCGATCACCATGATCCGCTTGGCCTGACCGGACACGATCAGCGCATTTGCATTCGCAATCGCATAGATGAACCCGGCACACACCGCCTGCACATCAAAGGCAAAGCCGCGTGTCATGCCCAAAGATGCCTGCACCATCGTGGCAGCGGACGGAAAGGTAAGATCGGCGGTCGATGTGGCCAGGATGATCGCGTCGAGGTCGTTTGCCTCAAGCCCGGCATCGGCCAGCGCCTTTTTCGCGGCATGTGTGGCAAGGTCCGAGGTGGTTTCACCGTCAGCCGCGAAATGACGACGTTCGATCCCGGACCGCGACCGGATCCAGTCGTCCGACGTGTCGAGCGACGCCTCGAATTCGGAATTTGGAACAACCCGCTCGGGCAGGTAGTGACCCAGCCCTATGACAACCGCGCGTGTGGTCATTTAGGGCTCTCCTCGGTTGTGGATGGATCGGCAGTCGCGTCCGACGCAATATCTGTGATCGACGCCAATCTTGCGGCCAGCCGTTCTGAAAACCCGGATTGGGCCAGTTGAAACGCCAGCTTGATCGCGGCAGAAACGCCGGTCGCGTCCGCCGATCCGTGCGATTTGACAACCGTGCCGTTCAGGCCAAGAAAAACCCCGCCATTGACCCGGCGGGGATCAATCTTTTTCTTCAGGCGGCGCAAAGACGTCAGAGCCAGCAAAGAGGCCAGTCGCGACCAAGGCGAATGGGCAAACGCCTCTTTCAGCCGGTCCCCGATCAACGAGGCAGTGCCTTCACCGGTCTTCAGCGCGACATTTCCGGTGAAGCCATCAGTGACAATCACGTCACAGGCTTCACCGGGAATATCGCCGCCTTCGACAAAACCGACAAAATCATACTGGGCGCGCTCTGCCGCTTTGGAAATCAGCTCATGCGCCTCTTTCAGTTCGGCGCGGCCCTTGTGCTCTTCGGTGCCGACATTCAGCAATCCGACCCGCGGGCGTTCAAGCTCGAGTCCGTTGCGGGCATAGGACACGCCCATCAACGCATACAGCAACAGGTCCTTGGCATCGGCCCGGACATCCGCGCCAACATCCAGCATCACGTTGAACCCCTGCGGATTGCGCGACGGCCACAGAATCGCAATGGCCGGGCGATTCACACCCGGCAATTTGCGCAATCGGATCATCGACAACGCCATCAGCGCACCGGTGTTGCCACAGGAGACAGCCACGGTGGCTTCCTTGTTGCGCACGGATTCGATCGCCGCCCACATCGACGTCTCCTGACCATGGCGCATGATCTGGCTGGGCTTGTCTTCCATCGACACCACGCCGGACGCATCCCGAATATCGCACCGTCCGACCAAGGCCTTCCTTCGGTCGATCAGCTTGGACAGCTTTTCTTCCGGGCCGTGGACAAGAAACCGGATATTCGGGTTCGCCTTGGCAGAACGTGACATGCCGGAGACAATCGCCTCCGGCCCAAGATCGCTGCCCATAGCGTCAATAGATAGCACAATTGGCGTATCACCCACCTTTTTATGATCCTGCGATGAGGTCATTCGGAGGGATACGCCCAATCGTTGCTTATGCCGCGTCTTCGTCCAGGTCGATTTCGTCGGCCTGTGCAATCACTTCGCGATCCGCGTAGTGACCGCAGGACGGACAAACGTGATGCGGACGCTTCAGTTCGCCACAGTTGGAACATTCATTCGGGTTCGCAGCAACCAGAGCGTCATGCGCGCGACGGTTGTTGCGACGTGACTTGGATACTTTGTTCTGTTGGACAGCCATGTCTCAACCTCAATTATATATAATCTGTGGCATGCTCGCCATGCCGCGTTTCGGGTGTGTCCGGCCTCATACGGGGAAACCGGGCCGGGTGACAACCCCCACCTCGGATGAAGGCGCGAACATAGGGGCAAACGGGAAATCCGCAAGCGTTTTCTGGTGCCTTGCTTCAGGACTTTTTATCCAGCTTGTCCCGCAGCCCGGCCAGGCCTGCAAAGGGTTTCGTGTCCTCGTCCCTGAGAGGTGTCACACCGTCTTCTGCAAACACCGCTTCCCCCAGTTCCGCCTCTTGTGACCGGGGATATTGCGGCAGCGCAAGAGACAGCGATTCGATCATCGCGGCATGGGCAGAAATGATGTGGCCCAATGGTTCGGTGCTGGTGTCTTCGGGCATTTCCGTTTCGGCCCCGGCCTCGTGGTGATCAAAATAATCGGCAGGCATGTAGACCCGTTCCACCGTTTCGTCGATCCGCGTTGTGACCGGCGCCAAGGTGACAACGCAAGGCTGCACCACCGTCGCCCCCAGCTTGGCCGTCAAGGTCCATCCGCGCGCGCCAGCAGGCGAAATTTCACCGGTAAAGCGCAATTTCCTGAGCGCGGACAGGGTCAATTGCGCGCCGATTGCGTCTCGCATCGCGGCGTCAGGTTGAAGATCGAACGGCGTCGCGCGTTGCTCCGACAAGTCGCTGACACGAAATTCTCCGGGTTTCGGAACCTGTTGTGGCATATCTTGTGTGCACCCTTTGCTTGAACACAGGCCCAAGGCCGTGTAATCGGGATAGAAGGCAGTGAACGCCAACGCAAGAGAGGCGCCATGCAGGGCATCAGATCGACACTCAGGATCGGGCTTGTGACGCTTCTGTGCATATCGCTTGCCGGTTGCACGGCGCGCTATCGCTCGCATGGCTATGTCCCGTCCGAAGAAGACTTGCAGCAGATCGTTCCGGGCGTCGACACGCGCGGCACGGTGGAAGACCTGATCGGCGTGCCATCGACATCCGGCACCCTGAACGAATCCGGCTTCTATTACATCGAAAGCGATGTGCGCCATTTTGCATGGCAACGCCCCGAAGTGGTGGATCGCGAAGTGCTGGCCATCACCTTTGACGCAGATGGCGTGGTCGAGAACATCGAACGTTACGGTCTGGAAGACGGACAGGTCGTGCCACTGACACGCCGCATCACCCGGTCCGGCGATGGCGATATCAGCTTCATCCGCAAATTGTTCGGCAATATCGGCGGCATCAACGCTGCTGACTTCTTTAACTGATGACCCTCTCGGCAGCGGCGCGCTCTGTCGCTGCCAGGGACGACTCGATCTGTCTGCAGCTTGGTGCATATCGCGCGGTCATCAGCCGCGACGCCGACATCCGTCAACAGGCGCTGGTCCTGCGGACAAAGGCATTTGGACAAGGCAAGCCGGATGAGGATCGCTTTGACGCAGATTGCCTGCACGGACTGGTCGATTCCCCTCCGGGTCAGGTGAAGGTCGCGTTCCGCGCGCGTCTGATCCCAAACGCCTCTGGCCTTGCAGACACTTATACCGGCCAGTTTTACGATCTCAGCCCGCTGACGACGCTACAGGGCCCCTTTCTGGACCTTGGTCGCGTCTGTCAAAGCGACGGTCCTTCAGACGCAACGGCCTTGCGACTGGCATGGGCGGCACTGGCCGCGATGGTTGACGCGCTGGGTGTGCGAATGCTGATCGGATGCAGTTCGTTTCGCGGCGCGCAGCCCGAAAAGCACCGCAGCGCGCTTGCGGCGTTGCGCGAGAACCATCTCGGCCCGGTCCCACTGCGCCCGCACCGGATGTCCCCAACGGCGATTGACCTGCCACGCACCGGCGCTGGACCGGCATCCCTTCCGCACCTCTTGCGCAGCTATCTCAACATGGGCGGCTGGGTCAGCGACCATGCGGTGCAGGACACCCAGCTTGACACGCTGCATGTGTTCACAGGTCTGTGCGTCGACGCCATTCCCGAACCACGCAAACACCGCCTGCGCGCTTTGGCGAAACTTGCCCGATCTGCACGACCCAAGCCCCTTGACCTTGCGCCCGCCGCGCCGTAGCGCGAGGCCATGGCCAGCATCCCCCTTCTTCAACTCAACGAAATCTCGCTCACCTTCGGTGGTGACCCTGTGTTTCACGACCTCAGCCTTGTGGTGCAACCCGGCGATCGGGTGGCGCTGGTCGGGCGCAACGGGTCGGGCAAATCCACCCTGATGAAGGTGATGGCCGGGCTGGTCGAGGCAGACAAAGGCGACCGCGTCGTGTCTCCCGGCGTCAGCGTCGGTTACATGGAACAGGATCCCGACCTCAGCGAATTCGAAACGCTGGGTGCGTTTGCGATGCACGGGCTGGAGCCGTCCGAACTTTACAAGGTCGAACGCGCAGGTGAGGGGTTGAAATTCGATCCTGACCGTCTGGTCAGCACCGCGTCGGGCGGCGAACGTCGCCGCGCGGCCCTGGCCCGCTTGATGGCGCAGGATCCCGAACTGATGCTGCTGGACGAGCCGACAAACCATCTCGACATCGAGGCCATCGGCTGGCTTGAAGAAGAACTCAAACGCACCCGCAAGGGTTTTGTCTTGATCAGCCACGACCGACGGTTCCTGTCGGAACTGACCCGCGCCACGCTGTGGATTGACCGGGGGCAGGTGCGCCGCCGGGAAAAGGGCTTCTCGGACTTCGAAGTCTGGCGCGACAAGACCTGGGAAGAGGAAGATCTCCAGCGCCACAAGATGGATCGCCGGATCAAGTCCGAGGCACGATGGGCCGTCGAAGGCATCAGCGCCCGGCGCAAACGCAACATGGGCCGGGTGCGCGCCCTGCAAGAGCTGCGTGGGGAGCGCAGCAGCATGATCAAGAGGCAGGACACGGCGGCGATGGATCTTGCATCGGGTCCGAAATCCGGCCGCAAGGTGATCGAGGCCAAAGGCCTGACCAAGATTTTCGGCGACACCGTGATCGTGCGCGATTTCTCTCTGACGGTGCAACGCGGCGACCGGGTGGCCTTTGTCGGCCCCAACGGCGTCGGCAAGACCACGCTCATCAAGATGCTGATCGGCGAGATTGAACCCGATTCCGGATCGGTCCGGCTGGGCACGAACCTTGTGCCCGCCATCTTCGATCAGGCCCGCGCGCAGCTGAATGGCGATCTGAGCCTGTGGGAGAACCTGACCGGGGATCCCGAGATGCGGGTGTCCGGCAAGGCGGATCAGATCATGGTGCGCGGCATGCCCAAACATGTTGTCGGCTATCTCAAGGAATTCCTGTTCGACGAAGCGCAGGCGCGTGCGCCCGTACGGTCCTTGTCAGGCGGCGAGAAAGCCCGTCTGCTGTTGGCCCGGATCATGGCGCGGGAATCGAACCTGCTTGTTCTGGACGAACCGACCAACGATCTGGATGTTGAAACGCTGGACCTGTTGCAGGATCTGCTGGGCGACTATGACGGCACCGTCCTGCTGATCAGCCACGACCGCGATTTTCTGGACCGCGTCGCATCAACCACAATCGCGATGGAGGGCAGGGGCCGCGCCACTGTCTATGCCGGCGGCTGGAGCGACTATCGCGCGCAGCGGGGCGAAGGTGATGTCGACAACAGCCCGTCCCGCGCGGCGCCAAAGCACAACTCCAAACCGGCGCCTGCGCAGAAAACCAAATCCGGTCTCAGCTTTACCGAGAAACACAAACTTGAAGAACTGCCAGCCGAGATTGACCGCCTGACCGCGGAAATCGCCAAGCTCGAAACCTTGATGTCCGATCCGGACCTGTTCAGCCGGGAACCGCTGAAATTCAAGAAAGCAAGCGAGGCGCTTGTTGCACGTCAGTCTGCGCTGGCCGAAGCAGAAGATCTTTGGCTGGAACTTTCGGAAAAGGCCGAGGCCGGGTGAACCCTCCGTCAACGGAGGGTCAAAACGCGGTGACGCGTTTTGATCCGCCGCATGGCCGCTGTGGCGCACCGTCCTATCTGACGTCGCATGAGTGACCCCATCTTCATCGGCGCCCGGATTTATCGCGGCTCAAGCTATGGCGCGCGTCATCCGCTGTCGATCCCGCGTGTGCCGACCGTGATGGACCTGTGCCGGGCTCTGGACTGGCTGCCCCCGGAGCGTTACCGCACCAGCCCCTGCGCCAAGCCAGGTGCGCTTTCGGGCTTTCACACCGACGCCTATATCGACGCGCTCCTGACCGCGGAAGACACGCAGCGCCCAAACCTCGCACATGGGCTTGGCACCTTGTCGAACCCGGTTTTCCCCGAAGTTTATCGCCGTCCGGCAACGGCGGCGGGTGGTGGTCTGCTGGCGGCAGAGATCGTGCGCACCGGTGGGGTGGCCTACAACCCAGGCGGCGGCACACATCACGGGTTGCCGGATCGCGCAAACGGCTTTTGCTATGTCAACGAACCGGTCCTGACGATCCAGCGTCTGCGCGCGATGGGGCTGCGCCGTATCGCCTATGTGGACATTGATGCGCATCATTGCGACGGGGTGGCGGTTGCCTTCAACGGATCGGAGGCGGTGCGGATGATTTCGGTGCATGAAGACCGGCGCTGGCCGTTTACGGGCGCTTTGGACGATGATGGTGAAGGCGCTGCCATCAACATCCCCGTGCCGAGTGGGTTCAATGATACCGAGTTCGACCTGATCCTGAACGAGGTGATCCTGCCCGCCGTGTCCCGTCACAGGCCGGATGCGGTTTACCTGCAATGTGGCGCAGATGCCGTGACCGAAGATCCGCTGTCGCGGCTGGCTCTTTCAAACCGTTGCCATGTTGGGGCCGTAACGGCGCTGCGGTCCCTCGCACCGCGGCTCATCGTGTCCGGAGGCGGAGGCTATAACCCATGGAGTGTAGGTCGCGCCTGGACCTGTGTCTGGGCAACCATCGCCGGGCACGACATTCCCGATCAACTGCCCGCGCCCGCATCCGATATCTTGCGCGCCCTTGGCTGGACCCGCAAAGCCCAACCGTCAGAGGCGCTGTTGACGACGCTTCTTGATCCGCCGCGCCATGGTCCGGTTTCGGATCAGGTGCGCCATACGGTTGCCATGCTGAAAGCGCGCTCAGCTGTCCTTGCCGGGTAGGGCGAGTGTCAATTGCGCCAGTCCCGCCTGTGTCCCAAGCACGGGTGTGATGCCGTGATCCTCGCAGAGGCGGGCAAGCAGCGCAAACTGCACATCGGTAGGCAGCAGGTGTTTCGGTCCGCCGGTGCAGCCATTGGTCAGATCGGTCCAGAGGGATGTATCGGTCCGCACGATATCAGCCTCTGCCGTGCTCACCAAGGCGGATCCGTCCAGCGCAACCGACAAGAGACCGCCTTTTGGCAGGGCGGATTCGAGACATAGAACGGACAGGTACGCCAACTGGGTCACGTCCCGCCCCAGATCCGCCGTGACATGCCAATCGGTGGCGATCCGCGTTGCTGCGTAATGATCGGCCAATGTCTTGCGCGCCTCTGTGGCCGGTACAGGCCGGCTATCCCCGGCGCTGCCAAAAGCGATGCGGAAGAAGCGGATTCGCGCGGTGGCGTTGTCGCAGCTTTGCTGGATCAGGGACATTTCCGGACCATCCGGTGCCGCGCCCGCCAGACCAAACAATTCCAACCCATTGGAAATTGCGCCAATTGGGCTAATCAGATCGTGGCAAATCCGCGATCCGATCAATGCAGCCAGTGAAGGGTCGTCATGACGCACTATATCCTCCAATACACACCAAGGAGCCCGATTATGTCTGACCTCAACGGCCTGTTGGAACCCGGTTCCCTTGTCCGCCATCCCGCAGAACCGGAATGGGGCATCGGCCAGGTCCAGTCCAATATCGGTGACAGGATCACCGTGAATTTCCGCGAAGTTGGCAAAGTGGTGATCGATGGATCCCGAATTACACTGCTTCCTGTCTTCGATGAGTAAACATGGCAACCAAGAGTTGATAAAACCTTAATTTCTCCGAGCAGAACGGTTTTTTCGATCAGCCCGACGCCGTTGCGCGTCACCAAGGCGCGCATTACAGTGGCTGCGACAGAGATTGGCAGTCCCCATGCTTCAGAACGCACCTTCTTTTCATGTGTCCCTGGCGCAGTCGGAAGACGATATCCGCGCGGCGCAAAGGTTGCGTTATGACGTGTTCGTTGCAGAATTGGGCGGCGGCGGCGCCGGTGTGGACCATACGCTCCGATTAGAGACCGATTGTTTTGATTCCCACGCTGATCACCTTCTTTTGCGCGATACGCGGCATCCTGAAACCGACACCGATGGCGTTGTCGGAGTCTATCGTCTGATGACGCAGGATCATGCTGCCGGTGCCGGGCGGTTTTATTCCGCGTCGGAATTTGACCTGTCGCTGCTCCAACACTCGGGTCGCCCGTTGCTGGAACTGGGCCGGACCTGCCTGCATCGCGATCATCGCGGCGGGGCGGGGATGATGGCCTTGTGGCAGGGTCTGGCCGACTACGTCGCCGCCCGCGACATCGAAATCCTGTTCGGCACAGCAAGCTTTCACGGCACCGATCTGACCCAACTGCGACAGCCGATATCGCATCTGCACACTGCTTATCTGGCACCGCCAAAGCTGCGCGTCACATCGCGGATGCCACAGTCCGAGCCGATCTTGTCACCCGAGCGTATCGACAAAAAAGCCGCCATGCGCGCCACGCCTGCGCTGATCAAAGCCTATCTGAAACTGGGGGGCACAATCGGGCAGGGGGTCTTTGTCGATCATGCCTTCAATACGACAGATGTCTGTCTCATCCTTGAGACATCACAGCTTGATTCCGCTGCGCTTCGGCGTGCGCCCCGGCGCGGGTCATGAGCCCGACCTGGAACAACGGCGACCCGATTGCACCTGAACCCGTCTCGGCTCTTGGATGGGGTCGCGTGGTGCTGCGTGGCGCATTGCTTGGTCTTGTGGTGTTTGGCGGATTGGCGCTTTTGCTCATTGCACGGCTTTTTGAAAAACCGCTCTTCGGTGTTGATCGGCCTGTCACCCCCTATATCACGCAGGCGGTCTGCCGCACGACCTTTGTGATCATGGGGCTCGGACTGCTGGTCCGGGGGCCGCGCTTGAAGGTGCCGGGGGCGGTGGTGGCAAACCACAGCTCATGGCTTGATATCTTTGCGCTCAACGCGCGCAAGAACGTTTATTTTGTATCCAAGTCCGAAGTCGCATCATGGCCCGGAATCGGCTGGCTTGCCCGCGCCACGGGAACGGTGTTCATCAAACGCGATCCGCGTGATGTAAAAAACCAGGTTTTCGTTTTCGAAGAACGGCTTTCGCATGGCCACCGCCTGCTCTTCTTTCCCGAAGGGACATCCACGGATTCGCTTCGGGTCTTGCCGTTCAAACCGACTCTTTTTGCCCCCTTCTTTTCAGACGCGATTGTGCATGACATGCATATTCAGCCGGTCACGGTGATCTACCATCCCCCCGACGGCACCGATCCCCGATTTTATGGCTGGTGGGGCGATATGGGTTTTGGTGAACATCTGCTCAAGGTGCTTGCCCAACGAAAACAGGGGACGGTTGAATTGGTCTATCACGCACCGGTTCGGGTTGACGATTTTCCCAATCGCAAATCGCTTGCGCGCTATCTCGAAGAACAGGTCCGGTCTGCACATAGCCGACTGATTGAATAAGCTGTTGTCTGGATGGTATTTTGCAAATCAGATCGGGTTGGGCTGAAAGCCGGGGCCAGAAAAATAGACCCGACCCCCACCTGTGCGGGAAGTCGGGCCAAACGTTTGAAATAGAGCGTCAGCAGTGGATGAGGGCCGCCACAGACGCGGAATTTGAAAAGGTCCAATTTAAAACTCGTTACTCCCCACGACATGAATTTGATGGGTGATCCGCCCCAAGGAAATATTGTGTCGGATCAACATGCCGTTTCGAACCATTCTAACTTGATCTGTCTACACCTGACGCAAAGTAAGCGCAGGTAAGGAATACCTGACCTCGGGACACTTTTCCCCGTGAAATCGGCGTGAAAGCTGGGGGTGCGCCACGCGTTATTTCTTGAACACTGCCTCGGCGGCGAAAATAGTCGCGTTGCTTAACACAAATGCAAAACGGCGCGAGAAAAATCTCGCACCGTTTTGTAATGCAATTAGGTCAGAGGGTTGCAGACCAAACCTCAAGTGGAAATCGGTCAGATTTCCGCAACGTCCTCATCCCCTTGATCCGCGATCCAGGCGACGGACACCACCACCTCGTCGGCGCCGGTGTTGAACACCTTCACACCCCCCGCGCTGCGCGAGCGGAAGGAAATCCCCTCAACCGGCACCCGAATGGATTGCCCTCTTGAGGTCGCCAGCATGATCTGGTCATCCATTTCGACCGGGAAAGACGCCACGATGGCCCCACCGCGCAATGACTTGTCGATGGCCTGTACCCCCTGACCACCACGGCCCCGAACCGGGTAGTCATGCGAGGAGGACAGCTTGCCCGCGCCTTTGGCGGTGATCGTCAGGATCAGGTTTTCCGCCGCCGACATCTCGGCATACCGTTCCTGCGTGATCGAACCGGGCGCTGCCCCGTCCTCGTCATCCTCGATCTCGGCATCGTCGGCCAGACCGGCCACAGCACGGCGCATCTTGAGATAGGCTGCCCGTTCTGCCGGATCGGCCTCGAAATGGCGGATCACGGCCATGCTGACGACGCGATCCCCGTTGTTGAGCCTGATGCCCCGGACCCCGGTGGATTTCCGCCCCTTGAACACGCGCACAGCCGTGGTCGGAAAGCGGATCGCCCGGCCGGAATCAGTGACCAGCATCACATCGTCATCCTCGGAGGCGATGCGTGCATTGACCAGTTCCACACCCTCGGGCAGATCCATCGCGATCTTGCCGTTGCGCATCACGTTGGTGAAGTCCGACAGCGCGTTGCGGCGGACGTCTCCGGCACTGGTCGCGAAGACGATCTGAAGGTCGTCCCAATGCTTTTCGTCCCGATCCACCGGCATGATGGCCGCAATCGACACACCCGTCGGAATGGGCAGGATGTTGACGATGGCCTTGCCCTTGGCCGTGCGCCCACCCTGCGGCAAACGCCAGGTCTTGAGCTTGTAGACCATGCCTTCGGTGGTGAAGAACAAAAGCTGCGTATGGGTATTGGCGACGAACAGGGTGGTGACGACGTCATCATCCTTGGTCGACATGCCCGACAGCCCCTTGCCACCGCGTTTTTGCGCGCGGAAATCGGCCAAGGGCGTGCGCTTGATATAGCCGGACTGGGTGACGGTGACGACCATGTCCTCGCGCTCGATGAGGTCTTCGTCCTCCATGTCACCCGACCAGTCTACGATCTCGGTGCGGCGTGGCACGGCGAACAGATCTTTCACCTCGCGCAGTTCGTCCGCAATGATGCCCATGATCCGGTCACGCGAGCCCAGGATTTCCAGGTATTCCCGGATCTTGCCCGCCAGTTCTTCCAACTCGTCGGTAACTTCCTTGACCCCGATCTGGGTCAGGCGCTGAAGCCGCAGTTCCAGAATGGCCCGCGCCTGAATCTCGGACAGGTTATACGTTCCGTCGTCGTTCGCGGTATGGGTCGGATCGTCGATCAACGCGATATAGGGCAGGATCTCGGCGGCAGGCCAACGCCGCGTCATCAACCGTTCGCGCGCCTCGGCCGCATCCGCAGAGGACCGGATCGTCGCGACAATCTCGTCGATATTGGTGACAGCAACAGCCAGACCACACAGAACATGGCTCCGCTCGCGCGCCTTGCGCAGCAGGTGCGCGGTGCGCCGGGCGACGACATCTTCGCGAAAATCAATGAACGAAGTCAGGAACCTGCGCAGGGTCAACTGCTCTGGCCGACCGCCGTTCAGCGCCAGCATGTTGCAGCCGAAATAGGTCTGCATCGGCGTAAACCGGAACAGTTGGTTCAGCACCACCTCGGCGGTTGCATCGCGCTTGAGCTCGACCACCACCCGCACGCCGTTGCGATCGGATTCGTCCTGCACATGGGCGATGCCCTCGATCCGCTTTTCGCGGGCCGCTTCGGCGATCCGTTCGATCATGGTGGCCTTGTTCACCTGATAGGGGATTTCGTCGATGACGATGGCCCAGCGATCCTTGCGGATTTCCTCAACCCGGGTCTTGGAGCGGACAACCACTGACCCGCGCCCCTCGAGATAGGCTTTGCGGGCACCGGACCGGCCCAGCATGATGCCGCCAGTCGGGAAATCGGGGCCGGGGACATACTCGATCAGTTGCTCGGAACTTAGATCCGGCTCGTCGATCAGGGCCAGCGTGGCGTCGATCACTTCGCCCAGATTGTGCGGCGGGATGTTGGTCGCCATACCCACGGCAATACCGCCCGCGCCGTTGACCAGCATGTTGGGAAAGCGCGCTGGCAGGACCGAGGGTTCGCGGTCCTTGCCGTCGTAATTGTCTTGGAAATCAACGGTTTCCTTGTCGATATCCGCCAGCAGAAAGGCGGCCGGCTTGTCCATCCGCACTTCGGTATACCGCATGGCCGCCGCGTTATCGCCGTCCATCGACCCGAAATTGCCCTGACCGTCCAGAAGCGGCAGCGACATCGAGAAATCCTGCGCCATCCGCACCAGTGCATCATAGATCGCGCCATCGCCGTGCGGGTGGTATTTCCCCATCACGTCGCCCACGGGACGCGCCGATTTGCGGTAGGGTTTGTCATGCCCGTTGTTGGATTCGTGCATCGCGTAAAGGATGCGCCGATGCACCGGTTTCAATCCGTCGCGCAGATCGGGAATCGCCCGGCTCACAATCACGCTCATCGCGTAGTCGAGGTAGGACGTTTTCATCTCGTCCGTGATCGACACCTGCGGTCCCGAATACTTGGGGCGCTCCGGCGGCATATCTTCTGTGTTATCAGGTGTTTCTGGCGTGTCGCTCACGAGGATAGCCTGCTATCTGTTTTTCTATATTTTGTTATCTGTCTGTATATCAGAGACAGGATGTAGGCTGCAATCCACTAGACCAAATTAGTGGCAGAACAACATTGGCACTCGGATCATGTGCTGGCTAACATATTGTTTTCATTGAAAAGCAACGAATCCATGGCAAACTCGCCCTTACAAGAAAAAAAGAATGAGGTTTGCATGACTGACATGAGTGAAACCGAGTTGATGCTGCGGGGCTATGGCCTGACCACCGCGCAACTGTATTACAGGATGCCCGATTACAGGCATGTCCTGAACACGTTTGTCTGGCAGGAGTACGATCTTGCCCCGGATCACCCCAAATTGTTCGAGTTCATCGAGTTCTGGCAGGACAGCATCGACGGCCCGCTGCATTCGGTGCAGTATACCCACCGCAAGATGCTGTCGTCCGGTGAATGGCAACAGGTGGTGGGGGAATTCACGCTCCATTGAAACCGAGGGAGAGCCCGTTTCAACGGGCTTTCCCGTCACACGCCGTAGATCGCGCCGAACTTCGCCTCGAGATAGGCCAACAGCGGCGCTTCATTCGGTGCAAACCCGCAGGCCCGCTCGATCACCTCGCGCGGCTCATACAGCCCGCCATGCCGTTGCAGATTGTCCCGCAGCCACCCTGTCGCCGCCGAAGTGTCCCCAGCCGCCAATTGGGCATCCATATCCGGCACTGCCTTGCGCAGCGCTTCGTTCAGGCAGCCCGCATAGACATTGCCCAGCGAATAGGTGGCGAAATAGCCAAACAGACCCACCGACCAGTGCACGTCCTGCAACACGCCGTTTGACGGTCTGTCCACGGCATAGCCGAAATCCGCCTCGAACCGCGTGTTCCAGGCCTCTTCAAGGTCCACCACGTCCAGCGATCCGGCGATCATCTGCCGTTCCAGATCGAAGCGCAGCAGCACATGCAGATTATACTGCACCTCGTCGGATTCCGTGCGGATAAAGCCGCGATGCACGCGATTCACCGTGGCAAAGAACGCGTCGGGGTCATTGATTCCGAAATCGCCGAACGCCTCGACCATCTGTCCATGCAGCCAGCCGGTAAAGGCGCGCGAGCGCCCCATCTGGTTCTCGTAGATGCGCGACTGGCTTTCATGCACCCCCATCGAAACGCCACGCCCCAACGGAGTCAGCAGATAGGCCTGATCGATATTCTGTTCATAACCGGCGTGACCAACCTCGTGAATCGTCGAATAGATGCAGTTGAACGGATCGGCCGGATTGGTCCGCGTGGTGATCCGCACATCATTTCCTGACCCCGAACTGAACGGATGTACCGCCTTGTCGACGCGCCCCCGGCTCATGTCATAACCGAACACCTTGGCGATCTGGCGCGACAACCTCATCTGCGCGCTTTCGTCAAACGTACCGGTCAATGCAGCAGGCGCAGGTGCGCCCAGCACGGTGTCCCGCAGTGCAACCAGCCGCGGCCGCAACGCGCCGAACATCGCGTCCAACTCGGCCGCCGTTGCCCCCGGCTCATAGTCCAGAAGCAACGCGTCATAGGGATCCCCCCCATCGGCCAGCGCCTCACCTTCCTGTCGGCGTAGATCCAGCACCCGCTCCAGTGTTGGCGCAAAGGCGGCGAAATCGTCTTTTGCCCGCGCCTCTGCCCAGATGCCCTGCGCCACAGACGTCGTGCGCGCCAGTTCCGCCGCAAGATCGGCGGGCACCTTCGAGGCCCGCTCGAAACTCCGCCGGATATGACGCAGGTTGGCGGTGGCCTCGTCGTCCGTCGGCGTCGCCGCCTCCAGCCACTCACCCACACGCGGGTCCATGCGACGGGCATGCAACACGGATTCAATTGCCCCCATCTCTTCACCCCGTTGCGCCGAAGCGCCCCGTGGCATGGTGGTTTCCTGATCCCATGCCAGACGTCCGGCGATCTGGCCCAGCGCCTCGGTTTCGCGTGTGAACGCCATCAATGCGTCATAAGCCGTGCTCATGCTTTTGCTCCTCGGATGGATTGTTGCACCGGATATTGCGCGCCGAACCGGGCCCGCAGGATCAGCACCCACAGGATCACAGCCCCCACCTGATGCGCAATCGCGATCTGCCATGGCGCCATGTAAAGCACCGTCACGATGCCCAGCGCCATCTGCACCCAGAGCATCGCGAAGACCGCGTTGAACCGGAACCGCGTGTCGACATTCGGCGATTTGCGCGCCCGCAGCCAGACGACGATGCCGAAAACCAGCAGCAGATACCCCGCGATGCGGTGCATGAACTGCACAAGACCGGCGTTTTCAAAGAAGTTGCGCCACATCGGCTCCAACTCGAACGGGTAGGGCGGCAGGAAGGCCCCGGCCATCAGCGGCCAGTCATTGTAGGTCCGCCCGGCGTCGATCCCGGCCACCAAGGCACCTAGGAGGATTTGCAGGAACGAGAAGTGTAAAAGCCCCGTGCCAAGACCATAAAGCTTGCCCTCACGCGACCGCCGCGCCTGCATCAGGTCGCGGTCTTCGCGGCCCAGTTCAAACGTGTACCACGCGATGAAGCCAAGAATGACAAAGGCCAGTCCCAGATGCGTCGCCAGACGATAGGAGGCCACATCCAGCATCGTCCCGCTCAGGCCAGAGGACACCATCCACCAGCCAATCGCGCCCTGAATCCCTCCCAGCACACCGATAAAGATCAGCCGACCCGTCCAACCCGTCGGGATCTTGCGCGCCAGCAGGAAGCCGAAAAAGCCCAGCGCCCAGATCAGCCCGATCACCCGGCCAAGTTGGCGATGACCCCATTCCCACCAATAGATGAACTGGAACTCCGCAAGACTCATGCCCTTGTTCTGCAATTGATACTCGGGAATTGCGCGATAAAGATCAAACTCGCGCTGCCAGTCTTCGACCGTCATCGGCGGCAATGCCCCGCTCAGAGGCCGCCATTCGGTGATCGACAAGCCGCTGTCGGTCAGCCGGGTCAACCCACCGACGGCGATCATCACCATGACCAGCCCGAACAGGATCATCAGCCAGATGCGGATCGCCCCCCGCGCCCCGCGCCTGCCCGCGTCGATCATGCCTCCCTTGGGTGTGTCTGTGCGCGGTGCCTCTGCACCGACCTCTTCAAAGATGCTGCGTTTGGGGCTCATTCACGGGATCTCCTTGTTGGCCGAAACACTAGGCTTGGGGCAGGGCCGCTTCAAGGCGCGGGCTCAGCCCCTGGTCCTCCAGCGCACCATTTGCCGCAGTATGCCATGCAGCATCTGCACATCAGCGCGCGTGAGGGGCATGCGGGACCACATGTTCCGCAGGTTCAGCTTCATGCTGTCCGCCTTGGTATCGGGAAAGAAAAATCCCGCCTCATCCAGCGTGTCCTGGTAATGCCCGGCCAACTTGTCCATCTCGATCGCCGTGGCCCAGTCAGTACCTGCCATCTCGGTTGCCTCGGGCAGGCTCTCGACCGACTGCCGGCGCCACTCATACCCGGTCAGCAATACGCATTGCGCAAGGTTCAGCGAGGCGAACTCCGGATTGACCGGCACCGAGATGATCGCATTCGCAAGTGCGATGTCCTCGTTCTCCAGCCCGGCGCGCTCTGGCCCGAACAGAACGGCCACCTTCTCGCCCGCCGCGATCTTCTCGCGCGCCACGTTCATCGCCCGTTCCGGCGTCATCACCGGCTTGGTCATGTCGCGCTGCCGGGCGGTCGTGGCGAATACATAGGAACACTCGGCCACCGCATCGACCGTGCGCTCGGCCAGAAGCGCGTCATCCAACAACCGCCCCGCGCCGGACGCCATCGCCACCGCTTTCGGATTCGGCCAGCCATCCCGCGGGGCCACAAGACACATCCGCTCAAGCCCGAAATTCAGCATCGCCCGCGCCGCGGCACCGATGTTTTCGCCCATCTGGGGGCGCACCAGCACAAAGAGGGGCTGCGGTGTGTCGCTTGGCATGGCAGAAACCTCACTGATCCAAGGGGTCGCGCCTGACTATTGCGCCCCTGTCAAAAGGGCAACCCGTGCAACCCCTTGGCGCGAAGTATGAAATCACGGTATAGGGTCACGACCAACGAGGAAGGGGCCGCAGATGTCCGATACCGAGCAGCCACAGATTTACCTGATCACACCACCCGAGATCGAACTCAGCCATTTTCCCTCTGATCTGGCGCGCGTTCTGGATGCCGCCGAAATCGCCTGCATCCGCCTGTCGCTGGCCACCCGCGACGAAGATCTGATCCTGCGCGCCGCTGATGCCGTGCGCGAGGTGGCGCACCGGTTCGACGTGGCGCTGGTGATCGACACCCATGTGGTCCTGGCCCAGCGCCTTGGCCTTGACGGCGTCCACCTGACGGACGGCGCGCGATCGGTGCGCATGGCGCGCAAGGAACTGGGCGCAGATGCCATCGTCGGCGCGTTCTGCGGCCAGCTGCGCCATGATGGCATGAGCGCGGGCGAGGCGGGCGCGGATTACGTCAGCTTTGGCCCGGTGGGGACAACCACCCTGGGCGACGGTTCCCGCGCCGAGGCAGAACTGTTCGAGTGGTGGTCCGAAATGATCGAGATCCCCGTGGTCGCCGAAGGGGGTCTTGATACCGACATCGTGCGCAGCCTCGCGCCGATGACGGATTTCTTCGGTATTGGCGAAGAAATCTGGCGAACGGATGATCCGGTGGGGGCGCTGAACAACCTGAAGACAGCGATGGCTGGCTGATCGGGCAAGGGGGCTGTCTGCCCCCTCGGCGCATGCGCGCCTCACCCCCGAAGGTATTTCCTGCCCAAAGAAACCGGCTGTCGCCAAGCCGCAAACGGCCCGCTTCTTTGGGCTGAAAATACCTCGGGGGTTTGGGGGCAGAGCCCCCAAGCATTACATCAGGGAATGATCCGCGTGTATTTCACACCTTCCAGTGTAGCGCCGATCCGCAATCCGGCCTGACCAAAGATCACCGCGATGACAGGGGCCAGCGAGGTTGTGGTCTCGGCCGCGATGGTCTCGCCGCCTTCGGGGATGGCATATTCGATGTTGGCACCAGCAGCCCAACCGGGCGAGCGGCGGAAATTCATCAGCGCGTCTTCGGTCATGAAGAACAGCACATGCGCATATTGCTGCGCACCGATCTGCAACCCCGCGCTGGCCTTGGTGGTGGAGTAGAAATCGACCGTCACGCCGCCAACCCGCAGCGCCCCCCGTCCGAATGCACCGCCAATGCCAAGGCCCGCCTCGGTCACCAATGGCATGACCAGCAATCCGTTGGCATTGGCCGCAAGGTTCTGCGTGCCCGGAAAGCGGCGGTACATTTCGGCCAGCGTCGCATCGACCCGCGCGTCGATCCGCGCGCCGCCATTGCCGCCGACCGCGTTGTTACAGGCACCCAATAGGAATGTGCCGCCAAGGCCCAAGGCCAGTTCGCGTCGTGTCAGGGATGTCATTGTCTCTGCTCTTTCTTTGCCGATGCCTCTGAAATCCGGCTGTGCCGCCGATTGTGGGCGAGTATAGCGGCAGACACGCGCTCTGTCACTAAGGATGGATCACGATAAGCGACGCACCGCTACCCGTTGAGCAACCGGGCCGCCGCCGGTGCAAAATAGGTCAGAACTCCGTCACAGCCGGCGCGTTTGAATGCCATCAGGCTTTCCAGCATCACCCGGTCGTGATCCAGCCAGCCGCGCTCGGCTGCCCCCGCAAGCATCGCGTATTCGCCCGACACCTGGTAGGCAAAGGTCGGCACGCCGAACATGTCCTTGGTGCGGCGGCAGATATCGAGATAGGGCATGCCGGGTTTGATCATCACCATGTCGGCACCTTCGGACAGATCGCGCGCCACCAGACGCATCGCCTCGTCGGAATTGCCGGGGTCCATCTGGTAGCCCTTCTTGTCACCCTTGAAGGCGCCGGACGCGCCCACCGCATCGCGGAACGGGCCATAAAAGGCACTGGCGTATTTGGCCGCGTAGCTGAGGATGGCGACATTCGAGAAGCCTTCGCCCTCCAAGGCCCCGCGCATCGCGGCGATGCGGCTGTCCATCATGTCGGACGGGCCGATGATGTCGGACCCGGCGCGCGCCTGCGACAGGGTCTGCCTGACCAGCGCCTCGACGGTGCGATCGTTCACGATATAGCCGTCCTCGTCCATGTAGCCGTCATGGCCGGTGATATTGTACGGATCCAGGGCCACATCCGTCATCACCATGATATCAGGCACCGCGTCCTTGATCGCGCGTGTGGCACGGTTGGACAGGTTCTCGGGGCTCCATGCCTCGGCGCAATCCTCGGTCTTGAGCGCGGGGTTGGTATAGGGAAACAGGCAGATCGCCGGGATGCCAAGCGCATGCGCCTCGCGTGCCGCTGCAACCACCTTGTCGACCGAGCGGCGCACAACCCCCGGCATAGACGCCACCGGTTCTTCGATCCCGTCACCGTTGCGCACAAAGACCGGCCAGATGAAGTCATCCGGTGTCAGCGTGTTTTCACGCACCATGGCGCGCAGACCTTCGCTGCGGCGCAACCGGCGCAGGCGTGTGGCGGGGAAGGGGGGAGTGATTGGGTGCATCGGTGATACCTGTCTGATCTCAACCAGAAAGGGATGCACTCCCGCCGCGCGCATGTCCAGACCCGGAGCCTGCGCGCGGTGGTGTTGATCGGCCTCAGACCAGCGCGCCGCTGCGCAGCTGGAGCGGTGTTGGTGTGCCGCGATGTCCAAGGTAATCGGGCCGCGGTTTCTGCCCCGCGAAGGGATCCACAAGCGCGTTCGACACGGCGTTGTAGACGAAGAACGCGTTCGACCGCGGGTCCGGCGTGATATTGCCGTTCGATCCGTGGATCGTGTTGCAATCGAACAGGACCAGCGTGCCCGCCGGGCCTTCGGCATCGGTGATGCCATACATCTTCGCCATGTCGCGAAGCGTTTCCTGCGACGGGGTGCCGGCCTCTTGCCGTTTGAGAGAGTTTTTGTGGTTGGCATCCGGCGTCTCGCCCTGGCAGGACACGAAGGTCTTGTGCGAGCCGGGCATCAGCATCAACGCGCCATTATGGGCACGGTTGTCGGTGAGCAGAAGCGACGCCGACACGGCCCGCATCCGGGGCATCCCGTCCTCGGCATGCCAGGTCTCGAAATCGGAATGCCAGTAGAACTCCTTGCCGGTGAAGCCCGGTTTGTAATTCAGTCGGCTCTGATGGACATAGACCTCGTCACCCAGCAGAAAGCGGGCGATCCCGGCCAGCCGCGTGTCGCGCGACAGGTGGTCCATCAGCGCATGGTGGGTCTCCAAGTTGAAGACCGTGCGCACCGCGTCCGATCCGGGTTCAGTCACCACCTCGGACGCGTCGCTGCCGGCCAGATCGCGGCGCAGCGTCGCAGCCTGATCGACGAGAGCGGAAATTTCGTCTTGCGAGAACATGTCCTGCACCACAAGGAATCCGTCCCGATCAAAGGTTTCAGCCTGAGCTGGCGTGATCGGAGCCTGCTCGGTCCAGCTTTGCCACAAGACCGGGTCGGTGCGTTCACGCCATGTCTCTCGGTCGGGTTGACGTGTGGGGTAAGCGTCTGATTTGACGTCGCTTTCCGCGTTGGTGTATTCGAGTGGCATTGTTCGCTCCTTTTTTTGCATGCTCGAAAAGATATGTGTCAGAAGAATGTGCGACGGCCGCCGAAGTTCCAAAACGAATGCGACGACGGCGTGAACGCCTATGGCGGCCCCTACCTCTGGGCAAACGCCCGATGTCAAGCTAGAGAGGATTCGAAGGCGAACGGGGACGACAGCTTGGACTGGTACAGCACTGTCTTTGAACTGATTGATATGCGGTCCTTTTCCAATCTGTGGTTCTGGATCGTACTGGCTGTGGCGTGGTCATCGGCCAGCCATTGGGTGCTGGGTGTGCCCTCTGACATGGTGGCGCGCGCACGGCGCAAAGGCGGCAAGGCGGCGGACGACCTGACGGATCTGTTGCGGATCAACACCAGCCGTCTGCTGTTTATCGCCGAAGAGGCCGGGCTTTGGATCATTGCGGCCGGGGCCTTTTTCCTCACGGGGTTTGCGGTTCTGGGCTGGGTCTATGATATCGAGATCGCGCAGGCGTTGTTTCTGCTCGCCTTTCCCATGTCGATCATCAGTCTGATGAGTGTCCGCACGGCGCGTGCCCTGCACGAAAAGGACCATGATCTTGACGCGGTCTATCGACGATTGGGTCGGCACCGCCTGATGGTGCAGGCCATCGGCATGGTGTCGATTTTCATCACGGCGATGTGGGGGATGTATGTAAACCTCAGCATCGGTGTCCTTGGCGGTTGACGCCAGAAGGTGCGCGGGCCAAATGACCGCGCTATGAACACATCCCAGAACTCTCCACAGCATGTCACCATGGGCGGTGCGCCCGAAGGATTCGACGCGCGTCTGGTTCTTGCCGAGGCGGAAAAGTCCGGCGGGGCCGTGTGCCATATCGCACGCGATGATCGTCGCCTTGCACAAATGCGCGATTCGCTGCGCATTTTCGCGCCGGAGATGCCGGTGTTCCTGTTTCCCGGATGGGATTGTCTGCCGTTTGACCGGGTGTCCCCCAACCCAGACATTTCGGCGGCGCGGATGGCGACATTGGCGGCGCTGACCCATGCGATGCCCTCGCGCTATGTTCTGCTCACCACGATGAGCGCGGCCACGCAACGTGTGCCGGCCCGCGACGTGCTGCGCGAGGCGGCATTTACCGCGCGGGTCGGCAACCGTGTGGACGAACAGGCGCTGCGCAATTTCCTTGTGCGCATGGGCTTCAGCCAGGCCCCGACGGTTCTGGAACCCGGCGACTATGCGATCCGCGGTGGCATCATCGACATCTTTCCTCCGGGTGAAGGCGGGCCGGTGCGTCTGGACCTGTTTGGAGACGTGCTGGACGGTGCGCGCCGGTTTGACGCGGCGACCCAGCGGACCACCGAGAAACTTGACGTGGTGGAACTGGCACCGGTCTCCGAGGTCATCCTCGATGAGGCCGCGATCACCCGGTTCCGGCAGAATTACCGGATCGAATTCGGCGCGGCAGGCAGCGACGATCCGCTTTACGAAGCCGTCAGCGCAGGGCGCAAGCAGCAGGGGATGGAACATTGGCTTCCGTTCTTTCACGAACGGCTCGAGACCCTGTTTGACTACCTACCCGGAGTTCCGATCACGCAGGACGATCAGATCACCGCCGCGCGGCTGTCGCGCTGGGACGGGATCGTGGATCAATACGAGACCCGCAAGGTGGCCCTGTCGCAGAAATCGCGCATGGACACGGTGTATAAACCGGTGCCGCCAGATCAGCTTTATCTGGACGATGCGGCCTGGATCAAAGCCCTTGGCGACCGGCGTGTGGTGCAGTTTCATCCGCTGCCGCAGGCCTCTGGCCCCGGTGTGGTGGATGCAGGTGGGCGCATCGGGCGCAATTTTTCACCTGAGAGACAACAGGAAAATATAAGCCTTTTCAGCGCGTTAGTCGATCATGTGCGCAAGAAGATGATGGATGGTCCGGTCCTGATCGCGTCTTATTCGGAAGGGGCGCGCGAACGGCTGACCGGATTGATCGAAGACGAAGGGCTGGCCGAGGCAATCCCGGTCAACAACGCGACGCGGGTTGGCAAACGCGGGCTTCACCTGACGGTTTGGCCGCTGGAACATGGGTTCGAGGCGCCTTGGGGCGTTGTTGGCAAAGACGCGCGGATCACGGTCATTTCTGAACAGGACGTTCTTGGCGACCGTCTGATCCGGTCCCCGAAGAAACGGCGCAAGGCCGAGAATTTCCTGACCGAGACGCAATCCCTGTCTCCTGGCGATCTGGTGGTCCATGTGGATCACGGCATCGGACGCTATCTGGGCATGGAGGTGATCACTGCGGCGGGTGCTGCGCATGAATGCCTGCTGCTGGAATACGCCGAACGGTCAAGGCTTTACCTTCCGGTCGAGAATATCGAGCTTTTGTCGCGTTATGGCCATGACGAAGGCTTGCTCGACAAGCTGGGGGGTGGCGCGTGGCAGGCCAAGAAAGCCAAGCTCAAGGAGCGTATCCGCGAAATGGCGGACAAGCTCATCCGCGTGGCGGCCGAACGTGCCTTGCGCAAGGCCCCGATCATGGACCCGCCACCGGGCGCGTGGGATTCGTTTTCGGCCCGGTTCCCGTATCAGGAAACCGACGATCAGCTGCGCGCAATCGAAGACGTGATGGCAGACATGCATTCCGGCCAACCGATGGACCGGTTGATCTGTGGCGATGTGGGCTTCGGCAAGACCGAGGTTGCGATGCGCGCGGCCTTTGTCGCCGCCATGTCCGGTGTGCAGGTCGCGGTGATCGCGCCGACCACGCTTCTGGCGCGTCAGCACTACAAGAGTTTTGCTGAACGGTTTCGCGGATTTCCTTTGGAAGTCAGACCCTTGTCGCGGTTTGTTTCCACCAAGGATGCACAAGCCACCAAGGACGGTATGGCGCGCGGCACGGTGGATATCGTGGTCGGCACACACGCGCTGCTGGCCAAAGGCGTCCGGTTCCAGAACCTCGGCCTGCTGATCATCGACGAGGAACAACATTTTGGGGTGAGCCACAAGGAGCGACTCAAGCAGTTGCGCACGGACATCCATGTGCTGACGCTGACCGCCACGCCGATCCCACGCACGCTGCAATTGTCGCTGTCAGGTGTGCGTGATCTGAGCATCATCGGCACGCCACCGGTGGACCGTCTGGCGATCCGGACCTATGTCAGCGAATTCGACACGGTCACCATCCGCGAGGCGCTGCTGCGGGAACATTATCGCGGGGGTCAAAGCTTCTTCGTGGTGCCCCGCATCAGCGACCTGCCCGAAATCGAGGATTTCCTGCGCGACCAGGTGCCCGAGGTGTCTTATGTCATCGCCCATGGCCAGATGGCGGCGGGCGAACTGGATACGCGGATGAACGCGTTTTACGATGGCAAATACGATGTGCTGCTGGCGACCACAATTGTCGAATCCGGTCTGGATATCCCGACAGCCAACACCATGATCATTCATCGTGCGGACATGTTCGGCCTCAGCCAGCTCTACCAGATCCGCGGCCGGGTGGGGCGCTCGAAAACCCGCGCCTATGCCTATCTGACGACGAAACCGCGTGCCAAGCTGACCACTGCCGCCGAGAAGCGCCTGCGCGTTCTGGGCAGCCTCGACACGCTGGGGGCAGGCTTCACGCTGGCCAGCCAGGACCTTGATATTCGCGGTGCGGGCAACCTCTTGGGGGAAGAACAATCCGGCCAGATGCGCGATGTGGGGTACGAGTTGTACCAATCCATGCTGGAAGAGGCGATTGCCAAGATCAAGTCCGGCGAGATGGAAGGGTTGTCAGAGGCGGATGATCAATGGGCACCACAGATCAACCTCGGCGTGCCGGTGCTGATCCCCGAAGCCTATGTGCCGGATCTCGACGTGCGCCTTGGCCTGTATCGTCGCCTGTCGTCGCTGTCGACCAAGGTAGAGCTGGAGGGCTTTGCCGCCGAGCTGATCGACCGCTTCGGCAAACTCCCGCGCGAGGTGAACACGCTCATGCTGGTGGTGCGGATCAAGGCGATGTGCAAACGCGCCGGGATTGCCAAGCTTGACGGCGGGCCCAAGGGCGCGACGATCCAGTTCCACAAGGACAAGTTCGCGTCTCCAGAGGGGCTTGTCGCGTTCATCCATGACCAACGTGGGCTGGCCAAGGTCAAGGACAACAAGATCGTCGTCCGCCGCGACTGGGCCAAGGACAGCGACAAGATCAAGGGTGCGTTCTCGATTGCGCAGGATCTGGCGAAGAAGGTCAAAGAGGCGCAGACCGCGAAAGCCTGACCCCGACCTCCGTCTATGGCGTCTCGCGATCCTTGCGCAGCTGCGGCAAGCTCAGTTCGGTATGAACCCGGACCTCGTTGTTGGCCGACACCGACACAACCCGCAGATAGGGTGCCCCCGCCGAGGGGTCATCGGTATGGTCGCGCGAAATCCCGGCCACAACCGCGCCGTTCTGCGGTTTTCGGGCATGTTCCGCCATCAGGGAACGGCGGAACGAACACTGGAAGCTGTTGCAGATATTCGCTCTCAGCTGCCGCTCGAGCGTACAGCCCTGTTCGCCGTGATAGACACAGCTGCCCAGGGTGGATCTTTTGGGGAAATAGGAAAGATAGGTCTGAAAGATCTCGTCCTGCGACAGATCCGGACGGCGCCACCTGGTGTAGGCAATGGTTTCTTTCGTCAGGAAGGCATGGCTGCCGCCGCCCTGCATGCAACAGCTCCCCTGACAGGCGATGCAGCTGGCATTGATGACAAACGGGTCCGGCACCTCTTCCGCGCGGCGGTGCGTGTAGTCGGGGTCCGCATCCGGAGGGGCCGGTGGCTCGGGAGATGTGTCGAAGCTCTCGGCGATGACACTGCGCAGATGGGCTTCAAAGGCGGCGCGGCGGTCCGGTGGCAGTGCCTCCATCGGCATATCGATATGAGGGGCCAGACCATAGGCGATGTTCCGCAAATCCGGTTGACCGATGTCAGCGGCAGCCTTTTTGATCACCCCCCGCGTCCGGCGTTTGGTGCGCTTGAGCCAAAGCGCGTAGATCCTGGTGTTTTCACGCGCCAATGCCGTGGATTCGTGGACACGTTTGCGTGTCTGGCATTCGGGCCGTCCGCAGATTTCGGCCTCTGCGTCATCGGTGTCTTGCAGGACGCGCCGACAAAAGGCGCAGGTCGCAGGAGGACCGTGACGGGGTTTTGCAAAAACAGGTATGGGCATGCGCACCGGCCTTTCAGGAGACCAACAACTTTGTCGACGGCAGGCACCGCCGATAATCGACAAGATACAATGTGACCGAGTTTTGCAGAAAAGAAGCGCCGTGCCAAACCCTGTCTGCGGGGACCGAGAACATGACACCTCGGCGGGGCGCAAGTCTTTGCATGACCGATCCATCATGTTTGATGGACAAAAGGTCTTTTCCGTTAGCCAATCATTCAACACATGTGCCTTGAGGTCTCGGACGGTGCATCGGACCTGATTGGCTGCCAATCCTGCCCCTGGAATGGTCGCATTCCAAAAGGATGATGGCTACATAGGCGTAACGGGAGCTGCTGCTCTTTGTCATGAATAGTGTAACCAAGGAGTTCAGAATGGTCTTGAATCTTGGAGACTTGCCAGCTGCAGAAGCGCTTTCGGCGATCTATATTGGATATTTTGAGCGAGCAGCAGATCCGGAAGGCCTCGATTTCTGGAGCGCGGTTTACACGTCACAAGCCCTTTCGCTGACTGAAGCCGCAACAGATTTTGCGTCTCAACCCGAAGCCTTGGACGCGTTCGATTTCCTGTCAAATCCATCTTCGACGTCCGCGAATGACTTTATCACCCAGGTTTATCTCAACCTGTTCAATCGCCCGCCTGATCCTGCCGGCCGAAAATTCTGGAGCGATGTTCTACAGCAAAGAATTGGCGACGACAGTGGGGTCGACATTGGCCAAATTATTCTTGAGATCGTCGGCGGCGCCCAAAATTCGACTGAGGGCAATGATCTGACCACCATTCAAAACAAGATCGAAGTTGCGGTTTATTGGACGGACGCAGCAGAACAAGCGGAAGTCGATTACCAGAACGATGCGCCCGCCCGCGCAAGCGCAAACGTGATCATCGCGGACGTCACCGATGACAGGAACTCTGTGGACTCAGCCAAGGCGGACTTGGGCGACTTCATTTACTTCACGACCGATCGGACGGAAGTGTTTGACATTGCGGATGTCCACGATGACACAGTGCCGATGTATAAGACCGCTGCACCCGCCCTCGTCGCCAGTGACCCCAGTGAAAGCGTCGCGCTGATTGGACTGACACCTTCGGAACCGGACGTCTAGTCGAGGTCAACGTTGGTCATTATCATGAGCTTTCGGCTTTGGTCCGCTGACGCCACACTGATTGTCGGTTCTCATCAGTATGCCACCGGGCAATCGAACTCTGTACGTCTCGTGACGGAAGATAATCCGCTGGACGGTCTGATCGCGGCGGCTTCCCTTGGGGAGGAAGGATACCAGCTTGCGCTGGCGGATAGCAGCGCAAATCTCACGTCTCATGACATCTCCACGCCCTAATGACCTGCCGGCACTCTGGAGATTCCTCTGGGGATCGTGCTCCAGGACTGCCCAAGGCGTTCCAGATTTTCCCACCATGGTATCTGGTGCGCTTCTAAAAGCGTCAAATTTACCAATTAGCGTCTTATGCGGGGTATCTGGAGCGGGTAACGGGAATTGAACCCGTAACTTAAGCTTGGGAAGCTCGCGTGATACCTTTTCACCATACCCGCGCTCTGGAGGCTGAGATACGCTTGGGTGTGTGGGGCGTCAAGAGGTGGGGGGTGAGGGGGATCGGGTGGTGCGTGAGATCACGCACCCTACAGTTTGCCGCCACGATGGATCGCAGAACAAGCGTTCGCCTGGGCGGGTGCGGAACGCGCCCGCCGTGGGGCGGGCGGGCGGACGCGTCGCCGCCGCTAGCGCGACGGCGGGTGTCAGTTAGTTTGTGGCCATGCAATGAATTGGAAAATCTAAGTTCAGCAAAAGGGTCGAAAACCCACCCTACGCCAAGCCCATCACCCCCGCCGCCTTCTCCTCACCCGACCGCCGTCACTCCCATCCCCCTGCGTGTTGAACCCGACGACGGGCAGCGTCACCACCTTGCCCAGTTCGGGGAACGGGTCGGTGGCGTGGGGGATGGCGTTGGCGGCGACGAAATGTTCCTGAAAGCGCGGCTCGATGGCGGTTTCGACCTTGGTGATCTGGCGCACAATGCGTTCGATCTCGGCCCGTGCGGCCAGATTGCAGAGCGCGATGCGCGCCCCGGTGCCTGCGGCGTTGCCGGCGCTGCTCACCTTGTCCAGAGGCACGTCCGGGATCATCCCCAGCACCATCGCGTGTTTCGCTGAGATATGCGCGCCGAACGCACCCGCCAGCACCACGCGGTCCACCACGTCCACACCCATCTCGTCCATGAGCAGCCGCGCGCCCGCGTAGAGCGCGGATTTGGCCAGCTGGATCGCGCGGATGTCGCCTTGGGTGACGGTGATGCGCGGTCCGCCTTGGTCCGTGGCGTCATGGATCAGGTAGGCGTTGGTGCGCCCTTCGGCAAAGCAGCGGTCGGTCCCGGTCTGCGCCGCCGATCCGATCAGGCCCGAGGGGTCGAGCAGCCCTGCGATGCGCAGTTCGGCCACCGCCTCGATGATGCCAGAGCCGCAGATGCCGGTGATGCCGGTGGCGGCGGTCTCGTCCCAGAAGCCGTCCTCATCCGACCACTTGTCACAGCCGATGACGCGGAAGCGCGGTTCGCGGGTTTCGGGGTCAATGCGGATCGCCTCGATGGCACCGGGGGCGGCGCGTTGGCCGCTTGAGATCTGCGCGCCTTCGAAGGCGGGGCCGGTGGGCGACGAACAGGCCAGCACGCGGGTGGTGTTGCCCAGCAGGATTTCCGCATTGGTGCCCACATCGACGATCAACACGAGGTCTTCGGAATTGCCCGGCTGCTCCGACAGCGCCACCGCGGCGGCATCGGCCCCGACATGGCCCGCGATGCAGGGCAGGATGTAGATCTGCGCCGACGCGGGCAGGGTGGTCAGGTCCAGATCGCGGGCGGTCAGGTTGAGGTGGTTCGACGTGGCCAGCGCAAAGGGTGCCTGGCCGAGTTCGACGGGGTCGATGCCCAGCAGCAGGTGGTGCATGACGGGGTTGCAGACAAACACGGTTTCCAGAATGAGGCTGGTCGGTATGCCCGCCTCCTTGGCGATTTCCTCGGCCAAGACGTTGATCGCATCGCGCACCGCGCGGGTCATCTCAACGTCGCCGCCGGGGTTCATCATGGCGTAGGACACGCGGCTCATCAGGTCTTCGCCAAAGCGGATCTGCGGGTTCATGATGCCCGAGCTTGCCACCACTTCGCCGGTGTCGAGATTGGTCAGGTGCGCGGCGACGGTGGTGGAGCCGAGGTCGATGGCCAGCCCGTAGAGCCCGGTTTCATGCAGGCCGGGCCATGTCGCGATGATCTGCGGCGTGGCGTCGGCGCTGGTCTTGTGTAGCGCCACGGTGATCGCCCATTTGCCTTTGCGCAGAGTGGTTTGCAGCTTGGTCAGAGCGGGGAAGGCGCAGGTGATCTCGGGGATCTCCCACTGGTCCTTGAGCGCGCGCGCGACACGTTCCAGATCGCCGGTGGGCGTGTGCATATCGGGCTCATCGACGACGATGTAGTAAAGCCGGGTGGCCGGGTCCATCTTGATCACGCGGGCGCTTGCGGCCTTGCGCACGACCTGCCGGTGGACCTGGGATTCGGGCGGCACGTCGATGACGATGTCGCCCTGCACGCGTGCCTGGCAGCCCAGACGGCGGCCCTGCTTCAGCCCGCGCTTTTCGTCGTACCGCGCCTCGACCGCGTTCCAGTCCGACAGCGCGCCGTCACGGGCGGTGACTCCGTGTTTGGAGAACTCGCCATAGCCCGGCGTGATCTGGCACTTGGAACAGATGCCCCGCCCGCCACAGACGCTGTCGAGATCGACCCCAAGCTGCCGTGCGGCCGTCAACACCGGGGTGCCGACGGGAAACCGGCCACGTTTGCCGGAGGGGGTAAAGACGACGAGCGGGTCTTGGCTGGACATGGGAATCCCTTTGTTCACGGTTGTTCGGGACCATAGCGGTCCGCGCGCCGGGAAAAAGGTGAATTGCGTCATAATGTTTATGCAGAGCGGCATGACTTGGCTTAACGCCGGACATGCCTGCGCGCCGGTGCGGAGGGAACCGCCCGGTGCTCAGGTCGTATGGTGGTCATGGAAGCGGCGCCGCCCCTTGGGCCTGACACTGCTCTCGTTCCGCAAAGCCAATGGCTTTGGACCTGTACCCCCGGTGAGGGGCCTTTTGGGACCGGTCTCTCATGGTCGGCCCCGGTTGGGGCGATTGAGAGCGATGTCAGTTCACATGTCGCGGCATGGGAGTGACCCTTCCCGCTCAAAAGCTTTTGTGTGGGGGAAGGTGCAGCCAGAGCGTTAAGGATTTGGAAACCCGGCGTTCGGTGGGGCGGGCAAGCCCGTTGAACGGGCTTAATCCTTGCCCCCCAGCCAGCGCAGGATCTCGCCCCGGTCGCCGTCCAGATCGGGTGCGGCCGAGCGCACGCTGGGATCACCCAGTCCGGTCATCTTGATCGGGTTGCCCGCCGCCTTGAAGGCCGGGCGTCCGTTGCGGTCAAGCACATCCACCACCATGTTGCGCGCAAGGATCTGCGGGTCGCGCAGAACCTGTTCGACATTCTGGATCGGACCGCTGGGAATCCCCGCCGCGCCAAGCCGCGCGATCCAATAGGCACGGGTCTTGTCGATGGTGATCGCCTCGATCAGCCGTTTGAGCAGGCGGGCGTTTTCGACGCGCGACGGGTTGGTGGCAAATCTGGGATCATCGGACAGGGGAAGGTCCAACGCGACACAGAGTTTTTCGAACAGCACATCGTTGCCGGCGGCGATCACGAACAGACCGTCAGAGGCATGAAACGTCTCGAACGGGGCAATCGACGGGTGGCGCGCGCCCGAGGGCTTCGGTGGGGTTCCGGTGAGCGTGGTGGTGGCAATGGCCTGTTCCAGAAGGGCCAGTTGGCTGTCCAGCATCGACACGTCGATCTTGCGCCCGATGCCGGAGCGGTCGCGATCCATGAGGGCAGCGAGCACACCCTGGCTCAGGAACATGCCCGCCGCGATATCTCCGATAGACGCGCCCACGCGCACCGGGTCGCGGCCCTTTTCGCCGGTGATCGACATCACGCCGCCACGCGCCTGCGCGACGATATCGTAGGAGGGTCGTTTGGCATCCGGTCCGGTGTGACCAAAACCCGAAACCGCGCCATAGATCAGCCTGGGAAACTGCGCGTGCAGATCGTCCCAGCCATAGCCCAGTCGCTCCATCGCGCCAGGGCGGTGGTTTTCGAGGATCACATCGGCGCGCCCCAGAAGCCGTTCGAAGATGTGTCGGTCCGGGTCGGCCTTGAGGTTCAGGGCAATGGACTTCTTGCCATGGTTAAGGGCTGCAAAATACGCGGATCTGCCGCTGGAGAACGGTGGAAAGCTGCGCGTATCATCACCTTTTCCGGGGCGTTCGATCTTGATCACATGTGCGCCGAGATCGCGCAGCGTCATCGAACAGAAGGGGCCCGCCAGACCATGCGTCAGATCCACGAGGGTGATGCCGGAAAGCGGTTGTGTCATGCCTGTCTGCCTGTGCCAGCCGAGTCGGTTTTCCTTTATGAACGCAGGCCCGCCCTCAAGTGCAACCGGGGTTTTCCTATCGGCCTCTCGGTCGGCGGAAACCCGACGGTCGGGTCATGCCGCGCGCTGCTGGCGTGCGTGAAAGACAAAGCCCAGAAGGTTCATCAGCACCTGTGCCGCCAGGATCGAGGTTGACCCGGTCGGGTCATAGTCCGGAGCGACTTCGACAAGGTCGATGCCGACGATGTCGTGCGTGTTCGCCACCTGTTGCAGCAGTTCCAGAACATCGTAGTAAAGAAACCCGCCATGGCTGGGTGTGCCGGTGCCCGGCGCAATCGACGGGCAGAACGCGTCGATGTCGATGGTGATATAGACGGGAACCGCGTCGGGAAGGCGAGCTGACACGCCTTTTGGTCCCAGCGCACGCGCCTGCCGGACCGACAGGATGTCCGATCCCCTTGCGCGCGCATCCGCATAGCCATCGCGAGCGGTCGAACTGACATTGCGGATGCCGACCTGCGTCATGCCAGACACCCACGGTTTTTCCGAGGCGCGGCGCATCGGGTTGCCGTGGCCGTGGCGGACTCCGTGGCGTTCATCGACGAAATCCAGATGGGCGTCGATTTGCAGGATATGGAACGGCGCATGGCCTTCAAACGCGTCAATGCAGGGAATATTGATCGAATGATCCCCCCCGATCACCACAGGAAGTGCCCCCGAGGCCCGGACGGCACGCACGCCGTCGGCAATGTTGGCATGGCTTTGCACCGTATCGGTGTGGACAATATCAGCGTCCCCAAGGTCAACGATCCGGGTTTCGGCAAGGTAGGTCACATCGTCTTCGTGGTCATAGGCCCCGGCATGGCCGAAACTGAACAGGGTCGACGCCTCGCGTACGCCGCGCGGGCCGAACCGCGCACCAGCACGCCATTGCGTGCCCGCATCAAACGGCGCACCAAGGATCGCCACATCGGCGTCGATCGCACCCCAGTCTGGCTGATATGGGCTGCGTGCGAATGTGCAGATGCCGGTAAAGGGCAGATCAAGGCGTCCCGACTCGTATCCATGTGCCATATCCGTCGCTCCTTTTGGTCCTGCGTGACGTGGCGCAGACTGCGGCAGCGCTTCGCAGGGGTAAAGGGCGATTGGGTCTTTCCACTTGGGAAAACCCATGCGATAGGGACGTGCCTAACGATGCTGTCCGTGGAAAGGGATTCCGATGGAGATTCGCGAGGCTCTCACCTTTGATGATGTTCTTCTGGTGCCGGGTGCCTCAGACGTGCTGCCTGCCACCGCAGACACCCGTACCTGGGTGACGAAATCCATTGCGCTCAACATTCCGCTGCTGAGTTCCGCGATGGATACGGTGACCGAAGGCCGTATGGCCATCACTCTGGCGCAGGCCGGTGGCATCGGTGTGATCCACAAGAACCTGAGCGTCGATCAGCAGGAACGCGAAGTGCGGCGCGTCAAGCGGTTTGAATCCGGCATTGTCTACAGCCCGGTGACGCTGCGCGCGGATCAGACCCTGGCGGACGCCAAAGCGCTGATTGAACGGTATAATTTCACCGGATTTCCGGTGGTCGACGACAAAGGCCGGGTGGTCGGCATCGTCACCAATCGCGACATGCGGTTCGCGACGTCGGATGACACGCCGGTCAAGGTCATGATGACCTCGGACAACCTTGCCATTCTGCGGGAACCTGCGGACCGGGAAGAGGCGATCAGCCTGATGAAATCTCGCCGGATCGAAAAGCTGCTTGTGGTGGATGGCGATGACAAGCTGACCGGACTTTTGACGCTGAAAGACACGCAGCAGGCGGTTCTCAATCCGACGGCGTGCAAGGACGAACTGGGACGTCTGCGCGTCGCCGCCGCGACCTCTGTCGGGGATGCGGGGTTCGAGCGGACAGAGGCCCTTGTGGCCGCTGGTGTGGATATCGTGGTGATCGACACCGCACATGGCCACAGCCGGGGTGTGATCGAAGCGGTCACCCGTGCCAAGACCCTGTCCAACCACGTTCAGGTGATTGCCGGCAATGTCGCCACGGCAGAAGCCACACGCGCCCTGATCGACGCAGGGGCGGATGCGGTCAAGGTCGGCATCGGTCCGGGGTCGATCTGCACCACGCGCATGGTGGCCGGGGTCGGTGTGCCGCAGCTGACTGCGATCATGGATTGCGCGAAAGCAGCGGGTGATATTCCGGTGATTGCCGATGGTGGCATCAAGTTCTCGGGCGATTTTGCCAAGGCCATCGCGGCAGGTGCGTCCTGTGCGATGGTGGGCAGCATGATCGCCGGAACCGACGAATCGCCGGGTGATGTGATCCTGTACCAGGGCCGCAGCTTTAAATCCTATCGCGGCATGGGGTCGATCGGGGCCATGGCGCGCGGGTCGGCGGATCGCTATTTCCAGAAAGACGCGGCAAGCGACAAGCTGGTTCCCGAAGGCATCGAAGGGCAGGTGCCGTACAAGGGTTCTGCAAATGCGGTTCTGCATCAGTTGGTCGGCGGCTTGCGCGCCGCGATGGGCTATACAGGTTGCGCCACCATAGAAGAGATGCGCCGGAACTGCCGCTTTGTGAAAATCACCGGGGCAGGTCTTAAGGAAAGCCATGTGCATGACGTTCAAATCACGCGTGAATCGCCGAATTACCGAATGGCGTAACAACGCCCAGCGTGCGGCGTGACCCCTGCTGCACGCTGGGCAGCCGCAGCGCAGATCATCGATCAGATCACGGCAGGTGAAGCGGCGGAAAAAGCCCTCACCAACTGGGCAAGACGGTCGCGCTTTGCCGGGTCCAAGGACCGTGCCGCCATCCGGGATCATGTGTTCGACATCCTGCGCTGCTGGCGCAGCACCGCGGCCGTGGGCGGTGGAACAACCGGGCGCGCGCGCGTGTTGGGCAGGTTGCGCCAGACCGACAGTGATCCGGAAGCCGTGTTCACAGGCGAAGGATACGCGCTTGCGCCCTTGGCGGAGACAGAAAAACTGGCCGGGACGACTCCCGAGGAAGCAGAATACTGTGACCTTCCCGATTGGTTATTCGAATTGTTCAACAATGACTTACGGGTGAATACGAATGCAGTGGCCGAGGCTTTGCGCCACCGCGCGGCCGTGTTCCTGCGCACCAATTCCCTGAAGACGGATCGCGATGCAGCACAGGTCGCACTGGCCGCCGAAGGTGTGGACACTGTCCCACATGGCCTTTCGCCAACCGCACTGGAAGTGCGCGACGGCGCGCGGCGGGTGGCGCAGTCAGAGGCGTTCAAGACTGGTCTGGTAGAGCTTCAGGATGTGGCAAGCCAGGCTGTCGTTGATGCCTTGCCGCTGACATCGGGGATGCGCGTTCTGGATTACTGTGCCGGCGGTGGTGGCAAAACCCTTGCGATGGTCGCCAGGCTGGGTGGTCCGGTCGCGGCGCATGACGCCGAGCCGCGCCGCATGTCCGACCTGCCAGCGCGGGCAGAACGGGCAGGGGTGTTGATCAATCTGATCGACCATCCAGGACCTGAATATGACCTTGTCCTTTGCGATGTGCCCTGTTCCGGCAGCGGGTCATGGCGGCGCGCGCCGGAAGGCAAATGGCGTTTGACGCCAGAGCGGCTTGAGGCCCTGACGCAGGTGCAGGGTGACATACTCGACAAGGTTGCCGATCTGGTTGGGCCAGAGGGCACACTGGCATATGCGACCTGTTCGCTCCTTTCTTGTGAAAATGAAGATCAAATTGACGCCTTCCTGGTGCGCAATCCCGGATGGGCGTGCGCCTTGCAACATCGATTTGGACTTGAACAGGGCGGCGATGGCTTTTTTGTAGCCACCTTGACGCGAATTTCAGGATAAATTACAACTTTAAGAAGGCGTCGTTTTAAGTGTCGCTTAATCCTCATGCGGTCAAATGGCGGAAACCAGATGTCCCCAAGGGCTGCTTTGATGACTTATTTCGACCGTTCTGCACCAGCGTCCCAACGGCTCTATTCCGCAAAATCGGTTTTACTTGTCTTTGCGCTGACAAGTGGGGTTCTTGCCCTCGTGGCCCCGCATGCGGCGCTGCGTGCGGGTTTCGGCGCGGCGGCAATTGCGTTCGGGGGGGTGTTCCTTGGGTCCGCAATCCTGCACAAATGGCGCGGTCGTCAGCATACAAAAGCTTTGGATAACCTGGCGTTGCTGGTTGAACATGATGTGGCGGCCTGCCTGCTGACGGATCACGACGGCAACATCCTGTCGTGTAACAGGACCGCGCAGAAGACTCTGAAAGCGTCGCGAGGCCAGACGCTGCGCAACATTGTCGGTGGCCACGTCGCCGACGCGTCGGGTTTGATCCACCGGGTCCAAAGCAGCGCGATTGCAGACGGAATTGCGTCTGAAAAGGTCGTCCTGCCGGACAGGCACTTGCGGGTGTCTGCCCATCAGGTGGGGCCCGATGCGCTCTTGTGGCGTCTTGAATTGTTTGAAAGCAGGGATGTCTCGGGTGAGACAGGAAAAGGTCAATATCCGGCCCTGACAATTGGGCGGGGCGGGACGGTTCTTTGGATGAACGGCGCCGCACGCGCCTTGGCCGGGGGACGTGTGCGCACCATTGAAGAACTGATTTCCGATCCCCCTCTGCGTCCGGGTGAGGTGCATCAGATCCAGTCTGACGGTCCCGTCACGCACTATAGTGTCTTCGTTCACGAAGCGGGTGTCGGTCGGGAAGAGGTTGTGCTGATGCCCAAATCCGCATCTGACGCCGCCTCGAATGACGACGCCGGGTTCGAAGCACTGCCTGTCCCGTTGCTCAAGGTGACGCCGAAAGGGCAAATCGTCACTGCCAACCGATCTGCCCGCACATTGCTGCATGCGAGCCAGGATGAAGACAGATGCATCTCGGATCTGATGGAAGGGCTTGGTCGATCCATTCCCGACTGGCTGGCGGACGCAGCAAGCGGAAAAGGCCTGGGGCGCTCGGAATTTCTGCGTCTGACACGCCCCGAACAGGAAGTCTTTGTTCAGGTCACGCTGACCCGCGTTGTGGAAGAGGGGCAGATCCTTCTTGTGGCCGTCCTGAATGATGCAACAGAGCTCAAGAGCCTTGAAGCGCAATTTGTCCAAAGCCAGAAAATGCAGGCAATCGGTCAATTGGCCGGTGGGGTTGCGCATGATTTCAACAATTTGCTGACCGCAATTTCGGGACATTGTGATCTTTTGCTGCTGCGCCATGATCAGGGTGATCCGGAATACGGCGACCTGATCCAGATCCATCAGAATGCCAATCGCGCGGCGGGTCTGGTGGGACAATTGCTGGCATTTTCGCGCAAACAGACGCTGCGCCCGGAACGATTGGACCTGCGCGACATCCTGTCGGACCTCACGCATCTTCTCAATCGACTGGTCGGCGAGAAAGTGATGCTTGACCTGCGCCAGAACCCGGTTCTTCCGGCGATCCGGGCGGACAAGCGGCAATTGGAACAGGTGATCATGAACCTCGTGGTGAATGCGCGCGATGCAATGTCCTCTGGCGGCACGATCCTGATCGAAACCGATGAGCGGGTGTTGGAAAAACCCATGAAAAACGGTCGCGCAAAGGTGCCGGCCGGGGCGTATGTCGTCGTGCGCGTTCAGGACGAAGGCGTTGGCATCCCGCATGACAAGCTCGAAAAGATCTTCGAGCCGTTTTACACAACCAAGCGCACCGGAGAAGGCACCGGACTTGGCCTGTCCACGGTGTACGGGATCGTCAAACAATCCGGTGGGTTCATTTTCGTCGACAGCACGCCGGGCAAGGGCAGCGTGTTCACCCTGATGTTCCCGATCTGTGAAGAACCATTGACGGTTCCGCCCATTGTCCTGGACCCACCCAAAGTGCAGCCAGCGCGGTTTGGCGATGGCGTCGTGTTGCTGGTCGAAGACGAGGCTCCCGTGCGTGCCTTTGCGTCGCGCGCCCTTGCGCATCGCGGGTTCAAGGTGATCGAGGCCGGCAATGCCGAAGACGCTTTGGCGCTTCTTCAGGATGCGGACCTCAAGGTGGATGTCTTTGTCACGGATGTTGTGATGCCGGGGCTGGATGGCCCAAGCTGGGTGCGCAAGGCACGCGCAACCCGCCCCGATGTGCCGGTGGTCTTCATGTCCGGATATGCCGAAGATGTCTTCAAATCGCAGGGCGCACGCATTGAATCGTCGGCCTTTTTGGCGAAACCCTTTTCGCTGACCGATCTGACTTCCATCGTGAGCCAGCAACTGCTCACCTCAGACGCAGAGGTCAAGAACGCGCAAACCCCCTGATCCGCGCAATTGGGATCAACTTGCGCGCACAGGGATCGAGTCCCAAAGCGCAAAGTCCCCTGCGCGGTGGCGACGGACCATGATCTCAACCTCGGGTGACACGGACAGGGACAATCTGGGGGATACGTTTGCGTTTGGTATTTCGGGAAGAGCGCCAAGCCTGCTTTGCAAAAACGCCTGCAACCCGGACTGGTCTTCGTAGCGAAAGAAGTGCGTCACCGCGGTGCCGTTCGGGCGCGCCTCGACAAACTTTGCCTGTGAGCCGACATTGGCGAAGGCGGGTGGATCGGACTTACAGCTTGCCTGCAGGAACGCATCGAATGTCAGCCCTTTGGTCGACGCGGGCCGACCGTCCAGAGCGGGGCGCTGGCGATACCGATACCAGCTGCCCAGCCAGCTGAAGGGTTCGCGAATGACCGCCGCAAGTTCAAGATCAGCCGCCCCCATCTTTTCGAACATGGGCCGGAAAAACCGGTTGTAGCGATAGACCGGCGCATGTTTGAGCTCCGGCGGATCGCTCACAACCATGGAGGCGCGCGCGCCAAGAGCCAGCGTATAGGCGTGCGTCCCGGTCTTTGGCACCGACAGCAGGACCAGACGTTCGTTCCAAAACACCAACATGATTATCGCTCCGCCCGGTTCCGCGCGTTCATAAACCACTCCTTAACCGAAACGCGCAACACTGCCCTTGAAAATAAAAGTTGAAATGTTCGCGTTTTGATCTCATAAAGCCCGAGAACAAGAGGTGAACGAAAGCAGCAATTGCCGCCCCTCTCTGGGTGTGGAATAAGGATCAAAAGCAATGGCAACGGCAGATCTTCTGACAATGGACAGCAAGCGCGACGCGAACAAACAAAAAGCCCTCGATTCGGCACTGGCTCAAATCGAACGCCAGTTCGGCAAGGGCTCTATCATGAAGCTGGGTGGCGAAAACGTCATACGGGATATCGAGTCGACATCAACCGGATCCCTGGGTCTGGATATCGCGCTTGGCATCGGTGGCCTGCCGAAAGGGCGGATCATCGAAATCTATGGCCCCGAAAGTTCGGGCAAGACGACGCTTACGCTTCATTGTGTGGCGGAAGAACAGAAAAAGGGCGGAGTGTGCGCCTTTGTGGATGCGGAACACGCGCTGGACCCGCAATATGCCCGCAAACTGGGTGTTGACCTGGACGAGTTGCTGATTTCGCAACCCGACACGGGCGAACAGGCGCTTGAGATCGTGGATACGTTGGTCCGATCCGGTGCCGTAAGCATGGTGGTTGTGGATTCGGTGGCGGCGCTGACGCCCAAGTCAGAACTCGAAGGCGATATGGGGGACAGCAGCGTGGGCGTTCAGGCCCGTCTGATGAGCCAGGCCATGCGCAAACTCACCGGGTCGATCTCACGCTCGAACTGCATGGTGGTCTTCATCAACCAGATCAGGATGAAGATCGGCGTGATGTTCGGCTCTCCCGAAACAACGACCGGTGGCAACGCGCTCAAGTTCTACAGCTCTGTGCGGCTTGATATCCGTCGCATCGGCGCGATCAAGGACCGTGATGAGGTTGTTGGAAACGCGACACGGGTCAAAGTGGTCAAGAACAAGGTGGCACCGCCGTTCAAGCAGGTCGAATTCGACATCATGTATGGCGAAGGCATCTCAAAGATGGGTGAACTGGTCGACCTTGGCGTAAAGGCGGGTGTCGTCGAGAAATCCGGTGCGTGGTATTCCTACGGGGATGAACGGATCGGGCAGGGGCGTGAGAACGCCAAGACCTTCCTGCGTGAGAACACCAAGCTCGCGCTTGAAATCGAAGACAAAATTCGCGCGGCGCACGGCCTGGAATTCGACATGTCATCGCACGGCGATGATACCGAGGATGACATCGTCGAATCCTGACGACTTGTAGGACGGCGACTGCAGAAACGCCCGGAATCCGGTGACGGGTTCAAGAATATCCCGGACAGGGTGGCTATGTGCCACCCTGTTTCCGTTTCAGCATGACCTCTGCTGTGGACAGCCCCTCTGGCAGGGGCTATTTCAGGCCGAACCGGAAAAGCCCGCCCCACATACCTTTAGGTCAGGTCCCACATGCCCACGCTGAACGATATCCGCTCCACATTCCTGAATTACTTCGAAAAACAGGGCCACCAGATTGTGGCCTCAAGCCCGCTGGTGCCGCGCAATGACCCGACGCTGATGTTTGCGAATTCGGGCATGGTTCAGTTCAAGAACCTGTTCACCGGGGTCGAGCATCGCGACTATCAACGTGCCACCACAGCGCAGAAATGTGTGCGCGCCGGCGGCAAGCACAATGACCTCGACAATGTCGGCTACACCGCGCGCCACCATACGTTTTTCGAAATGCTCGGGAATTTCAGCTTTGGGGATTACTTCAAGGAAGAGGCGATTCCGTTTGCATGGGAATTGATCACCAAGCAGTTCCAGATCCCGGCGGAAAGGCTGTACGTCACCATCTATCACACCGACGACGAGGCATTCGAGATCTGGAAAAAGGTCGGCGTGCCGGAAAGCCGGATCATCCGCATCGCCACCTCGGACAATTTCTGGCAAATGGGGCCGACCGGTCCCTGCGGCCCCTGCACCGAGATTTTCTATGATCACGGCGATCACATCTGGGGTGGCCCTCCGGGCAGCCCCGAGGAAGATGGCGACCGGTTCATCGAGATCTGGAACATCGTTTTCATGCAGAACGAACAGTTCGAAGACGGCACCATGAAGGCGCTCGACATGCAGTCGATCGACACCGGCATGGGGTTGGAGCGGATCGGCGCGCTGCTTCAGGGCAGCCATGACAATTATGACACTGACACGATGCGCGCGCTGATCGAAGCGTCGGCGGACGTGTCGTCTTCGGATCCCGATGGACCGGGCAAGACGCATCACCGGGTGATTGCGGATCACCTGCGGTCGACCTCGTTCCTGATTGCAGATGGTGTGATGCCGAGCAATGACGGGCGTGGGTATGTGCTGCGCCGGATCATGCGGCGGGCCATGCGACATGCGCATTTGCTGGGCTCGCAGGACCCGATGATGCACCGCCTGGTGCCGGCGCTGGTGCGCCAGATGGGGGCGGCCTATCCCGAACTGTCGCGCGCGCAAGCGCTGATCGAAGAAACCCTGCGCAATGAAGAGACGCGCTTCAAGCAGACGCTGGAACGCGGGCTGAAGCTTTTGGACGATGAATTGGGTGGATTGCCCGAGGATGCACCGCTTCCGGGTGCGGCGGCCTTCAAGCTATATGACACGTTTGGATTTCCACTGGACCTGACGCAGGATGCCCTGCGCGAAAAAGGCCGGAGTGTGGACACGGACGGGTTTGACACAGCCATGGCCGAGCAAAAGGCCAAGGCGCGTGCGGCATGGTCGGGCACAGGGGAAGCTGCGGATGCCGCGATCTGGTTTGATCTGGCTGAAACGTTTGGGGCGACCGATTTTCTTGGGTATGACACCGAAGCTGCCGAAGGGCAGATGTTCGCCTTGATCAAGGACGGCGCCGAGGTGGGAAGCCTGTCCGCAGGAGAGAGCGGCTGGATCGTTCTGAACCAGACGCCGTTTTATGGCGAATCTGGCGGCCAGGTGGGTGACTCCGGCTGGCTGCGGCGTCTTGAGAACGAAGATGATCAGGCAGAGGTGACGGATACCCAGCGGATGGGCGGCGGCAAGGTGTTTGCGCATCACGTCACCATCAAACGCGGGACGTTCAAAAAGAACGAAGCGGTCCAGCTCGAGGTGAATCATTCCCGCCGCGCGTCGATCCGGGCGAACCATTCGGCGACCCACCTGCTGCACGAGGCGCTGCGCCGCGCGCTTGGCGATCATGTCGCACAGCGCGGCTCTCTCAATGCGCCGGACCGGTTGCGGTTCGATTTCAGCCACGGCAAGGCGTTGACCATGGATGAACTCAAGCAGGTCGAAGCAGAGGTCAACGCCTACATCCGCCAGAACGCGCCGGTCGAGACCCGGATCATGACACCGGACGATGCGCGTGCGATTGGCGCACAGGCACTGTTTGGCGAGAAATACGGCGACGAGGTGCGCGTCGTGTCGATGGGGGAACAGTCGGGGTCCGGCAAAGGCACCAATGGCAACACCTATTCGCTGGAGTTGTGTGGCGGCACCCATGTGCGCCGAACGGGCGATATCGGTGTATTCGTCACGCTGGGCGACAGCGCATCCAGCGCGGGTGTGCGCCGGATCGAAGCGCTGACCGGGGCGGATGCATTCCGGTATCTGTCCGAGCAGGATCATCGCCTGGCCGAGATTGCGCTGGAGTTGAAGGCTCAGGCCACGGATGTCCCGGCGCGTGTCAAGGCGCTGCTGGACGAACGCAAGGCGCTGTCCAACGAGGTGGCGCAGTTGCGCCGCGAACTGGCGATGGCCGGTGGGTCCGGGCAGGGCGGCGGTGCCGAGGCGCGCGAGATCAATGGGGTGAAATTCCTTGCTCAGGTGTTGTCCGGGGTGTCCGGAAAAGACCTTCCGCCGCTGATCGACGAGCATAAACAACGTCTTGGCTCGGGGGCGGTTCTGTTGATCGCGGATACCGGTGGCAAGGCGGCAGTCGCGGCGGGTGTGACGTCGGACCTGACAGGAACGCTTTCGGCTGTTGATTTGGTCAAAGCGGCCGTGCCAGAATTGGGCGGCAAGGGCGGCGGTGGTCGTCCGGATATGGCGCAGGGCGGTGGGGCATCGGCAGAGAATGCCGACGCCGCCATCAAGGCTGCCGAAGCTGTTTTGGGAGGATAAGACATGCCTGCACTCTGGATTGCCCATGTGACCGTCACGGACCCGGACGCCTACGCGAAATACGCTGAACTTGCGGGACCGGCGATTGCCAAACATGGCGGGCATTTCATCGCCCGTGGTGGGCGGTATGTGCAGCTTGAAGGGCAGGAACGGCCACGCAACGTGGTGGCCAAGTTTCCGTCGGTCGAGGCTGCGGAGACCTGTTATCACAGCGCCGAATACCAGATCGCGCTGAACCACGCCCGCGACGCGTCCAAGCGCGAATTGCTGATCGTCGAAACGACGGAATAGCGCCAAACGAAAGCGGCGCACACCGGATGGTGCGCGCCGCTTTTTTTCCGGTCTTGAACCTGAAAAGCGTCAGTTGCCTTTCGACATCCGCTTGCGTTCATGCGGATCAAGATAGCGCTTGCGCAGGCGGATCGAATTCGGCGTCACTTCTACCAGCTCGTCATCGTTGATATAGGCAATCGCCTCTTCCAGAGAGAGCGTGATCGGCGTGGTCAGACGCACCGCGTCATCGGTGCCGGAGGCGCGCACGTTGGTGAGTTTCTTGCCCTTGAGCGGATTCACCTCGAGATCGTTTTCGCGGCTGTGCTCGCCGATGATCATGCCGGTATAGATCGCTTCCTGCGCGCCGATCATCATGCGGCCCCGGTCTTCGAGGTTCCACAGGGCGTAGGCCACGGAGGTGCCGTTTTCCATCGAGATCAGAACACCAGCGCGACGGCCCGGAATCGGACCCTTGTGTGGTGTCCAGCCGTGGAACACGCGGTTGAGAACACCTGTCCCGCGTGTGTCGGTCAGGAATTCGCCGTGATACCCGATGAGGCCACGCGACGGCACATGCGCGATGATGCGGGTCTTGCCGGCACCGGCGGGGCGCATTTCGACCAATTCGCCTTTGCGCGGACCTGTCAGTTTTTCGATCACGGCGCCGGAATATTCATCGTCCACGTCAATTGTGGCTTCTTCGACGGGTTCCAGCATCTTGCCGTCTTCGCCTTCCTTCATGATCACCTGCGGGCGCGAGATCGACAGTTCGAAGCCTTCACGACGCATGTTTTCGATCAGAACACCCATCTGGAGTTCGCCACGGCCCGACACTTCGAAAGCTTCGCCGCCAGGGGTGTCCTTGATCTTGATTGCGACGTTGGATTCCGCCTCTTTCATCAGGCGGTCGCGGATCACGCGGGACTGCACCTTCTTGCCGTCACGACCCGCGAGCGGGCTGTCGTTGATGCCGAACGTGACGGTGATGGTGGGCGGATCAATCGGTTGTGCCTCGATCGGTTCGTCCACCGCCAAGGCGCAGATCGTGTCGGCCACAGTGGCCTTGGACATGCCTGCAAGGCTGACGATATCGCCTGCCAGCGCTTCTTCGATGTCTTGCGGACCCAGACCCCGGAACGCCTGAATCTTGGTGCAGCGGAACTGTTCGATCTTCTGGCCAATGCGGCTGAGCGCCTGAACGGTCTGGCCAACCTTGAGACGACCGGATTCAACGCGCCCTGTCAGGATGCGCCCGACAAACGGATCAGACCCCAACGTGGTCGCCAGCATGCGGAAATCTTCGTCCTGATGTTTGATCTGCTTCGGCGCGGGGACGTGATCCACAACCAGTTTGAACAGCGCATCAAGGTTCTTGCGCGGTCCTTCCAGCGTGGTGTCAGCCCAGCCGGACCGGCCCGAGGCGTACATATGTGGGAAATCAAGCTGGTCTTCGTTTGCATCGAGGTTCGCAAAGAGGTCGAAGCATTCATCCAGCGCACGGTCGGGTTCGGCATCAGGTTTGTCGACCTTGTTCAGCACCACAATCGGGCGCAGCCCCAGGGCCAGTGCCTTGGAGGTCACAAACTTGGTCTGTGGCATCGGGCCTTCTGCGGCGTCCACCAGCAGGACAACACCATCGACCATCGACAGGATGCGTTCCACCTCGCCGCCGAAATCGGCGTGGCCGGGAGTGTCGACGATGTTGATGCGCGTGCCTTTCCATTCGACCGAGGTTGCCTTGGCCAGAATGGTGATGCCGCGTTCGCGTTCGAGGTCGTTGCTGTCCATGGCACGTTCGGCCACAGCCTGATTGGCGCGGAACGCACCGGATTGTTTCAGAAGCTCATCCACCAAGGTCGTCTTGCCGTGGTCAACGTGAGCAATAATCGCAATGTTGCGAAGGTCCATGTCTTTATCTCGTGCAGGAATGATTTGGCCGGGGGTTACAAGGCCCAGTCCGGGAACACCAGCGAAAAAGCCCGCGCATTTTTGTGTTGCCGCAGAGAGACCACAGAGGCCTCACAGGACCGTGACACGGAACCGGCAATAATGCTCTGATGCCGTGGGGTTTTTCGGCGGGGAACAGCCTGAAACCAGGGTGCGCGCGGGATGTTGAGGCGCTCCCATTGAAACCAGTCCAAGACATCCGACGTTGATCCAACGAGGCGCAGGACACAGCCGTGTTCTGTGGTCGCAGCAAGAGACAAACCCGAGAGAAAGGACATCTCATGAAACGATTTCTATTGAGCACGGCCGTTTTGGCGACAGCCGGTTCCGCAGGATATGCGGGCAGCGCTGACACCGCAGTGGTCGAGCCGATGGTTGTAGAACCGGTGGCCGCCGCCCCCGCCCCAATGGGGAGTGACTGGACAGGTGGCTATGGCGGTCTGAGCTTTGGCAACTTGTCCGCAGACGCAGATGACTTTGACGACAATGAAAGCGTCTACGGGGTTTATGGCGGTTACGACTATGACTTTGGTCAATTTGTCGTTGGTGGCGAACTTGACTACCAGACCGGCGACAGCATCGAACTGGGTGGCATCGAGGTTGACGACATCCTGCGTGCGAAAGTCCGCGGCGGTTACGATCTTGGCCGTACACTGGTTTACGGCACGCTTGGCGCGGCACAGCTGAACACCAATGTCGGTGACGACACCGGTATTGTTGGCGGTCTGGGCGTTGAATACAAGGTAACCGAGCGGTTCACCTTGGGTGGCGAATACCTCGCACACAAATTCGACGACTTTGACGACACTGGCGTTGACGTCAACGCGGACACAGTGTCTCTCCGGGGCAGCTTCCGCTTCTAACGTCTGCTGCTTTTCGTAAGGCACTGAAACGCGCACCTTCCCTCGGGTGCGCGTTTTTTAGTGCATGGCGGTGCCTGAAAAGAGGTTGATCACCACGATTCCCGTTATGATCAGGGCGATGCCCAGAATGGCCGCCATATCCAGTTTCTGACCGAAGACCGCAAAGCCGATGATCGCGATAAACACGATCCCCATGCCGGACCACATCGCATAGGCGATACCCACCGGAAACGTCTTGAGCGCAATGGCCAGCAGGTAGAACGCGGCACCATAGGCCACCACCACGATGACCGACGGCAAGGGGCGGCTGAACTGTTGGCTGGCCTGAAGCGCGGTTGTGCCGATGGTTTCCGCCAGAACGGCGAACATGAGAATGAGATAGGGCATGGCGACCTCCTGACCGACCGGGTCTTATTGGCGCATCAGCGGCCGGGGGGCCAGCCCCCGAACCGTTATCTGCTGTCAGTGCAGGTGAATGTTGAACCGCGCGCGGATCGCTGCATCGACATCGGGCGCAAGACGGGCGCGGGCGGGTTTCGACAGGATCATCTCCTTGCGCTCGGTCGCCTTGTTCACCAGGATCGGTTGCCCCTGTTCAACCCATTCCTTTGGTGAGGATCTGTTGCCAAGTGCCGGATAGACGTAGTCGCGCTGCATCCGGTTCAGCGTGTCATCGCTGCCAAGGTAGTGGCCCGGACCGCCAAGGCAGGTGGCGCGCATGACCTCAATGCTCAGATCGTCCTCGGTCACGTCGATGCCGCGCACACAGCGCAGCGCCTGGCCGATCAGGTCATCGCCAAGGATCAGGCTTTCGTGGCAGAAACCGAGAAGCGACGCATGCATGCCGGCGGCCTCGTAGACCATGTTGAGGCCCGACAGCCCCGCCATGACGTTGGAACACATCTGTTCCCAGCCTGCCTGCATGTCCGGCAGCTTGGCGTCGGCAATCCCCGCCGCAGCACCGCCGCACAGCCCGTAATAGCGGTGCATCTGCGCGCAGCCCGCCGTCAGCAGCGCCTGTTCGCCCGACCCCCCGGACATCGCGCCCGTGCGCAGGTCGGACACGAAGGGCCATGTGCCGAAGATCACCGGATAGCCCGGCGCCATCGCGTTGACATAGACGACGCCCGCCAGACATTCCGCAACCGCCTGCACGATGGCTCCGGCGATCGACGCGGGCGCGGTGGCCCCGGCCTGACCCGCGCTGAGCAGCAGAACCGGCATGCCACCCCGAATACAGGCCTCCATGACCTGACAGGCTTCGGTGGCGAATTTCATCGGCGGCACGACAAAACAGTTGGAGTTCGACACAAACGGTCGGGCGCGCCATGCGTCCTCGCCGCCCGCGATCAGGTGCAGAAGTTCAAACGCATCCGGCACGAAAGACGGTTCTGTAAAAGACACGCCGACATGTTTGTAGGTGCCCGAACAGCAGGCGTAGATGGTATTGAGATCCATCTCCTTGTTGTCGGGAATGTCGCGCGCCACCATCGGGCGTTGCAGGAAATGGATGTTGTCCAGTTGGTCCGCGATGCGGGCAGCATCATGCAGATCCTGAACCGTGCTTTCGCGGTAATGGCCGGTGTCCACATCGACCATATGCACCGCCGCACCGGCGGTTCCGTAATGCACCCGCGTGCCCGACAGGTCGAGGTCATAAAGCGGATCGCGGCCGCACAGAGTGACCGATCGGTTGGCGAAGGCCAGCATGTCTTCGACCAGCGCGCGCGGAAAGCGGATGCGGCCATCGTCGCCGAGGATCGCACCGGCGTCGGTCATGATCTTGATGCCCGAAGGCGGTGCGTCGCACAGGCCGATTTCTTCAAGCGCAGTCAGGGCGGCGTTGTGGATGCGGTCGAGATCCGCCGCATCAAGCGGATCATAGCGACCACCGGACATGCCCGGGCGGATCGGGCGCAGGTTGTCGGCCAGCGGGTTGGCACGCGCATGACGCCGGGCAGCACGGCCACCGGCGCGACGAGGGGACAGATCGGTCATGGGAAAACTCTTTTGAAGGGGATGGGGACGGTGACGGAAAGACCCCGATCAGGGCCGTCCGCGTGCCGCGCGTCCCCGTCGCGCCCCGATGGTGCGCAGAACAAGTGTCAGGGCGGAACGATCACCGCGCATCTGCTTCTCCGTCATGTTGCGGAAATGCTGCCTTCAGCGATGCGTGCAATCTGTGCTGATTGCGACAATGTGTCGTTTTTGACAGTTTTCTGAGCAGAACAGAGTCAGGACCGCGCCACATACCTGTCGCGGCGGTGGTTCACCGTGACGATCATGTTCAGAATCACCGCCCCCAGAAGCGACCAGATCGCCACGGGCGCGGGCAGAATCCAGAAGGCCAAACCGAACACGAAGACATCGAACATCAGTTGCGTGTTGCCCGCCTGAATGCCGCGCGTGTCCTGCAACCATAGCGCAACGATCCCGACACCTCCCAGCGTCGCCCCGTGCCGGAACAGCGACAGCAGACCGATGCCCGCCAGCACACCGCCCAGCACGGCCCC
>NZ_JBHYFV010000019.1:0-74201 GCF_051859345.1 Marivita sp. | reverse complement strand
CGATCTTTCCTCTACCACACCGCCAAACCCGACCTGGAGCGCCATCAAGAAGCAAAAGATCTGGATCACTTCCGGTGTCCTCATTCTGCTTGTCGCGCTGCTGTCACCGCCACAAGCGTCCTCGAGCGTCTCGTTCGCCATACAATCGCTGCTGCACACCGGGCCTTACCTGCTACTTTCCATCGGTATCGCCGCATGGGCGGGCGCGACGGGGGCCGACAACCTGATCGCACGCGCCTTTACGGGCTCTCCGGCACTGATGATCTTTCTCGCGGCCCTTGCCGGGGGCCTCTCGCCGTTCTGTTCATGCGGGGTGATTCCCCTCATCGCGGCGCTGCTTTTCATGGGTGTGCCACTTTCAGCCGTGATGGCGTTCTGGCTCGCCTCTCCGGTGATGGACCCGTCGATGTTCCTGCTGACGTCGGGTGTTTTGGGATTTGAGTTTGCCATCGCCAAGACACTGGCAGCTGTGGGGCTTGGCATCGCCGGTGGCTTTATCGTTCTTGCGCTGGCAGGCACGCACATCCTGCATGACGCGCTGCGCGACGGTGTCGGTAATGGCGGGTGCGGCGCGGCGAAGATCCGCAACCCCAAACCGGTTGTCTGGCGCTTCTGGGAGCACTCTGACCGCCTCGAGAAATTTGGCAAGGAAGCTCTCAAGACCACGCTCTTTCTCGCGCAGTGGCTCACGCTGGCCTTCCTGCTGGAAAGCCTGATGCTCGCCTATATCCCGGCTGAAACGATCACTTCGGTCCTTGGCGGCACGGGCATTGGCCCCATCGCCATTGCAACGGTCGTGGGTGTGCCTGCCTACCTTAACGGCTACGCCGCCCTGCCACTCATCAGCGGGCTGATGGAACAGGGCATGGCCTCGGGCGCGGGTCTCGCCTTCCTCGTTGCCGGGGGTGTGACGTCCCTCCCCGCTGCCATCGCAGTCTGGGCCTTGGTGAAACCCCGCGTCTTCACGCTCTATATCGCCATCTCCCTTGGCGGCGCGTTTTTTATCGGACTGGCTTACCAGGCGTGGACATTGATCTGACGTCCAAGTCCTTCCAAAGCGCCTTGACGCAAAAGACCCCGATCATTCCCCTTTGGCAAATCCCAAAGAATCCTATATGTGCGTCATCTCTTTTCGAGAAAGGCTGACTCCATGACCGGCGCTGCACCGATCACGCAAGACGTACTCACCATCCCGCGCAAGGCGCCCGAGGGGGGCAAGACGAATATCGTCGGCCTCACCCGTCCGGCGTTGCGGGATGCGCTGATCGCGATGGGCACGCCCGAAAAACAGTCCAAGATGCGCGTGAACCAGATCTGGCAATGGGTCTACCAATGGGGCGTGCGCGATTTCCACGCCATGACCAACCTTGCCAAGGGCTACCGCGCGCAGCTTGACGAACATTTCGAGATCGCCCTGCCCGAGATCGTGTCGAAACAGGTGTCCGCAGATGGCACACGCAAGTACCTTGTGCGCATCGCAGGCGGGCACGAGGTCGAGGTGGTCTATATCCCCGAGACCGACCGCGGCACCCTGTGTATCTCGTCCCAGGTCGGCTGTACGCTCACCTGTTCGTTTTGCCACACCGGCACGCAAAAGCTGGTGCGCAACCTGACGGCAGGCGAAATCATCGGGCAGGTCATGCTGGCGCGTGACGATCTGGGCGAATGGCCGGAGCCTGGTATCGGCACCGGCGAAAACGGCCCGCGTTTGCTGTCGAACATCGTGCTCATGGGCATGGGTGAGCCGCTCTACAATTTCGACAACGTGCGCGACGCCATGAGAATTGCGATGGACGGCGAAGGCATCGCCCTGTCGCGCCGCCGCATCACGCTGTCGACCTCTGGCGTTGTGCCGGAAATCGCCAAGACGGCCGAGGAAATCGGCTGCCTTCTGGCCGTCAGCTTTCACGCCACCACCGACGAGGTGCGCGACGGTCTGGTGCCGATCAACAAGCGGTGGAACATCGAAACGCTTCTGGACGCGCTGCGGGAATATCCGAAGAAATCGAACTCCGAACGCATCACCTTTGAATATGTGATGCTCAAGGATGTGAACGATTCCGACGCAGATGCCCGCCGCCTCGTGAAACTGATTCAAGGCATTCCGGCAAAGATCAACCTGATCCCCTTCAACGAATGGCCCGGCGCACCTTACGAACGCTCGGACTGGTCACGCATCGAATCGTTTGCAGATATCCTTTACAAGGCCGGGTACGCTTCTCCGATCCGCACCCCACGCGGCGAAGACATCATGGCCGCCTGCGGTCAGTTGAAATCCGCCACCGAGCGCGCGCGCAAATCCCGTGCGCAGATCGCCGCGGAAACCGGGACTGGTTGACGGACGGCTTCACGCTTGTTCACGAACCTTATGTGAGATCTGACAGACCTTGAATGCAGTGCCCGCAATGCGGCGCATGCACTTATTTGTCGCATGCCGTTTCGCAAACGGAATTCTGTCTTGCCCCTTGACCTTCCAGTGACTGGAACCCCTATCTGATGCCCAACACAAGGAATCAGATCCATGACCACGCTTCGTTTTGCCGTCGAAAACCTAAGCTGCGCTGCCTGCGCCGGTCGGGCCGAACGCGCGCTTGCCGCTGCCCCCGGAGTGAGCGAGGCATCAGTCAATATCGCAACGCGCATGGCGCAAGTGACAGGAGAGGCCCAAGCCGACACACTGCAAGACGCGCTCAAGACCGCAGGGTATCCGGCCCGCGAATCCACGCACCGCCTTTCGATCACCGGCATGAGCTGCGCCTCCTGCACCGGACGCGTTGAACGCGCGCTCCAGAATGTTCCGGGCGTTCTGTCTGCCACTGTGAACCTCGCGACCGAGACCGCCAGTGTTCGTGTCCTTGATGGTGCGGTAACGTCGGAAGCGCTTGCGCAGACGGTGACTGACGCCGGGTATCCCGCGAAACCCGTCACCAGCGACACGCCGACAGAAACGCCGTCCGAAATCCCTCCGCTCAGGCGCGACACCCTGATCGCAGCGGCGCTGACACTTCCGGTCTTCCTCACCGAAATGGGAGGTCATCTCTATCCGCCGATCCACCATGCCATCATGGGCAGCATCGGAATGCAGGCCTTCTGGGTTCTGCAATTTCTTCTGGTCACTCTTGTGTTGGTGTGGCCTGGCCGCCGGTTCTTCCGCATTGGCCTGCCGCTTCTTGCCAAGGGCAGCCCGGACATGAACAGCCTTGTCGCCTTGGGAACACTGGCCGCCTGGGGGTATTCCACCATTGCCACGTTCCTGCCCGCCCTGCTGCCGGACGGCACACGCGCCGTCTATTTTGAAGCGGCTGGTGTGATCGTGACCCTGATCCTTGCTGGTCGCTGGATGGAAGCGCGCGCCAAGGGTCGGACCGGGGCTGCCATTCGCCATCTCGTCGGGTTGCGCCCCGACACCGTGCGTGTCTTGCGCGATGGCAGTTTCACCGAAATCCCGCTGTCCGAGGTGAAAACCGACGACATGATCGAAGCCCGCCCCGGTGCGCGTATCGCCGTGGATGGCGTCGTGACCGACGGGAACTCCTTCGTTGATGAATCGATGATCACCGGCGAACCGGTTCCCGTTGCCAAAGTCAGTGGCGATCCCGTCACCGGCGGCACGATCAACGGCCAGCGTTCGCTTACCTACCGCGCAACCGCCGTCGGGTCCGACACCGTGCTTGCCCGCATCATCGACATGGTGCAAACCGCCCAAGGCGCAAAATTGCCCATTCAGGCATTGGCCGACCGCGTCGTGCGCATCTTCGTGCCCGTTGTGCTTGGCATTGCCCTGCTGACGGTAGCGGTTTGGCTCACCTTCGGCCCATCTCCCTCGCTTGGCTACGCATTGGTTTCGGGTGTTGCTGTCCTGATCATCGCCTGCCCCTGCGCCATGGGTCTTGCCACGCCCACGTCAATCATGGTCGGCACAGGCCGCGCCGCCGAACTTGGCGTGCTGTTCCGCAAGGGTGACGCGCTTCAAAGGCTTGACGCCGCCAAAGTCGTGGCGTTCGACAAGACTGGCACTCTGACCGAAGGACACCCCACGCTTGTTGATCAGGTCACCGTGTCCGGCGTCGATCCGCAAAACGCCCTGGCGCTGACCGCAGCTACCGAACAAAGCTCGGACCATCCCATCGCCCGCGCGATACTGACCGCCGCCCCCGGCGACCTGCCAGTGGTAAGCGACAGCGAAACTGTCCCCGGCTACGGCTTGAAAGCCACCATCGACGGACACGCCGTGCTTGTCGGCTCCGAACGCCACCTGATCGAACAAGATGTCGACACAAGCCCGCTCAAAGACGCGATCACCCGTTTTGCGGAAAGGGGCCACACGCTTGTCTGTCTTGCCATTGACGGTCAAGCCGCAGCGGTCTTTTCCGTGGCCGACCAGATCAAGCCAAGCGCAAGACCTGCAATAGACGCCTTGCACGAAGCAGGGCTGAAGGTCGCCATGATCTCGGGCGACAGTCCCGCAGCTGCCGACGCCATTGCACGGCAACTTGGCATCGACCATGTCACCGCAGGTGTCTTGCCGGATGGCAAGGTCGACGCGATCAAAACCCTGCGCGCGCAATATGGGCCGGTGGCGTTTGTCGGTGACGGCATCAATGATGCACCCGCCCTGGCCGAAGCCGAGATAGGTCTTGCCATCGGCACCGGCACCGACGTTGCGATCGAGGCGGCTGACATCGTGCTGGCCTCCGGCCGCGTCTCTGGCGTGGTCAATGCGGTGGAAATCTCGCGCCGGACGATGCGCAATATCCGTCAAAACCTGTTCTGGGCCTTTGCCTACAACACCGCGCTGATCCCGGTTGCGGCGGGTGTGCTGTACCCGGCTTTCGGAATCCTGCTGTCCCCGATGCTCGGGGCCGGGGCGATGGCGCTCAGTTCGGTCTTTGTCCTGACCAATGCCCTGCGTCTGCGCCGAATCGCGCCAGCCCAGCAGGACCGTCCAACCTCTCAATCGACGCGGACCGAGGCGACAGCATGAACATCGGAGACGTTTCCCAACGCGCAGGCCTGCCCGCGAAAACCATCCGCTATTACGAGGATATCGGTCTTGTCACACCGTTGCGCGACAGCAATGGCTACCGCCGATTCCGTGACAGCGATTTGCACAAGCTGGCTTTCCTCGGGCGTGCGCGCGCTTTGGGGTTCACCATCGAAGACTGCCGTACCCTGCTCGCGCTCTATGATGACAAATCCCGCGCCAGCGCCGATGTGAAAGACCTCGCTCAATCGCACCTGCACAAGATCGAAGACAAGATCACCCAGCTTCAATCCATGCGCGATACGCTCTCGGACCTTGTTCAAAGCTGCGCTGGCGACAACCGTCCCGACTGCCCGATCCTCAAAGACCTCGCAACCGGCGGCCCCTGAAAGCCCGGTCAGCCAATTTCGATCCGGTTGATCACACGACCGCAGACAACACCCATCGCGGCGCACCCGAGCGACAGAACCGTCACCCCGGTCTCTCTGTCCCGCCGGGCATGTTGCGAAATTTCATCCACGCTTGCGCCCCCCTTGCGTCCACACTGCCCGCTCCAAAGCCAGGGTCAACCCACGCGGCATATTTCGCTGGTGCCGACGCCATGGGTGGCTAATGTGACCGCATGATCACGCCTTCCGCACTGGACAGCCGCTATTCCTGGACCCGATTACTGGTCACACTGCTCATTGCTGTCATGGGCAATGTGGGCATGTGGGCGATCATCGTGGTCATGCCCGAAGTGCAGACCGAATTCGGGGTCGGTCGGGCGGATGTATCGCTCGCCTATACGCTCACCATGGTGGGTTTTGCGCTTGGCAATTTCTACGTTGGCCGCGCGGTGGACCGGTTCGGCATCACGGTGTCTCTCATCGCCTGCGCGCTGACGCTTGCAGTGTCCTATACCCTTGCCGCACTCAGTCCGTCGCTTCTGATCCTGACAGCCCTGCAATTCATCATCGGCTTTGCCACCGCCTGCAGTTTCGGGCCTCTTATTGCGGACATTTCGCAATGGTTCCTCAAACGCCGTGGCATCGCCGTCGCCATCGCCGCCTCTGGCAACTACCTGTCGGGCGCGATCTGGCCGCTGCTCTTGGGCAACCTCGCGGGCGGAGACAGCTGGCGCTGGAGCTATACGACGCTTGGGATTCTCACTTTGGTCATTGTCCCGCCGCTCGCCTTGATGCTGCGCACTCGCGTTCCGATCGAGGCAATCGAGACCGCAGACACCCAATCCGCCAGCCGCACCCGCGCCACCGGCTTTACGCCGCGCCAGTTGCAATGGATGCTTGGCATCGCGGGCATAGGCTGCTGCGTTGCGATGTCGATGCCGCAGGTTCACATCGTCGCGCTCTGCGTCGATTACGGCTTCGGCGCAGCGGTCGGGGCCGAGATGCTTTCCCTGATGCTCATGGGGGGCGTTGTGTCCCGTCTGATCTCGGGCACACTGGCGGACCGCATCGGCGGCGTCCCGACCCTATTGCTCGGGTCAACGCTTCAGGCCATCGCCCTCTTTCTCTATCTGCCCGCAGGTGGTCTCGTGTCGCTTTACATGGTCAGCCTGATCTTCGGTCTCAGCCAGGGGGGCATCGTGCCCAGCTACGCTGTCATCGTCCGCGAATACATGCCAAGCCGCGAAGCCGGAGCGCGGGTCGGGTTCGTGATAATGATGACCATCATGGGCATGGCACTGGGCGGCTGGCTCTCGGGCTGGATCTACGATGTCACCGGAAGCTACCAATGGGCCTTCGTCAACGGAATCGTCTGGAATGGCATGAACATCGCCATCATGATCCTGATTCTGATGCGGGGACAACGTGGCAGATCACCAACGACCGCGCCAGCCTGACCCGCCTGCGTCTCAGCGAAAGATCGACCGCGGCGAAAAGGCCCGCAAGTCGACCACAACCTTTGCCGTCGCAGCCACAACCAGACCGCCAAGAATGGCCTTGGACACCGGCTCCATCGTTCCGTCAATCAGCACCGCGTGGGCCACGGTTCCAGCGACGATCACAACCGCAAGCGCCGTGTGCGCAAACCGCCAGAGACGCAGCCGCAGGCCGATCCTGCGACGAAGCAGCGCCAGCAAGGCGGTGCCGAAGATCGCCCACATCGCAATCACACCCCAAGCGGAAAACGGCGTCGGCGATCTGAAGAGCAACGCATCAATCACATCCGGCGGGCTGGTGATCCAAAGTCCGGCAACATGGATCACCACGGCCAGAACCAAGGCACCCCCAATCACCCGATGCACCCGCCGCCCGCGCAACGTGGGAAGCCCCGGCAGGTAGCCCCCCGCAAGCAAGGGTTGCAGCAGCATCAGCGCCAGTCCGACAACCCCCGCAAATCCGGCGACAACATAGACCGGTCGGCGCCATTCAAGAAGCGGGCTCGACAAGGCAAAGGCGCTCGGTATGACAATTGCCGCTGTCACCACGGCCCATATCAGCATCGCGCGTGTGCGACCCATGTCGATCAATCCGATCCGATCAGGCTGGTTGCAGAACGAAATGCGCGCTCAGGCTGGTGTCTTTGGAATGCGCCATCAAAGGCCGCAGAAAGACCGTCTCAAAGCTGTCGTCATCATAGGCAAGATGCCCATGCGCCTGTCCAAAGGCCGGGACGATCTGCGGCATCTCAAGCCGGAATTCGCCATTGGCATCCGTCAGCGTTGCGCCGTGGCTCTGCGGATCACGTTCATGTCCTTCCGTCGTGTGGGCCCAGACCTGAATACGCTGCCCGGCAAGCGGCGCACCGTCCCCGGCCCGACGCACAGTTCCTGTCATCCAGAATGCGCCGCCGCCGATCCTTTCCACGATTGGCGCGCCCGGACGATAATTGTTCGCCCCACCCCGCATGGAGGGCGTCGGCGCGAGCCCCTGCGCACGGGCAGGCACGATCATCCCGGCAGCACCGGTCAATAGCGCAGCGGCACCCGTGGCGATGAACGTGCGGCGTGGGAAAGAATGGATCGTCATCTCAAGCCTCCTGTCAGTCGGGGCAGGACCGATACGCCCGGAAAACCAACTGGGCGACACTCCTGCAATACATCTTGTGTAGCCTTTAATTTAGGCCGAAACGCCTTTTCTCAAAACGGGTCCCACAGCTTTGTGATCCGCCACAGGCATCAACCCGCTGAGGCGAAAATCATGGTTGAGTCTCGAAATCGAGGGGATCGCGCTTCGAAGATTCGCGTTATTCCGCAAGAAAATGCGCCACCAGCGCGACCAATCTTCTTCCGTTCCAATTCTGAAATATGGTTCAGGTGCAAAGGGATACAGGTCGTTTGACGCTATCATAAATTGTTTACAGATACGAAACAACAACCATAAGGGTTGGCCCCGAACTCTGAATGGAGTGGTCTGGTGATGTTGTTCACCAACCCATCCAAGGAGGAATATCGTGATCAAACCGTCAATCCTGGACCTGATGAAGCTTTTTGGCGCGTGTATGCGTGCGCTCGAGGACAAAGGCATCACAGTCGAAGAATCGTGTGATTTCCAGTCTTGCGAAGACCGCATGCTCGACATTGGAAAGACATCCATCACTCCCATGCTCTCGTCTGAACATCACGACCTGTCTGCCGACAACGCGGTCTGGTTGATCCTGCGAAAGGATGGAAAAGACATCGGCGGTGTCGCCGCACGCCATGACATCCTGATGTCTGAAACCCTGTCCAGCTATTGGGCCAGAAGCTATGCCCGGCTGTACAAGGGTCAAGGCAGCTTGCGCCCCGTGGCCAACCACACGCGCCCCTGCGACGAGATTTCGGGTCAGGTCATCTATATGGGCGAGTTCTTCATCGCCAAAGGTGTGCGCGGCTCACGGCATCTGCTTTCGCTCTACACCCATTTGCTTTTCAGCTATTGTCAGCTGCGCTGGAATTCCGATTGGCTTTACGCGTTTGTCAGGGCCGATGATGCGCGGCGCGGCTATGCCACCGAATACGGCTTCACCCGCCAATATCCGGGCGCGCATCTTTGGGGAACACTTCCGAAAGGGCGGGTCGATGGCGAATATCTGGTCGCCATCCAGTCACGCGAACTGGCAGATATGGCCGAATTCTTCAAACATCACCCATCCTGTCTTCTGGGTGTCGATTCACTCAAGAGCGTGGAGTAGTTCAGGACGAACAGCGTTCCGGATGTATCCCTGACCGGAAGCATGAGGCGAACGAAACTGACTTCAACGGTTTCGTTCGTCTCGGGGAAGGGCACGATCCGTTTCAGCGGAGTGATCATCCCGACACCCGAATGCGCGACCGTCCTGATATGCCCATTCAACTCGGCAAGGTCGGACGTGCTCAGTGTCTCAAGAAAGTGTTCCAGACGGGAATTCTCGGCTGATCCAAGCGTCGTGGCCGACAAGCCAAGCGCACCAACATGGTGAATCCTGGGAACAGAGGTCAACGCTTCGGCAGCACTCACGAGGTCGAAATGCGGGGAGATCTGATCGCAGCGTGACAAATCTCCGTCGGTCTCTTTCCACCACGATACAATCGAATCGAGCGTCGGACGGTCGCCAAGCCGCTCCAGAGACCGCTCTGCCGACTTGAACACCGCAGACATAAGCAAAGCCGCCTGACGGTCCACCTCCTGAATCGGAACCGCTTCAAACACCTGTTTCAGATGCTCGCGCTGGTCGCGGAAAAGAACTTCCACCGGAACACCCAAAGCATCCGCCAACCGGACCGGGGTCGCCATGTTGGGAAGGTTGGTGCCGCGCATCATCGCTGCAATCGCATCTTCCTTTTCGAAACCGGCGCGCACGGACAGTTCAGCTGCGCTGAGATTCTGCGATTGCATGATGTTTTTCAGATTCGTCCTGAAATTATCAAATACGTCGAGTTCCGTGATGGTCGAAGACATGTAGCAATCCAACTTTCTAAGGGTACACCCTTTCCCCCATCAGAGGTATCGTCGCAAAGGTGGTATGTATAGCCTGAATTGCACCTTATAGGCGATTGGTCCCAGCTTGGTACAGAATTCGGGGTACGACGCCCGAACCCGTTTCCGCCCTGCCCTCAACTCGCCAGCACATTGCGAAACTGCCAGGGATCACTCTCGTCGATATCCTCGGGAAAATGCTCCCAACGGTCCTGGAGCGGGGTCCAATCCGTGTAATGCGCCTCTACCGGTCCCAGATAGGGTCGCTGCACCTCAAGGCAACGCGCGTGATCCATCTCATCGGTCTCCACGATCCCGGCTTCCGGATTTTCCAGCGCCCAGACCATCCCGGCCAGCACCGCGCTTGTCACCTGCAAGCCGGTCGCGTTCTGATAAGGAGCCAGATCGCGCGTTTCCTCGTTCGACAGACGCGAACCGTACCAAAGCGCGTTCTTCTCGTGCCCGTAAAGCAGCACACCCAGTTCATCTATACCTTCGACGATCTCGTCCTCGGTCAGGATGTGATGCACCTGCTGCTGACGACCCGATCCGAACATCTCGTGCAGCGACAGCACCGCGTCATCGCTCGGATGATAGGCGTAGTGACAGGTCGGTCGGTACTCCGGGGTGCCCACCTCCCCGACCGTGTAGTAATCCGCAATCGAAATCGCCTCGTTGTGCGTCACCAGAAATCCGAACTGCGGCCCCGGCGTCGGGCACCATGTATGGACCCGCGTGATTGCACCGGGACGCTCCAGCCAGATCGCGGCCTGACAGCCTTTGTCGTAGGAGTGCGCGTTCTCGGGAAACCACGTCTCATGCGTTCCCCAGCCAAGCTCTGCCGGTTGGAATCCTTCCGCGATGAACCCCTCAACCGACCATGTGTTCACAAACACGTTTCTGGGCCGCGGCGTTCGGCGCGCCTGGGTGTCGCGTTCGGCGATATGTACACCTTTCACGCCCAGCGACTGCATCAAACCTGCCCAACCCGCGCGATCCTGTGGCGCAGCCACGTCACGCCCGGTATCGCACGCCAGCGTCAGCAGCGCGTCTTTCACGAACCACGACACCATTCCCGGATTGGCACCACAACAGCTGACCGCCGTGGTCCCACCGGGATTTGCGGCCTTCTCGTCCCGAACCTTCTGACGGAGCGCGTAATTTGTCCGTTCCGCGTTGTCGGTCGTGTCGAAATAATACCCTGCCCAGGGCTCCACCACCGTGTCAATATAAAGCACGCCGATGTCGCGGCAGAACTTCATCAGATCCAGCGAAGACGAGTCGACCGACAGGTTGACGCAAAATCCTTTCCCTTCGCTGAAGATCTCGCCCAGCACCTCGCGGTAGTTTTCGGGAGTCAGAGCCACTTGCAGATGGTTGATCTTGTGTTGCCGCAGGAAATTCGCTTGCCGGGCATCCGGTTCGATCACGGTGAACCTGTCCGCATCATATTCGAAATGCCGCTCGATCAGGGGCCACGTCCCTTTCCCGATTGATCCGAACCCGATCATCACAATCGGTCCATCGATGCGACCGTAAACTGGATGGTTCTGCGTCATGACACCTCCTCGTCGTGTTCTGTCCGGGCCAGCGCGACCCATGGAGAGTCCCCGCGTTCAAACCCAACGGCACCGTCTGGCAAGCCTTTGAAGTGTTTGTATCCCGTGCAGCGGACGGAGTCCAAGAGGTGCTGGTCAGCGTCGCCACGCCAGCAGGGGTTTCTGTCCGTCCCATTCACCGGCCCGTGTGCGACAGGTTTGAATCGGCTCAAAGCCTCGGAAAGGAGTCGCCAATCAAGGTTGATCTCAGACCACAACCTCAAGCCGTTGCTGATCTCCAACGCCAAACACCCGCTTGTATCGTTCGATCTGATCCTTCGGCCCCATCGCCTTGTTGGGATTGTCCGACAGCTTGACCGTCGCGTGGCCATCGGCTTCGACCGCCTTGCACACAAGGCTGAACGGAGCCAGCCGATCATCCGCCGTAAGCCCACGGAAATCATTGGTCAGCAACGTGCCCCAACCAAAGGACACCCGCACACGTCCGGCAAACTGGCGTTGCAGTTCCAGTATCTTGTCCACGTCCAACCCGTCCGAAAAGATCACCAGCTTTTTCGTCGGGTCTTCCCCCCGCTCTTTCCACCAACGGATTGCGGTCTCGGCCCCCGTCGCGGGATCACCTGAATCAATCCGCATACCGGTCCACCCTGCCAGCCAGTCGGGCGCATCCCGCAGAAATCCTTCGGTCCCATAGGTGTCCGGCAGGATCATGCGCAGATTGCCCTCGTGTTCCTCGTGCCAGTCCGCCAACACGTCATAAGGGGCTTTCGCCAGCGCCGCATCATCCTTGGCCAGCGCGGCATAGACCATCGGCAACTCGTGCGCATTGGTGCCAATCGCCTCAAGGTCGCGGTTCTTGGCGATCATGCAATTCGACGTGCCGACGAAACTGTCGCCCAGCCCTTCGAACATCGCCTGCACACACCAATCCTGCCACAGGAAGGAATGCCGTCGCCGCGTACCGAAATCCGCGATGCGCAACTCCGGCACCTCTCGCAGCTTTTCGATCTTCTCCCACAGCTTGGTCATCGCGCGGGCATAAAGCACCTGCAATTCGAACCGCCCCATGTCGTTCAGCACCGCCCGACCGCGCAATTCCATCAACACGGCCAATGCCGGGATCTCCCACAGCATCACCTCGGGCCACGCGCCTTCGAAGGTCAGTTCATACTGATCGTCCACCCGCTCCAGATGATAGGGCGGCAGACGCAGCTGTTCGAACCACTCCATGAAATCGGGGCGGAACATCTGGCGCTTGCCGTAAAACGTGTTGCCGCGCAGCCAGGTGCTTTCGTTGCGCCGCAAGGACAGAGACCGGATATGATCCAACTGTTCGCGCAATTCGCCCTCGTCGATCAGCTTGGCCAAGGGCACATGGCTGGATCGGTTGATCAGGCTGAACGTCACCTGCGTGTCGCGCTTGTTGCGAAACACCGACTGGCACATCAGCAGCTTGTAGAAATCCGTGTCGATGAGCGACCGCACAATCGGGTCGATCTTCCATTTGTGGTTCCAGACACGGGTGGCGATATCAACCATTGTGGTCTCCCAAGGCGCAGGCGGGTCGCTTAGACCAATCCGGGCGGCGTATGTCCAGCCTCAGTGATTCTTGTCCCAGTTCGCCACTTCCTCATCGCGGATGCGCTCGCAGGTGGCCTCGTCCACCCCCAGGAGGCCCGCAATCTCGCCCACCAACAGGTTCTCTTTGGCGTGGCGATTGCCGTCGGCATAGACCACATCCCAAAGCGCCGCGACGACAAATTCTCGTTTTTCAACGGCGATATTCTCGGTCAGGATGGCGGCCAGATCCTCGGTTCTGGGCAACTCGTGCGCAAGCTTTTCGCATTGCGCGCGCATCTTGGCCGCCTCGATCGGGCCAAGATCGTACATCCGGGCCAACACCCGGTCGATCTCTTCGACCTCTTGAAACAGATACGCCTTGTCGGCCATCGCCGTGCGCACCATCAGCGCCCCCAGCGCATATTTGGCATCGGCCGGGGGCAACTGGGTTTGCGGAACCGTTTTGTCAAACAGGGCAAGGATACGTTCGAACATGGCGAAGTGCCTTCAAGCAAGAGTTTCTTGCAGCCTACGCAACTTGACATCATGGACAAAGAGAGAAACCAGACCCGCTGCCACACGGATCGGCAACTGTGCGCATTCAGAAACGCTGGCTACGATGCGCGCGAAATATCCCGCTTGCTGCGCTTGAGTTCCGCATCCAGTTCTGCCGGTTTATGGCGCGCTGCTGTCAGGGCATCGTCCAACGATTTACCCTCAACCGCCGCAGCCGCAACCCGCGACAGGGCATAGGTCGCAACCCGCTTGGTGCCCTTCAACGCAGCACGGCTCAGACCGATGGCCGCAAGATAGGTGTGGTAGGGTCCAAGAGTGCCCGGACCAGGTGCCACCTGCCCGTTCGACACCGCCTCACACGCGGTCACATCTGTCGACACATAGGCGCGACAGATCATCGGACGGGCATCGTAGGCGCGACAGGTCCGCGTTTCGGGATCAAGCGACGGGCACGCCTTGGGATGCCACGCGCGCCCATCGCGTTGCCCGACCAAAGGCGCAAGTGTGCTGTGCAGGGCAACCGCCTCGGATTCCGTGATCGTGCCGCCATCGTCACCCGACAGGATGCAGCAAAACGCACAACCCGACGCACAGTCCAGCCCGGTGGGCGACATCGCGGATAATCCAAGCTGGCCAATTGCGGTCGCCGCAGTCCCATCCGCCAGATCCGCGATGGCCTGCATCCCCTGTGCCTGCGCACCGACATACGCCGCAAGCCCACGCTTGGCACGATCGCTGACCTCGGGGGTGCTGGCGACCCGCGCTTTTTGCAGTCGGTCGGCAAGCGTCATGACTTTGCTCATGCCAGCGTCACACCGGCCTGCACCATGTTCTGTTTCGCGGTCGCAAGCGATCCGTTCAGATCAATCGCGCGGCACAGGTCAAGCCGCACGGTCACGTCAAAGCCCAGTTTTGCCGCGTCGATGGCGGAAAATGCGACACAGAAATCCGTGGCAAGGCCCACCATCGTCAGCTTGGTGATCCCCCGCGCGCGCAGATACCCCTCAAGCCCAGTCGGCGTTTCATGGTCATTCTCGAAGAACGCCGAATAGCTGTCGATGGCGCGGCGAAACCCCTTGCGGATCACCATCTCCGCGCGATCGGTGTTCAGGTCGGTGTGAAAGGCAGCACCGTCCGATCCGATCACGCAATGATCGGGCCACAAGACCTGTGGCCCATAGGGCATGTCGATCATGCTGTAGGGATCGTGTCCCTCGTGCTCCGACGCAAAGCTCGAATGTCCCGCAGGGTGCCAGTCCTGCGTCAGCACAACCGCCTCGGCGTCGGCCATCAGCGCGTTGATCCCCGGTACGATCACGTCGCCTTCGGGCACGGCGAGCGCACCTCCGGGGCAGAAATCGTTTTGCACGTCAATGACGATCAGCGCGGACATGGGGCAGCCTCCTGTTGGATATGTCTTGGGTAAGAAGCCTGCCCCCAAGGGTCAAGGGTTGCGGCATTCAGGAACCTTGCATGGGCGCGCAACCGGGCGTAATTCCGCGCCCATGTTTACGGTTTGCGCACTTTATCACTTCACCCGCTTCGACGATCCCGCTGCCTTGCGGGATCCGCTGCTTGATGTCTGCCGTGACAACGCGATCACAGGCACGCTTCTTTTGGCGCGTGAAGGCATCAACGGCACGGTGGCTGGCCCCAAGGCTGGCATTGACCATTTGTTAACCCATCTGCGCGCCCTGCCCGGTTGCGCCGCTCTGGAATGGAAGCTCTCCACCGCGCAAGAGCGCCCGTTCCCCCGCATGAAGGTGCGGCTCAAGAAAGAGATCGTCACGATGGGTGTTCCGGACGTCGACCCCGGCGCCAAGGTCGGCCATTACGTTCAGCCGTCCGACTGGAACGAATTGATCCAAAGCCCCGATGTGGCAGTGATTGATACCCGCAATGATTACGAGGTCGCCATCGGTACGTTTGAGGGCGCAGTTGATCCCAAGACCGACAGCTTTCGCGAATTCCCCGAATGGTGGGAACAGAACAAGGACCGCTTTCACAACAAGCGGATCGCGATGTTCTGCACCGGGGGCATTCGCTGCGAAAAGTCCACGAACTACCTGATCAGCCAGGGGGTCGAAGAGGTGTATCACCTCAAGGGCGGCATCCTGAAGTACCTTGAAGAGGTGCCGCAGGACCAAAGCACATGGCAGGGAGACTGCTTTGTGTTCGACGGTCGCGTATCGGTGGGTCACGGGCTGACCGAAGGGCCGCATCTTCTGTGCCACGCCTGCCGCCGCCCTATCCTGCCAGAGGACCGCGACAAGCCTGAGTACGAACATGGCGTGTCCTGTCACCTGTGTGTCGGGGAAACCTCGGACGACGACAAGGCACGGTTCCGGGAACGGCAGAAACAGATCGCTTTGGCCGAAGCGCGCGGTGAACGGCACTTGCACGCTGACGTGGTTGACGAAAATTAAATACGTCCGAACCGGCCCATTTGTTTCGCGCGCGAAACAACAGGTCAGACCTGCTTACCTTTTCAGACGGTCCTCACCGCCCAAAAGACACTCGCGTGTCGGACCAGCCATCCACCGAACATTTCGCCCGGATGAAAAGCGGGCCTTCGGGCAAGTCACCGACACTCAGGCTGCGCGTGAAGGGCTGTTCGGTTTCGTGTGGATGCAAAAGCTCCCGTGCGCCGATGACGGTGCCATCCTCGGTCTCGATCCGCCAGCCATCGGCATAGTGGTCCCATCCCGTATCAGGATGCGCCAGCGTGACGGAGACCTGGCTTCCTGAAACGTCGATACCGACAACATCGGGCGGATCCGCCAGAACGGGCGGTGCGAAACAGGTGAGGCAGATCAAGACACGGGTCAGCATGGCACCAGCCTATCAGACGCCACGATGACCAAAAGTCACATTTTCGCGTCCGGCGCGCCGTTCAGAAGAACGTGCCGCGATTGGGACGCAAATTCCCGGCGCAGGATCACCAGCAGGGTCACAAGCGTTGCCAGGATCAACGGTCCGGCCCCGAGGAGCCACGCCGAAGACGCGATGCCGAAATAGATCAACCGCAAGCCGCGATTGTAGCCGCGCGCGGCGGTGATGTTCAGCTCACCCGCCTGAAGCGCGATCGGCAACGCCTTGGGGTCCTCGGGATCGTTCGGCACCGCTGCCATGATAACCGAGCAATACCCGAACAACCGGTGCGACCAGACGAACTTGAGAAAGGCGTTCGCAGCGAACAACACCAACACCAGCAACTTGACCTCGAGCAGGAAGATCGGATCACTTTCCAGCGTCAAATCCTGCGCCACGCCGCGCAGTCGCTCGGCATTGCCCAAAAGCGCAAAGCCACCGCCGATGGCAATCATCGTCGCCGAGGCGAAAAACGCCGTGCCCTGCCGCAGGCTCGAGATGATCTGGCTGTCGAAGATACGCGGATCGCGCTGAACAAACTGGCGCATCCAGTCGCGGCGATACTCGGCCATGATCTGCGACGTGGAGGGACGCGATTTGGGAGCGTTTTCGATGATGAACGTGCTGCCAATCCAACTCAGGATCAGCAGGCCCAGGCCAATCGCGTCGAGGAGTGTGAACAGGTAGAGGCGGTCGAACCAGTCCATCGGTCAGAACGGCTTGACGACGACAACCCAAAGGATCGCGATGACGCCGAACACGCTTATTTCGTTGAAGATGCGCAGATAGCGGTCGGATTCGGTGAACACGCCGCGTTTCGCACGCAGCACCAGCCGACCGGTCCACATGTAATGCAGCGTCAGCAGCACTACGAGCGACAGCTTGACCCAGACCCATGTCGGGAACTGCCAGATCGACCCGAGCCAGAGGCCGGTGATCAAGGCGATCACGCCCAACCCCGCAGAAAACCGGTAGAGACGGATCGTGAGATCCCCCAAAGGGCCGAATTCGCCGATGCGGTCATGTTCACGCTTCCAGTAGATGAGCGCACGCGGCACCGCGAAAATCGAGGTCATCCACCCCATGACGCACAACAGATGAATGATCTTGACCCAGTCCATAAACGCTTGGTGACGGTGCTTTTGCGCAAAGGCAAGAGGCCCAGATGCCGCGCGCTGCGAAATTTCTCTGGCTTATCCTGCAGGATTGGTTATATCTTCTTACCAATTTAAAGGAAACGCCATGCAGATGCCCCAACCCGATTCCAGAGTCCTGTCGCTGAAGGCGCAGATCGTTTCGCGTCTGCGCGCAGTGTTGCCACAGGATGCCGTGATCTCTGACGAGATGGAAACCCGCGCGTATGAATGTGATGCGCTGACCGCCTACAAGTGTCCGCCGCTTGCGGTTGTCCTGCCCTCGTCGACCGAAGAGGTGTCGGCAGTGCTGAAGGTCTGTCACGAGATGGGTGTGCCGGTGGTTCCGCGCGGATCGGGCACATCCCTTGCCGGGGGCGCATTGCCCACCGCAGATTGCGTTTTGCTGGGCGTGGCGCGAATGAACGACGTGATCGAGACCGACTACGACAACCGGTTTATCCGCGTGCAGACCGGGCGCACCAATCTGAGCGTCACGGGTGCTGTCGAAGCGGACGGGTTCTTTTATGCGCCCGACCCCTCCAGCCAGTTGGCCTGCGCCATCGCGGGCAATATCGCGATGAATTCAGGGGGCGCGCATTGTCTCAAGTACGGGGTGACAACGAACAACCTGATGGGTGTCACCTTGGTGAAGATGGATGGCACCGTGCTGGAGATCGGGGGAAAGCATCTGGATTCCGGAGGATATGACCTCTTGGGCCTGATCTGCGGATCTGAAGGGCAGTTGGGCGTCGTGACCGAAGCCACACTGCGCATCCTGCCCAAGCCCGAAGGCGCCCGCCCGGTGTTGATGGGATTCGATGCCAACGAGGTCGCGGGTGCCTGCGTGGCCGACATCATCAAGGCCGGTGTACTGCCCGTGGCCATCGAATTCATGGACCGCCCCTGTATCGAAGCGACCGAAGCCTTTGCCAAGGCAGGCTACCCGATGTGCGAGGCGCTGTTGATTGTCGAGGTCGAGGGCAGCCCGGCCGAGATCGACGAACAGTTGGCGTTGATTCTGGAGATCGCGCGGCGGCACAACCCGGTGGAGCTGCGGGAGGCGAAGGATGCGGATGAGGCCGGGCGTATCTGGCTGGGCCGCAAATCGGCCTTTGGCGCGATGGGGCAGATCAACGATTACATGTGTCTGGACGGAACGATTCCTGTGTCGGAACTGCCTTATGTGCTGCGCCGGATCGGCGAGATGTCCAAGGAATACGGGTTGGACGTGGCCAACGTGTTTCATGCCGGTGACGGCAACATGCACCCACTGATCCTGTTCGATGCGAACAAGGAAGGCGATCTGGAGCTGTGCGAAGCGTTCGGCGCGGACATCCTGCGGCTCTGTGTCGAGGTGGGCGGATGTCTGACCGGGGAACATGGTGTCGGCATCGAGAAGCGCGATCTGATGGTGGACCAGTTCGCACCTGCGGACCTTGAGGCGCAGATGGCGGTGAAGGACGTGTTCGACCCCGCATGGTTGTTGAACCCGGCCAAGGTGTTTCCCTTGGCGGCGTCCGAGAGCCGTCGCAATGTCGCGCTTGCGGCAGAATGAGGATTGGGGGCGCTGCCCCCGTCGCGCTTTGCGCGACTCCCCCGGCATATTTGAGAAAAGAAGAAGACCATGAGACCTGAGACAGAGGCCGACCTGGCCGGGATGATTGCATCGGCCTCTGGACCGATTGCTGTGCGCGGTGGGGGAACGCGGGGCGTTAACCTTAATGGAGAGTTGCTGGAAACCGGGGGGCTGTCGGGGATCACGCTTTACGAGCCGGGATCGCTGACCCTTGTCGCGCAGACGGGCACACCCTTGGCCGAGATCGAAGCGGCTTTGGATGCGGAGGGGCAGCGGCTGGCGTTTGAGCCGATGGATCATCGCGGCCTGATGGGCACGTCCGGTGAGCCGACCATTGGCGGTGTCGTCGCGGCCAATGTCAGCGGACCACGTCGGGTGTCAGTGGGCGCCTGTCGGGACTTCATGCTGGGTGTGCGCTATGTCGATGGCACCGGGACCGTGGTCAAGAATGGCGGGCGCGTGATGAAGAATGTCACCGGTTTTGATCTGGTGAAGTTGATGAGCGGATCCTGGGGAACGCTTGGCGTTCTGAGCGAGGTCAGCCTCAAGGTGCTGCCCAAGCCCGAGACCGCCGCTTGCGTGATGATCGACGGGTTGAGCGATGGTCAGGCTGTGCGTGTGATGGCCACCGCGCTTGGATCACCGTTTGAGGTGTCCGGTGCGGCGCATCTGCCCGTTGGGCCGGACCGGACACCTGTGACCATGCTGCGGATCGAAGGATTTGACGGGTCGGTGGCCTATCGCGCGGAGCGGGTGGCGGGATTGTTCCCTGACCACAAGGTACGGATCGAACGGGACCCCGAGGCGGTTGCCGATACCTGGATCCGGGTCCGGGACATTGTGCCGTTTCACGGGGTCGCCGGCGATGTCTGGCGGGTGTCCTGCACCCCCACTCTGGCCGCAGAGCTGGCCGAGACGATCAAGGCCGAGGCGCTGGTTTATGACTTGGGTGGTGGCCTGATCTGGGCGCTTGTGCCGGAAGGGGCGGACGTACGGGGCCGGTTGGGATCGTTTGACGGGCATGCGACGCTGGTGCGGGGCAGCGGGCAACCGAAGTTTCAACCTGAACCGGCGGTGCTTGCCACGCTGTCGAAAGGTTTGCGGAAACGGTTCGATCCGAAAGGCATCCTGAACGCGGGATTGATGGGGTAAAAGATGCAGACGACGTTTACAGACGCGCAGTTGCGCGACCCGGACATTTCGCGCTCCAACGAGGTTCTGCGCAGCTGTGTGCATTGCGGGTTCTGCACCGCGACCTGTCCGACCTACCAGGTGCTGGGCGACGAATTGGACAGCCCGCGTGGGCGGATTTATCTGATCAAGGACATGCTCGAGAACGAGCGGGTGCCGGATGAAAAGACGGTCAAGCATATCGACCGCTGCCTGTCCTGTCTCGCCTGCATGACAACCTGTCCGTCCGGCGTGCATTACATGCACCTGGTCGATCACGCGCGGGCCTATATCGAAAAGAACTATGACCGGCCCTGGCATGAAAAGGCACTGCGCTGGACCTTGGCGCGCATCCTGCCCTATCCAACGCGGTTTCGGGTGGCGTTGCTATTGGCGAAGATCGGCAAGCCCTTTGCGCCGCTGATCCCGGATGCGCGGCTGAAGGCGATGCTGGAGATGGCACCGAAGCGCATTCCGCCGGTGAGCCGCAATGACGATCCGCAAAGCTTTGCGCCCACTCAGCCGCGTCGAAAGCGGGTCGCGCTGATGACGGGCTGCGCGCAGAAGGCGCTGAACACCGATATCAACGATGCCACGATCCGGCTGCTCACGCGGCTGGGATGCGAGGTGGTTGTTGCCAAGGGCGCCGGCTGTTGCGGGGCGCTGACGCATCACATGGGCAAGGTCGACGAAAGCCATGTATCGGCGGCCGCCAATATCCACGCCTGGGCGCGCGAGATGGATGGCGATGGATTGGACGCAATTGTGATCAACACCAGCGGCTGTGGCACGACGGTCAAGGATTACGGGCACATGTTCCGCAATGACCCGCTGGCCGAGGATGCGGCGCGGGTGTCGGGGATTGCCCGGGATGTAAGCGAAGTGCTGGTCGAACTGGTGGATGAGGACAGTGTCGCGCAGGCCAGGACGGTGCATGGCGGCATCAAGGTGGCCTACCACGCCGCCTGTAGTCTTCAGCACGGCCAGCAGATCAAGACTCATCCGAAAACGTTGCTCAAGGCTGCAGGGTTCGAGGTGGTGGAACCTGCTGACAGCCATCTGTGTTGCGGTTCAGCGGGCACCTACAATCTGATGCAGCCAGAGATTTCAAAACAACTCAAGGCGCGTAAGATCCACACGTTAGAGGCGAAGCAGCCTGATGTCATTGCAGCAGGCAATATCGGCTGCATGATGCAAATAGGCTCTGGGACAGGTATTCCCATTCTCCATACGGTTGAGCTCTTGGATTGGGCCACCGGCGGGCCAATGCCGAAAGCCTTTCAAATATCAGAAAATTAACGACAAAGTCACACTTTTGCCCGAATAGAACAGTAGCTCAGTTTCCAACTGGAGGTGATTTGTGCGCCATATGCTCTTTGGGGCCATGTTATTCGTGTTGCCCGCGGTTTCCGCAGCACAGGGCACCGGGCTGTTCTCGATGGAGAGTCGCCAGGATGGTCGCGCATGGGAAGCTGTTGGCCGCCTTGAACTTGCCGGGAAGGCGTTTTGCACCGGATCGCTGATCTCGCCTCAGATGGTGCTGACCGCTGCGCACTGCCTTTACAACGATGACGGTGCGCTGCTTGCGCCCGAGGACATCCAATTTCTGGCGGGCTGGCGCAACGGACGTGCGGCGGCCTACCGGCGTGTGCGGCGTGCCGTGGCGCATCCGGATTACGATTTCAATGCAGAACCCAGCTCGGATCGGGTGCATAGCGACATTGCCCTGATCGAATTGCAGCACCCGGTGCGCAACACGACGATCATCCCGCTTGTGACCGGAGAACGCCCTCACGTTGGGGAAAGCGTCGGTGTGGTGTCTTACGCGCACAACCGCTCTGAAGCGCCTTCGATGCAGGACACCTGTGACGTGATTTCGGCGCAAGAGACCGTGCTGATCTTGTCTTGCTCGGTCGATTTCGGCAGCTCCGGATCACCGGTTTTCGCCTTTCACCGGGATGGCCCACGGATCGTTTCCGTTGTGTCGTCCAAGGCCAAGAGCGGGGGCAGGCCTGTTTCGTTGGGTGCGCCACTGGACGCCCAGATCGACATGATCCTGGCGATGATGGACGGTGGTGCCGGTTTTGAAGTCGGATCGGCCTTTCGGCCTTTCCGCGCCGAAGAGGGCGCACGCAAGGACACCGGCGCAAAGTTCATTCGCCCGCAAGAGCCTGTTTCAGACCTCTTGAAACCCTGATCTGACCTTCCCAGATTAATGACGTCGGGATGCCCAAACGGGGCCTGGCACCATGAACCGAGCCTGTCCACGATGGAAGGCTTGTCACATCTGGTATCGCTCAATGGAGGATGACCTATGCGAGGATATGATTTCGCACCGCTTTACCGCGCAACTGTCGGCTTTGACCAAATTGCCGACCTGATGGACCGGGTTTTGACCAACGAGGTCTCTCAGTCCACGTACCCACCCTACAACATCGAAAAGACTGCAGACGATGCCTATCGCATCTCGATCGCTGTCGCCGGGTTCTCGGACGACGATCTGACGGTCGAGGTCAAGGACGGCGCATTGCTTGTCTCTGCCAACAAGGTGGATGAGGACGAAGACCGCACCTTCCTGCACCGTGGCATTGCCACCCGCGCTTTCCAGCGCCGGTTCCATCTGGCCGACCATGTTCGGGTTGTTGGGGCCAGCCACGAGAACGGCATGTTGCATATCGACCTGCAGCGCGAGATTCCCGAAGCGTTGAAACCGCGCCGGATCGCGATTGCCAAGGCGGATGCGGTCGAAAAAGACGTGTTTGACGCAAAGGCGGTCAACTGACGTCATTCGGACCGGAAACGACAAAGGCGCGGGGTGTCCCGCGCCTTTTTTTGTTCCTTCAATCGACCTTGAGAGGGATCAGAGAGCACCCTCGATGGCAAACAGCATCGTTTCGCCGGAGTGTTCGTCGACGCCATCATTGTCGGTGGACACCCACATCGTGCCGTCTTCGGTGATGGCCAAGCCTTCGACCTTGTCCAGAACATAGCCGCCTGTCGATGTCAGGTAGGGCAGCAGGTCCAACACCTCTTCCTTGGTCACGACGGGCAGGTCGCCACCCAGCGGTGCGGGCACCATTTCGGACAGGGCGACGCGGTACACTTTCTTGGTCACAGCCGCCGCGCCGATCTGGTTGTCACGTTCGATGATGTAGACGTGTTCGCCATGCGCGGTGATTTCCGACAAACCGACCCAGCCAGTTGCAGGTTCGGCTTTTTCATAGCGCACGGCACCCCATTCCTTGGAGTCGAGGTCATAGGCGACCAGCTTGACATGGTTCGCCGGATCGTCGGCCCATTCACGTTGAACCGCCATCCAGAGTGTATTGCCCATCTTGGTGATGCCTTCGAAACCGAAACGTGTTTCGACCGCCAGCAACTCGGCCGGAACCGGGATGGTTGTTTCGATCTCGCCATCGCCATTGATGTGATAAATCGCATGCAGGATACCGCGATCCAGACGGCCTTCGGACGCGACCCAGAAGCCGCCTTCGCCATCCAGCGTGATACCTTCCATGTCCATCAACTGCGCGGGTTGACCGCCACGGGTGACCGGGATCGCCTTGACGATCTGCGCCGGGGTCTGGCTTGGGTCGATGTGGAAGATGGTGGGCTGGAAGCCATAGAAGCTGTCATTGACGGCCCAGAGCGTGCCATCGCTGTCAGCGACCATGCCGGAATTCGCACCCCAGCCGGTCAGCGTGTCCATACCGGCAGAGGTGATGTGCGGATAAGAGGCAGGCGCGTCCTGGTATTCGTAGATCATCACATGCGCGCGCGCGGCACCGTCTTCGATCCCGTCGAATTCATTGGCAGTGGCAAGCAGGTTGCGGCTTGGGATGGCAACCGCACCTTCGGGGGAAATGCCCGAAGGCAGCAATTGCTTGAGCACCGGGTTGGCCGGGTCAGTCATGTCGTAGACACCGATGACCGATGCGCGCTCTGCCAGCAGAAACACATAGGGCGTGTCACCGAACACCGCGAACTCCATGCCTTCGGGCTCAACACCCTTGGCGTCGGAGCGACGATCCGGGTAATGGCCGATCTGGACCACGGCATGCTCGAACGACGCGTCGCTTTCGTAAACGACGGTGCCGTCCTTGTGGAACACGGTAAAGCCGCGCGATCCGCCGTCCATGTCGCCTTCGTTGGCGGTCACGACATGGTCGGTGTCGATCCACTGGATGCCATCGGGTTCACGCGGCACACTTGTCAGGGTTTCCGAAAACAACAGCGCCGCGCCTTCGTCGGTGGCGTCGACATTTTCAAGATCCACTGAACCGGCAGAGAAGTGGCTGATCACCTCACCGGTCGGAGAGAGAACCACGATGTGGTTGTTTTCCTGCATCGTCACGACGATCTCGCCATTGGCGTTCACGTCCACGAACTCGGGCTCGGGGTCTTCAGGCGCGATGGCGGCAAGGCCGGTCACGTCAGCACGGACCTGCGCGTCGCACTGCATCATGCCGTTTGCATCAAGCGGGATGATCGACACATGGCCAGCCGGCATCTGCGGCACGCGGCCATCGCCTGCATCCTCGTCACGTTCGTTTTCGATCGCCACTGTCACGAAAGACGCATCCGTTGCAACGGCGGTCGAATCGGGCTGACCGCCCAGATCGCAGCGCCCGGCCTCAGCACCGGTTGCCATATCGAGGTGCAACAGGAAGCCCGACGGCGCGGTGTAGCTTTCAGACGTGTTCACGCCGACAAACACCGTGTTGCCCAGTGCGGACACCGCTGTCGGTTCGCCGCCTTCAAGGGTGACGTTGCCCTTGGGCTGCGGGTTTGAAGGATCGGTGATGTCGATCATGCCGATCACACTCAGCGGGCTGTCGGAATAGACCAGCGTCATACCATCGGAACTGGCCGAAATGATCTCGGCGCTAGACACGCGGGAGGTGTCTTCACCCTCGGCCATGTTTGTGACGACCGGAAAGGACGCGACGCGGTTGAAATTCATCTCGGCGGACGCAGCCGAGGCAGTCAAAGCTATGGCCGATGTCAGGCACAGCGCACGATATGTCATGGAAATCCCCCTTGGATTGACAAGAGGGAGGTGCCGCCAAGTCAAGACACGCGCATGACAGTTTTGATTCAGTTTTGTGAACTTGCGCGGCATGAGACCCTTTGAAGGGTCTCATGCGATTTTTCGAAAAATCGCTGCCTCAGACGCTCAGGCAGACATATTTCATTTCGAGGAATTCCTCGATGCCATGATGGCTGCCTTCGCGACCAAGGCCCGATTGTTTGACGCCACCGAACGGTGCGACCTCGGACGAGATGATGCCGGTGTTTACACCGACGATGCCGTATTCCAGCGCTTCGGCCACCTTGTAGACGCGGCTCAGATCCTTGGCATAGAAATAGCTGGCAAGGCCGAAGATCGTGTCATTCGCCAGTTCGATCACATCGTCTTCGGTCTCGAACTTGAAGAGCGGAGCGAGCGGGCCAAAGGTTTCTTCGGTCGAGAACGACATCTCCTTGGTGGCACCGGTGACGATGGTCGGGCCAAAGAAATTGCCGTCCTTGCGATGATCTTCTTCACCCAGGATCACTTCGGCACCTTTGGCCTTGGCGTCCTTGATGTGGTCCTGCACCTTGTCGATGGCATCCGAGTTGATGAGCGGGCCAAGATCGGTTCCTGCTTCAAGACCGTCGCCGACTTTCATCTTCGAGACCTTCTCTTTCAGCTTCTGCGCAAAAGCGTCATAAACGCCCGCCTGAACGTAGATGCGGTTGGCACAGACGCAGGTCTGGCCGTTGTTGCGGAACTTGCACATGATCGCGCCGTCGACGGCTGCGTCGATATCCGCATCGTCGAATACGATGAAGGGTGCGTTGCCGCCCAGCTCCATCGAGCATTTCATCACCTGATCGGCTGCCTGCCGCAGCAGGATGCGACCCACTTCGGTCGAGCCGGTAAAGGTCAGCTTGCGCACCGCGGGGTTCTCGCACATCTCCTTGCCCACTTCGGACGACGAAGACGACGGCACGACATTGAACACGCCCGCCGGGATGCCAGCACGTTCCGCCAGAACACCCAGCACGATGGCCGAGAGCGGGGTTTCGGCGGCAGGCCGCGCGACAAAGCTACACCCGGCGGCGAGCGCCGGACCGGCCTTGCGGGTGATCATCGCGTTGGGGAAATTCCAGGGCGTGATCGAGCCGACAACGCCGATGGGCTGTTTCATCACCATGATGCGCTTGTCACGCTGGTGGCCGGGAATGGTTTCGCCGTAGACTCGCTTGGCCTCTTCCGCGAAGAACTCGATGAAGGACGCGCCATAGGCGATCTCTCCCTTGGCCTCGGTCAGGGGCTTGCCCTGTTCGGCGGTCAGGATCGTGCCCAGATCCTCCTGGTGTTCCATCATCAGGTCGAACCATTTGCGCAGCACACCTGCGCGTTCCTTGCCGGTCCACTTGGCCCAGTCCTTTTGCGCGGTTTCGGCAGCGGCGATGGCCTTGGCCACCTGCGCACGCGACAGGTCGGCGACCTCGGCAATCGTGTCACCGCGCGCCGGATTGTCGACGGCGAAGGTGCCATCGTCCCCGTCGATCCAGGTGCCGTTCACATAAGCCCGCGTTTCGAGCAGGGACGGATCGTTGAGCAGGCTGGCGAGGTTTGTTGTCTGGTCGAGCATGGGATCCCTCCGGTTTTTATGCTGACAAAGATGGAACACTTGATACATGCATTGGCAAGTGTTGATGTTTTGGAGACGCGACGTGGATTGGAACGACGCTTATGCTAATGCGCCTCATATCCCGAACGGGGCAGATTTCCCAGACCAATGGCGTGCGGATGCAGATGTATTTCGTGGAAAGATGTCCGTTCTGGGCCGCGCCCGTCTTGGGGTGATGTATGGCCATGGAACGCGCGAGGTTGTGGATCTGTTCCTGCCTGATCGCACGCCAAAGGGCATTTTTGTCTTTGTGCATGGGGGATTCTGGCGCCAGACCGACGGATCGCTTTGGTCGCATTTTGCGCAAGGTGCGTTGGACAACGGTTGGGTTGTGGCGATGCCGACCTATGATCTCTGCCCCCGCGTTCGCATTTCCGACATCACCCGTCAGGTCGCAAACGCGATCACTGTTGTTGCCCGAGAGTTCGAAGGCCCGATCCGGTTGGCCGGGCATTCCGCAGGTGGGCATCTTGTGTCGCGTATGCTGGACCCCGGGATCTTGCCGGGTGATGTGCTGACGCGGGTGGCGAAATCTGTGCCCATTTCGCCGCTGTCGGATTTGCGCCCCTTGTTGAAGACGCTGATGAATCAGGACTTCAAGATGGACGAAACCGCCGCCGCGGCAGAAAGCCCTGTGCTGATGGACGCCCCATCGATTCCCGTGACGGTCTGGGTTGGGGCAGAAGAACGCCCCGTGTTTCTGGATCAGGCCAAGTGGCTGGCTGATGCCTGGGGCTGCGAAAGGATCGTGGACCCCGGAAAGCACCATTTTGACATCATTAACGGGCTGATCAAAGCAGATAGCCCGCTGATGCAGTCAATTCTGCAGGGCGCTTCTTGACACTCCGCTGATTTCGGCAAGAGCTTGCCCCCGCGCCATGTCTTTTTTGAGCTTTGAATTGACTGAAAGAGACAGGCCGCACTGATCAAGCCCGTGCAAGGATCGCCGGGAAGGAGTCGAACGACATGCGATATTCAGGATTTCGGGTGATCAAGGAAGCGCTGACCGGCCATCGCGGCTGGGGTCCGGCGTGGCGCGATGCGGATCCGAAACCCGCCTATGATTACGTCATCATCGGGGGTGGCGGGCATGGTCTGGCGACGGCTTATTACCTTGCCAAGGAATACAAGCAGTCGCGCATCGCCGTGCTGGAAAAGGGCTGGATCGGGGGCGGCAATGTGGGGCGGAACACCACGATTGTGCGGTCTAACTACATGCTCGATGGCAACGAGCCGTTCTACGAATTTTCGCTCAAGCTCTGGGAAACGCTGGAACAGGATCTGAACTACAACGCGATGATGAGCCAGCGCGGGATCATCAACCTGATGCATTCCGACGCCCAGCGCGACGCCTATATCCGGCGCGGCAACGCGATGATCCTGCACGGCGCGGATGCCGAATTGCTGTCGCAAGAGCAGGTGTTGGAGAAGTACCCGTTTCTGAACGTGAAGAACGCGCGTTTCCCTGTCATGGGTGGGCTGTTGCAGGCGCGTGCAGGCACCGCGCGGCATGATGCGGTGGCGTGGGGCTATGCCCGTGCCGCCGACCAGCGCGGTGTCGACATCATCCAGAATTGCGAAGTCACGGGTTTCCGGATTGAAGGTGGCAAGATCCTCGGCGTTGAAACCTCGCGTGGGTATATCGGCGCCAAGAAGGTCGGATCTTGCGTGGCCGGATCATCGTCCAAGGTGATGGCCTATGCCGGGATGCGATTGCCCATCGAAAGCCATGTCTTGCAGGCTTTTGTGTCCGAAGGGCTCAAGCCCGTGCTGCCCGGTGTCATCACCTTCGGCGCGGGGCATTTCTATTGCAGCCAGTCCGACAAGGGTGGGCTGGTTTTTGGCGGCAATATCGACGGCTACAATTCCTACGCCTCGCGCGGCAACCTGCCGATGGTCGAGGACGTGATGGAAGAAGCGATCGCGATGTTCCCGATGATGGGCCGCGCGCGGCTGCTGCGGTCCTGGGGCGGGATCATGGACATGTCGATGGACGGCTCACCAATCATCGACAAGACCCATATCGACGGGCTCTATTTCAACGGCGGCTGGTGTTACGGCGGGTTCAAGGCAACGCCTGCGTCGGGCATGGTCTATGCCCATCTGCTCGCCACCGACACACAGCATGACACCGCCACAGCGTTCCGTCTGGACCGGTTCCACACCGGGCACATGATCGACGAAAAAGGGATGGGCAATCAGCCCAATCTGCACTGATGATCCTCAACCACCCCCTTCTTGGCCCGCGCGACCTTAGCGAATTTGTCTACCTGGGCGATGCGTGCCTGATCAACCGCCCTGACTGGCAAGCGGACGATGCGCTGAACCAGTTCATCGACTACGGCCACACCCGTGACAACCCGGCGGGACTGCACCGAGAGCTTTGGTATCACGAACAAGGCGACCGGTCGTGGCTGGTGGTGACGCGAAACACCGTCACGCACGAGATCACATCGGTGGAGCTTGCCCGCGACGTGGCGCGGACAGAAGGGCGGTCGAAATGAGCCAGAAGAACCGTTTGGACGGCGGGCTGATCGACCGGTCAGAGACATGGTCGTTCCGCTTCGACAGCCAGCACTACAAGGGTCACAAGGGCGACACGCTTGCCTCGGCGCTGCTGGCCAACGGCGTGCGGTTGATGGGGCGGTCGTTCAAGTACCACCGCCCGCGTGGGGTGATGACCGCCGGATCGGAAGAGCCGAACGCGATTGTCGAGTTGCGCGAAGGGGCACGCAAGGAGCCCAACACGCGGGCAACAACTGCAGAGCTTTACGACGGGTTGCGGGCCAATTCGCAGAACCGCTGGCCATCGCTGAAATTCGACGCGATGCAGGTGAACGACCTGCTGTCGAACTTCTTTGCCGCCGGGTTCTATTACAAGACTTTCATGTGGCCCGCCGCGTTCTGGGAAAAGGTCTACGAGCCGATCATCCGCAAGGCCGCCGGTCTGGGATCGCTCAGCCTTCAGGACGACCCGGACGGTTACGACAAGGGCTTCCTGCACTGTGACGTGCTGATCATCGGCGGCGGTCCTGCTGGCCTTTCCGCTGCACTGACCGCCGGGGAAAGCGGCGCGCGGGTGATCCTGTGTGACGAGGATTTCCTGATCGGTGGGCGTCTGAACCTTGAGACCTATGCCGTAGGCAGCATGTCCGGCGCGGCATGGGCGGCGGAAACAGTCGCGCGCTTGCAGGCGATGCCCAATGTCCGTGTCATGCCCCGCACAACAGTCATCGGAGCCTTCGATCACGGCGTCTATGGCGCGGTCGAGCGGATCAGCGATCACCTTGCTGAACCCGAAGACGGCAAGCCCCGGCAGATCCTCTGGCGCATCACATCGAAACGTTCGCTGCTCTGCGCCGGGGCCACCGAACGCCCCATCGTGTTCGAGAACAACGACCGCCCCGGTATCATGCAGGCCAGTGCCGTTCGCGCCTATGCGAACCGCTGGGCGACAACGCCTGCGGGGCAGGTGGCGATCTTCACCAACAATGATGACGGTCATCGCACCGCCTCTGATCTGGTGGCGAAGGGCGTTGAGGTTGTGTCGGTGATCGACACCCGCGCCGATGCGCCAACCTCGTCCGACTATGATGTGATTGCGGGTGGCGTGATCGACCAGACATGGGGTCATCTTGGGCTGTCCCAGATCGAATTGAAGATGCCCAAGGGTGGCATCCGCCGTATAAAATGCGGGGCTTTGGGTGTGTCGGGCGGCTGGAACCCGAACGTGCATCTGACGTGTCATCAGGGTGGTCGTCCGGTCTGGAACGAGGCGCTTGTCGCCTTTGTCCCCGGAGGCACCCTGCCCCCCGGCATGACCGTCGCAGGAGCGGCTAACGGCATCTTCTCGACCCACGGCGCGCTGCACTCCGGCGCGGAGGGGGCCAAGGCGATCCTTGCCGATCTCGATTTCAAGACAAGCGCCCCCACCCTGCCCGAGGCCGAGGACACTCCGGTCAAAATCACCCCGTTCTGGCATGTCAAAACCGCCAAGCGCGCGTGGGTGGATCAGCAGAACGATGTGACCGCGAAGGACATCAAGCTCGCGCATCAGGAAAACTATGTCTCGGTCGAGCACCTCAAGCGCTACACGACACTGGGCATGGCAACCGATCAGGGCAAGACATCGAATATCGCCGGATTAGCGATCATGGCCGAGGTTGCGGGCAAGGCGATTCCCGAGGTCGGCACCACCATCTTCCGCCCGCCCTATACACCGACCGCGATGGGCGTCTTCGCAGGCCGGGCATGGGGTATGGAGACCAAGCCAACACGCCTTACCCCCAGCCACACATGGGCCAAGGAACAAGGCGCGGTGTTCACCGAAGCCGGGCTATGGTTGCGCGCGCAATGGTTTCCGAAACCCGGCGAGACCCATTGGCGGCAAAGCTGCGACCGCGAGGTGATCCAGACCCGCAAATCGGTAGGCATCTGCGATGTGACCTCGCTGGGCAAGATCGACGTGCAGGGTGTGGATGCCGCCGCGTTCCTGAACAAAGTCTACTGCAACGGCATGGCCAAGCTGCCGGTCGGCAAGGTGCGCTACGGCCTGATGCTGCGCGAGGATGGGATCGTGATGGATGACGGCACGGCGGCGCGGATGGCCGAAGATCATTTCGTCGTCACCACGACCACCGCCCATGCCGTCGGCGTCTACCGGCACATGGAATTCGTGCGCCAGTGTCTGTTCCCGGACATGGACGTACAGATGATCTCGACCACAGATGCTTGGGCGCAATTCGCCGTCGCCGGGCCAAACTCTCGCGCATTGCTGGAAAATATCGTGGACGATGGCGTGGACCTGTCCAACGACGCCTTTCCTTTCATGGCTTGCGGCGAAATCACCATCTGCGGTGGGCTGCGCGCGCGGCTCTTCCGTATCTCGTTCTCGGGCGAACTGGCCTACGAGGTCGCGGTCCCGACCCGCTATGGTGACGCGCTGATCCGGCGTTTGATGCAGGCGGGTGAAGAGTTCGACGTAGTGCCTTACGGGCTTGAGGCGCTGAACGTCATGCGCATCGAAAAGGGCCACGCGACGGCGAACGAACTTAACGGGACAACGACGGCGCTGAACCTCGGCATGGGCAAGATGGTGTCCAAGGCCAAGGATTCCATCGGATCGAAACTGTCCGAACGTCCGGGCCTGAACGAACCGGATGCTCTGAAGCTGGTGGGTCTGAAGCCGGTGAAAGCCGACCACACCATTCCCGCAGGGGCGCATCTGATGACCAAGGGCACAAAGGTGACAGGGGCCAATGATCAGGGCTATGTGACGTCAGCCTGCTATTCACCCAACCTTGGATGTCACATCGCACTTGGGTTCCTGAAATCAGGCGACACGCGCATCGGCGAAATCATCCGTCTGGTCAGCCCGCTGACTGGCGTCGATCACGATGTCGAAGTCGTCAACCCGCATTTTGTCGACCCGGAAGGAGACCGCCTTCGTGCATGATCTGGATCCAACCTGCGCCCTTGGCGGCACTGAACCGCACGTCGATACCGTGGCGGGTGTGACGTTGACGGAAAACCCCGATCTTGCCCTTGCATCGGTCGCGGCGCGACGTGGGCAAGAGGAAACCTGCCGCGCCCATCTCTCCGACCTGTTGGAGTCGCCTGCACCGGCGCCGGGCAAGACCGTGTTGCACGATCCGGAGGCATCCTTCTGGATGGGTCCGGATCAATGGATGGTCGGTGCGCCGATCGCGACGCATGAAGACCTCGCCGCGCAGCTGAAAACCCGGTTCAAGACGACCGCGTCAATCACCGAGCAAACCGACGCTTGGGTTTGTTTCGACATGCGTGGCGACGGGATCGAGGATGTGATGCGCCTGTGCTGCAATGTCGACATCGACCGGATGCAAACCGGGGATGCCCTGCGGACGGTCGTTCACTATATGGGTATCTATGTCCTGCGCCGTGATCCGGCGAACTGGTTGCGCATTCTGGGGCCGCGATCCTCGGCGGGATCGTTGCATCATGCCCTGCTGACGGCCATGCGGGCGGCGTTGTAGCACATTCGGGACAAGACTCGCAGGAAGGGCCGTTTTTTGGAACAGTTGGTGCGATGGTGGGTTAAACTGCTGGAAGGAGAAAAAAGATGACAGCAGAATTTATTGTACCGCTTCTCGCGTTGATGACCATGCTTACCTTTATCGTTTTCGCCTTGGTCAGCAAACACCGGACCGAGGAACAGCGAAACGATCCGTCCGCGCCGAAGTCGCGGCTGGCCGAAGACGCTCCGAACTCCTGATCTAACGGAGTCTGAAATAACCCGTAATCCAAGTCGCGCGCGCCGAAAATCCGGCGCGCGTTTTTTCGACACCCCGTCCGTAAACGATGTCTTACTCGGGGGAAAACGGTTGAAATTCGAACGTGATGATCAATCCGTGGCAATCATCCTCGTCAATTTCCTGAAGATCACCATTCAACTGGCTGGCGAAGGCAAGGATCAACCGCTTTCCAAGACCTGTTCCAACAGTCCTTGATGCGGTTGGGTCAACGCTGTTTTCAATCGTCAAACGCACGTTTGTCGTGTCATCCCGCGTGAATTCCTTCAGGTGAACCTTCAGACGAAATACACCATCCTCCCCCGGTCCGCCGTATTTGAAGGCGTTGGACAAGGCCTCTGTGGTGACCATGGCAAGCGGGCTTGTCTGGTCGGGCAGCAGGGTTACCGGATCCATATCAAGGTCGATCTGCACGGTTTGATTGTCCGGCGTTCCAGCCGCGTTGACCTGTGCGACCAGGTCACCCAAGAGCACGTCAAAGCGGATATGGGTCAGGGATGGCTCTTGATAAAGTGCGCGGTGAACGGACGCGAGGCTCGTCACCCGATCCTGAAACTGGCGAAGGGCTGACACAGCTTCGGGGCTGGCCACCTGACGGACCTGCATGTTGATGATCGAGGAGATCAATTGAAGATTGTTCTTCACGCGGTGATGCACCTCTTTGAGCAACACCTCACGTTCGAAAACCGAGTTTTCAAGATCTGCCTCGTCGCGCAGCAATTGATCCGCCATCGCTTCGAACGTGGCGTTGATCGTCTTTATTTCACTGGGCGCATCTTCGATATTCTCGGATCTTTCGACATCGCGATAGGTCGCGAAACGGCGCATCCGCCGCCCCAGGTCGCGGATGTGGCGCAACACCAGCCGGTTGAGCGAAGTCACGGCCACCACAATACCGACCAGCCACATCAGGAACGGAAACAACAGTGTCGAGATGGTGAACCAGGGCGCTGTTGTCCGCTGTAACGCGGTGCGACCCCAACTGCCCAGAGCATACACTTCACCGGGCAGGATCGGCACAACCGAGATCAAACGCGTTTCGCCGGAACGCGTGGTTGCCGTGAAAAATGTATCGTCCTGATCAACAAAACCGACATACGACAAGCCGCCCGGAAGGTACTCTTCTAGTGGCCCGTCAGGTGTAAAGGTCGACAGGATGTCACCGAACTTGTTGAACGTGACCAAAGCCACATCGCCGTCCATCCCAAGCGACGAGTCCGGTCGCAACAAGGGTTCGGTTTGGAACGAGATGAGGGCAAAGCCCTTGAGGTCACCATTCTGGTCATAGGTCGGATATGCCACGATGATGACAGGCAGTTGACTTGCCGATCCCCGAGGTTCGAACGCGATATAGGGTTCGGGGTTCGCAAAAAGCTCTTGTGTCCGTTCGCTTTGTGGAAAATCGAACAGGCGACCCTGGCTGTTGCACCTTGAAACTGAACCCGGTTCCAAGAGACCTGCGAAGGCAAGCCGTGGGTTGGTCTCGAGCACCCGCTGCATGATCGCCGTGCAATCGCTTGTGCTGAACTCGGCCGCACCCAACGTGTCCGCCAAGGTTCGTGCTGTTCCAAGTTTGCTGAACAGCGCCCGCCGCTCTGGTTCGACCAGGGCGCTGGTGCGCGCATGGATCGACGATTCCAGGTTTTCATTCGTGATGTGCAGTGCCCGCCAGCTTTGCCCCATGGCAACAAGTCCGATTGGCAGCAACGCGAGCGACAGAAGGAACGCAATGCGCACCACCAAGCTTTGGCGAAACGCCTTCGCTTTCGTGTCCCTTTCGTCGGAATTTACGCTATCGGACTCCTGCGTGTGCATGAAATCTATGTCAGCCGCGTGTTGCGGAAAACGATCGGTTCCCGCTCAGCGAATGTCGTTTTCGCAGTGGTGGTTGCCGACGCTTGGTTCAGTGACATTGTTTCTTGCCTGATTGTTTTGCTTGGATGCCAAGTTTGCAACGTCTGGGTATGCAACTTGTTCCACACCAAACGATGAGAAAAATGTGAACCTGTTCTCATTTCCGTCTTTCGTTTTGTCTGAGGGCAAAAAGCCACAGTTTTCGCTATGCTGGTCTTTTAAGTTTAGTGTCTCTAACACTTGTGTCGACACTGTGCCGAAGAACGGGTGATCCTTGGTCAAACTCACACAGAACCCACACCGGACGTCGGACATACAGGAAAAGGTTCTCGAGGTTGCAATCGGGCGCGAGCTTCGATCCTTTCGCAAGCAAAAGAACATGACAGTCTCGGATCTGTCCAAACAGACAGATATTTCCGTCGGCATGCTATCGAAGATCGAGAACGGTAACACCTCGCCCTCTCTGACGACACTTCAGACCTTGGCCAACGCGCTGTCTGTTCCGCTGACCGCGTTCTTTCGAGGGTTCGAGGAAAAGCGTGAGGTCGTCCACACTCCGGCGGGCCAGGGAGTGACCATTGAACGCGAAGGCACACGCGCCGGGCATCAGTACAACCTGCTTGGCCATATCGGAGCCAACACCAGCGGCGTGATCGTAGAGCCCTACCTGATCGTGCTGAATTCAGAATCCGATACGTTCCAGACGTTTCAGCATGACGGCATCGAAACCATCTTCATGCTCGAAGGCGCTATCGACTATCGCCATGGGTCTTCGATTTACCCCCTGCGCCCCGGTGACACGCTGTTTTTCGAGGCCGACGCGCCGCATGGGCCTGAAACGCTGGTTGACCTGCCCGCCAAGTACCTGTCGATCATCAGCTACGCCCAAAGCTGAAAAATTAGGCAAGTCAGTATTCCTACGGGGAAAATTTAATTCCCCTTATTGTCTGCGCATATGGGCAATGCTATCCAATGCCATCGTCTTGAACCCCGATAACGCAAAAGGAACGCGGGATGTGTGGAATCGTCGGATTATTCCTCAAGGATCGTTCGCTTGAACCGCAGCTGGGGTCGATGCTGACCGACATGCTGATTACCATGACAGATCGCGGCCCCGACAGCGCGGGCATCGCGATCTACGGCAAGGAAGACCTCGGTAACTCCAAGCTGACAGTCCAGTCCGACACCCCCGATCAGGCCTTTGCCACGCTTGAGTCCGATCTGAGCACCGCCCTTGGCAGCACGGTGAAGATGCACCGCAAGGACACCCATGCCGTTCTGGAAATTCCGCGTGGACATCTAACCGCCGCCCGCGCCGCACTGGCCACGGTCAACCCCGATATCCGCGTCATGTCGTCGGGCGATACGGTGGAAATCTACAAGGAGGTCGGTCTGCCCAAGGACGTGGCGGACAGGTTCGACCTGCGCGCCATGTCCGGCACGCACGGCATCGGCCACACGCGAATGGCGACGGAATCGATGGTCACAACGATGGGCGCGCACCCGTTCAATACCGGGCCAGACCAGTGCCTTGTCCATAACGGGTCGCTGTCCAACCACAACCGCCTGCGCCGCAAGTTGCAGCGCGAAGGCATCCATATCGAAACCGAGAACGACACCGAGGTCGGCGCCGCCTATCTCACATGGCGCATGCAGAACGGCGCGACCCTGGGCGAGGCGCTTGAAAGTTCTCTGGACGATCTGGACGGGTTCTTCACCTTCGTCGTCGGCACCAAGGACGGGTTCGGCGTGGTCCGTGACCCGATTGCCTGCAAACCCGCCGTCATGGCCGAAACCGATCAATATGTGGCCTTCGGGTCCGAATACCGCGCGCTGGTCAATTTGCCGGGCATAGAACAGGCCCGCGTCTGGGAACCGGAACCCGCCACCGTCTATTTCTGGAGCCACGACGACACCTCCACCCCAACCGAAAAGGCCGCCTGAGATGCAGACCATCGACATGGCAACCACCCCTCTGCGCGACCTGAACACCACGCTTCAGGCGCAGGCCGAAGCGACGAACCAGACCGCGTGGGAAATTGTGAACCCCAAGGGCAGCCACGCCATCGCCGTAGGTCTGGATGCAGAGATCGAGGTCACGGTCAAAGGCTCGACAGGCTATTACTGCGCCGGAATGAACAAACAGGCGACAATCAACGTGCACGGTTCTGTCGGGCCAGGTGTTGCGGAAAACATGATGTCCGGAACTGTCATTATCGACGGCGACGCATCGCAATACGCCGGGGCCACCGGGCACGGCGGCACGCTCATCATCAAGGGCAATGCCTCGTCCCGCTGTGGCATTTCGATGAAGGGCATCGACATCATCGTACACGGCAATGTGGGCCACATGTCCGCCTTCATGGCGCAGTCCGGCAACTTGGTTGTCTGCGGCGATGCGGGCGATGCCTTGGGCGACTCGATCTACGAAGCGCACCTCTTCGTGCGCGGATCGGTCAAATCACTAGGGGCGGACTGCATTGAGAAAGAGATGCGGCCCGAACACATCACATTGCTGACCGACCTTCTGGAGCGCGGCGGTAGTGACGCGAAACCTGAAGAGTTCAAACGGTACGGTTCAGCCCGCCAATTGTACAACTTCAACATCGACAACGCGTATTGAGGGCCGGACAGATGAAAGACGACCACACCAGCGCCCCGCGCACGGTTCCGATCCAATCCGCCACGTTTTCCAACCCGGTGAACGCCGAGATCCGGCGCGCCGCGGCCACCGGCATCTACGATATTCGCGGCGGTGGCGCGAAACGCAAGGTCCCGCATTTCGACGACCTTCTGTTCCTCGGCGCGTCGATCTCGCGCTACCCGCTCGAAGGGTATCGCGAAGCATGTGACACCTCTGTCACGCTCGGTACGCGTTATGCGAAGAACCCGATCACACTCGATATTCCCATCACCATCGCGGGCATGAGTTTCGGCGCACTGAGCGGTGCCGCCAAAGAAGCTCTGGGCCGGGGCGCGACGCTCGCTGGCACCTCCACCACCACTGGTGATGGCGGCATGACACCCGAGGAACGGGGCCATTCCAAGACGCTGGTCTACCAATACCTACCCTCGCGCTACGGGATGAATCCCGACGATCTGCGCAGGGCGGATGCCATCGAAGTCGTCGTCGGACAGGGTGCCAAACCCGGTGGCGGCGGGATGCTGTTGGGTCAAAAGATCACTGACCGTGTGGCCAATATGCGCAACCTGCCCAAGGGGATCGACCAACGGTCGGCCTGTCGTCACCCCGATTGGACCGGGCCGGATGACCTCGAAATCAAGATCCTCGAACTGCGCGAAATCACCGGCTGGCGGGTGCCGATCTACATCAAGATCGGTGGCGCGCGGCCTTATTTCGACACCACGCTCGCGGTCAAGGCTGGCGCGGATGTGGTCGTCCTCGACGGGATGCAAGGCGGTACGGCGGCGACGCAAGATGTGTTTATCGAACATGTCGGGATGCCGACCCTCGCCTGTATTCGCGAAGCCGTGCGCGCGCTGGAAGATTTGGGTATGCACCGCGAGGTGCAACTGATCGTGTCGGGCGGGATCCGCACTGGCGCAGATGTGGCGAAATGCATGGCGCTTGGTGCGGATGCGGTGTCTATCGGCACCGCCGCGCTGATTGCGCTGGGCGACAATGATCCGAAATGGGAAGCCGAGTACCAGAAGCTGGGTACCACTGCCGGGGCCTATGACGATTGGCACGAGGGCAATGACCCTGCGGGCATCAGCACCCAGAACCCGGACCTCGCCGCGCGGCTCGATCCGGTCGAAGGCGGGCGGCGCCTGCGCAACTACCTCAAGGTCATGACCCTTGAAACCCAGACCATCGCCCGGGCCTGCGGCAAGAACAAGCTGCACAACCTGGAACCCGAAGACCTCTGCGCGCTGACGATGGAGGCGGCGGCGATGGCCAAGGTTCCGCTGGCCGGAACCGACTGGTGGCCCGGAAAGCAAGGCACGACATTCTGACACGGACATAAGGCGCGGCGCACAGGCTGCGCCTTTTTCAATGGGTTAAGAAACAACGGGGAACTGACTGCATGACCACGGATCTCGCCAAATTCGCCTCGGATAAGGGCGTCAAGTATTTCATGATTTCGTTTACCGATCTCTTCGGTGGGCAACGTGCCAAACTGGTTCCGGCACAGGCGATCGCCGACATGCAGGAAGACGGCGCCGGATTCGCGGGCTTTGCCACATGGCTCGACATGACGCCCGCCCATCCCGACATGCTGGCCGTGCCTGACCCGTCCTCGGTCATTCAACTGCCGTGGAAACCCGAGGTCGCTTGGGTCGCTGCGAATTGCGTGATGGAGGGCGAAGACGTGGCCCAGGCCCCGCGCAACGTGCTGCGGCGGCTGATCGACGAGGCGACGGGCGAAGGTCTGCACGTCAAGACAGGGGTGGAGGCCGAGTTTTTCCTGCTCACCCCAGAAGGCGACCAGATCAGCGACCCGTTCGATACCGCCGAAAAGCCCTGCTACGACCAGCAAGCGGTGATGCGCCGCTACGACGTGGTGCGCGAGATTTGCGACTACATGCTCGATCTGGGCTGGGGGCCGTACCAGAACGACCACGAAGACGCGAATGGCCAGTTCGAGATGAACTGGGACTTTGACGATGCGTTGAAGACCGCCGACAAACATTCGTTCTTCAAGTTCATGGTCAAATCCGTGGCTGAGAAACACGGCTTCCGCGCCACCTTTATGCCCAAACCCATTGAAGGTCTGACCGGCAATGGCTGCCACGCACATATCTCGGTCTGGGATGCGCCCGGCGATCAGGCGAAAACCAACGTCTTTGCCGGCGACGGCGAAGGCCAGACCGGTGAAGTCGGCCTGTCGGAGCGCGGCAAGCATTTCCTTGGCGGGATCATGAAACACGCCAGCGCGCTTGCCGCGATCACCAACCCCACCGTGAACAGCTACAAGCGCATCAACGCGCCGCGCACGATGTCAGGGGCGACGTGGGCACCCAACACCGTCACATGGACCGGCAACAACCGCACCCACATGGTGCGCGTCCCCGGACCGGGGCGGTTCGAACTGCGCCTCGCGGATGGGGCGGCGAATCCCTATCTTTTACAAGCGGTAATCATCGCGGCGGGACTGTCGGGCGTCCGGTCCAAAGCCGATCCGGGCAAGCGGTACGATATCGACATGTATGCCGAAGGCCACAAGGTGCGGGGCGCGCCGAAACTACCGCTGAACATGCTGGATGCCTTGCGCGCCTATGACAGGGACAAGGAATTGAAGGCTGCGATGGGTGATGAGTTCTCAACCGCCTTCCTGAACCTGAAGATGCAGGAATGGAATTCCTATGTGTCGCACTTCACGCAATGGGAAAAGGACAACACGCTGGACATCTGACGCTCCCTGACAGACGCGCTGATGCGTGCAGTCCTGCTGACTGAAACGCAATGCGGTGGGTTCAGGCAGAGTTATTGTTTGGGGAAATAATCTTCGCAATCGCCATCGCGGTAGACATCCGCCGTGCAGCAATGCAACCCGCCACCGAACGCATAGGCATCGCGAAGCGCGACCGGGATCACCTCCATCCCCAGCTTGTCCATCTGTTCCATCTGGTAGACCTCGGACGCCTCGACGCAGACGGTCCTGGGATCCAGAACCAGCACGTTCATTGACAGCCATGTGGACGAATAGCAGAGCGGCGGCGGCGTGTTGTGCGAAGGCTGGGCCGCGTCAACGATTTCCCAATCGTTTCTCTGAAAATACGCGCGCTGGTCGTCCGGCAGACGACGGTTCGGGTTGTTCAGGATCAGACCGGGGCGCAGCGGCGTGAACGTGGCGTCGATATGGATCGGGTACGGATCACCGGGGAAGTTCACGGCGCGCACGCGATGGTCGGCGAAATGACGGCGCAGCCACTCGATGCCCTTCATATTCGTGGTAAACCCATGCTGCACGATCAGGTCTTTGCCAAACCGCAGCACATCCGCCGCATCGAAGAGCGGTTCTTCCTCGGTGGTGACAAAGAACTTCTCGGCCGTCCACTTGAGGCGCTTTTCGATGCCGATCTTCTCGGACAGGTAATCGGCGTGATAATCCGCATCTGTCAGGCGCGGCTTGGGCGCCGCCTCGTGGCGGAAATTCACGTCCTCTTCCCAATATTGCTGCATCAGCGGCCGGTAGCACAGATATTCGAACCACCGGCAGCGATAGGACATGGTCGCTTCAAGGATTTCGTGCCCCACGGTCAGCAACACATCGCGCGGCGGCATGCAGCCAAACTGGCTGTCTGTGTGGAAGTCAGGCGTCGTCACGGGCTTCGAGAAATCCGTTGGCGTCGGGCGATCCACCCGGATGCCGCGCTTGGCCAGCATGTCGGCAAAGCCATCCAGCAATTCGTTTGCACGGTCGATGGTATCTTGTGGTCGCCGTCCCCACTGACCGCGCATGTCGCTGTCTTCTGGCACTTTTGCGTCAAGCGCCGGTTCCTCGGGCGGGATGTGGCAGTCATCCGCGCGACCCACGATCACATGGCGCAGAGTGTCCCATTCGTTCCAGCTTTTGACCTGGGTTTTGTCCGGCGACCAGTTCATTCCCTTCTTTCCTTGTCTTCGATGTTCACAGGTGGATGACGTATTCTTTGCGGGTCGTCTCGATCACATCCCACGTTCCGGTAAACCCCGGACGCAGAATGAAACTGTCGCCTGTTCGCAGCGGATGATCGACACCGTCCGCATCGGTGATGATCGAATGGCCTGCCAGAATGTGACAGAACTCCCATTCAACGTAAGCGATCCGCCATTTTCCGGGGGTCGATTCCCATAAGCCGCAATAGAGTCCGTCCCGGTCTTCCCGGTTCCATGTGCGGAACCGAGGGTCACCAGATATCACGCGATCTGCAGTTGGCGCGTCTTGTTCAAAAGCGCCATCAGCGTCCAGGCGCAAAAAGAGATCGGACATCGCAGCCCTCCTGACCAAACGAATTTTGGCCGGTGATACAGCTTTTTCTTTCCAATGTGGCAACCATTTGCGACATTTCCCTCCAAGCAGAAGACAAAGAATGTAAATCGTCTTTACTTTCGCTGGGGTGATCCCGATATCAGATTGAAGACAGGAGTTTTTGATGACAAATTTTGACACCCAGGTGCGCGAAAGTCAGGCGCAGGTCGCCGAAGCGCAGGCCAAGATCGCCGAACTGACCTCTCGGATCGAAACCGCGCGGTCCAAGATGAAGGCTGGCACGGACATCACTTTCGACATCGAAAACGCCACGCTTGAAGACGTACATGCGCATACGGATGTGATGAACGCCAACATTGCCGAGTTGATCATGGGGCTGGATGATGTGACGGCGGCATTCTCCAAGGATTTTGACGAGATGCGGTCAAAGACAGGTTGGGAAAGCTTTGTCGGTATCTTCTCAAGCGGCAAGTCAGAGTCGATGCGACAGGAGCGGATGAAGACCGCCTCCATTGACGACAAGCTGCAGGATCTGATCACCAAGTCGGACGTGATCGTGACGCTGCTTCAGGGCCAGTTGAACCTGTTGAACGAACAGAAGGACAAGGTTGAAGTGAACCTGTCCGAGACCTTGGATGAACGTGAAGCGACGGTCGGCGAATTGGAGAACGTGCGCGCCGAAATCCTGGGCATGGACCCCAGGATCATCGAGTTGGAAAACAAGATCAGCGTCGAACAGGACGCCGCCGCGCGCACCAAGCTGGAGACAGAACTGGCCGAGTTGAACGCCGCCTACAATGCGATGGTGCAGGACGAGCAGGTCAAGCTGGCGAAAAGCCAGACACTTGAGCGGTATATCGAGAAGGGCAAGACCTGGATCGACTCGCTTCAGAATCAGGCGGCGACGCAAATGGTGCTGATCAACAAGCTGCAGACCGACACGAAACAGCGGGTTGTGCTCTATGATGCCCTTTCCAAGTCGCTGAAAACGGCGCAGCAGCAGGACGTGGCGCACCGGATCAACGAGATCGGCGTCAAGACGGACCAGGAGGCGCAATCCGCGATGGCCGGGATCGGGGCCGCGACCAATCAGAAAATGGCTGACATGCTGGAGAGCCACGAGGATCACATGGTCTTTGCCCGCGAAGTGTTGGAGGCCAAGGCCAAGGCCGACGAACGCTTTGCCCGCCGGTTCCAGTCGATTGTCGAGAAGCATGACAAGAACCTGTACGGTTCATGACCAACACCGCCGACGACCATCGCGGCATCCCGGACACGCTTGCCAGCCGCCGCTACTTTGCCAAGTTCGAGGCCATTCTCGGCCATCTGGGCCGGGTCGCTGCAATGCTGCATGTGGAAAAGCGGCTGTCCAAGACCGAGGTCGAGGTGCTGGCGCGCTATGTGACAGGCCTCAACCTCACATTCCGGGCGCTGTCGATGAAATACCTGCTGGTCGGGCGGGACACCGGGCAGTTCTTCGGCTCGTTGACGATGGACATTCGCGACAGCGGGTTTCCCACGGCAACCGAACTTCTGGTGATGGCCAACGATGCCGCGCAGGCGGATCAGCATTTGCGGTCGATGCCGTCGGTCGAGGCGCTCAAGGATCAGATGGTGGCCGAGATCGTCGGCGATCAGGCGATCCCGACGCGGCTGCAATTCACCCTGAGCCAGCGGCTCTATTACGAGGAACTGACACGCGGCAAGCTTTTCTGGGCGCGCAATGATCCGCAATGCCTGTGGCTGTCGGGAACCGAGCCGCGCAGGCGGTATCTGCTGCACTGGGGTGTCTATGACAGCCAGGTGAACCTGCCGACGATCTACCTGATGGAGGTCGAGGACAGCGGGCGTGATGCCTTGCCCAAGGACGAACGCCGCTGGCCCGAAGTGCAGGCGCATCTGATGGCGCAAAGCTTGGGCGGGCTGAAGCTTTTGACCATTGCGCAGGGGTTCGATGAGACCTTTGACGATCTGCACCCCAAGCGGCTGCGGCGGTTTCACATTGGCCCGATGTATTCGCATTCCTTCACCCAGCAGTCCGGCCCGATCCGCGAGGTGCTGGAACAGGCGCGCGCGCCGGAGGGACAGGATTGGGCGCTGGCCTGGACGTTGGAAGAGCTGGAAAGCGAGCGCGTGCGGCAGGAGAAATCCGGCTGGTTCTCGAAAGTGGATCGCGAGGTGTTTGCTTTGGACCCGTTTGCCGGGCGTGGTGCCGAGACCGGGACAACGGCGACCGAACGCATGGTGATCCTGCCGGAGCGACCGTTTCAGGCCCTGGCAGAATTGAACCCGCCGGGATTTGCCCAAGTCCGCAAGTTCGTGGTGAGCGATGCGGGGCGGGTCTTGAGTTATTGATCGTCGTGCTTACGCCGCGTGCGGGAGCCTCCGGCGGGAGTTTATTTGGCAAGATGAAGCATAGGAGCGTCGCAAGATGTCCGTAACGTCCGATTTGATGGAACTGCGCGAAGAGGCGATCCGCAAGCATTATCCTGCGGCAAATGTGATGCTGGAAGGGTTCGATCACACGCCACGGGTGGCGTCTGGTGCAGAGCCTGCGGCGGTGGAGCGGTCTTCTGGGATTGGGACGCGGCGGCGGTTTCGGTCGACGACGCCGGGGTTGGTGACGCGGTCCACCGCGCGACCAGAGGGGGTGCATCTGCTCGACCGGATCGCGGGGGCGAGTGGCAATGATCCGCTGGTGTCGCCTGCGCAGGCGGCGGTGATGCATGGGCTGCGGCGCGCGTTGGGAATTGCCTTGGCTGTGGGTGAGGCGTTTTCCGAGGCGACTCCTTTGGGCGAGTTGAAGCGGGCGAATTTGCAGGGGTCGTTGGGGGCGGATCGGAAGGCGGAGTTTTCCGGTTTGCTCGAAGGCGAAGCGCTGGCGGTTGGGTATGTGTTTGCCAATGCGGCGGCGTTTCTCTTGGCGTCACAGGCGAGCGAAGTCACCGTCGATGTGGGTGAGGTGCAGGAGGTTCTGACCGACAATGCGCAGCTGGCTTTGCATGGGGCGTTGTGGGAGTTGGATCAGAAGCTTTCGCTGCATGCGAGTGACGAGCCGCGCATGGTGGCGACGGTGTTGGCGTTTGCCGAACAGTTGATGGAGCGGATCGCTTTGCGCGCCCAGAATGGGGCGCGGACGGGGGCGTTTACCTCGGCCAATTGGCGGGTGGAGGCGGATGATCTGACGATCCGGGGGTTCACGCCTGCTTCCCGCGCCAAGGGCACAACGCTCACCATGCAGTTCAAGAAGCCGCATCAGGTGGTGGGCAACCATATCGCCAAGTATCAAGCGATGCGGTTGGCGAAGATGCTCATGGCCTATGATTTCGAACGGCGGCTCAATCCGTTTGCCGAACTGGGCGGGTTCATCTTTACCTTCATGGGGGATGGCGCGCCGGGGACCGGCAAGACGACGCTGATCCAGATGATGGCGGGGATGATCCACGAGTACTGCCAGAACGCGGGCTACACGTTCCGGTACCAGAACTTCGGCATCGACAATATCGACAGCTACCAGGGCAAGTCGGGGCAGAACGCGAAGGCGTTTATCAACAACGTGCTCGATCCGTCGGTGATCGGGTTCGGCACCATCGACGACATCGACCAGATCGCGGGCAAGCGCGGGGACCGGCAGTCCAGCGCGGGGCAGCAGGAGGTCACGGCGGTGTTCATGGAGGCGTTCGCCGGGGCCAATACGGTGGTGCGGGGGAACTGCACGTTCGGGATGTTCTCGAACTTTCCCGAGAACGTGGATGATGCGCTGCGGCAACGGGCGGGGTCGCGGTTCCTTGTGGACGGGCCGCAGACGCGGGAGGATTACATCGACATCCTTGCGCTGTTGATGGGGCGCAAGCACGACATCCCGCTGGGGGATCACGAGTTGTACGCGGCGCAGCAGATCCAGAAGGCGGTGGCGGCGTCGTTTGACTCGCACAATCGGCCCAAGGAGCCGGGGTTGATGGACGTGTTCGACCGGGTGTCGTCGCGGATCGGCGCGCTGGACACGATTGCCAAGATGGGCACCTACCTCAAGGCCATTCAGGAGGCCGACCCGCGCTTTACGGGTCGGGCGATCAAGAACATCACCGACGCGGTGAAGGTCCGCGCGATGGATTTCGAACTGCCGGATGAATGGATGGAGCAACCGGACCTGTTCCTGTTCCAGCCCTATGATCGGAAGGCGGCGATGATCGAGGAGCTGCGGCGGCCGATCACGGTCGAGATGGTGATCCAGGAGATCAACCGCTACGCGGATTCCGAGTTCCGCTATGCGGACAAGTCGGATGAGGTGGCGATCGAGGCGATGGTGCGGGACTTTGGGCGTCAGGAAGAGGCGAAGAGACGGTATTTGGAGGGGAAGGGGTGACGCTGTTTTCCATTTTCACGTTTGCCCTGATACTTGGCCTTTGCTTTGCTCTGCCTTCCGCCCTCCCGGTGCCACATGACGCGGCATGGAAAGGTTTGAAGCGCTTTGCTCTCAGCGCACTTGGGATTGGGACTATACTCGGACTTGCGAATTGGACGTATTTTCGTATTTCGGGCGAGCCAGTTTTGGGGCGTAGCATTCTCTCCGACATGGTCTTTGCTTGGATGGGATCTGCCATACTCTGGGCACCTCTCCTCGCCATACGAGTCGTCCAGATTACCGTTCGCGAAAGGCAGAGCTCGGAGGGAAAAGGATGAATAGTGAACATCCTCTCTGGGCTGCGGGTCCTGCAGAACTATTGCAACATGGCATTTCACTGATTTCCGAGCAGTCAGATGCAAAGCGTCGTATTGCAATGATCTTGGTCGATAATGCAGCCGAGCTGACCATGCAGACCTATTTGACACTACCAAAACGGGTCACTGGTTTACAACTTTCCAGACGCGAGCGGGACGAGTACTGCAAAAACTTTCCGAGTCTTTTGGATGGTATCGAACAACACGCCAGTGATAAAATCATTGGTTTGAACTTAGGGGAATTTGAGTGGTTTCATAGATTAAGGAATGAACTTTATCATCAAGGTAATGGCTTAACGATTGAACGAAAAAACGTCGAAGTTTACGCAGAGCTATGCGAAAAGCTCTTCGAAGCGCTCTTTGGCGTCGAATTGGAAATTGTGTTCCCAGAGAATTCACATGCTGCGCTTATTGGCGAGTTTTTCGAATCTTGGATCAAGATTGAACGCCTACTGGCCCAATGGGCACAGAACGGCAGGCACTCTTCATCTTCAATGAATGTCGTTTCTTTAAACGAAGAAGGAGAACTTTCAGCGGCAGTTGTGATGACCTTTTCTGAGGTTCAGAAAATTCGAAATCAATTAATACATGGCGAAGCAGAAGTGGACGAAATGCTCCGAGACACCAACATGGCGAAGATAAAACTTGTCGAGCATGCGGTGTCAGAAATGGCTGCGAGAAAACGTCAAAGATCGCAGAGTGACGAAACATGAACCGCCTCATCCAATCCGGCCTGATGTTCGGCAACCTGATCCACGTCACCTCTCCGGCGCTCATCGAGCGGTACAACCGCGCGCTCCTGCACCTGACCGGCAAGACCACGACCCAGACCGATTTCCACATCGACATTTCCGGCTTCTCACCCGAGGTGGGGGACGAGTTGAACGACCCGCTCTACCTCAACCACAACGGGGTGAACCGGCAGTTCATTCTGCTGACGACGCAGCAGAAGACGGCGCCGCTGCTCGATGCGAAATTCTCGACCTCGCGGGATATTCTGCGGCAGTTCATCGAGGCGAATGAGAGCCAGTTGTTCGCGCTCACCGCCAAGGATGCGGTGGCGGGGGAGTTGGTGAACACGGTGTTCGACGTGTCGAACCCGGAGCGGCTGTTCGACATCCACACCATCCGGATCGAGGCGGACACGACGCAGGGCACGGTGCGCGATGCGGACAAGCTGGGCGCGTTGGTGGACCGGTTCAAAACGGAACCGGACGGCTGGCACGATGATGTGCTGATCGCGGAGATGATCACCTTGGCGAAACGTACGGGCGACGTGGTGCGCAATCCGGTGCGGCTGAAACAGATGGAGTTCAAGCAGGAGAACTTCCACACCAGCCATTTCGGCGGGATGTATGTGTTTCGTCAAGTCGACCACCCGGCAGCGATCTGTGCCGGGGATGTCGTGCCGGGGCTGCCGATTGCGTATGCGTTCACCCTGCAGGACCGGAACAAGGTGGCGAAGTTTCTCGATCTGAACGGGCTGGTGGAACCCATCGTCAAGGCGCGCGGGATCGACGCGAGCGCGATCCTGCGGCAGAAGATGGATTTCATCGTCGTGGATATCGCGCAGGAGGCGGAGATCGACCTGACGGGGGCAACGCGGCGGGACATTCGCGGGCTGGCACGGCGGTATTCGGACCGGTTGCCCCCGGAATGGCACGCGCTGAACCAGTTGGTGCACTGGGCGGATGGCGATGCCAAATGGCCCCGGATCGCGAGCGACAACCCGGCCTATTTCTACACGCTGCGGGCCAGTGATACACCGGATGCGACATTGGTGAACATGCTGCTGTCAGAACTGTCGCCCAAGGACATTCGTCAGCTTTACATCTGTCACAAAGAGGCATTCTACGCTGCCTATCGCGGTTGGACCGATACCAAACGCGCCTATGTGGTCGATTTCCTGACCCGCGAATATGTTGCCGATAAAGCAGGGGCGCGCGAAGCCTTGTTCGGCCATGACGCGCCGCTTGAAGAACCAAAGCCGGTGCGCGAGGATATGATCACGCGTGTCGGTCCGTGGGGCGCGGTTCGGAGGTAGGGTATGCTTGCACTTGGTCGGTTGCTGGTGATCGGATTTCTGGTCCTGAGCGTGGTCTATATCTGCCTCTCGCTTTATTCGCGCGCGGTGCGGCGCGACAAGCTGGAAAAGGAATGGGACGAGGAAATCCAGCAGGGCGACCGCGAGACCTTTGTGGAGGCGGGGTTGCGCGACTATGACGGATCGCTGCGTCGGAAACTCATTCTGGGGGTGTATATCGTGCCGATGGTGGTTATCTCTGCCATCATCTACTTTACGAACTTCTACTGAGGGGACGCCGCCGTGGGTTATATCAAGTGGGCCTTTATCCTGACCTTCTGGGTGCTGTTCGCGTCGTTCCTGCACTACACGCTGCCGCAGCATGACGTGGCCCGGATCACCGACACAGAGGTGCGCCGCATCGATCCCGGCGAAAACCGCTGGTTCTGGGCGTCGGCGGATGTGGGCAGCGATGGCAGTCTGCCGAACCGGGACGTATTCTTTATCTCGGGTGTGCGGTCGGGTGGCGATGTGATGGTCTATCGCAACGAGGACACTGGCTGGGGCTGGCCACCCTATTTCAAGTTCGACACCTCGAACCTTCAGGCCGAGGCGGCTGATCTGCGCAGCACTTCTGCCGATCCGCAATGGGTTGTGATCAAGCATTACGGCTGGCGGAATGAATTCCTGACGATATTTCCAAACGCGATGGACGTGCGGCCCGTCGATGGCCCCGATGTGCGGATCATTCCGTGGATCAATATCATCATCCTGACACTTCTGGCGGCGTTCTTCTGGGCGGTTTATGTGCGCTGGCGGCGGTTCCGCATCGCCCGCATCGATCCGGTGATGGACGATGTCGAAGAGGGGTTCGAGTCGGTTGGAGACGGTATCGCGCGCCGCCGTACCGGGTTGCGTCGGTGGCTGGACAGCTGGAAATCCAAATAGGCCATTCTGCCCCGGTTCAACGCATCCCGTAGTAAAGACCGACCACATGCTCGGCCTCGGCAAAGAACAACCAGCGCGACACGAGAACCCCCGCGACGTGGCTGACCAAGGCCAGCAACCCGAAGATATGCGGATATGGCAGCAACAGCAGGATCACCGGTAGGACCAGCATCAAGAGAAGCGCGATCAGGCGCAGTTTGTCGGCATGACGCCGGGCGACCGTATAGACCATCTCGTTCAACAGATAGTTGGTGCCGGTATGCGGCGGCTCGAACGCGCGAACCTCGCCGATGGCTCCAAGGCCTGTGGCGGTTTTCATGTCCGTCCCGCTTTGCTTGAACCGCGTGTCGCCGGTCTTCCACCAGATGCCCTGAAGGGCTCCGGCAATCAGCAGCAGGACAAGCGCAATCGTCACCCGCCCTGACAATAGCGCGCCCCCGGCAACAGAAAGCACCAGGAACAGCGCCGAGGTCAGACCCGTGTTCCAGCGCGGCACCGTCTTCATCTGCGCATAGATCATCGAGGTGGTGTAGACCGTCAGCAGGCACAACGCCGCGCCGATCCAGCCAAGGACGGCGATCTGCGTGTCGAAGAACACCAGCAAGAAGGCGTAAATGCCCATCGTTACAAGCCCCGCAACAGAACACCACGCTTCGCGGCTAAGCCAGCTTGTCTGCCATTGGGTGAACGCCTTGAGCGCACGTTCGGGACGACCAAGGTGGAAGGTCGATGAAATCAGCCCCCCCACCGCGAGGATGTAGGCGAGCGCGAAGAACGCAAACCCAACCCAACCTGTCGGCGCGGTCGGATCAATACCCAGCCAGAACAACAGGCCTAAACCAAGCCCGGAAAACGTGCTGAAGGCAATAATGGACGGTGCCGGATGCATCAGAGTTTCTCCAGCGTCTTGTCGAGCCATCCAAGAAAGCCTTGGGGCTCTTCGGCAATCGGAGCCAGAAGTGGTGCGAGGATGTCGATTTCTTCGTTCAGCTTGTCCTTGGGCCGCGGTGGCAGATACTTGTTCACCGGTTTGGTGCCCTGTTCCGGCATCAGGTCCATGCCACCACGTTCGGCGACCAATTGACTGACGTCGCTGTCCGGGTCGCCCAGATCGCCAAAATGGCGGGCATTGGACGGACAAGTACGGACACAGGCAGGCACGCGATCTTCTTCCGGAAGGTTTTCGTTGTAAATGCGATCCACGCACAAAGTGCATTTCTTCATCACACCTTCCGCCTGATCCAGTTCCCGCGCGCCATAGGGACAGGCCCAGGCGCACAGACCACACCCGATACAGTCTTTCTCATTGACCAGAACGATCCCGTCCTCGGTGCGTTTATAGCTGGCGCCGGTGGGGCACACAGTGACACAGGGTGCGTCTTCGCAATGCAGGCAGGATTTCGGAAAATGGATCAGTTGCGCAGGTCCGTCTGCGGGCTGCACCTCGTAGGAGTGAATGCGGTTCAGGAATGTGCCCGAAGGATCAGCGCCATAGGGGTCCTGATCGGACAGCGGCGCGCCGTAATTCTCGGTGTTCCAGCCTTTACAGGAAATAACACAGGCGTGGCAGCCGACACAGGTATCAAGGTCGATCACCAAGCCCATTTTCCGCTCGGTCTTTTCGGGAAGCTGGGTCATGCCTGACGCTCCTCCATTTTAGAAAGCGCTGGTCCAAGGTCAAAACCGATCGGCTGTTCAGCCTCTTTGTCCCATGTCGAGACGAACCAGATAAAAGATGCGGCCATTCCGATCATGACCAGGGCGATTGCGATTAATGTGGTTTTCATTGCGCCTGTCATGTGTCCGCCTTCCAGCGCAGTTCATCCGGCCCTTTGCCAACCGGCGATTGCAGTTCGTCAAACACGGGATGCGATTCCTCTGGGGCAGAGACTTTTTCGATCTTCACACGCAGATCGAACCACGCCGCCTGCCCTGTGATCGGATCGGAATTTGCCCAGCGCAATCCGTCCCCCTTGGGCGGCAGCAATTCGTGGATCAGGTGGTTCAGAAGAAAGCCTTTGGTCGCCTCGGGCGCGTCTTTGTCCAAGGCCCAGGCCCCTTTTCGTTTGCCAATCGCGTTCCATGTCCAGACGGTATTTTCGTTCAGCGCAGCCATATGCGCGACAGGCACGGTAATGTCTCCATGTGCTGATGACACTTTTGCCCACTCACCGGTCTTGAACCCGTGTTGTTCCCAAAGCCTGGTCGGCAGGTAGAGCGGGTTATGGCCGTGGATTTGCCGCAGCCAGGCGTTTTGAGTGCCCCAGGAATGATACATCGCCATCGGACGCTGGGTCAGCGCATGGATGGTGAATTCCTCAGGGTCGACATGACCGTCCTCTAGCGGAGCATACCAGATCGGCAGAGGATCAAGCGTGGCCTTGATCCGCTCGCGCAGGTGGTCGGGCGGTTGCCTGTCGCCATGGCCTTCGGCGGCAAGTTGAAACTTGCGCATCGGTTCGACGTAAAGCTGAAAGATGTAAGGCGCGGGCGCGTCGTAGAGACCGATTTCGACCGCCCAGTCCTGATAGGCCGTGTTCCAAGGTTTGTAATACAGCCCCTCGTCCGGGATATGCGAGGACCAGAACCCGCCATTGGCGATATAGCTGTCGATCTGGGCTTCGTTGACGTCCCCGCGCCCGCCGGTCAACCCGTCTTCACCCATGCGCCACCCGGCAAGGGGGCCAACACCGGGACGGCGTTGGTGATGGGTGATGTAGTCGGCGTAATCGGCATATTTCTGGCTGCCGTCCTCGTTCACGAAACCGGGCAGGTCGAGCTTTGCGCCCAATTCGCACAGCACGGACTGAAAGCCGCGCACGTCGCGGTCCGGTTTCACCACCGGCCAGCGGATCGCATCCGCCGCCGCGTCCGCCTCGCAGATCGGACGGTCGAGCAGGGAAATGCAATCGTGCCGTTCAAGGTAGGTGGTGTCCGGCAGGATCAGGTCGGCATAGGCGACCATTTCGGACGAATACGCATCGGAATAGATGATGCGCGGAATCACATATTCGCCGTTCTCGTCTTTGTCGGTCAGCATCTTCATGACACCGCCGGTGTTCATCGACGAATTCCACGACATGTTCGCCATGTACATGAACAGCGTGTCGATCTTGTAGGGATCGCCTGCATAGGCGTTCGAGATGACCATATGCATCAGGCCATGCGCGCTCATCGGGTTTTCCCAGGTGAACGCCTTGTCGATGCGCGCGGGCGTGCCGTCGTCCTTGAGGCACAGATCATCGGGGCCATGAACGAAGCCCAGATGCGGGCCGTCCAGCGGCTTGCCGGGTGTCACCTTGCAATGCGGTTTTGGATGCGCGGTGGCCGGTTTCGGATAGGGCGGTTTGAAGCGGAATCCGCCGGGGGTTTCGACAGAGCCCAACAGGATTTGCAGCACATGCAGCGCGCGGCAGGTCTGGAACCCGTTGGAATGGGCGCTGATGCCCCGCATGGCGTGAAAGCTGACCGGGCGACCCACCATCTTATCGTGCTTTTCACCACGGAAATCCGTCCACGGCTGGTCGATTTCGATAGCCTCATCAAACGCGACGCGGGCAATCTCTGCCGCGATGCGTTTGATCTTGTTGGCGGACACACCGCAGGTCTCGGCCACTGCTTCGGGTGCGTATTTCGGATCAAGATACCGCTCGGCCAGCAAGTGCATCACCGGCTTGTGCGTGATCCCGGCATGGCGGTAGCTGGCGGACAGGTCAGGTTTGACCCCCGGCTGATCGAAAGGCGTCAGCTTTCCTGTCACACGGTCCATGACCAGTGGTTTGCCGTTTTCGTCTTTCAGGAACAGCCCGTGTTCCGGCGACTTGGGGTCGCCATTCACCAGAACCGGCGCGTTGGTGTAGCGGGCAAGATAGTCCAGGTCGATCTTCCCGGCCTTCATCAACTCATGCACCAGCGCGAGGATGAACAATCCATCCGTGCCGGGTGTGATCCCAACCCAGTCATCGGCAATCGCGTTGTAGCCGGTGCGGATCGGGTTGACGCCGATCACCTTGGCCCCGCGCGCCTTGATCTTGCCAAGGCCCATCTTGATCGGGTTGCTGTCGTGATCCTCGGCCACGCCGAACAGCATGAACAGCTTGGTATGGTCCCAATCGGGCTGGCCGAATTCCCAGAACGCACCGCCCATCGTGTAGATGCCGGCTGCTGCCATGTTGACGGAACAGAACCCGCCATGCGCGGCATAGTTCGGCGTGCCGAAATTCTGCGCCCAGAAGCTTGTGAAGGATTGCGACTGGTCGCGCCCCGTGAAGAAGGCAAGCTTTTCGGGGGCGGTGTCCCGCAGTGGCTTCAACCAACCCGTCGCGATTTCAATCGCCTCGCCCCAGCTGATCTCTTCGAATTCACCGGACCCGCGCGGACCGACGCGTTTCAGAGGCGCACGCAGGCGGGACGGAGCATTGTGCTGCATGATCCCGGCGCTGCCCTTAGCACAGAGAACGCCCTTGTTGACCGGATGATCGCGGTTGCCCTCGATATAGGCGACCTTGCCATCCTTCATGTGCACGTTGATGCCGCAGCGACAGGCGCACATGTAGCATGTGGTCTTGCGCACCTCGTCCGAGACTTCCGGCGAAAGGTTCAGCTCTGGCTGGACATGGCCCATAAGGTTCCTCCCTCTCCTGCCAAGGTATGCCCCTGGTCAGATTTGGCGACAGTGTTCATGTTTCTGGCGGAATGGTAAAGCGACAAAATGCAAGCGCTTACATCTGGCGACCCAACAACGGTTTGTCTTGACGGACAAGAACGTGGCAAGCTGCTTTGGGACACAGGACCGGAGACCAGAATGAGCGCCTTGGACAGAGCCCGCGCAACCGCGATCAAGGCAAACGCCAGGGTTGTGTTCCCTGAACTCGATGATCCCCGTGTCGCCGAAGCTGCGAACAGATTACAGACCGATGGGCTTTGCACAATCGTTCCTGTCACTGACGAGATCACCGAAGGACTGGTTGCGGCCATGATGGAGGTGCGCGGCACCAAGGAAGCATTGGTGCGACGTCTTTTGCAGAAACCACTGTACCGCGCCGCCGCGATGGTGCGCGCGGGTGCGGCGGATGCCGTGGTTGCCGGTGCCGACAGCCCGACCCGCCGCGTGATCGAAGCGGCCAGCATGGGGATTGGGCTTGCCGACGGGGTCAGCATTCCATCGTCATATTTTCTGATGATTTTCCCGGACGGGCGCGAATTCATCTTCGCCGATTGCGCCGTCAACGTATCTCCCGACGTGGTCACTTTGGAGGCCATCGCGCGTGCATCAGAGGTGACCGGCAAGGCGCTATTGGGCGACGCGCGCGTCGCGCTGTTGTCCTTCTCAACCGGGACAAGCGGCGCAGGAGCCAGCGTTGATGTCGTTCGAACCGTGGCGGTCGCAACCGGCTTCACCGGGCCGGTGCAGGCGGATGCCGCCCTGAATGCCCGTATCGCCGCGAAGAAAGGTCTCGGTGACGGGGACGCCAACGTGCTTGTGTTCCCGTCTCTCGATGCGGGCAATATCGCATACAAGCTGTGCCAGGAACTGGGCGGCGCACAGGCGATCGGACCCTTTCTGCAAGGGTTCCGACATCCGGTATGCGACCTCAGTCGCGGGGCCACCGTGGATGACATCGTTGCGGCTACACTGATCACCATTTCGCTTGCCAACCGGACCTGACCTTACCCAGCGTTCAACAACTTGACCGCGTCCATCGCTATCTCGCGTTCTTCTTCGGCGGGGATGATCCATACGGATACCGGCGATATGGCCCTGTGCAAACGGGCGGCGTTCCGTTCGTTCTGTTCCGGATCGAATTGCACACCGGCCCATTGCAGCCCCGCGAGGATTCGGGCGCGTACCTCTTTGGCGTTCTCTCCGATGCCGCCGGTGAAGGCAATGGCATCCACACCTTCCAGCGCGGCGATCAGAGAACCGGCATGGCGCAGGGTCCAGTAGCAGAAATGGTCTACCGCAAAGGTGCTGTCCTCGGACGGATCAAGCATCAGCTTTCGCATGTCCGACTTGCCGCCGGACAGGCCGAGCAATCCGCTTTCGTGGTTCAGAATGGCCTTGGTGCGGTCCAGCCCGTTTTCCTCGACCAGACGCAGGACGGCGTTCGCATCAATCCCGCCTGAACGCGTTCCCATCGTCAGGCCATCCAGCGGCGAATAACCCATCGTGGTCGCGATCGACTTTCCATCCTTGATCGCACAAAGCGACGCGCCGTTCCCAAGGTGAAAGGCAAGCAATCGCGACGGCAGGGGTTGACCAGATATCGTCGGCAATCGGCGCACCAGAGACGCATAGCTGAGCCCATGAAACCCATAGCGACGAATGCCCTTCGTCTCGACAATCCTGGGGATCGCATACCGCGTGGCGACATCCGGATTGGTTGCATGAAACGATGTATCGAAGCTGGCAAATTGCGGCAAGTTGGGCGCAAGCCGTTCCAACGCACGCATCGGCGCAAGGTTGTGCGGATTGTGCAACGGGGCCAACGGCGTGCAATGTGCGATTTCGTCCTGCACCTCTTTGGTCACGCGCACAGGCTGGGTCAGTTTCGCCCCGCCATGCACAACCCTGTGGCCGACGGCACGCAAGCTTTCGGGCGAAATCCCGCGCCCGCGCAACTCGGCAAGGATCGCCTCGAGCGCTGCACTGTGGTCCGCGAAGGAAGATTCTGTGCTGAGGCTGCCAATTCGCAGGAATGAGGCACCGCCAATCGCCTCTGCGATGCCCGAAAGAGTTTCGGTCAAGGACGTGTCGAACACTGCAAACTTGATCGAAGATGACCCCGCATTGAGAACCAGAACCGGTCCGTTTTGTGCGGGGTCATTCATTTTATAAGACCGTCTGCGGGCGCATGTCCGCGGGATCGATTCCTGCCACCGAAACCGGAGCCTTCATCGCGTCGCGGCGGAACGGCTCGCCAAGTTCCTGGTTGATCATCGCTTCGATCAGCGTGGTCTTGCCATGCTGCATCTGGTCGGTGATGGCGGTGGCCAGCGCATCACGGAGTTCGTCCATTGTACGCGCGACCACACCTTTCAGGCCGCAGGCGGTGGCGATCCCGGCATAGCTCACGCCTTCGTCGAGTTCGGTGCCGACGAAATTGTCGTCATACCACAGTGTCGAATTGCGCTTTTCTGCGCCCCATTGGTAGTTGCGGAACACGATCTGGGTGATGGCGGGCCATTCCGGGCGGCCGATTGCGGTGAGTTCGGTCACGGCAATTCCAAAAGCGCCGTCGCCCGAGAAGCCGACAACCGGCACATCGGGGCAGCCGATCTTGGCGCCGATCACAGATGGCAGGCCGTATCCGCAGGGGCCAAAGAGACCGGGAGCCAGATACTTGCGGCCTTCCTCGAAGGATGGATAGGCGTTGCCGATGGCGCAGTTGTTTCCGATGTCGGACGAGATGATCGCCTCTTTCGGCAGCGCGGACTGGATCGCACGCCATGCCATGCGGGGACTCATCCACTCGGGCTTGGACGCGCGGGCGCGTTCGTTCCAGGTGGTGCCGGGATCGTCCTGTTCGTGATCCATGCTCGACAGTTGCTGTGCCCAGGTTGATTTGGTCTTGGCGATGGTGGCTTTTCGGTCTTCACGACCCTCATCGCCAGCAGTGTCCGACAGTTTGGCAAGGATGCCCTGCGCGACTTTTTTGGCGTCACCGATGATGCCAACCGACACCTTCTTGGTCAGGCCGATGCGGTCCGGGTTGATGTCGACCTGAATGATCCTGGCGTCTTTTGGCCAGTAGTCGATGCCATAGCCCGGCAGTGTCGAGAACGGATTGAGGCGCGTGCCGAGGCACAGCACGACATCAGCTTTGGAAATCAGCTCCATCCCGGCCTTGGACCCGTTATAGCCCAGCGGACCGGCGAACAGCGGGTGTGATCCGGGGAAGGCGTCGTTGTGCTGGTACCCAACGCAAACCGGCGCGGTCAGGCGTTCGGCCAATTCCATGGTTGCGGGGATGGCACCGGCAAGGATGACGCCTGCACCGTTCAGGATCACCGGGTTCTTCGCCTTGGACAAGAGGTCCGCAGCTTGCTGGATCGCGCTGTCGCCGCCCGAAGGACGCTCGAAATCGACGATCTCGGGCAGGTCGATGTCGATGACTTGGGTCCAGTAGTCTCGCGGCATGTTGATCTGCGCCGGGGCCGACGCGCGTTTGGCGTTCAGGATCACGCGGTTGAGAACCTCGGCCACGCGGGAGGCATCGCGGACCTCTTCCTGATAGGCGACCATGTCCTCGAAGAGTTTCATCTGCTCGACTTCCTGAAACCCGCCCTGACCGATCGTCTTGTTTGCGGCCTGTGGTGTGACCAGCAGAAGCGGCGTGTGGTTCCAGTAGGCAGTTTTCACGGCGGTGACGAAATTGGTGATGCCGGGGCCGTTCTGGGCGATCATCATGCTCATCTTGCCCGATGCGCGGGTGTAGCCATCGGCCATCATCCCGCCGGAGCCTTCATGCGCGCAGTCCCAGAAGGTGATGCCAGCCTTGGGGAAAATGTCGGAAATCGGCATGAAGGCCGATCCGATGATCCCGAAGGCGTGTTCGATCCCGTGCATCTGGAGGACTTTGACAAAGGCTTCTTCGGTGGTCATTTTCATGGCGGCTCTCCCAAACTAGAGCGCAAGCCGTGGGGCCAGCGCGGTTGCGCGGACACTAGCGACGACTCTCCCGCGCCAATAGGGCCAATTTGGCGGGTGACTTATAACCAGATCGCGCAAAAAGTCGCGCTTTGGAACGTTGCGCCGCCTGGATGATCATCATGTCTTTGCTGCATTCCCGTGCCATTTGTGCCGGATTTCAAATGCAGTATGCTTCACAAGACACGACTGCGAAATGATCGCGACCACTTTGGCCGGTCATCAAGACACACGATCCGCGCCCGACGGCGGGACAAAGGCAGGACCCCGAATGCCAAACGCGTTGGCAACTTTAGCACTGGCTGTCTGGCCACTGGTGACGGTGTTTCTGTTCCTGAAACTGCCGCCTGGACGTGCGGTCATCGCGACCCTTCTGATCGGATACCTGTTCCTGCCTGAACCGCCTGCGGGGTTCGACTTTCCACTGATTCCGCCTTTGACAAAACACACCATTCCCGCACTCAGCGCCCTGTTGATGTGGGTCTGGCTGTATCCACAAGACATGAACCTGATGCCCAGATCGCCGGTCAGCGTCTGCCTCTTGTTGCTGTTCGTGTTCTCACCCGTCGCAACCACGGTCCTGAACCTGTACCCGATCTACTGGGGTGAATTCTTTATTCAGGCGATGTCGCTGAAGGATGCGTTGGGGCTGGTCATCCAGCAGGTGCTCCTAATCATACCTTTCCTGTTGGCCCGCCGTTTCCTTTACCGAGCCGAAGATCAGCGCGATCTCATGTACGCGTTTTTGTTCGGTGGGTTGCTGTATTCACTTCCAATGCTGCTTGAGATCCGCCTGTCGCCGCAGCTCAATATGTGGATCTACGGCTATTATCAGCATGATTTCGTGCAAACGATCCGATTTGGCGGGTATCGCCCCATGGTGTTTCTCTATCACGGGATCTGGGCGGCGTTTTACCTGTTGATGGCGGTCCTGTCAGCCTATGCCCTGTGGAAAACAAGACAGGCCAAATCGAGATGGAAACTGCTGCTGATCGCCCTTTACCTGACGGCGGTCCTTGTGCTGGCCAAATCACTTGGCGCTTGGTTGTTCGCGGCAGTTCTGGTTCCGACAATAGTCTTGTTTGGACCCCGCTGGCAGATGCGGCTGGCTGTGCTGATCGCCACCTTCGCCATTGCCTATCCCGCGCTCAAGGGAGTTGACCTCATCCCGCAGGGCAAGATCCTTTGGGCGGCAGACAGCATTGATCCGGAACGTGCCGCGTCCCTGGCCTTTCGCTTTGGCAACGAGAACATGCTTCTTGAACGCGCCAAGGAGAAACCGCTGTTCGGCTGGGGCACTTACAACCGCAACCAAATTCTGGATTTGGCAACGGGAGAAGTCGAGACTGTCACCGATGGGCGTTGGGTGATCCTGATTGGTCAGTTTGGCTGGCTTGGATTTCTTGCCGAATTCGGCTTGCTTGTGCTGCCGGTTCTTTTTCTGTGGCGAGAGACGCGCTATCGACAACCAGAGGATTATTCGCCACTGATTGTACCACTCTCGCTCATTTTGGCGGTGAACGTCTTCGACATGCTTCCCAACGCCACCCTGACGCCGTTGACTTGGCTGATGGCTGGCGCGCTGACCGGCTACGCGGAATCCCTTCGCCACAACCGCGACGCGTATCAGTCTCGTCATCGCCTGCAATGGCGCCCAGTTTTGTAAGTATCGAGTGTCTTTATGTCCGTTTCGAATTCAGACCGTCCCCGTGTGCTGGCGATTGCCGAGGCTGCCAACCCGGAATGGGTGAGCGTGCCATTGGTCGGCTGGTCCCTGGCGCAAGCGCTGCGCGATGTGGCAGACGTCCATCTTGTGACGCAGGTCAGAAACCGGGATGCAATCCTGCGCGCCGGGTTGGTCGAAGGCCGCGATTTCACCGCCATCGATTCAGAATCCGTTGCGCGCCCGCTTTGGGCGGTGGCCGAAAAACTGCGGATGGGAGAGGGCAAGGGATGGACCACGCTTCAGGCCATCAATGCCCTGATCTATCCTTGGTTCGAGCACCTTGTCTGGAAGGAATTCGGGCCAGCCATCAAGGCCGGGAAATTCGATATTGTGCATCGGATCACTCCACTTAGCCCGACAATCACATCTCCGATTGCGAAAAAAGTGGCCAAGGCAGGTGTCCCGTTTGTGTTGGGTCCACTGAATGGCGGAGTACCTTGGCCTCGGCATTTCGATGCGGAACGACGCGCCGAAAAGGAATGGCTGAGCTATCTGCGAAACGCCTACAAGCACCTTCCGGGGCGATCCAGCACGATCAGGCATGCATCAGCGATCATCGTTGGATCTCGGCACACGCAAAGTGAAATTCCCGAACCGTTTCAGAAAAAGACCGTCTATATCCCGGAGAACGGAATTGATCCGGTGCGGTTCAACCATCGGACACATTCCAGGGACGGCGTTTTCAAAGCCTGTTTCGTGGGCCGGCTTGTGCCCTACAAGGGGGCCGACATGCTGATCGCTGCAGCAGCGGACCTTTTGCGCAACAGGCGAATGACGTTGGACATCATAGGCGACGGTCCGATGATGGGTCAGCTGGTCGAGCAGGCAAAATCAATGGGTTGCGAGGCAGGCATCACGTTTCACAAATGGATACCGCACGAAAAGGTGCAGTCCATCCTCGGCCGCTCCGATATCCTGAGCTTCCCGTCGATCCGCGAATTCGGTGGCGGTGTCGTGCTTGAAGCCATGGCACTGGGCGTTGTTCCGGTGATCGTGGACTACGCGGGGCCGGGTGAACTTGTGACCGAAGACACGGGCTTCAAGGTGCCCTGCGGCAGCCGCAAAGAGATCATAGAGGGGTTCCAGAGAACGCTCACAGAGCTTGTGGATAATCCAGCGCAACTGCCTGCAATGGCTCAGAACGCCAAGGCACGCATAGATTCGCATTTCCTTTGGTCCCGGAAAGCCGAGCAGATTCGGCAGGTTTATGACTGGGCCCTGGCCCGAAACAAATCTGATAAACCCGACATATTTAAGACCACTGTGCCGCCATTGCCCGCAAAGATCGCGTAACAGATTGTTTCCGCATTCGGCGTTGTACCCAAACGCCCACACACGATATGTAGTCCCAACGGTGTGGGGCCGTAATTGTAGAATTGTGTAAACGTGTCCGCCCAACCCGGTCTCAAGATATCAGACATCGTCGATGTGAAAGACACTGATTCTGCGCGCTCTGAGATGCGCCAGTTTCTGTTGGCCATGGCTTGTCTTGCATTTGTCTTTGCTGCGCTGGGCACCGGCAACGTTGGTGCGGATGCCTTTGCCGCCGACATTGTTCTGGTGTTTTGCGGCGCGTGGTGCGCCAATCAGCTGATCCGCGGTCCCGAGATTTTCAAGACCCAGGTGATCTGCGTCCTGCAAGCCTATTTCATTGGCGTGTTGTGTTGCTCTTTGGTGCTGTTTGTTATCGGCTGGATGATCTTCCTGCCGGAAGAATACCGGCATCTTGGACATGCGCTTCTTCTTGCGGCGACATTCTCGACCAATCTGGGGCTCGCACTTTTCCCTGTTGACGCGGCGATGCGATTGGAAGGGCTGTTTGATCACCTTTGGATCATTGCCTTGATTGCGCAATGCAGCGCGATCCTAGGCTTGCTGCATTGGTACTTCGCCAAGAACACCTTGCGGCTGCTGACCGCGTTGGGACTGCTCGCACTGGTATCGCTGATCCTGTCGATGTCGGACAGCCAGCTGGTGCAACTCTTGCCGCTTGGTGGATTGTGGGCGTTCCTGTTTGGCGCGATCCCCTTTATCGCGACCAATCGCTTTCCGGTCCTGCAATACGCAATCCTTATCGGGATCATAAATTTTCTTGCTGGCATTCTGGCCATCACGGCAACCGGAGACACGTTGTTTGCGCGCGCGCTTCTCGCTTTGGGTCTTGCGTTTCTCTACCTTGGCAGCCGTTCGCGAGCGTCCAGCCCCGAAATGACGGACCAACGCCGGCGCTGGTTCGGTATGGTGCTTCATACGTTTCTTTGGGCCGTTCCGCTCGCACGACTGACGGCCGCCTTGAATATATATGAACCCAATCAGACCGACTTCCTGTCTCTCATCATACCATGTGTACTTTTCGCCATTTTCTCGTGGACGATCTGGCAGCACCTGGAAGAGCGCATGGGGTTGAACCAGTTCAGGATCAGCGCTGTTCTCGCAACCGTGCTATTTATCAACGGCCTGATCGGGATGACCACGCAGGGTTTGCAGATCCGCTTTCCCGAAAGCACCCAAGCCTACATCCATGCGCTGGATAACAGCGACCCCGCCTTTGACTGCCCTCTGGTCAGCGAAGGACCGTTGGCTGGTCTGGAAGTGTGCCATCTTGGTCCCGCAGGGGCGCCCAAGGTGCTTGTCTGGGGTGATCATCAACTTGATGCAATCCGAACCGGCGTAGCCGAAGCAGCCCGCCGCGCACAGGTGCCCACCATTCTGATCGCACAGGCGAACTGCATTCCTCTTGATGGTTTGCAAACCCGATTTTCCGAAGCGACCAGAACCTCTGGCCGAGATTGCGATCAGCATTCAGCGCAAGTGCTTCAGGCGCTCCCACATTTGAAAAGCATCCGTCAGGTCACGCTGGTAGCGGATTGGGCGTATTACACAAACACACGCTCGGCCGAACTTTTCCCGCGCGCAACGGTTCGTCTTGGACCGATGGATGGCACACCCATCGATACGAGTCAGCAGACCGACTACATTGCCAACGCCGCTGAACAGACCATCAGGTATCTGACCGAAAAGGGTATGCGCGTCTCTGTTCTGCGACAGGTTCCGGCGCAACCACGTTTCGATGCAGAGATGGCGGCACGGGCGAGCGTTCCAGGCGCCTGGATGTATTTCGGCATGCCTGTCTTGTCCGATTCCGTGTCCCTTGATGAGGCCACGCGGCGCCATGCAAAGATCGACACGATGTTCCGTCACTTTGCCACCAAAGGGCAAATGACCTATATAAATTCCTGGGATGCTTACTGTTCAGACACGCGCTGCGATGCGCGGGGCGGATTGTCGAGCGACTACATCACATCAACGCGCCTGACACCCAGTGGAGCGCTTGCTCTTGCGCCGCTGCTACAGACTGATCTCAGTCGCGCTTTGACCCATACGCCATATAAACGCGCACTCGACAGCTGATCACGCCGCTTCGGGCGCCATCAATTCCTTCCACCGATGGCAAGACACGTCATGCCCGGATCCATCTGTTTCCAACTGCGGTTCGACTTGTTTGCAGTGGTCGATGGCATAGGGACACCGCGTATGGAACTTGCAGCCAGAGGGCTGGTTGGTGGGTGACGGAATTTCCCCGGTCAGCTTTTGCGCCGTTCCCCGGTCGTCCGGATCAAGCGACGGGATCGCTGAAAACAGCGCCTTGGTATAGGGATGACGCGGTGCGGCAAACAGCTTGCGTGTTGGTGCGGTTTCCACAAGCCGACCCAGATACATCACTGCGACATGGTCACAGGTATGCGCAACAACCGACAGATCGTGACTGATGAACATGAAGGTCAGACCCATATCACTTTGGATCTGCTTGAGCAGGTTGAGCACGTCCGCCTGAATCGACACGTCCAATGCCGCAACGCTTTCATCCGCAACGATGAACTTTGGCGCCGAGACCAGCGCGCGCGCTATGGAAATGCGCTGACGCTGACCACCCGAAAAAGCGTGCGGGAAGCGGCGGAGGTGTTCGAGGTTCAACCGGCATTTCGCAGCGATTTCGCGCACGCGCGCATCCGTTTCCTGACGGTTCTTGGTCAGTCCCATCACCTCGAGCGGTTCCGCGATGATGTCACGCACCGTCATGCGCGGGCTAAGCGCGGCATAGGGATCCTGAAAGATCAGCTGGGCGCGTTTGCGGTAATCCCGAAGTTGGTCCTTGGAAATGTTCTCAAGATCATAGCTGACCTCTCCGTCGGTGTACTGCGCACCACCGCTGGTGATCGGGGCCGCTTTCAACAGCGCACGTCCAAGCGTCGTCTTTCCAGATCCGCTTTCGCCGACAAGCCCGAAGAAAGAGCCAGCTTCAATATCAAGCGACACGTTGTCGACCGCTTTGAGGATCTGTTTCCTCAGAATGCCACCGCCGATGGGGAAACCGACAGACAGCCCTTTCGCCCGGATCAGAACGTCGCTCATGCCGCGTCCTCCGTGTAGATGTGGCAGGCCACCTTGTGTGTCGAATCTATGAACCGTTCGTCGGGTTCGGATCGCTTGCACACATCGCCGACAATTTGACTACAGCGGGTGTGGAACACGCATCCCGACGGCCGTTCGAGGGGTGAAGGAATGTCACCGGGCACCGGGGTCAGAGGTGCATCAAGATCATCAAGCTTGGGCAACGCGGCCAGCAGGCCTTGGGTGTAGGGATGTTTTGGGTTTCGGATCACATCCCGCACCGGGCCTTCCTCGATCATGCCCCCAAGGTACATCACATTCACCTTGTCAGCAGTCTGCGCGACGACGCCAAGATCGTGGGTGATAAAGACGATGCCCATGTGGAATTCATCCACAAGGTCTTTCATCAGGTCGATCACCTGCGCCTGGATCGTCACGTCCAGCGCGGTGGTCGGCTCGTCCGCAATCAGCAGTTTGGGCTTTGTCGACAGGGCCATCGCGATCATCGCGCGTTGGCGCATACCGCCGGACAATTCGAACGCGTATTGATCAAAGCGGCTGGACGCGTCCGATATCCCGACGCGATCAAGCATCTCGATCGAGACCTTCTTGGCCGTCTCCTTGGTGTAATCGCCGTGCAGCAAGAGCTGTTCGACCATCTGTTTGCCGATAGTGATGGCAGGCGCGAAGCTGGCCATCGGTTCCTGAAAGATCATCGACACCGCGCCACCGCGGACGATGTTCAACTCTCGCGGCGTCTTGAGGGACAACACGTCAACCGGGCCGGTCTCGGTGTGCAGCGTGATCTTGCTTTCCGGAGTATACACCGCATTGCGCGCATTGAGGTGCATCAGCGCCTTGGCGGTCACGGACTTGCCCGATCCGCTTTCGCCCACGAGCCCCATCACCTCACCGGTGTTCAGGGAAAAGCTGACATTGTTCACCGCCGTGATCAGCCCTTCGTCGGTGCGGAATTTCAGGGTGAGGTTCTCTACGTCGATCAGCGCGGTCATTTGTTGTTATCCGAATAGGGGTCTGCTGCGTCGCGCAGGCCGTCACCGACAAAAACGAACGCCATCACAAGGGCAATGAAAAAGATCACCGGGATGAAATACCATTGATAATTGAGAAGCACATCAGCGCTGGTCACGTTTTGAAGCATCACGCCAAGGCTGTTCACCGGGTCTTTCAAACCCAGACCGATGAAGGACAGCGCGGTCTCCGACAGCACCATGTAGGGGAACGAGATCACCAGATCGACGATGATATAGCTGGTAAAGCTGGGCAGAAGGTGCCGCCGGATCACATGGCCCGAGGACGCGCCGCAGAGCTGTGCCGCCAGGACATATTCCTGATTGCGCTCGGTCAACAGATGCGTCCGCACCCGTCGCGCCAAGGTGGGCCAGCCGATCAGGCCAAGGATCAGGGATATGTAGAAGAACCGTTCCTCGGCTGACAGTTCAGGCGGCATGAAGGCCGCCACCGCCATGAACAGCGGGATTGCCGGAACCGTGCGCACCGCGTCGGTGATCATTTGCAGGATGGAATCGATCCAGCCGCCGTAATAGCCGGACACCCCCCCGATCACCAAGGCCAGCACAAAGGCGATCAGCACCCCGATCGTGCCCACCTGAAGCGAGGTCCAGATGGCGTGGAAGGTGCGGGAAAAGATGTCCTTGCCGCTGGCGTCGGTGCCAAAGACATGGATAAAGCCGTCCTCGACACCAAACAGATGCGTGTCCATCGGGATGAACCCGAAGAGCTTGTAGTTCCAGCCCTCGACGAAGAACGAGACAAAGTTGCGCTCGTCCTCGTTGACGGTTGTCACCCAACGGAAATTGGTCGCCATCGACCGTTCCCGCTCGACACTGTGGATGAAGGGCCGGAGTGAACAGCCATTGGCGTCGCAGAACATGGGGATCTGCGGTGCGCCATTGGTATAGGCGTCGTTCTTGCCGGCAATTGTCGGGTTGTAGGGCGACAGGAACGGCGCGAACAGGCCAGACAGGATCAGGAAGACAAGGATGCAAGCCGCGATCATTGCGCTGCGCTGCTTCTTGAAGCGGGCCCAGATCAACTGTCCCTGCGACGCAGTGAAATAGGCCTCTTTCGACCGGCGTTCGACGGCGGCGTCGGTTTCGACAATCTGCACATCCGGGCCGGTGGTCTCGGCAAGGTTGGGTTTGTGGGGATCAGGAGTGCTTGTCATGGGATCACCGCACGATGCTTTTGCGGACACGCGGGTCGAGCAAGGCAAGCAACACGTCCGTCAGGAAATTCAGCGTCACGATGGACGCGGTCAGAAGAAAGATGATCGCGCCCGCAAGCTGTTGGTCATTGGACCGCGCCAGCGCCTCGATCAACAGCGCGCCCGCCTCGGTCAGCGTCAGGATCAGCGCGACGATGGGCAGTTCATTGAAGATGCGGTTGAGGTCGAAACCAAGGCTGTTGATGATTGGCCCCAAGGCGTGCCGCGCCGGGTAATTCCACAAAAGCTTGCGCCCATGCACGCCCCGCGCCGAGGCGGCGGTGACATACAGCTTGCCGATCTCGTCCGACATCAGCGCGCGCACCGTTTGCAGAGCAAAGGCGGTGGCGGACCAGCCAAGGATGAAGATCGGCAGCCACGCATTGCTGAGCAGATCCAGCACGCGGTCGAAACTCCACGCCGCATCGCGGTATTGCGGCGAAAAGAGTCCAGTCAACGTGTCACCGAAATAGACCGTTGAAAACAGCATGATCATCAGCGCCAGAAGGAAGTTCGGCAAGGCCAGACCCAGGTAGCTGAAAAGCCGCAGCGAATTGTTCAGCACCGCATTGTGCGACGCCGCCGCGATGATCCCAACGGGCAAGGCGATGGCATAGGCGAGCATCAACGAAGCCAGGCAGAGCCCCAGTGAAATCCAGAATTTATCGCCCAAAAGCTGCGCAATGTTGACACGCAGAATGCAACTGTCCCCGAATTCACCCTGAAAGGCGTGGACAATCCAACTGCCCCAGCGTTCCAGAAACGGCCGATCCAGTCCCAGACGGATGCGTTCGTTTTGGATATCGGCGGCGGAAATGCCTGACCCTTGGGTGTTCTTGAACGCCAGATAACGTTCGGCGCAGTCGCCGGGAACCAGCTCCATCAGCGAAAACACGACCAGCGAAACGATGATCAGGGTGATCATCGCCAGCACGGCGCGAATTGCGACGAAGCGTGCAAAATTCAACATCAAGTCTGTCCCTGCTGTGCGCCTGTGCCCCCGGTGGATCCGGGTTGTGCTTCAATCGGCGGTCTTTGTCGTCAGGTGAACGCGGGCGGTTCAGGCCCGCCCGCGTCCGGATCAGAGGGACTTATTCGTCCAGCCACCACTGCGTGGGGCGGTACGGATAGGTCCGATAGTATTCATAGGACCAGGTCTTGAACTCGGTAAAGTTCTTGAGATTGTTGCTGGCATAGATCGGCTCGGGGGCCTTGACGGTCCCGATCATCACCATGTTGCTCACAAACGTCTCGACCAGACCGGCACCAAGCGCATCGGATTCCGGCGTGCCCGGAACAGCCGACTGGAACGCGTCGATGTCATCAGCAAGCTTCTTGACGTAGTCCGGCGGTTCGACCCCGGTTGCGCCATCGCTGTCCAGCCATTCCGCCCAGAGCATCCCGGTGCGGTGTTCGAAATAGGTTCCGAACGGCACCCGGAAGAAGCTGTTGAGGCCAAGGTGAATCGCCAGAGGCGCACCGTATTGCCACAGGCCCACATCCAGATTGTTGGACGATTGCGCCGAGCGGTATTCATCCGGCGTCACTTCCTTGACCTGTGTCTGGACGCCGACATCGGCCCAGTTCTGGCCGACCAGTTCGACAACACGTCCGGCAATGCCTTGCGTCGAGAACTGCATGTTCAGCGTGATCGCCTCGCCATTGGGCAATTCGCGGAAGCCATCGCCATCCGTGTCAACCATGCCGATCTCGTCCAGCATCGCCTTGGCGGTATCGGGATCGAACTCGGCCTTGTAGCTTTCCCATTTGGGGTCAACAAAGTTCGGGGCCGGGTTGAACGGTGCGATCTGGCTGGGTGTGCCCTGACCGAAATACGCGATCTCGTTCAGTTCGTCCCGGTTGATCGCCACTGACATGGCTTCGCGGAAGCGCAGGTTGTTGAACAGTTCCCGCTTGGCCGGATCCTCGGAGGTCAGGTTGAAGCTGAACGCGGGCATGCCCACCGTCGGCTTCAACTGGATCGAGTAATTGCCCTTTTCCTGATTTTCCAGAAGCAGCGGAGCCGATTCAAGACGCACGGATTGCGATTTGTAATCCACCTCGCCGTTGACCAGCTTGAGGATCCGCACTTCGTTGTCGTTGATATACAGCTCATCCTGCGTCGAGATATAGGGAAGCTGCTGACCGGTTGAATCGACCTGGTGGAAATAGGGGTTCGCCACCAGCGTGCGACCCTCGGTCGTGTCGGTGATGTAGATGTGCGATTCAAGTGTCGGCAAGGTCGATTTCGGCAGGCCATCGGCAATGGCCGAGCGCGACAGCATTGGCGTGGGCGTGTCCGTCCAGTCCGAATTGCCGTAATAGGCCAGGATCGCGTCATAGCCGTTTTCGAAACCCAGCGACTGAGCATAGCTGTCCGCATCGGCGTTGATGTCCGGGTGGAACTGGCCAAGGAAGTGCTGGGGTAGGAAGCCCGGTGCATAGGATGTGGCGAAATGCGCCAGCAGACCCGGCTTGGGTGCGGGTAGGTTGAAGATCACCGTCACGTCGTCGGGCGTTTCGACGGTCATCGTTTCGCCACCGACCGTCACATAATCGCGGGGTGCTTCGTAGATGTTTTTGTCCAGCATGATGCTGTCATGCCAGAAGGCCACATCGGCGCTGGTGAAGGGTTCGCCATCGGACCATTTGTGCCCGGCCCGCAGCGTAAAGGTCAGCTGCGTGTAATCATCGTTCCATGTCCAGGACTTTGCAATGTTCGGAACGATGGTTTGCAAATCGTCGGAATAGCGCACGAGGTTGACGTGGCGCACCGACAGGAAGTCGGAAGTGCCCGCCTCGGTCGCGTTCGACAGGACGTTCAGCTCGCCTCCGTATTGGCCAACGCTGTCATAAGGCACCATGACCAGAGGTTCGGACGGCAAACGATCCGCCAGCGCAGGCAGGTCGCCGTTTCCCTTGATCTGAGCGTTCAGAGCCTCGATGTCGGGGTTGGTAGAGAATTCCATCGAACAACCGGCGGCTTCCTGAAAGGCGCTCAGTTCATATTGCTGGGGAAATTCGCCAGCGGCGACTCCCATCGGGTCGGCAACCGTGATTGCGGGGCAGTTGGCATAAGCCACTGCCGGGAGCGCAATCAGGGCCACTCCTGATAATAAAATCCGTTTCATTGTCTCTCCTGTTGGTTCCAAGTGGTGAACGGGGGCTGTTCCCCCCTTTTTGTGCCGGTCCGTTTCCACAGCCGGTCATTTCGGGTGTCCCTGTATCACGCGGCCCGGATGGCATTTCTCATCGCGCGATGGACAAAAGTTTGCGTGGTGTCTCCTTTGCTTTGTAAGCTCCCGCCGGAACAGCCGGGCTAGGTATCTCTGGCAACCATGACAGACCTGTGACAGCGCTCTGAATCATGAGGCCACCTTCACGCCGTCTTCGGTAATCAATGTCCTCGAAAACGTTCCATCGGTGTTAACCATTCGATGGCAAAGCAAATTCTGCATCAAATCAAGCATTGTCTGCACATATGCTGAATTTTTTGTCAGATTTTCACTCTCATCGCCGTTTGAGACATCCATCAAGATCGGTGGCAGCCCTCCGGCAAACTGCACGAATCGCAGTGACCCCTTGCGCAGAACGGCCAGATTCGCCGCATCAACCGACAATCCATGTGCTGTTTGCCACTGCGTCGGCGCAATCGGATTGCCGAAGTCGAGCTCGGACACGGAAAACTGTTTCCAATCATCCGGAACGGCACCCTGCAGAAAAGGTTTCAGGCTTCGGCCATCCATCGAATGCGGCACATCCAGCCCCAGACAGTCGAGGATGGTGGGTGTGACATCGACGGACTCGGTCGGCGCGGAAACCACGGCGCCACGGGTGGTCGAGTCTGGATCGCGAATGATCAGCGGAACATGAAAGGCGGCATCGTGGAACGTCATCTTGCCCCAGAGCCCATAATCGCCGAGCATTTCGCCATGATCAGCGGTCAGTACGATCAGCGTATTGTCGTAACGGCCAGAGTCCTTCAGCCAGTCGATCACACGCCCAATGTGATGATCCACCTCACTCGCCAACCCGAAATACAGTTTGCGGATCATCCGCGTGGTGTCGTCCGATTCAACAAGATCTGGAAACCCGACCACGGTCGAGGCAACAGAACTCTTGGCGCGTGCGGTTTGCACAAACGGGTGCCAATCCGGATCGTCGGCCTGTCGCGCAGTCGGCATGTCGCCGTTGGAATACATCGCATGATAGGGCGCGGGCGCCACAAACGGTGGATGCGGGCGGATATAGGTGAGCAAAGCGAACCAGCCGTCGGGCCGATTGCCAAGCTCTTCAAGCATACGGTCCGTCAGGAACGCCGTATCGCTGTGTTCGGCGGCATAAAGCGCCGGTGAATCCGGCGTGTCGCCAACCGGGCGATACATCTCCGGATAGGGTGGCACCTCATAGCCTTGGGCGCGAAGGTAGCCTTCCCATGCGCTGGAATCGCCTTCCATGCGCATTCGCACAACCTCATCAAACCCCGGTGCGAGTTCTTCATAGGAAAACAGACGCGGATCGTCATGCGCAAGAAACCGGGGATCATGAGATGTGTCCGTATACCCGAACAGCAGCGGGTCATGCCCGTGCGCCCGCGCGACAGTCGCCAGATTGGGCGTATCGCGTTTCAGCGGCGTCCCATTGCGGGTCGCGCCGTGGTTCGACGCATATTGCGCCGTGAGCAGTGAGACACGCGACGGCCCGCAAGGTGAGGTCACCGAATGGTGGTTCTGAAACGAAACGGCATCATCCGCAAGCGCCCGGATATTGGGCAAATCAAGATGCGCCGCAAGCGCGCCAAACACGCAATCCGCGCGCAACTGGTCGATGACGATAAAAAGCGTATTCAGTTTGGATTTCGGCACGGTACATCCCAAGACTAGAGCGATCATGCCAAGCGCGTTTCATATGTAAAGACAGGTCATTGATATACACATATAGGCAAAACCTATGAGACCGACTCGCCCAGTGACTTCTGCACCGCTTTGACGAACCCGCGGATCAACGGAACGTCCCGACGCGCCGACAGCGTGACGAGCGATTCCGACATGCCGATGTCCACGTCTTCGAAAGGAATGGCCCTCAGTCGCCAATCGTGGCCGAATTCGGCTTCGCTGATAAAGCCGATCCCGGCACCAGACGCCACGACTTCGCGCATCGCTTCGCGGCCTTCCACTTCGATTGCCGGCGTCAAGGCCAGTTTCAATCGCGCTGCTTCCTCTTCGACTTGCGCCCGCGTGCGCGACCCTTCTTCCCGATAGATCAAAGGGTATTGCCCCAGATCCCGAAACCGCAGGCAGCGCGTGTCGTTGGGCAGATACCCCCCTGCCACCAACGCAAGGATCGGCGTCCGACCCAGATCAACACTGTCGAGGTCGGGCGCCGATATGGAGTTTCCAACGACCCCGATCTCGGCCTCGTAATTGCGCAAACGGCGCAGCAGGCCTTCGGTGTTTCCGGTGCGAATGGTGACAAACACCTCCGGGCTTGCTTCGCGAAACCGGCGCACCGCGTCTGTCACATGCATCGCCGAATCCGCCATGATCCTGAGATGACCCGACAGCACAGACCTGCTTTCGTCAAACAGCGCGCTGATGCGTTCCTCCACTTCGAACATCTCGCTTGTCAGGCGGAACAACGCTTCGCCTGCATCGGTCATCCGCACCTGCCGCGCCTCGCGCGAAAACAGCAACACATCATGGCGCTGCTCCAACTGGCGCACCTGATCCGACACGGACGGTTGCGAAATGTTCAGCGCACGCGCCGCACGGGAAAACCCGCCATGCAGGGCGACATGATGAAACGCACGCAATTGGCTGTAGCGCATGGGGTCACTCCAAGCTGTGGATTTCGTATAGCTGTAACCTATCAATCAATAGAAAACAAAGATTTTACATATGCCCCACACCACCGCATATCGAAGGAAGGAACAGCTTTGGAACACCGTCATGTCCGCCACGCCCCTGCCTTCGCCCGAACTGGGTGAACCCTACCTTCTTACCCCCGGCCCTCTGACAACGGCTTATTCTGTCAAGCAGGCGATGCTCAAGGATTGGGGCAGCTGGGATGATGATTTCCGCACCATGACGCGAACGATGCGCACGCGCCTTCTGGCGATGATCGGCGACGGCGCACCGGACTACGATTGCGTCCCGATCCAGGGTTCGGGCAGCTATTGCGTCGAGGCGATGCTGGGAAGCTTTGTACCCCGAGATGGCAAGGTGCTGGTGCTGGCGAACGGTGCATATGGCCTGCGCGCGGCGCAAACACTTGACTACCTCGGTCGCGGTTGTCACCTGCTCGACAAGGGTGACTACCTGCCCCCACGCGGGGAAGAGGTGGCGCAAATCCTCGCGAATGATTCTGCGATCACGCATGTTCTCGCGATCCACTGCGAAACCTCCAGCGGTATCCTGAACCCCGTCGAGGAGATTGCGGAGGCGACGCAAAAGGCAGGTCGCAAGCTCCTGATCGACTCAATGTCGGCCTTTGGCGCGCTGCCTTTGGACCCGGTCAAACTCAACTGCGCCGCGTTCGTGTCTTCGGCCAATAAATGTATCGAAGGCGTCCCCGGTTTCGGTTTTGTCATCGCCCGCAAGGACGAGATCGAAGCCTCCAAAGGAAACTCCCACTCCCTGTCTCTTGATGTGCACGCGCAATGGGCGACGATGGAGAAAACCGGCCAGTGGCGTTTCACGCCCCCGACCCATGTGGTCGCCGCCTTTCTCAAGGCGCTCGACCTGCACGAAGCTGAAGGCGGTGTACCCGCCCGTGGCGCACGCTACACCAACAACCGCGATGTTATGGTGCAGGGGATGCGCGATCTGGGGTTCGAGACCCTGCTGGCCGACCGCTGGCTCAGCCCGATCATCGTGACCTTCTTCTGCCCCGCCGATCCGAATTTTAGCTTCGGAGCCTTTTATGAAGCCATGAAGCAACGCGGGTTCATCATCTATCCCGGCAAACTGACCGTGGTGGACAGCTTCCGAATTGGCGTGATCGGGCAGATGGATGAACACGTGATGCGCCGCGTGGTGGACGCCGCGCGCGACACACTCGCCGATATGAACGTGAGCAGCGCCGCACCTCCCGCCGCCGCTTTGGAAGAACGCAAGAAACTCGCCGCCTGAAGGAACCGATATGCCGATTAACACACCCGTTGTTGCCAATGACCGCATCTATCCCGCGCCCAAGACCTGCGCGATTGCGATCTGTCTGGATGGTTGCGAGCCCGAATACCTTGAGGTGGCGATCGACGAAGGGCTGATGCCGACGCTCAAGCGCATCCGCGAAACCGGGACGGACCGGCTGGCGCATTCGGTGATCCCGTCCTTCACCAACCCCAACAACATGAGCATCGCAACGGGGCGTCCGCCATCGGTACACGGCATCTGCGGCAACTTTCTGTATGACCCGGAAACCGGTGAAGAGGTGATGATGAACGACGTGCGTTTCCTGCGCGCACCGACCGT
>NZ_JBHYFV010000018.1:0-74855 GCF_051859345.1 Marivita sp. | reverse complement strand
TCCTTCCGAACCTCAGTCCGTCGTCCCTTCCGTCGTCCCCGCGTCCGCCTCAGCAGCGCCGGTGAAGGGGCTTTTAGAGTTGGTGCCGCAGGACCGCAAGCAGAAATCTTGGGAAATTCGTGATTTTCGTCATTTTTCTGTCATGCCACTGAAAACAAACGTTTTAATTCGGAAAATCACTGCTTCCGCCAACGCGCGCCCCTCACGCCATCCCTCTCAAGGCAGTGCAGGCACGCATTATCCACAGGCTTACCCACACATGCCCCTGCGTAACCCCTGGGACTCGCGCCGAGTCACTTGCCCGTCCACACCGGATCGCGCTTTTCGGCGAAGGCTCTTGACCCTTCAAGCTGGTCTTCCGAGTCGTAAAGCACGTCCACACTCGCCAGTTGGCGTTTGGTGATCCGGTTCATCATGTCCTGAAACGACGAATCCTCGGCCTCGCGCACGATGTCCTTGATCGCGGCGTAGACCAGCGGTGGACCTGACGCCAAAAGCGCCGCCATCTTGCGGGCTTGGGCCATGAGGTCAGCGGCAGGATGGACATGGTTCACAAATCCCCAACGCGCCGCCTCGTCCACATCCAGCCAGCGCCCGGTCAACAGCATCTCCATCGCGATATGATAGGGAATCCGCTTGGGCAGTTTCACCGAAGCCGCATCCGCCACCGTGCCCGACCGGATTTCGGGCAAGGCAAAGCTGGCGTGATCGGCGGCTAGGATGATGTCGGCGCTCAAGGCCAGCTCCAGACCACCCCCGCAGCAGATGCCATTGACGGCGGCGATCACCGGCTTGTTGAGATCGCGCAATTCCTGAATGCCGCCAAATCCGCCCACACCGTAGTCGCCATCCACAGCATCACCATCGGCTGCCGCCTTGAGATCCCAGCCCGGACAGAAGAACTTGTCCCCTGCCCCGGTGAGGATGGCCACGCGCAGATCCGGATCATCGCGGAAGGACTTGAACACTTCCCCCATGGCGCGGCTGGTGAGCAGGTCGATCGCATTGGCCTTGGGCCGGTTCAAAGTGACCTCGAGCACATGCCCGTCGCGTGTCACATGTAAGGGACTGTCCATCAGAGTTCCTCCCGGATCAGGGCATCGGCCACCACCGCGCGGGTCGGGGTGACGATCAGCGGATTGACTTCGATCTCGGCCACCCGGCCCGCCTGTGCAATCACATAGGCCTGTAGTGCCATAACCGCCCGGATCACTGCGTCTCGGTCTGCGGCAGGTTTGCCCCGATAGCCATACAGTAGCGGCGCGATGCGCAAGCGGTCGAGTGCGGCGACCACTTCTGTTTCGCTGGCCGGAACAAGAAGATGCTGCGTGTCCTGCCACAACTCGGTCAACACGCCCCCTGCCCCAAGGGTCAACACATAGCCATGCGCCGGATCCGCCAGGATTGCGACCAGCAGCTCGGCAACACCGTCCGACACCATCTCTTCCACATAGAAGCCATCGCAGACCATTGCCTGCGCCGCGTCTTGCACTGCCGACACCGTCTGCAGCCCAAGAACAACCCCACCGGACTCTGACTTGTGGGCCAGCCCGCGCGCCTTGAGCACAACCGGAAAAAGCGGTTCGGCGGCCAGGCCTGCCGACTGCACGGTTGTGGCCAGCGCGTGGCGTGGCACATCCAGACCGTGATCGCCCAGAGCCGTCTTTGCCGCCGACTCGTCAAGCATTCGGCTCTTAGTTGACGGAGCGGGTATCGCAAGGGTCCGGTCCGGGTCCGCCACTACCCTGTCCGCATAGATCACCGACACCGCATCCAGCGCGGCGTCCAGACCGTGCAGCGGCAGGATACCGTTTGCCATCAGCCGCGCCGCCATGCCCTCGGACATCGACTCTGACAAGGTGGTCAGCAACGCCAAAGCTTTCCCGGTTCTTTGCCGGGCCAGAGTCACGGCGATCTCGACACAGTCCCAGGCATCCGTATCACAGCGGTCTTGCCTTGGCATATCGACAAGGATCACGGTCAAGTCCGCGTCGCCTGACGCCATGACCCCATAAACTTCGGCCATCCTCTCGGGGTCGTTCCAGATGAAGGTGTGGTAATCCAGAGGATTTGCCCGCGTCACCAGCGGTCCCAACACAGCCTCCAGCGCGCTGTCCTGTTCCGCGCTCAGAGGTGCAAACCGCAAGCCACGCGCCGCGCCGCCATCAGCCATCAGGCTTGCCTCGCCACCCGAACAGGACAGCGACGCGATCTGGCCGGGTGCTGTGGGCCCATATAGATGCGCGTGTTTCAAAGCCTCGATCAAGGCATCCAGCGACCGGACCCGCAGAATCCCCAGCCGGTCAAAAAGCGCATTGGCCCCAACATCCGAACCAGCCATCGACGCGGTATGCGACAGCGCTGCGGATTGCGCGGCCTCGGACCGGCCAGATTTCAACGCAACCACCGGTTTACAAAGGCGACTTGCCTCTTGCATCAACACCTGCAGCGCAGCAAGATCACCGACCCCTTCGATATGCAGACCCAGCGCGGTGATCCTTGGATCCCGGATCAGGTGCAATGCCATCTCACTCAGCCCGGTCTGCGCCTGATTGCCCGCCGTGCCCAGAAACGCAATCGGAAGCCCGCGTTTCTGCATCGACAGGTTCAGGGCAATGTTCGAACTTTGCGTCAGGATCGCCACACCTTTTTCCACCGGGATCAGGCCATGCACGTCCGGCCAAAGCGCGGTGCGGTCCAGCGCATTAACGAAGCCGTAGCAATTCGGCCCGACGATGGCCATGTCCCCGGCGGCATCCAGCAGGGCAGCGTTCAGCAAGACGCCATCGCCAGTTTCGGCAAAACCGCTTGCAAAGCAGACCGCGCCGCCGGCGCCCTTGGCCGAAAGATCGCGCAGGCAGTTGATGGTCGCGTTGCGGTTGACGCCGATAAAACAGGCATCGGGCGCTGCCGGCAGTTCTGCAATGTTGCGGAATGCAGAGTCTGCGGTCGGATGTACATGCCAGACCGGGCCGTCAAAACCGATCCGCGTCAACGACGCGATCACTGCGCGGCACCATGCGCCGCCGCCGATTACCGCAACCGTGGACGGTCGGAACAGACGGTCAAGCGCGCGCGTCACGATGCGTTCACGCATCTTGGAGTTTCCGTTGACGGAAACTGCTGGGGCTTTGCCCCAGACCCCAAGGTATTTAAGGCCCAAAGAAACACGGGGTCACGCCCCAAGCGGTCGTAGCAGGTCGCGGCTGATAATGTGGCGCTGGATTTCCGATGTGCCATCCCAGATCCGTTCGACCCGTGCATCCCGCCAGAAGCGTTCTACGGGATAGTCGTCCATCAGGCCCATACCGCCATGGATCTGCAGCGTCGCATCGGTTACGCGGGCCAGCATTTCGCTGGCATAGAGTTTCGCGCTGGCAATCTCGCGGTTGGCGGGCAATCCCTGGTCCAGCCGCCAAGCGGCGCTGAGCGTCAGCCAGTCCGCCGCGTCGATCTCGGTGATCATGTCGGCGATCTGGAAGCTGACACCCTGGAACTTGCCGATCTGCTGGCCGAACTGCTTGCGTTCGGCGGCATAGCTCAGGGCGTGATCGAAGACGCGCCGCGCGCGGCCGACGCTCATGGTGGCGACGGTGATGCGTGTGGCGTAGAGCCAGGTGTTCATCACCGCAAACCCGCCATCAACCGCGCCCAGGACCTGCGCATCGCTCAGGCGGCACTCGTCGAATTCAAGGATGCAGTTCTTGTAGCCGCGGTGGCTGACCGATTTGTAGCCATCCCGCACGGAAAAGCCGGGATGGCCGCGATCGACAAGGAAACAGGTGATGCGTTTTTTCGGTCCCTTCGGTGTCTCATCAACACCGGTTGCGACGAAGACGATGAAGAAATCCGCGTGATCTGCGCCCGAGATGAAATGCTTGGTTCCGTTGACCAACCAGTCGCCGCCATCGCGCCGGGCGGTGCAGGACATACCACGCACATCCGATCCGGCCTCGGGTTCTGTCATGGCAAGCGCGTCCATCTTCTCGCCACGCACGGCGGGAAGCAGATACCGCTCTTTCTGGTCGCCTTCACAGGCCATCAGGATGTTCTGCGGCCGCCCGAAGAAATGCGTCAGAGCCATGGACCCGCGCCCCAACTCGCGCTCCACCAGCGCGAAGTCGAGATGGGACAGGCCCGCGCCGCCCACCTCTTCGGGGAAGTTGCAGGCGTAGAAGCCCAGATCGAGCACCTTGCGCTTGATCTCCTGCGCCACCTCTGCCGGCACCTCACCCGTGCGTTCGACCTCGGCCTCGTACGGGTAGATCTCGCGTTCGACGAATTCGCGCACAGTTGCGACAATCAACTGCTGTTCATCGCTCAGCCCGAAATTCATTGATCCGCCTCTGCATGGGCGTCTGCAAGCCGGTTCAATACCTCGGCCACATGCGGCAGGGGTGGACAAGATCGACGGGTTTCCAACGACACGTGCAGCATGAACTGATCGCAATTCGCCAGCAACGCATCATCGGACGCGCGGTGCATCTGGTGCCAGAGTTGCAGCTTTTTGCCATCGGCCACGATGATATGCGTTGTCACATAGATGTCTTCGCCCGCACGGGTTTCAGCCAGATACTTGGTTTTTGTCTCAGCCGTGAAATAGCTGTGCCCGGCCGCGATATACGCGCGGTCCGCGCCGATATGGGTCATGAATTCCTCGGACGCATCGCTGAACAACTGCCCGTAGCGCCCCTCGTTCATATGTCCGTTGATGTCGGTCCAGTCCACAGGCACCACACGCCGCACTGTGACCAATGGGATTTCGGCCCCCAAAGGTCCGCGCAGGGCGGTGTCGTGATCGAGGATCAGCTTGCCCGCCGCAGCGCCCTGCTGTTTCAGCGCGCGCAGGATGGCGACGAGGTTGTTGTCGCGCAGCCGTTCCAGATCACGAATGCTCATATGTCCCGATTGCGCATCGGACTGGCCCGCGATCAGATCCACCAGGTCGTCCGTGAACTCGGGCACATCGGTCAGCTTGGTCCACGGCCATTGCAGGCACGGCCCGAACTGCGCCATGAAGTGCCGCATGCCTGCCTCACCACCTGCCACGCGATAGGTCTCGAACAGGCCCATCTGTGCCCAACGCAGGCCGAACCCGTAGCGGATCGCGTTGTCGATCTCTTCGGTCGTTGCGATGCCGTCTTTCACCAGCCACAGCGCCTCGCGCCACACCGCCTCAAGGAAGCGGTCGGCGATATGGGCGTCGATCTCGGCCCGGACATGCAGGGGGTACATGCCGATCCCAGTCAGGATCTGCTTGGCGCGCGTCACGATGGACGTGTCTGATGCGGCACTGGGCACCAGTTCGATCAGCGGCAGCAGGTAGACCGGGTTGAACGGGTGCGCGACCATGACCTGGCCGGGACGTGCTGCGTCCTGCTGCAATTCCGACGGTTTGAACCCCGAGGTCGAGGAGGCCAGAACCGCAGTTTCAGAACAGGCCGCCTGTATTTCGGCAATGACCCTGTGCTTGATGTCGAGCTGTTCCGGCACGCTTTCCTGGATCCAGTCGGCACCGGTAACAGCCTCGGCCACGGAGCCGACATAGGTGATCGCGCCCCGTACCGGCATCGGCGCCTCGTAGAGCATCGGGAACACCCGCGCCGCGTTGGCCATGACCTCGCCGATCTTGCGCTCGGCCTCGGGGTCGGGATCGAAAATCCGAACGTCCCATCCCATCAACGCAAACCGCGCGGCCCAGCCGCCGCCGATCACGCCACCACCGATGATCGCTGCAATGCCTATCATGGTACAAGTGTCTCCGTATGTCCGTCGATGGCCAAGATCTGGCCGGAAATGCGTTTGGCTTGCGATGACGCGAGCCACGACACCGTGTCCGCCACATCCTCTGCCGTCACCCATGTGCGCAGCGACACGCCCTTGACGTAAAGCGCGCGCACCTCGTCATGGGTCTTGCCCGATGCAGCGGCTTCCATCGCCACCACCCGGTCCATCCGGTCACCTTCGACAGCGCCGGGGCAGATCGCGTTCACACGCACACCTGCGGGGCCAAGCTCCATTGCGAGTGTCTTTGTGAGGCCGACAATCCCCCATTTCGCCGTCGCATAAGGCGATCGCAGCGGATAGCCGAACTGCCCGGCGGTCGAGGAGGTCAGGACAATCAGCCCCTGCCCCGCTGCCCGCATCCGCCGCGCCGCCCAGCGGCAGGTGAGGAACGTACCCGACAGGTTCACTTCGATGCAGCGGTTCCAGTCTGCAAGGCTCAGGTCTTCGATCCGCCCCGCAGGCCCACCGATCCCGGCATTGGCACACACCACATCGACGCGATCCCACGCGGTATCGATCTGGTCGAAGAATGCCTGCATCTGCGCCTCATCGGTCACGTCTGCTGCACAGGCGATCTGGTCAGGATGCGTCGCCGCAAAATCCGCAACCGCGTCCGGGTCTGCGTCGCAGATGGCAACGCGGGCGCCCTCGGACATGAACCGTTCGGCCATCGCACGCCCAAGTCCGGACCCACCGCCAGTTATGACGACCTGCTTCATTACCGCGCCATGATCGCTTGGGCCATCGCTGCGCCCATCGTGTGGTGCGAGGCTGCATCCCAATGCACGCCATCGACGGGTGAGACGCTGACCACCGATCCAGCGTCAAGGAAACCGACGCCCTGCCGTTCTGCCGCCGCCGCTATGAAAGCACTCAACCCGCGCTGACGCGCCTCGGCGCCAGCGAACACGTCGCGCAGGACACCTGCTTCTTTCACCGGAACCGGCGATACCAGAAGAATGTCCGTCACCACCGCTTCGGCGCGTGTCGCAAGGATCAACCGTTCCAAGGATCGCGAGATTTCGAAAGCCGTCACCGAAAACCGGTTCTTGAGATCATTGGTCCCCAGCATCAGCACCATCAGGTCAATCGGCGCATGGCTTTGCAGGATCGCGGGCAGCACAGTCAACCCGTTGCGCATCCCGCCTTCCACCATATCGTCATGCACCGTTGTCCGACCCGGCAAACCTTCCGAAATCACCTGATGCCCAGCACCCAGCGCCTCGGCCATCACATCCGGCCACCGGTCGCCCGCAGCGTGACGCGCAAATGCGCCCAGCTTTTCAAGCGGCTTGGTGCCATGTGTATTGCTGTCACCATAACAAAGAATGACCGCCATCTCAGCCTCGCGGCGCGCGTTTGGTCACGCCCAACTTGTCCCGAACCGCCTGCGGCCCCATGATCTTGGCACCCATGCCTTCCACGATGCCGACAGCCCGTTCGACCAGTTGCGCGTTCGTGGCGAGCACGCCTTTGTCGAGCCACAGATTGTCTTCCAACCCGACCCTCACATGACCACCCGCCAGAACCGCCGCCGCTGCATAGGCCATCTGGTTCCGCCCAAGCGAAAACGCGCTGAAGGTCCAGAGATCGGGCACGTTATTGACCATCGCCATCAAGGTGTTGAGGTCGTTCGGCGCGCCCCAGGGCACACCCATGCACAGTTGCACCAAAGCAGGGTCTTTGAGAACGCCCTCCTTGACCAGCTCCTTGGCAAACCAGAGATGCCCCGTGTCGAAGGCCTCGATCTCTGGCTTCACGCCGAGGTCGGTCATCATGCGGCCCATCGCGCGCAACATGCCGGGAGTGTTGGTCATGACGTAGTCGGCCTCGGCGAAATTCATTGTGCCGCAATCAAGGGTGCAGATCTCGGGGAGGCAGTCCGCGATGTGGGCGACGCGCTCGGTTGCACCCGCCATATCGGTGCCATCAGCGTCCACCGGGAGCGGTTTTTCGGTCGATCCGAAGGTGATATCGCCGCCCATCCCGGCGGTGAGGTTGAGCACCACGTCCACCTCGGAATCGCGAATCCGATCCGTAACTTCCCGATAATATTCAAGTTTCCGCGACGGCGCGCCGGTATCCGGGTCGCGGACATGGCAATGAACGATCGCCGCACCGGCCTTGGCGGCGGCGATGGCGCTGTCGGCGATTTCTTTTGGGGATTTCGGGACGTGGGGGCTGCGGTTCTGGGTGCTGCCGGATCCGGTCACGGCGCAGGTGATGAAGACCTCTTGGGTCATGGATAATGGCATGTGCTGTCCCTTGGCTTTTTCGGGTCAGACTGGGTGGGAAACGCTTTGATTGCAATGGGGTTTGCGACCGGGCGTGACGTTTTTCTCCGCCCGCCTCCCTGCCACAGTTTCGACCCAAAAGCACCGCAATATCAGGGTATTACCATCGACATGTCAGACCGCCTGGGGAGGCTTCATGCGACATTATCCTGAATTCCGGGCGGCGGATGCGCGGCTGAAACGGTTGTTCGAACTCCTGCGGCAGCGGAACGTGCAGACGCTGTTGCGCGACGCCGGAGAGGTGTCGGACACGCTGCGCCCGGACGTGGCGCTGGCCCTGCGGGAGCGGGCGAACCGGTCGCTTCGTACGGTCGAACCGTACAACTCATCCGTACGGTAGACCCCGAAACGTACGGTTGCCCCGGTCGGTCAGCCCTTGAAGCCGGTCGCGACGACGAATTTCTCGGAACTGTCGGATCTTGAGGCGGGTGGCTTGACGTTCACGACCTTGGTGAAGCGCTGTTTGAGCAGCTTCTGCAACTCGCCCTCGGCCCCGCCGGCCAGCACCTTGGCGACGAAGGTGCCGCCCTCTTCGAGCACGTCGAAGGCGAATTGGGCGGCGGTTTCGCACAGGTGGATGATGCGCAGGTGGTCGGTCTGCTTGTGACCGGAACTTGAGGCGGCCATGTCGGACATGACGACATCGGCGGGGCCGCCGAGCCAGTCCTTGACCTGATCGTCGGCACCTTCGTCGAGGAAGTCGAGCACATGGAGTTCGGCCCCGGCAATCGGATCCATCTCTTGCAGGTCGATGCCGAGGACGGTGCCGATCTTCTTGCCCGGCTTTTCGCCAAGCGCGTTCACCCGTTTGACGGCGACCTGACACCAGCCACCGGGGGCGGCACCCAGGTCGACAACGCGGGCGCCGGGGACGAGGAAGCGGTACTTTTCGTCCAGTTCGAGTATCTTGTAGGCGGCGCGGCCCCGGTAGCCATCGGCCTGCGCGCGCTTGACATACGGGTCGTTCAACTGCCGCTGCAACCAGCGCGTCGAGGACAGCTTGCGGCCCCGCGCGGACTTGACCTTGACCTTGAGGTCACGCTGTCCGCGCCCGGAGGTGTTCTTGCCGTCTGGGGTCTTGCCGGTCGGGGTCTTGGCCATGGGAGTGCCCTTTGGTGGTGGTTTGGAGGGCGGTGTAGCATGGGTTTGGGGGAAGGTCATGGGGGAGTTGATGGTGACGGTGCGTGCGAGCACGCACCCTACGGGATTTGTGTAGGGTGCGTGATTTCACGCACCACTTTCACCACAAATTAACCATGCACCGACATGGTTCGGACATGTCCAACTACCGCCGCCCCAAACTCGCCAATGCGCCGATCTTCTTCACCGTTACCTTGGCGGATCGAAGCAGCGACCTGCTCATCCGGGAAATCAACCTTCTTCGGCAAGCTGTCCGCCTGACGAAAAATGAAAGACCGTTTGACATTGATGCATGGGTTGTCCTGCCCGATCACATGCATTGCATCTGGCGATTGCCAGACGGCGATACTGACTATCCGACGCGATGGCGCTTGATCAAATCTCGGTTCTCACGCGATGTTCCCGCAGGGGTGCTGCGACCCAGCCATGTCAAACGACAGGAACGCGGCGTGTGGCAACGCCGGTTCTGGGAGCATCACATTCGGGATGAGGCGGATTATACGGCGCATTTGCAGTATTGTTGGGTCAATCCGGTGAAGCATGGATTGGTGGAGAGACCGGAGGATTGGGCGTTTTCGAGTTTTCGAAGGGTAAGCAAAGACGCGATTTAAGTGGTGCGTGCGAGCACGCACCCAACGACTTTTTTTTGGGACATGTGTTTATGAATTGCATTCCCTAAAAAGAACTGAACCGTTAGGTTGGAAGATACCCATGAAATGGTGAAGGCTTGAAAGATACATGATCATCGCGCTCATCAACGCAACAGCTCCGACCGGATTCAACGCGAAACTGTCAACGGGATTATTCGCCGCGATGTTGGCGTTGGGTTCACAAGGTCAAGCTGGCGGCTGCCAGGATAACGAAAAACCGCAGGTGTTTCGCGACTTGGCAACTGAGATTCTCAACGGCGACTACGAAACTTTCTTCCACGAGATCTCGACACCTACAATTGTTGGGAGTCGCCTTGAATACACAGAAAAGGATGTTTCGACATTGAGTTCTGCGTTTCCAAACGGCTTTTCAGATTGCTTTGCGATGTTGGACGCTTCTCTCAATGAGAATCATAGGCAAGAACTGACGGCGTTTTTCGGCGATGGCTACGGGCTATTTCTTTATCTTGAGGCTTTTCAACTTAATAACACTTGGGAAATCTGGGATTACCGCTTGTCGACGTCGTTCTCAGAGGTAAGGGCTCTTATAGATTGATACGTTGCATGGTGCGTGCGATCACGCACCCTACGGCGTTTTTCGGGTGTAGGGTGCGTGATTTCACGCACCGCACAATTCACACCCGCCGCCACGCATTCGCCCCCCTCTCCCACCGCTGCACAAGCCCGTACTCGATGCTTAGCATAACCCCCGTGAAGGCCAGTGCGTAGGCCATGACGGTTGCGGTGTCGAAGAGCTGAAAATAGAGGTGGATCTGGAAGCCGACGCCGTTGGAGCGGCCCAGGAACTCGACCACCAGCACGATTTTCCAGATCACGGCCAGCCCGTTGCGGGTGCTGGTGGCGACGAACGGCCCAAGCTGGGGCCAGATGATGTGGCGCAGGCGGGTCATGGGGCTGAGCCGGTAGACCTGGGCCATGTCGCGGACGCCCCGGTCCAATGTGCGGACGCCTTCGCGGATGGTGACGGTGACCATGGCGGTCTTGTTGAGGGCGACAGCGATGATGGCCGCGACCTCGTTCAACCCGATCCAGAGGTAGCAGAGCACGATGATCACCAGCGCGGGCAGGTTCAGGAAGACGGTGACCCACGGGTCGAGCCACATGTTGAGCCGCTCGGACCGGCCCATGGCGAGGCCGAGGGTCATGCCGATTGTCATGGCGAGCGCGAAGGCCAAGGCCACGCGGCGCAGGGTATTGGCCATGTGATACCAGAGGTCTCCGGAGGCGCTTTCCTCGGCGATCTCGTGCCAGACGGCGACGGGGGTCGGCAGGATGTCGGCGTCGTTCATCGCCCAGGCGCCGAGCGTCCAGGCGGCGATCAGCAGGGCAAGCGAGATCAGGGTGACATGGGGTGGTGCGCGCATGGGGGGAGCATAGGGGATCGCGGGGCGTCGTGGCTCTTGGACGAAGGTCCAATAGGGCTATGCGGGCAGCGCTTTTATGGTCGCGGTCATGGGAGGCTTCCATTTCATCCTCGCCGCGGTTTTGTGGTGTGTGAGCGCCGTTTGCGCAGTCGGAGAAGTGTTGTCCGAGGACGAGATCGCGGCGAAGATTTACGCGCCGATGAGCCTTGGGGAGTTGATTTCCGAGGATGGGGTGTACGAATTGCTCAACTCGGGCGGCGCGCCTGCGGGCTATGTGTTCCAGACCGAGCCGATGGCCGCCCTGCCCGGCTTTTCCGGCGCGCCGATCAACGTGCTGGTCGTGCTGGATCTTGATGGGCGGTTCCTGGATGTGCAGCTTCTGGACCATAACGAACCGATCTTCGTGTCGGGTCTGGGTCAGGCGCCGTTCCATGCGTTCTTCGAGCAGTATCGCGGGCATTCGATCAGTGATTCCCTCGTGGTTGGCACGCCCTATGGCGCGGGCGATGGCGGCGGACAGTTGGTCTATCTCGATGGTGTGACCAAGGCCACGGCCTCGGTGCGAATCGCACACGAGTCGGTATTGGCGGCTGCGTTGCAGGTGGCGCGCGAGAAGATGCAGGGGATTGCGTCGGGGCCACCGGCGTACCCGAACCCGGACTATGTCGAGGTGTTGACGTGGGATGATCTGGTGACACAGGGGCTGATCACGCGGCGGGTGGCGACCAATGCAGAGGTGCAGGCTTTGTTCGACGGCACGGTGTGGGAGGATGACGACGCAGAAGCGCTGGATGATCCCGACGCGCCCTACCTTGATCTGTGGATCGCGGATGTGGGGCCAAGGTCGATCGCGCGGGTGCTGTTGGACGAGGATACGCTGGAAGACCTGGACCGGTTCATGTCGATCTCGACCTTCGACGAGCCGATCCTGGTGATCGAGACCGGGCGGCATGGGTTGGTGTCAGAGGATTTTGTGCGCAATACGGCGCCGGACTGGATCGGCGCGGATCAGGACGGGTTCCCGGTGGCGCTGCGCGATGCGGATCTGTTCGTCGAGTTGAGCGATGCCGTGCCGGATGCGTTGCACGATGGTGTGGCGATGATCCTGCGCACCGACCGGCGGCTGGGCTTCGATCCGACACGCGACTGGACGATGAGTGTGGAGGCTGTGCGCGAACACGGGATGTTCCAGCCCGAGATCGGGTCGGTGCAATTGACCGCCAGCCATGTGACGGATGACAGGTTCTTTGCCCGCCCCGTCGTGGTGAAGAAACTCCCGCCATGGAAAGAGGCGATCCTGAACCGTCAAACGGATCTGATCGTGCTGGCAGTATTCCTGACGCTGTTGGTGGCGGTGCTGCTGGGGGCGCAAAGCTGGCTTGCGGGGTTGGCGGCGTTCACACCTGTGCGCCTGACGATCCTTGCAATGGTGCTTGGCTTCATCGGCTGGTGGGGACAGGGGCAATTGTCCATCGTGACACCGCTGGCGGCGCTGCAAACCACGAGGGCGGGCGGATCGTTCGGGTTCCTGCTCTATGATCCGTTCTCGCTCTTGATCTGGGCGGTGACGATCCTCGGCTTTGTGCTGTGGGGGCGCGGGCTGTTCTGCGGATGGCTGTGTCCGTTCGGCGCAATGCAGGAATTTGCGCACCATCTGGGACGGCTGCTGCGCCTGCCAAGAATCGAGCCAAGCGCGCTTTGGGATGCGCGGTTGAAGTCGTTGAAATACGTGGCGCTGGCCGGGCTGGTCGGCGTGACGCTCTTCGTGCCGTCCTACATGGACAAGGCCGCCGAAATCGAACCGTTCAAGACGGCTATCACCACCTTTTTCGTGCGCGAATGGTATTACGTCGCCTACGCCGCACTGTGGCTGGTGCTGGGCATGGTTGTCTTCAAAGGCTTCTGCCGCTACCTCTGCCCGTTGGGCGCGCTGATGGCGATTGGTGGCGTGCTGCACCTGCGACGGTGGATTCCGCGCCGGGTGGAATGTGGATCGCCCTGCCAGCTGTGCAAGGTCAAATGCAGCTACGGCGCGATCACACCCAAAGGCGCGATTCAGTATTCCGAATGTTTCCAATGCCTTGATTGCGTGACCATCCATGACGACTCGGAGCAATGTGTTCCGCTGATCCTGAAAGGTCGCGCCGGTCGCCGCGTGCCACGCACTCTGGGCCATCCCAACACGGTGCCTGCCGAATGAAACGACGCCGCTTCATCACCCTTGCCGCCGCCTTTGCCTGTGCCCCTGCCGGAGCGCGGGCTGCCACATGGTCGGGTCAGGCGCTGGGGGCGGAGGTGTCGGTGACATTGCACGGGCCGCGCGAGATGACAGAGCCCGCGCTGTCGGATGTTCCGCGCCTGCTTCACACGATAGAGCAGACATTCAGCCTGTTCAAAGCGACCTCTGACCTGTCGCAGTTGAACAGAATGGGGCACCTGTCCAACCCGAACAGCCTCATGCAAAGACTGATGGCGCGCGCCGATACAGCGCACCGTGCCAGCGGTGGCTTGTTCGATCCATCCATCCAACCCCTGTGGGAGGCTCTGGCGCTGGGTCGCGATACAGACCACGCACGGCAGGCGCTTGGCTGGTCCCGCGTGCGCTGGTCCAAGCGGACGATCACCCTGCAACAAGGTCAGGCACTGACCTTCAACGGGATCGCCCAAGGGTTCGCCACGGATGTGATGCGCGATATGCTGGTCGGTCATGGCGCAACTCAGGCGCTGGTGAATATCGGCGAACAGGCGGCGATCGGTGGGCCGTTCACCCTTGGTCTTGCAGACCCGGTCTATGGCCACCTGGGAACGCGCAGCCTGCGTGATATGGCGATTGCCACGTCCAGCCCCGCGGCAATGGTGTTGGGCGATCAGACCCATATCCTTGGTCCGCGTGGGGACTTGCCGCTCTGGTCCACCGTCAGCATCGAGGCGCCATCGGCCACAATGGCGGATGCCCTGTCAACGGCAGCGGTGTTCATGGATCTGAATGCGCTTCGACGGCTCAAGCTGGCTGCAAAGCTACACCGCATCACGCTTGTAGACAGCGACGGGAACATCCAGACCGTCTGATCTTCTCTGGTTCAAAACGATCCCGGGGTTTGGGGCAGAGCCGCAAAAGAAAAAGCCCCGGTCGATAACCGGGGCTTTGATCTGTTGTTCGGGAAACGTGATCAGCTTGCGCCAGCCACTGCCCGCTTGGTCATGACCCCAACCAGATGCGCACGATACGCGCCGGAGCCATGCAGATCCGAGATCATGCCATCGCCCGAAGGTGCAGCAGGCACCGCATCCGCCGAGAAATTCGCCGACAGGGCTGCTTCGGCCTCTGTCCAGCGGAAAACACCTTCTTCGGACGCGCCGGTGACAGCGACCCGCACGCCGTCGGCGTATTTGGCGACGAACACACCGACCAGAGCAAAGCGCGAGGCGGGTTGTTCGAACTTCATGTAGCAGGACTTTTCCGGCACCGGAAAGCGGACCTCGGTGACGATTTCACCCTCGTCCAGTGCGGTGGCGAACATGCCCTGAAAGTAGTCATCCGCCGCAATCGAGCGGTTGTTGGTCACGATGGTTGCGCCCGATGCCAAAGCCACCGCCGGGTAGCAGGCAGAGGGGTCGTTGTTGGCAAGGCTGCCGCCGATGGTGCCGCGATTGCGGACCGCCGGATCGCCGATATTGCCCGCAAGCGCCGCGAGGCCCGGATAAGCGGTCGCCTCTTTGGCCACGGTGGCATGGGTCGTGCCACCACCGATGCAGAGCGCGCCGTCGTCGCCGGTGCAGACGCCTTTCATTTCGGCAATGGCCGTCAGGCTGACCAGCACCGAGGGGGCTGCCAGACGCTGCTTCAGCGTCGGGATGAGCGTTTGCCCACCGCCCAGTGGTTGGGCTTCGTCGGTCGCCAGGGCTGCCACCGCATCCGCGATGGATGTGGGCCGTTGGATGTCAAAGCTATACATATCTGAAGCCCTCCTTACTGGCCGTTCATCGCAGCCCAGACGCGCGAGGGCGACACAGGCATATCGATATGGGAAACATGAGTGTGACCACCCGAGTGCAGCGCGTCAATCACCGCATTGACCACTGTGGGCGGAGAGCCGATGGCCCCGGCCTCACCACAGCCTTTGACGCCAAGCGGGTTATGCGTGCAGGGCGTCTGGCAGGAATGGTCCACGACGTAATCGGCCATGTGCGGCAGGTCGTCCGCACGGGGCATGGCGTAGTCCATGTAGGACGCCGACAGAAGCTGGCCGTTTTCGTCATAGGCACAGTTTTCAAGCAGCGCCTGGCCAATGCCCTGGGCGATGCCGCCATGGACCTGGCCTTCGACGATCATCGGGTTCACGACATTGCCGAAATCGTCCGCCGAGACGAATTTTTCGATCTTGACGTGGCCGGTGTCGGGATCAACCTCGACCTCGCAGGCATAGGCGCCTGCCGGGTAGGTGAAGTTGGCCGGATCGTAGAACGCGGTTTCTTCAAGCCCCGGTTCGATGTCTTCAAGCGGGTAATTGTGCGGCACATAGGCAGCGAGGGTCACATCCCCCCAGGCGACCGATTTGTCGGTGCCGGCAACGCTGAACATGCCGTCCTTGAGCTCGATGTCGCTGTCGGACGCTTCGAGAAGGTGGCCCGCGATCTTCTTGGCCTTGTTGATGATCTTCTCGGTCGCCCGGACCATTGCCGATCCGCAGACCGCCAGCGAGCGCGAGCCGTAGGTGCCCATGCCGAAGGGGATCTTGGAGGTGTCGCCATGCACGATGTCGATCATGCTCTCGTCGATGCCCAGCATTTCAGCCACGACTTGCGGGAACACGGTTTCATGCCCCTGCCCGTGGCTGTGTGCGCCGACCATCACCGAGATGGAGCCGGTTGCGTTCACCCGGACGGTGGCCGCGTCGTAAAGACCGGCACGGGCGCCAAGCTGGCCCACAAGGTTCGACGGTGCGATGCCGCAAGCCTCGATGAAGCAGTTGATGCCAAGACCACGCAGCTTGCCGTTTTTCTCGGACTCGGCGCGACGGGCGGCGAAGCCGGGAATGTCCATCAGCTCTTCCATCTTGGCCATCGTCGCTTCGTAGTCGCCGGTGTCGTATTCGACGGCGACCGGCGTGGCGTAGGGGAATTGCGTGATGAAGTTCTGACGGCGCAGGGCGATCGGATCGACCTTGAGTTCGCGCGCGGCCATGTCGATCACGCGTTCCAGCTGGAACGTCGCTTCGGGGCGACCTGCCCCACGGTACGCGTCGACCGGCACGGTGTTGGTGAAGACGGCTTTGACGTTCACCTGAACGGCCGGCGTCTTGTAGTTGCCTGCCATCAGCGTGCCATGCAGCCATGTCGGCACCGAGGACGAGAAAGTGGACAGGTACGCGCCCATATTCGCCTTGGTGTCGGTGCGCACGGCAAGGAAATTGTTGTCCTTGTCGAGCGCCAGTTCGATCTTGGTGACGTGGTCGCGGCCATGCGCGTCGGACATGAACGCCTCGGACCGGGTCGACGTCCATTTGACCGGGCGGTTGCAGGCCTTTGCGGCGAAGGTGCAGAACGCCTCTTCGGCGTAATGGAAGATCTTGGTGCCGAAACCGCCACCCACGTCAGGCGCGACGACGCGCAGCTTGTGCTCGGGGATACCCAGAACAAACGCGCCCATCAAAAGACGGATCACATGCGGGTTTTGCGACGTGGTATAAAGCGTGTGCTCGTCCCGCGCGCGGGAATAGTCCCCCACGGCGACGCGCGGTTCCATCGGGTTGGCGACGAGGCGGTTGTTCACCAGTTCCAGCGTCGTCACATGCGCCGCGTTCTTGAACGCTGCATCTGTGGTTTCGGTGTCGGTGCCGAACTGCCAGTCATAGCAGAGGTTGTCCGACAGATCGTCATGCACCTTGGTGGAACCGGATTCGAGCGCCTTGTTCATGTCGACGACGGCGGGAAGTTCCTCGATGTCAAAGACAATCGCTTCGGCTGCGGTGCGGGCCTCTTCGAGGCTGTCCGCGACAACAGCGGCGATCGGATCGCCAACGTGGCGCACCTTGCCCTGACACAGAACCGGGTGCCCCGGTTCCTTCATCACTTCACCATGCTTGTCCGTCACCTGCCAGCCGCAGGGCAGACCGCCAACGCCTTCGAAATCGGCGCCTGTGAAGATCCGCACGACACCCGGCATGGCTTCGGCCGCGCTGGTGTCGATCTTGTTGATTTTCCCATGCGCCATATCGGAGCGCAGGAAGTGGACATAAGCCTGTCCGAAGACGTTGATATCGTCCGTGTAATTGCCAGCACCAGTCAGAAAGCGGACGTCTTCACGCCGCTTCGGGCTTGCGCCAATGCCATGATCCTTCGGCATAGTGGTGTTCCTCCCTTGGAGCGGTGCGTGCAAGCACACACCCTACATTTATGACTTATTCTGCCGCAACCGCAGGGACGTCCTGACCGGATGCGGCCATGATCGCCTTGACGATGTTGTGGTATCCTGTGCAGCGGCAGATGTTGCCTTCAAGATAATCGCGCACCTCGGCCTCGGTCGGCTTGGGATTGTCCTTGAGCAGGGCCGCAGCGGACATCACCATGCCCGGCGTGCAGAAGCCGCATTGCAGACCGTGGTGTTCCTGAAAGGCCTGCTGGATCACACCAAGCGAGCCGTCGGCATTGGCCATGCCTTCGATGGTCTTGACCTCTGAACCATCCGCCTCGGAGGCGAACATGGTGCAGGACTTTACAGCCTCGCCATTCACATGAACCACACACGCGCCACACTGAGACGTATCACAGCCCACATGGGTGCCTGTCAGGCGCAGATCTTCGCGCAGGAACTCGGTCAAAAGCGTGTTGCCCTTGACCTCGCCGGAAACGGATTTTCCGTTTACCGTCATCGTTACCTTGGTCATTAAACTCCTCCCGTCGATATTCTATTTCTATTTCGATTGTGTTTCAGAACCTTATGCCGATCAAGTGACCAGCTTCTTGAACCAGCCCTTTTTCTTTTCGCCATCCGCGTCACCGGTTTCGGCATCCGCGGTGGCCGCGTCTTCGCCCGCTTCCTGACCGGCGCCTTCGACGGCGTTCTGAAAGTTGCTGAAAAACTGGTCGGCCATCTTTTTGGCGAACCCGTCGATGATCCGGCTGCCCAGCTGTGCCAGCTTGCCGCCGACCTTGGCCTCTACCTCGTAGTGCAGCTCGGTGCCGCCTTCGACCGGGACCAGTCTTACATCCGCGCCGCCCTTGGCAAATCCGGCGGCGCCGCCCTTGCCTTCACCGGACAGTTTCAGGGATTCATGGGGCACCATGTCGGTCAGCGTCACGGACCCTTTGAAGGTGGCCTTCACCGGGCCGACCTTCTGGACAACGGTGGCTTCGAACCCGTCTTCCGGCGATCCGGACATTTCCTGGCATCCGGGCACACATTGCTTGAGCACCTCGGGATCCAGGATCGCGGCCCACACCTCTTCCGGGGGGGCGGCAATTGTGCGGGAATCGGTCATGTGCATCGGTTTGATCCTTCTTTGATGGTCAGCCTAGGGGGTCGGACCCAAGGGGCATATAAGACCAATGGCTTAACACGGATGTGAACTTTATCGGTCTGGCGGCTGATGTGTCAGCCCGTAGCTTTCAAATATCGCGGCGATCCGTCCGTCGGACAGGGCCGCGAGGATGGCGTCATCGGCGCTGTAACTCAGGCCACGATACGCGAAATGACTGCCGGTTCCCAAGGTCCATTTCGATTTTGCAAACCCCGGAAGAGGTGGTTGATGAATGGATATCCCGTCCACCACCCCGAATTCAAGCTGTGCCAGCGGCCCCATAGCCGCCATCACCTCGCCATCGGCCAAAGCCTGCATCGCATCCTGCATGGTTGGATAGCGGCGCACGCCCTGGGCAAGCTGCCCGCCGGCAAAGCCAGTCAGGTAGAAATCGGCGATGGAGTCGTTCTCGACCGCCACCGTGTCGATGCGGAAATAGGCCGGGACCGGGCCACCATCGGGATAGTCCGCCTGGGAATAGGCGATGGCGATGCTTTCGGTCATGTACTGGCCGGTGAACACCACTTGTTCGACGCGGCAATTGAAGGCGCTGTCATAAGGCACGCGCAGCATGACATTGGACACCGCACCGCCCACCACCGGGCCTTTCCAGATGTGGTTGCGCAGATCCGCATCAAGATTCTCACCGGCAGTGATGAAGTTGAAGCGTGCATCAACACCGATATCCGAGGCGATGATGCGGGCGATGTCGATGTCGATGCCCCGAGGGGTGCCCATCTCTTCCCAGCTATAGGGCGGATAGTCTTCGTAGACCGCAAAGGTCATGAAGCCCCTATCCATGATCTGGTCAATGTCCTGACCAACAATGTCGCGACCGGCGTTTTGCGGCTTGGGTTGGGGGATGAAATCGGCACAGGGATCGCTGGCCAGTGCCGGACCAGCCAGGACCAGCAGGGTTGCCGTGAAGATCGCGCGCAGTCGCATCATGGGATCAATGTGCCGCAGAGAGACCAATCGTCAAGGCCTCGGCAGCGCGCGCATAGGCCTCCTGGGTGCCGTCGATCAGATTTGCGGCGCGATAGGCTGCGCTGTCGGCAACGGGCGCACCGGACACGGTCTCGATATTGGCCGCGATTTCGGACAGGCGTGTCTTGAGCGCGTCGGCATCGGCAGTCGAGGCATCGGACGCGTATCCGACGATCTGGTCACGCAGCGCCTTCAGTTCATCCGCGACCTCTTCCATCGAGACGTCGTCGGGGCGGGTTTCGATATAGGTGCGGATCGCCCAGGCGGCATCCTGGCCCAGCAATTCACCGAATTCCGGCATCTTGGTGGTGCCGTTCTGCGTGTATCCAAAACGGAAGCGTTCGATATACCACTCATCGCCGTATTCCTCGGCCTCGAGGAAGCGCACATCGGGGGCCAGTCCACCCGAAATCGCTTCGAGCCCGTGGCAGCGCGCGCAGTTCTGGTTGTAGCCCGACGCACCGATCTCGACCGCGCGGGCCCAGACCTCTTCCCCGACAGCTTCGGCGCGGTACGGGTTCTCGGTCAGCCAGTCGTCGCCGGTTTCCGGCAAGCCAGCCGTATCGACCGCCTGTGGGGCCACATCGCCATGCGCCTGCACAAGCGTGGCAACGGCACTCAGCGCCAGTGCGGCGCATGCGGATTTGAGAGTGAAAGCGGTCATGGGGTCCTCCTCAGGCACAACAGTGTCTTGCCGGATATGTACCCAGACCCTCTCGATGCGGGTATTGGACTTTCGTGGCGCGACCGGCCGATTCCGGTCCATTTGGCCCAAGACAATGGTCGTATTTCCTCTTTTCACATCCTCAGCCTACCGTTGTGCAGGGAGGACCAGATTGATGCGTAAATCACGTTTTGCGTGTGCCGTTGCCTGTGCCATGGGCCTTGGCCTCGGCTCGACCGCCAACGCCCAGGTCGAGGTGAACATCCACTATCTCAAGCAGGTCGTGGAAGCGCCGCCAACCCTGTCGAACCTCGACCCGATCCCCGAAGACCTGGGCCTGCGGGGCGCCGAGCTTGGACTTGAAGACAACATCACAACCGGGCGTTTCCTGGGGCAGACCTACACGCTCGCCGTGACCGAGGTTGCCCCCGACGGAGATTTCGCAGAGGCCGCCCGCGCGGCACTGGCGGAGGGCGATCTTCTGGTGCTGGATGCGCCAGCCGACAAGGTGACCGCGGTGGCCGATCTTCCCGAGGCAGCGGCAGCGCTGCTGTTCAACGCCGGGGCAGCGGACGTCGCGCTGCGCGATGATTTGTGCCGGGCGAACCTTCTGCACACCCTGCCCTCCTACGCGATGAAAGCCGATGCGCTGATGCAGTTCTTCGTGCAGCGCCGCTGGGACGACATCGCGCTGATCGCGGGCGACCGCCCAGACGACCAGGCCTGGGCTGACACGCTGGAGGCCGCGGCGCGCAAGTTCGGGCTGTCCTTCGGCGCGCGCAAGACCTGGGCCTTCAACGCCGACATGCGCCGCAACGCGTCCCAGGAGGTGCCGCTCTTCACCCAGGATCTGGGCGAATACGACGTGCTGCTGGTGGCCGACGCAGCCGATGATTTCGCGCGCTACATCTCGTTCAACACCTGGCGTCCCCGCCCCGTCGCCGGCTCCGAAGGGCTGCGCCCGGTCACATGGCACCGCGTGGTCGAGGCCTGGGGCGCCGCACAGCTTCAATCCCGGTTCGAAGACCTGGCCGAGCGCCCGATGCAGGATCGCGACTATGCCACCTGGGCCGCCCTGCGCGCCATCGGAGAGGCCGTCACCCGCACAGGCGCATCAGATGCCGAAACCCTGCGCACCTACATGCTGTCCGACGCCTTCGAACTTGCCGGCTTCAAGGGCCGCCCGCTGACCTTTCGCAGCTGGAACGGCCAGCTGCGCCAACCGATCCCCCTGGTGCATGAACGCGCGCTGGTGGCGCAGGCGCCACTCGACGGCTTCCTGCACCAGCGCACCGAACTGGACACGCTGGGCCTCGATCAACCCGAAAGCGGCTGCACCGCCTTTCAGAACTGACCTGCCCCTTCATCTTGCCAGATAAACTCCGGGGGTTTGGGGGCAGCGCCCCCAGTCCATCACCAACCAAAAGGACCGACGCTCATGAAACTGCCGATCCTCACCACCCTGACCGCTGCCCTGCTATCAACCACAGCCCTGGCGGACGAGATCTGGGTGACCAATGAAAAAGACGACACGATCAGCGTGATCGACATCGAGACGCTTGAAGTCGTGCGCACCATCGAAACCGGCGAACGCCCGCGCGGGATCACCTTCTCCAAGAATTTCTCGGTTGTCTATATCTGCGCCTCCGACAGCGATTCGGTGCAGGTGATGGACCCGGACACGGGCGAGATCCTGCATGACCTGCCGTCAGGCGAAGACCCGGAACAGTTCGTGCTGGCCCCGGATGACCGGCATCTTTACATCGCCAACGAAGACGATGCGATCACCACCGTGGTCGATACCGTCACGCGCACCGTCGTGGCGCAGATCGACGTCGGCATCGAACCCGAGGGCATGGCGGTCAGCCCCGATGGCAAGATCGCCATCACCACCTCGGAAACCACCAACATGGCGCATTGGATCGACACCGAAACCCAGCAATTGTTCGCCAACACTCTGGTGGATTCGCGCCCCCGCCATGCCGAATTCGTCAAGGACGGCACCGAGCTTTGGGTGAGTTCCGAAATCGGCGGCACGATCACCGTGTTCGACGTGGCGACCCAGACCGAGAAGGCCAAGATCAACTTCGAGGTCGCCAACATCCACCCCGACCGGGTGCAGCCGGTGGGGTTCGAGTTCACCACCGGGGACACACATGCCTTTGTTGCGCTCGGGCCGTCGAACCATGTCGCCGTCGTGAATTCGGACACATACGAGGTCGAGGACTACATCCTTGTCGGTCGCCGTGTCTGGCACATGGATTTCAACGCCGACCGGACGCAGCTTTTCACCACCAACGGCGTGTCCGGCGACGTCACCGTGGTCGATGTGGCCAGCCGCAAGGCGATCAAGAGCATCAAGGTGGGCCGTTTTCCCTGGGGGGCTGCGTTCCGGCCAACCGAGTGAGCGGTCGCACCGAACCATCCCCTTTCAGCTTGTCACCCCACAGTAATCAAGTTTCACACATGACGGAGTTTTTAATGAAACAGACCCTTGCCGCCCTTGGCCTCGCCCTACTCACCCCCGCGCTTGTCCTTGCCGATGGCGCCCCCCGCGAAGACTGGGGCCGCGCCGGTATCCTGTCTTCGGCCAACAAGGCCGAACTGCCGCCGATCACGCTCAGTTCCGGCATGCCTTTGGCAGAGGCGCCTTGGGTGTTGACTTCGGGCACCTATTACGAGTTCGAGATCGAGGGCGACGGATCGGCGGAGCTGGCGCTGGAGGGATCGGAGTTCTTTCGCGCGATCTGGATCGACGAAATCGTGGTGAACGATCTGGAAATCCGGCCCATCGGCGTGAATTCCATCGAGTTCGACGATGCCGGCTCCATGGAAATCGGTTTCGTGGCGATCAAGCCCGGTGAATATTTCCTGCGCATTCCCGGCTCGACCGGGGAAACGCAGCGGTTGGGAATCACCATAGAATAGGCGGACGTAAGGTTATGGCGCGAACGATGCGTCGACGCATCCTAGATTTTCCGTTAACGGAAAATGTGGGGGCTCTGCCCCCGCACCTTTAGCGCTCCCCCGAGGCAATTTTGAACCAGAGAAGACAGGACGGTCGGCGCAGATGAGTTTGCAGGTTTCCGGGCTGTCGTTTTCCTATGGCACGAAGACGGCGCTGGACGATGTGTCGTTCGGCGTCGCCCCCGGTCGGTTTGCAGCTTTGCTGGGGCCGAATGGCGCGGGCAAATCGACGTTGTTTTCCCTGATGACGCGGCTCTTCGGGACACAGGGCGGGTCGATTTCCATTGCCGGGCATGATCTGAGGGTTGCTCCATTGGCGGCGATGGCCGATCTGGGTGTGGTGTTTCAGCAGACGACGCTCGATCTCGACCTGACGGTGCGCCAGAACCTGCGCTATTTCGCAGCGCTGCACGGGATCTCGGGACGGGACGCGGATCGCCGGATAGAAAGGGCGCTGGACCGGCTCGGTATGGCGGAACGCGCCGGAGAAAAGGCGCGCGGCCTGAATGGCGGTCATCGGCGACGGACCGAAATCGCGCGGGCGCTATTGCATGAACCAAAGGTGCTTTTGCTGGATGAACCGACGGTCGGGCTGGATGCCACCACGCGCGCAGGGCTGACGCGGCATATCCATGAGTTGTGCGCCGAGACCGGGGTGACGGTGCTGTGGGCGACACATCTGACGGACGAGGTGTCGGACGGCGACCAGGTGATCTTGCTGCATCGCGGGCGGATTTTGGCGGATGGGCGTTGTGGTGATTTGCGGGGCGAGGCCCCCCTGCCGGAGTATTTTGTGCAGATGACGGGGGCCGAGGCATGAGGCACGCGCTTATCGCGATGCGGGCCATCGTGCTACGGGAGGCGCTGCGTTTCGTACATCAGCGCGAGCGGTTCGTGGCGGCGTTGGTGCGGCCCTTGGTGTGGTTGCTGGTATTTGCCGCCGGGTTCCGGGCGGCGTTGGGGCTGTCGATCAGCCCACCTTACCAGACCTACATCACCTACGAGACCTATATCGTGCCGGGGCTCTGCGGGATGATCCTGTTGTTCAACGGGATGCAATCGTCGCTGAGCCTTGTCTATGACCGAGAAATGGGGTCGATGCGGCTCTTACTGACGGCGCCGGTGTCGCGGGCGTGGCTGTTGTTCAGCAAGCTCTTGGGAAGCACGATCATTTCGATCCTGCAGGTCTATGCGTTCCTCTTGGTGGCGTGGCTGTTTGACATCACGTTGCCCGGCTGGGGCTATGTGTCTGCCCTGCCCGCGTTGCTGCTGGCCGGGTTGATGCTGGGGGCGTTGGGGCTGGCATTGTCGAGTTTCATCAAGCAGCTGGAGAATTTCGCTGGGGTTATGAACTTCGTCATCTTCCCGATGTTTTTCCTCTCCTCTGCGCTTTATCCGCTGTGGAAGATGGCGGAGAGTTCGGAGCTGTTGCACGACATCTGCGCGGCCAATCCGTTCACCCACGCGGTCGAGCTGATCCGCTTTGCGCTATATGTCGAGGTGAACCCGATGGCGCTTTTGTGGACGCTGCTGGCGACTCTAGCCTTCATGGCCCTTGCAGTATGGGGATATGACCCGGCGCGCGGAATGATGACGCGCAAGGGGTGATCTACGACCATAGCAAGGGTGATTGAAAGCGTGGATTGCGCTAGGATTGCCTCATGAGACATCTCCTGATCCCGTTGAGCTGCGCGCTTGCGCTGAGTGCCCCCGCCCTTTGGGCCGAACCCGAGGACGATGATCCGGGGGGTGTGCTGAACCCCGACGAGATGACCTGGCAATCCATGCTGGACCGTGCCGAGAAAGGTGAGACCGGCATGGTGCTCTGTTCGACCGGGTACATGATGACCAAGTCCGGGGATCACGCGACGGCGCGGGCGCTGTTCGAGAATTGTGCCAATGCGGGCTATACTGGGGCGATGACCTGGATGAGCCAGCTCGATAACAACGGGCTGGGCGGGGAGTATGACCCCGATGCCAGTGCCGCCTGGGACCAGCAGGCGGCGGAACTGGGCGACCGAGTGGGCAAGTTCAACCACGGGCTCAACCTGATGCGCGGGCACGGCATCGCCAAGGACGAGGCGCTGGGGCGGCAATATATCGATGAGGCTGCGGCAGAGGGCTTGCCAGTGGCCAAGCGGTTGCAGGGCGCGGAGTATGATCTGGATGAGGTTACGCCGGATGCGGATAACTGGAAATACGCGCCTGCTTTCTAGTGCTGGCGCGGTTTCAACTGGGCCGGTTGACCTGACAGTTCCATAATACGCGTGGCAAGGCGTTCCGCCTCGGGGATGGCGTGGGTGACGAGCAGCGTGGCGACCGGGTGGCTGTCGCGGAGGCGCTCGAAGAGGGTCATCATCTCGTCAGACAGGTCCGCATCGAGACTGACGAAAGGTTCGTCCATCAAGAGCACATCGGGTTTTCCGGCGAAGGCGCGGGCCAGTGACAGGCGGCGTTGCTGACCAAGCGAGAGTTGATCGGGGAACGAATTGCCCCGGCCCGCAAGGCCGACCTGTTCGAGAGCCAAGGCGATCTGCTGTGGGGTCAGGCCCAACGTGATGCGCAGATTGTCGGCGATTGTGCGCCAGCGCAGCAAGGTCGGTTCCTGGAACACCATCGCCAGTTTCGCGGGGCGGCAGACATGGCCGTCATGGCGGTGTTCCAGCCCGGCGATGATGCGCATCAGGGTGGTCTTGCCCACGCCGGACGGGCCGGTGATCGCCACGGTTTCGCGCGGCGCGAGGGTCAGGTCAATGGACCCGAGCACGGGTTTGCCGTCGAACACCATGCCATCAAGCGTGACAGAGAGAACCGGCGGAGCGGTATCGGCCCGGTGCGGGGTGTCGCGGTTGCTCACCAGCGTGAGTGTCCCGGCCGATGCCAAGGTCAGCTTCCCGGCTGGACAAAAACGCCTTCGGGCAAGGTTGTGACCGCGCCGACCAGCTTTTCGCCGCCCAGATCGGCCATCAGGGCCAGCATCCGCGCCGCTGCGTCCACGTCGACGGGTTGATCGACGGGAATGCCTGCGATGAACCCGGCCTTGAGCGCGGCGAATTCGGCGTCGGATTTGGCGTTCATGAGGGGGCGCAAGCGGTCCCATTCGGCGTCGGAACTGGCCAGCAGATCCTTGGTGGCGCGGCTGGCGGCGGCCAATCCCTTGACCAGTTCGGGATGATCGCGCAACATTTCGCCGCGCAGCACATAGCCAAGAAGCGGCGTTTCCGGGTCCAGCCCCAGTTCGCGCGCGGCGTCATCGACGGTGATCAGGGGCGTCATGCCGCCCGCTTCCATCTTGGCAAGGAAGTGCCAGAAATTGATCGCACCATCCAGTTCGCCCTGAAGACCGGTCTTGTAGATCAGGGGCGGTGCGCCAAAGACCTGTTCGGTCTCGGTCACAAGGTCCATGCCGTATTTCTTTTGTGCGTAGGCGCGCAGGATCAGCCAGCTTTTGTCGAGCGGGCCTCCGGCAATGCCGATCTTGCCACCCTTGAGGTCGGAGAGCGACGTGGCGGCGCTGCCCTCGGGGACCAGAAGCGCGCCCACGGCCTTGGAATAGGGAACAAAGATGTAATCCCTGCCTTCAGCCCGTTGGCGTGCAACCCAGAGCCAGTCGGAGACAATGACATCGACCTCTTCGCCCTGAAACGCGACCTGCGCGGCAGAGCCTCCGGCGACACCCTGCACGGAGAGTTCGAACCCGTTGGCGGTGTCGAAACCGTTGTGTTTGAGCGTGTCGAGTTCCCAGTTCACGGTCCCGGCCTGAAGCACGGCAGCCCGCAGCACTGGAGTTTCGGCACTGGCAGCACCGGCGCAGACCAGCAGCGCCACAGAGGTCGCACGGATGGTGGAGAAAAAGCTCATCATGTCCTCCCAGAATGATTGCCTGTACAGTAGCAGCGGCTTTTCTTGCATAAATACGACCAAAGGATGTGGCCCATGGTCGAATGTGTTGATGTGGATCATATTGGCGCGCCGGAGGCATTCTTACGTTGGGGCATCTTTTAGAAGGAGAGCCTCCGATGACCCGTTTTGCCCTGATTGCCGCCGCCAGTTTTTGCGCCCTGCCCGCCTTTGCCAGCGACACCACCTTTGAGCAGGTGAAGATCGACGCAGGTCAGACTCTGTTCGAGACTGAGTGCCGACGCTGCCACGCGGTGGAGCCGACGGATGCGTCTTACGGACCACCTTTGGAGAATGTCGTGGGGCGCGGTGCGGGAACGTATGAGGATTACGATTATTCGATCGCTTTGGAAGCCTCGGGCATCGTGTGGACACCCGCGGCGCTGCGGGCGTGGATGGAAGACAATGACGGTTTCATGCCCGGCACCAAGATGCGCCATGTCGGAATCGAGGACCGGACGGTGCAGGATTTCATCCTCGCCTATCTCGTGTCGATTACGACGCAGGACAATTCGGCGATTTCGAAGTGAGAGCGTTGGGCGGCGCGGTTACTTGGTCGCGCCGCTTTGTCGACAAGGTTTGATTCAGTGACGTCGGGTGGGTGATGTCTCCCTCCCTTCTTAATTCGGTCTGATAGGGCCTGCACGCGCGCAGCCTATTCGTGGACTGCCCCGCCGCTTATGTTTTGTCGGTCTCATCCTCGGTCGGGTTTTCCGGATCGTTGAATTTTCCGGGATCGAATTCGTCGGGGTCATAGGCCTCTTCGCCCTCGGCGATTCCGGTGACGTGGGTGGTTCCGGTTTCTTCGTCGTAGACAAGTCCGTAACTCGCGCTTCCTTCGGATTTGTAGCGAAGGTATTCGTGGATGCCCGCGTAGATGAAGACAAATAAGAAGGGTAACAGGATCACGGCAGCGATCATTTGAGCGTTCATGCAGGTGTTCCTTTTCGATCTGTTCGCCAAGCAGCCTTTGTAGACCAACGCGTGAGGCGCATCTCTGGGTCCGTGAATTTATCGTGTCGGCGTGGCCTGTGGGTTCGTTTTTTCCGGTTCCACGGTTTTTTCACACCCATCGTTTGCGCGTCGGCCCGCCAAGTGCACCCCAGAGTTGCGCCGGTTTTACACTGCCCGCACAGGGTGATTCGCGCCGTTGGATAAACGCGTTGACCCCCTGTCAACATCCCAAAGGTCTTACGACCCAAGTCTCGTACAACAAATTTTCGGCATCCCTATACTGCCTTCAATCATCCGATTGCGCCCCTGTGCAACCGGATTTTTGCAACCGAACGTTCACGGGAGGAATACGGATGAACAGATTTGTTGCCGCCGTCACAGCCAGCATACTCGCCGCGTCAGGCGCGTTTGCCCAGGGTGTGACCGAAGAGATGCTTGCCAATGACCAGACGATGACCAACCAGGTCGTCACCAACGGGATGGGGCGGCATTTGCAGCGTTATTCACCGCTGGAGACGCTGAACAAGGAAAACGTGAAGAACCTTGTTCCGGCGTGGGCGTTCAGCCTTGGTGGCGAAAAGCAGCGCGGTCAGGAGACGCAGCCGCTGGTCTATGATGGCATCATGTACATCACCGGGTCGTATTCGCGGCTTTACGCGGTGGATGTGAACACCGGCGAAGAGCTTTGGCAGTACGACGCACGTCTGCCCGAAGGCATCCTGCCCTGCTGTGACGTGATCAACCGCGGCGCGGCTCTGGCGGGCGACAAGGTGATCTTTGGCACGCTGGATGCGCGGATCGTGGCGCTGGATGCCAAGACCGGCGACGTGGTGTGGCGCGACCAGATCAATGATTACAAGGCCGGATATTCCTACACGGCGGCGCCTCTGGTCGTGGGTGATCTGGTGATCACCGGCAATTCGGGTGGCGAATTCGGCATTGTCGGATCGGTTCAGGCCCGCAATGTCGAAAATGGCGATCTGGTCTGGGAACGCCCGGTGATCGAAGGCCATATGGGCATGCTCAATGGCGAAGAAAGCACCATGACCGGCACGCTTAACGCGACATGGCCGGGCGACATGTGGAAGACGGGCGGCGGCGCCACCTGGCTGGGCGGGTCGTATGATGCCGACACCGACACGCTGGTCTTCGGCACCGGCAACCCCGCGCCGTGGAACAGCCACCTGCGCAATGCGGGCGGGCCTACCGAGGGCAACACGGGTGACAACCTTTACGCCGCCAGCCGTCTGGGCATCGACCCGGCGACCGGCGACATCAAGTGGCATTACCAGACCACGCCGCGCGAAGGTTGGGACTATGACGGGGTGAACGAGGTCGTTTCCTATACTGACCGCGCGGGCAACATGCGCTATGCCACCGCCGACCGGAACGGGTTCTTCTATGTTCTGAACCGCGAGGATGGCGCGTTTGTCGATGCCTATCCGTTCGTCAAGGACATCTCGTGGGCGTCTGACATCGGCGACGATGGCCGCCCGGTCTTCGTCGAGGACAACCGACCCGGCGATCCAACCGCCTCGGCGGATGGCAAGAAAGGCGATGTCGTGTTCTCCTCCCCCGGCTTCCTGGGTGGCAAGAACTGGATGCCGATGGCCTTTTCGCAGAGGACCGGCAACTTCTATGTGCCGTCCAACGAATGGGGCATGGACATCTGGAACGAGCCGATCACCTACAAGAAGGGTGCAGCCTATCTGGGGTCCGGGTTCACCATCAAGCCGAATTACGAGGACCATATCGGGTCTTTGAAGGCAATCGACCCGGATACCGGAGAATGGAAGTGGGAATACAAGAACGACGCCCCGCTCTGGTCCGGTGTCATGACCACCGCCGGTGGCCTGGTGTTCTTCGGCACACCCGAGGGCAAGTTCCTGGCGCTGGATGATGAAACCGGGGAAGAGCTCTGGTCGTTCCAGACCGGCTCGGGCATCGTCGGACAGCCGATCACCTGGGACCAGGATGGCGAGCAGTATGTCTCGATCATCTCGGGCTGGGGTGGCGCGGTTCCACTTTGGGGGGGTGAGGTGGCCAAGAAGGTCAACTACCTGAACCAGGGGGGATTGCTCTGGACCTTCCGCCTGCCGAAAGAGCTGGCTTCGGCCAACTGATCCCCGAGGGACGGTGAGATAGAACGGCGCGCCTTCGGGTGCGCCGTTTTTCGTATCAGGGGCGGGTGGTGCGGTGAAGGGTTGGCATGAGCCCACTTTGACCAATGCTGCATGATGCATGAACGTCAGCCATCGGCTTCTGCGGCCAATCGTTTGACCAACACCAAGGTTAGTATCCCTGCAATGAAAAGAAACATCGCACCGAAAATCCATGCGATAGGCGTAGAGTAAATTTCGGCGACGGCCCCGGCCAAAACCAAACCCAATGCCGCCCCCAACTGTTGTATCAACGACCTCAGCGACAGCATGGTCGACCGCTGACGGTCTTCTACGCAGCGATGCAGAATACTGCTGGCCGGCGTTTCGCTGACACCAAGGATCACGGAATACAGCACGAATACCATCACAAAGCCGATGATTCCGCCCTGTAGCGCCAACGCGATCTGAACACACGCCAAGCAGGCAAAAGTCGCCGCAAGCGTTATTGCGTGCCGCCGCTTGAAGATCCGACTGATGCGCGGGGACAGCAATGCGCCGAAAGCGATGGAGAAGAAATAGGTCGCTGTAACGACACCAATGACAGTGTTTGCATAGCCCTCGTCCAACATGGGTTTTGCATGGGTCGGCCAGATCACCTCGACCGGGTTGGTCGCCATCAGGAAGAACGCCAGCGATGCCAGAAGTATCGACAATGCAGGATGCTTCAGGGCAAGAAGGCCTGCGTCTTTGATCACCAATGGAACGTTTGCGAACCCGTGTTTGAGTGCATTGGCGTTCTTCAGACGCGGTTTTTCGACGATGGCCAACATCGTGAAAACAAGAACGCCCAGCATCACACCAAAGCTTGCCGCGTAGGACACATCATAGATGCTGAACCCGAGTCCTTTCGCAACCGTGCCCAAGACATCGGGCAGCAGACCTCCCAGGACGGCCCCAATGGCCAACCCCACGGCATTGGCCCATTGCGCTTTGGCGAGTGCTGGTTGGACATCGACATCTGGCGCAGCGGTCTTGAACGTCTCAACAAACCATGCATCGAGCGTTCCCGATCGAAGCGCCCGTCCAAAACCGATGAATGCAAATGATAGCGCCAGAACGTAGAAATCGCTTGTTGACAGAAAGAGCGCAAGCGAAATCAAGCTGGCGACGACCGCTGTCAAAAAGACAGGCTTGCGGCCAATGCTGTCGGCCAGACCACCAAACGGCAGTTCCATCGCCATCGTCGTGAGCGAGTAGACCCCAAAGAGAAGTGAAATCTGAAAGAGGTCCATGCCTCGGTCCGTCAACGCCAAAACAACAACGGCGACCGTCAGACCCATCGCAAAACGGTCAAGGAATTGGTGTGTCTGAAACACCCGAATGTGCCGTCGCGCCGGACCGGTTAGCGCTGCGAAGGAAAACTCTATCTCGGTTGCCATGCATGCAACATCGACGTAGTTGCCACCATGCACAATAGCTTGTCCGAGCCGGGACTTATCCCAGGCAAATCAAAGCGGCCGTTCGAACAAGCGCAGCGCACGGCAAATAAGTTCGCCAAGCAGACTCTCGCGGCCTTACCCGCGCCCCTTGCCCAAATGCTTCTTCAACGCACCGGCGTTCTTTTCGCGACGGCCCTTGTAGGGGTTCTTGTCGCCCTGATCCCGCAAGGTCAGGCGGATCGGTGTGCCCGGCATGTCGAAATCCGTGCGCAGCGCGTTGACAAGATAGCGCTTGTAGCTTTCCGGCAGTTTGTCGGGATGTGAGCACATCACCACAAAGCCCGGTGGACGGGTTTTTGCCTGTGTCATGTAGCGCAGCTTGATCCGCTTGCCCTGCGGTGCGGGGGGCGGGTGTTGTTCGACCATACCACCCAGCCAGCGATTCAGCTGGGCCGTGGTGACACGCCGGTTCCAGACGTCATGTGCCTTGACGATGGCGGCCTGCAAGCGGTCCAGTCCGCGTCCGGTTTTGGCGGATACAGTGACAAGGGGCGCACCGCGCAGCTGCGGTAAGAGGCGTTCGAATTCCTCTTTCAGCATCCGCAGCTTGTCCTGCTTGTCGTCTTCAGTGTCCCATTTGTTCACCGCGATCACAACCGCGCGGCCTTCGCGTTCGGCCAGATCGGCGATGCGCAGATCCTGAGACTCAAACGGAATCGCGGCGTCCAGAAGGACCACCACAACTTCGGCGAATTTCACCGCGCGCAGGCCATCGGAGACGGACAGCTTTTCCAGCTTTTCCTGCACCTTGGCCTTTTTGCGCATGCCCGCCGTGTCGAAGATGCGCATATGGGTGCCGTCCCATTCGGTCTGGACCGAAATCGCATCGCGGGTGATTCCCGCCTCCGGTCCGGTCAACAGCCGGTCTTCGCCGAGGATCTTGTTGATCAGCGTGGATTTGCCCGCATTGGGGCGGCCCACGACGGCGATTTGCAAGGGCTTGGCCTTGGTGATGGCGCGCGGGGCGTCGGGATCGTCTTCTCCCACATCGACTTCGGTCTCTGGCGCATCGACCTTGGCGCGCTCTTCGAATTGATCGGCCAGCGGTTGCAGCATGGTATAGAGGTCGGGCATGCCTTCGCCATGTTCGGCGGAGATGCGCAACGGTTCACCCAGACCCAGCGCGTAAGCCTCAAGAACGCCGGCTTCTGCGGCATTGCCCTCGGCCTTGTTGGCTCCAAGGATGACATGGGCCGCGCGCTTGCGCAGGATCTCGGCCAACACCTCGTCGGCGGGTGTGACCCCCATCCGCGCGTCGATCAGGAACAGGCAGATGTCGGCCATGTCGACCGCACGTTCGGTCAGTTTGCGCATCCGACCGGGCAGGCTTTCGTCGGTTGCCTCTTCCAGACCGGCGGTGTCGATCACGGTAAAGCGCAAATCGCCAAGCCGCGCCGCACCTTCGCGCAGATCGCGCGTGACGCCCGGCTGGTCATCGACCAAGGCAAGACGTTTGCCAACCAGACGGTTGAACAATGTCGACTTGCCCACATTGGGGCGTCCGACGATGGCAAGGGTGAAAGACATGTGCGCGCTCGACTCCGCAAGGGGCTCCGGTTTTCGTCAAGCCGCCCGCCTAGCCTATTTCCCGCGCCCGCGAAAGGGGTCAGCGATAGGCGTGCAGAACACCGTTGGTCGAGACGACATAAAGCGTGCCATTTGCCACCACGGGCCGGGTGGTCGCGCCGCCACGAATCTCGGTTTGGCCGATGAGGTCGCCCGAGGTGGGATCGAAGGACCGGATCAGGCCATCCGAGGACGCCACGATCAGACGGCCTCCCGCCATGATCGGTCCCTGGTTGGTAAAGGCCGAATCGCGGCGCCGTTGCGGGCGGCGGACGGGTTCGTATCCGGGAAGATCGACGGACCAGATCTCGGTTCCATCGGTCGCATCGAGGCGGATCAGTTCATTGAGGTCCGAAACGAAATAGACCGAATTGCCCGCAGGCCAGACCGGATCCATCGCGCCGTGCTGCGCGGTCCACAGACGTTCGCCGGAATTGACGTTCAGTGCCACAACACGGCCCGAATGGTTGCCCGCATAGACGGTGTTGCCGTCAATCACCGGATAGCCGGTGATGTCATCGACCAGCGCGATGGCAAAGCCTTTGCGCGCACCGACGATATCCGCGCTCCAGAGGCGCAGACCGCCCTGACGGAACGCGCCCTGAACCGCACCGCTGCCGAACGAGAACACGACGTGGGTGTCGTTGACCGCAGGCGGGGCAGCCCCGGCCACGTTGCCGATATCGCCAAGGCCGTCGGATTGCCAGCGCACCCGACCGTCATCCGCCTCGATCGCCCAGGCGGTGCTGTCGCCTGCGACCACATAGACAAGACCGCCATAGACGGTTGGGGCACCAGTGGCCGTGGCTTGCAGTTTCTGGGTCCAGATTTCCTGACCGGAGGCAGCGTCGACAGCCGAGAGTGTGCCAAAGCCGGACGTCACATAAAGCCGCCCATTGTCATAGGCAAGGCCGCCAGCAAGCGCCTGTCCGCTGTCATCGCGCAGCGGCACAAGGCTGTAGGACCAAAGCGCTTCGCCGCCTGTGGAGGTGGCGGACACGCGGCCCGCGCTGTCGATGGTGAAGATGCGACCATCCGCAACCACCGGGTCGGTGATGATCCGCGCGCGGCGTTTGTCACCCTGCCCGATCGACGTGGACCAGAGCGGGCTGAGATTGGCCGAAAGCGTGGCGTTTGTGGTGCGGGCCGACGGGCTGACATGGCTTTGTGCCCACGCCGGGTTGTTCACCGCGGCGGGAACGTTGGCCGAGACCGTCACATTGGCAAGCGCATCGGCCTCGCCGCCCTGGGGTTCCTGAAGGATTTCACGGACGCCAAGGCGTTCGCCCGGCAGGATGATCTCGCGTTCCGTACACGCCGCAAGCATGCTTGTCGCTAGTACGCCGGCCACCAGAAATTTTGCTTGCACTGCCCTGCCCTCGTCTTTTTGTCGTGTCGAAGCCCTTTGGCCTTCTCGATCAGGACGCCCCGATCTCGCCCCCCAGCGCCACAATCAACTGAGAAGCGCGTCGGCGCAAGCCTGCTGTCAATTCGGAGTCCGCAAGAAGTGCGTTGAGACGGGTCAGTGCGGCATCCGTGTTGCCCGCTTCGATATCGAGAAGCGCCAGTTGTTCTTCGGCCAGCAGCCGCAGCGGCCCGCCGGGGGATGCCATGGCCTCGAACGCGACGCGGCGTTCTTCTGCGGCCAGTGTCGTTTCGGGGCGGGTCAGCGCCTTGAAGCTGGCAATCTGGCGGTAGATTTCCGGCAGCTCGCCATTGGTGGCGGTCGCATTCAACCGCTCTGACGCTGCTGCGCCGTTGCCATCAATGCCTTGTTCTGCTGCGGTCAGCATGTCGAGAACGGCAGCACCTTCTTCGGTCGGCGCGGTGATCTGCTCAAGGGCTGAAACGCGGTCAGCGGCTTCGTCGTTTTCCAGCGCGGCCAGGATCGCGTCGCCAAAGGCCTGCGCCCTGGCGGCTTCGGTTGCGCGGGAATATTCGCGGTAGGCGGTTCCGCCGACCAGAAGAAGGACCGCCAGGACGGCAATCCAGCCATAGCGTCGCATGTAGCCGAAAAGCTTGTCGCGACGGACCTCTTCAGTCACCTCGTCGATAAAGCTGTCTGTGTCGCTCACCGTGATGCTCCCTCTGACGTGCGTTTCTTGCCGAACGCGCGTGAATTTCGCCCCTCATAACGCGACGCGGGTCAGGTGCCAAGCGGGGCTTTTGCGCTTTGCTCTGTGGAGTGTTGCGCGCCGATTGGTCGGATTGCGCTATAATCCTGTGCAGACTGAGTCCCAAAAACATGACTGGACGTATTGAACTGCCCGGCTCACCTTGAAAAAAACTGGCTGCTTCACTAATCTAAACCGATTAGTTCACCGTATCAGTTTTGTCTGCCGACAAGATGAATTACGGCACCATATATCCGGGTCGACGGCAACCGACCGATCATAGAAGAGCAGGCACAAGGTTCGTCTGATGCGTATTGTTCCCCTTATCACCGCGATTCTGGTTGCGTTTGTTCTTTATGGTGTTGTCATCGAACGCGACCGCCTGTTTGCCTTGGTGAACGACCTGCGCCCCGGCGGTGGCACCACGCAGAATGTCGAAACCGCGTCGCAAGAGCCTGCACCGGACGCTGAAGCGGCCTCCGAAGAGGCTGAAGATGGCGTCATACGGGTGATGGCAAAACGGTCTGTTGCCCGCGAAATCGGCACGCAGGTGCGCCTGCGCGGTGAGACCGAGGCTGCGCGACAGGTGTCCGTGGTGGCCGAAGTCAGCGGCAAGATCGTATCGCCCCCCATTCGCAAGGGGTCTTTTGTGCAGGAAGGTCAGCTCTTGTGCTCGGTCGATGCGGGCACCAGCCGGTCCAACCTTGCCGAAGCCGAGGCGCGTCTGGCCGAATCCGTGGCGCGCCGTCCCGAGGCCGAGGCCCGTATTCCAGAGGCACAGGCGCGTCTTGCCGAAGCCCAGTCGCGTCTGACAGAAGCCCGGATCAATGCCACGGCGGCCCAACGTCTTAGCCAGGACGGGTTTGCGAGCCAAACCCGTGTCGCCAATACCGAAGCATTGGTTCAAAGCGCGCAGGCCGCGATTTCCACCGCAGAGGCCGGGGTCAAAGCAGCCGAAGCCGGGTTGGACAGCCTGCAGGCCAATATCGAGAGCGCCGACGCAGCGGTGGCGCGGGCGCAGACGGAAATCGACCGTCTGGATATCAGCGCGCCTTTTCCAGGCGTGTTGGAAACCGATACGGCAGAGCTGGGAAGCCTGCTGCAACCGGGTGCCTTGTGTGCGACGGTGATCCAGCTTGATCCGATCAAGGTGGTTGGCTTCGTCCCCGAAAACGACGTGAACCGCGTCGAGGTTGGCGCGCTGGCGGGCGCCCGGTTCAATCAGGGGCCGGATGTTCAGGCCCGCGTGACGTTTCTGTCGCGTTCTGCCGATCCGACAACGCGGACCTTTCGTGTCGAACTGACGGTTCCGAACCCCGACCTTTCGATCCGGGACGGCCAGACGGCGGAAATCCTGATCCAGTCGCAAGGCGTGCAGGCGCATGTGCTTGCGGCATCGTCGCTCACGTTGAACGATGAGGGCACGCTTGGTGTTCGCACAATCGACGAAAACGCGTTGGCCCGCTTCATGCCGGTGACCGTTTTGCGCGACGCGCCAGAGGGTGTTTATGTCACCGGCCTGCCCGATCAGGTGGACGTGATCACCGTGGGGCAGGAATTCGTCACCGACGGCGTGCCGATCGCTCCGAGCTTTGAAGAGGTCATCCAATGACCGGAATTGTCGACTGGGCCTCTGAACGCGCCCGCATGGTGCTGGCGTTCATCGCGCTGTCGCTTGCGATAGGCACCGTGGCCTATGTCGGCCTGCCCAAGGAAGGCGAGCCGGACATCGAAATCCCGGCCCTGTTCGTGTCGACCGTCTTTCCCGGTATCTCGGCGGCAGACAGTGAAACGCTTCTTGTCAAACCGATGGAGACCGAACTGGCCGATCTGGACGGGCTCAAGACGATGTCCGCCACGGCGGCCGAGGGGTATGCCGGTCTGGCGCTTGAATTCGAATTCGGCTGGGACAAGACGCAGGTCATGGCCGATGTGCGCGACGCAATGAACAAGGCGCAGTCCAAGTTTCCCACTGGTGCCGAGCAATATTCGATCACCGAGATCAACTTTTCCGAATTCCCCATCGTCATCGTCAACCTGACGGGCCCGGTGCCGGAACGGACAATGGCGCGGGTGGCGAAGGATTTGCAGGATCGGCTTGAATCGCTGGATGCGATTCTCGAAGCGGGGATTGCCGGGCAACGGGACGAGATGCTCGAGGTGGTGATCGACCCCCTGAAGCTTGAAAGCTACAACGTCACCGCCAGCGAATTGATCAGTGTGGTGCAGAACAACAACCAGTTGATCGCGGCAGGTGAGCTGCGCAGCGATCAGGGCAGTTTCGCCGTCAAGATCCCGTCGAGCTTTGATGATCAGCGCGATGTCTACGACCTGCCCGTCAAGGTGAATGGTGATCGGGTTGTCACCTTGGGCGATCTGGCCACCATCAACCTGACATTCGAGGATCGCGAGGGCACCGCGCGGTTCAACGGGGAAAAGACGCTGGCGTTGCAGGTGGTCAAGCGCAAGGGGTTCAACCTGATCGACACGGTGGAACAGGTCCATCAGACCATCGCGGACGCGCAGGCCAACTGGCCCGCCGAACTGCGCGCGGCGGTGAAGGTCGGCACGTCGAATGACCAGTCCCAGCAGGTGGATTCGATGGTGCGCCAGCTTGAGGGATCGGTTCTGACGGCGATTGCGCTGGTGATGATCGTGGTGTTGGCCGCGCTGGGCACGCGCCCTGCCCTGCTTGTCGGATTTGCCATTCCGACATCGTTCCTGCTGTGTTTTGCGTTTCTGGCAATCATGGGCATCAGCATCTCGAATATCGTGATGTTCGGCCTGATCCTTGCCGTCGGGATGTTGGTCGATGGGGCTATCGTCGTGGTGGAATACGCAGACAAGCGCATCAAAGAGGGCGTCGGCCCGATGCATGCCTATGTCGAGGCGGCGAAACGGATGTTCTGGCCTGTGGTCAGTTCAACCGCGACAACGCTGTGTGCGTTTCTGCCGATGCTTTTCTGGCCCGGCGTGCCGGGTGAATTCATGGGCATGCTGCCCGTGACCCTGATCTTTGTCCTGTCGGCCTCGCTGGTTGTGGCGCTGGTCTATCTGCCGGTCATGGGGGGTGTGACCGGACGGTTCAGCCGGCTGTTGACCGGTGTCACCGAGGGGCTTCGCTCGGGCTTTCCGTGGATCGTGCGCGCCGCGCTGGTGCCCGTGGTCCTGCTCGGTCTGTTTGTCGGGGCCATGCTGGTCCTGCAGAAGGACTATATCGGCGTCTGGGGCGCATTGGTCACGGCGATTGAGGGGTCCATGGGCGGCGGTGGCCTTGCCACGGCGCTGGCCTGGATCGTACGCAGCGCGCCGTTCCTGATCTTTGCGGTTGCGTCCTCTGTTGTTCTGGGGGCCGCCGAAATCCGTTGGCGCAAGACCCGGATCGAGGGGCAGCGCCGCCGCACCGCCTTTGGCTGGGTCATCAAGGCCATCGCGGGCAACCCGGTGATGCCGGTTGTGACCATCGGCGCGGTGATCTTTTTCGTCGTTTCGGTGTTCGGTGTGTTCAGCCAGAACAACAACGGCGTCGAGTTCTTTGTCGAATCCGAGCCTGAACAGGCGATTGTCTACGTCCGGGCACGCGGCAACCTCAGCATCGAGGAAAAGGACGCCCTTGTGCGCCGCGCGGAAGAGATCGTCCTGGCCCATCGCGGTGTCGTCACCGCCTTTGCTTTTGCCGGGGATGGCGGGTTGAATTCCGACGCCAGCGGTGCGGCGATTCCCAAGGACACCATCGGTCAGGTCCAGTTCGAGACGATCCCCTGGGAAGACCGGGCCGAAGTTGCGGCACAGCGGGGTGATGTCACGGTAGAGGAACTGGACGGCGACGTTGTGATCGACGAATTGTCCGCCCAGCTGGCGACGCTTCCGGGCATCCAGACCGAGGTCAAGGGACTTGCGCAGGGGCCGGCCTCGGGCAAGGCGGTGCATCTGCGTCTCAAGGGCGACAACTGGGACGATCTTGTTGCCGCCACGCGCGGCACCCGCGCCCATTTCGAGGCAACCCCCGGCCTGACGCTGGTCGAAGACACCCTGCCCCTGCCCGGCATCGACTGGCAGATCGACGTGGATGTCGAAAAGGCGGGTCGATACGGGGCCAACGTGGCTGTCGTCGGCGCGATGGTGCAACTGGTCACGCGCGGCATCCTGCTTGATACGATGCGGGTCGAAAGTTCTGACGAAGAGATCGAGATCCGCGTGCGCCTGCCCAAGGAAGACCGGTTCCTGTCAACGCTGGACACGCTGCGTGTGCGCACGGCTGACGGGCTGGTGCCACTGTCGAACTTTATCACCCGCAAACCGGTGGCCAAACTGGCCGAAATCAACCGTGTGGACCAGAAACGCTATTTCGATGTGAAGGCGGATGTGCTGCCGGGTCTATCGAAAGTGGTGGCGGACGGACCGGAGGGTGTCTCCACATTCGCTGTTGTGCAAGAGCGCGAGGACGGGGCCATCGCGGGGACCGGCGGAACACGCTATGTCCTGTTCGACGGACAGGCTGCATCGGTCGGCGCAGTTCAGGGGGCGCTCGACGATGGTGCGCGGATCATTCCGATCAATCCCAACGAACGCATCGCAGAACTGACCACTTGGCTTGAGGCCAATCCCCTGCCCGGCGTGGAGTGGGAGTGGACCGGCGATCAGGAAGAACAGGCCGAAAGCCAGGCGTTTCTTGGCAAGGCTTTCGGGGCAGCACTCGGGCTGATGTTCATCATCCTGCTGGCGCAGTTCAACAGCTTCTACAACGCGGTTCTGGTGCTTTTGGCGGTGGTCCTGTCCACCACGGGTGTGCTGATCGGCATGCTGGTCATGGACCAGACCTTCAGCATCATCATGACCGGCACCGGGATCGTGGCGTTGGCGGGGATCGTGGTGAACAACAACATTGTCCTGATCGACACCTACCAGGAATATGCGCGCTACATGCCGCGGATCGAGGCGATTGTGCGCACTGCCGAGGACCGCATCCGCCCGGTTCTGCTGACCACGATCACCACGATGGCAGGGCTTGCGCCGATGATGTTCGGGCTGAGCCTCGATTTCTTCGGCGGTGGGTATTCCATCGACAGCCCGACCGCACTTTGGTGGAAACAGCTGGCCACGGCGGTGGTGTTCGGTCTTGGCATCGCAACTGTTCTGACGCTGGTCTTCACGCCGTCGATGCTGGCGCTGCGGGTCTGGTTCACAACATACGCGCTGTGGTTCTTCCGCCTGATCGCCCGGCTGGGCGGTGGGCGCACCAGCCGGGCGGGCCGCGACTGGGCGTTGCAACGGGCGGCGCGTCAGCTCAAATCGCCGACGATCCTGTGGGACGATGACGACCTGCCGGGCACAGATTACGAAGATGGGCAAACCGGTGCGCCACGGCTTGAAGACCTCAAGAAGGTGCTGCGCCGCAGCCGCGCCAATGACAGCGAGCCACCGGTTCAGGCGGCGGAGTAAGCTGCCTCGAAGCAGTTTGGGGCAAGCGCGTTTGAACGCGCTTTGCCAATACCTGCCCAAAAGCATTCCCCGCGCTGATCAGGCCGCTTCCTCTTCCTGCATCTGGCGGTTCCAGAGCGCCGCATACCGCCCGTTGCGCGCCAGCAGGCTGTCATGGGTGCCTTCCTCTGCCACCAGACCGTTTTCCAGCACCACGATCCGATCTGCGTCCGAAATCGTTGACAGGCGGTGTGCGATGGTGATCACCGTCCGGCCTTCACCCGCCAGTCTCAGCGCGCCCTGGATCGACGCTTCGGTCTCGGAATCGAGCGCCGATGTCGCCTCGTCCAGAATGAGGATCGGCGGGTTCTTGAGCAATGTGCGCGCGATTCCCACACGCTGTTTCTCACCTCCAGACAGCTTCAATCCGCGTTCGCCGACCATCGTGTCATAGCCTTCGGGAAGGGACAGGATAAAATCGTGGATCTGGGCCGAACGGGCGGCCGCGATGATGTCGGCCTCGCTGGCATGCGCGCGGCCATAGGCGATGTTGTAGCGGATCGAGTCGTTGAACAGCACCGTGTCCTGCGGCACCACGCCGATGGCGTCGTGCAGGCTGACCTGCGTGACATCGCGCACGTCCTGCCCGTCGATCTTCACCGCGCCGTCAACCACGTCATAGAACCGGAACAGCAAACGCCCGATGGTGGATTTGCCGGACCCGGACGGGCCGACAAGCGCCACGTTTTCGCCAGAGCGCACGTCAAGCGACACACCTTTCAGGATCGGGCGCGCCGGGTCGTAGCCAAATTTCACGTCTTCAAAGCGCACCGCGCCTTTGGAGACCTTCAGGGCGGGTGCATCGGGTTTGTCAGACACTTCTTGCGGCTGTTCAAGAAGGTCGAACATTTCACCCATATCGACCAGCGACTGGCGAATTTCGCGATACACAGTGCCAAGGAAGTTGAGCGGCATGGTGATCTGGATCATGTAGGCATTGACCATGACAAAATCGCCCACCGTGATCGTGCCGCCCTGAACACCCAGGGCCGCCATGACCATGACGATGACAAGACCCGCGGTGATGATCAGGCTTTGACCGAAGTTCAGCATGGCCAGCGATGTTGCCGTCTTGATGGCCGCGCCTTCATATGCCTCCATCGACTGGTCATATCGCGCGGCCTCACGGGCTTCGGCACCAAAATATTTAACCGTTTCAAAGTTCAGCAGGCTGTCGATGGCCTTTTGGTTGGCGTCGGTGTCCTGCTCGTTCATCTCGCGGCGCAGGCGCACCCGCCATTCCGTCACCTTGAAGGTGAAGGCGACGTAGATCGCAATCGTGATGAGGACGACCACCATGTAGCGCACATCCAACAGCCACAGCAGCACCACCGACACCAGCAGCAGCTCAAGGATCAGCGGCCCAACGCTGAACAGCATGAACCGCAAGAGGAAATCGACCCCCTTGACCCCGCGTTCGATGATGCGGCTCAACCCGCCGGTCTTGCGGGTGATGTGATAGCGCATCGACAGGCGGTGGATGTGGGTGAAGGTTTCAATCGCCAGCATGCGCAGCGCACGTTGCCCGACACGGGCGAACACCCCGTCGCGCAATTGCTGAAAGCCGACGTTCATCAAACGGGCAAACCCGTAGGCCAGCGTCAGTCCGACACCCCCCAGAAGAAGGTCCGACACCTGCCCCGACAGCGCATCCACCGCACGTCCGAAGAGGAGCGGGCCCAGCATGTTGACGATCTTGGCAAGAACCAGGCAGGCCAGCGCGATCACCACGCGGCGTTTGACCCACGGCTTGTCATCGGGCCAGAGATACGGCCCCACCTTGCGGATGGTGCGCAGGCCAGAGCGGCGCTCTGCGGCGGCGATTTCGGCGTCTGTTGTGGTATCGGCGGGCATGCGGTTGGCTTTCGTCCTGTTCGACGCCTGACTTAGCCCGCAACCGCCGGAAGGGCCAGTGCTCAGCGTGCCTTGAACAGGCCTCCGAGGAGGCCGCGCACGATGCGCCGCCCGGTTGTGCCTTTCAATTCCTTGACCACAACCTTGGCCATCGCTTCGCCAAAGCTGTCTTCCTTCCGGGTCTTGCGTGTCGGTTGCGCGGTAGAGCGACCGACGCGGGTGCCCGAATAGCGCCGCCCGGCCGTGTATTCGCGCATCGCCGCATCCAGATCGGCTTCATTCAGCTCGGCATTTTCGGCAGCTTCAGCCGCCTCTTTCGTGCGCTGCGCCAGAATTTCAAAGGCCGATTGGCGGTCCAGGGTCCTGGTGTATTTGTCGCCCAGATCGCTGGCGCCCACGATGCCGCCGCGCTCTGCCGGGGAAATCGGACCAAGCTGCGAGGATGGCGGGCGGATCAGCGTGCGTTCGACCATGCCGGGGATGCCCTTGCGTTCCAGCATAGAGGTCACCGCTTCGCCAACCCCAACCTCGCGGATCGCGACCTCGGTGTCGAAGGTCGGGTTTTCGCGGTAGGTTTCCGCCGCCATGCGCAGCGCCTTGCGGTCGCGCGCGGTGAAGGCGCGCAATGCGTGCTGGACGCGGTTGCCCAACTGTCCAAGGATGTCTTCGGGAATGTCGTCGGGATTCTGGGTGATGAAATAGACCCCCACCCCTTTTGATCGGATCAGGCGTGCGACCTGTTCGACCTTGTCGACCAGCGCCTTGGGGGCGTCGTCAAACAGCAGGTGGGCCTCGTCAAAGAAGAAGACCAGTTTGGGTTTTTCGGGGTCGCCCACTTCGGGCAGGTCTTCGAAGAGTTCGGACAGAAGCCAGAGCAGAAACGTTGCGTAAAGGCGCGGTGCTCCCATCAGCTTGTCGGCGGCCAGGATGTTGATCTGTCCCTGACCGTTGGCATCGGTGCGCATCAGGTCGCGCAGGTCCAGCGCGGGTTCGCCAAAGAATTTCGCGCCACCCTGGTTTTCAAGGACCAGCAACCGTCTCTGGATGGCCCCGACCGATTGGACCGCGATGTTCCCATAGCGCAGGGACACGCTTTCCCGGTTTTCCCCCAGCCAGACCAGCATGGATTGCAGGTCCTTGAGATCAAGCAACGGCAGGCCTTCTTCATCGGCCACGCGGAACGCAATGTTGAGGATCCCCTCTTGCGCTTCGGACAGTTCAAGCAGCCGCGAGATCAGCAGCGGCCCCATTTCCGCAACCGTGGTGCGGATCGGATGGCCTTGGGTGCCGAAGAGATCCCAGAAGGTGACCGGAAACGCCGTGTAGGCATAGTCGTCAAAGCCGATGGTGCGGGCGCGGTCGCTGAACGGTTGATGCAGTTTGAAGTCCGCGCTGCCCGGTTTTGCCAGTCCTGACAGATCGCCTTTTACATCCGACATGAAGATCGGAACGCCCTGCGCCGAGAACCCTTCGGCCAGGATCTGGAGTGTGACGGTCTTCCCGGTGCCCGTGGCCCCTGCAATCAGCCCATGCCGGTTGGCGTAATCCAGTCGCAACCATTGCTTGACGCCATGCCCTTCACCACCGCCGCCAACAAAGACACCGTTTTCCATGCGCATCCCCTCGTCTATGCATCCAGGTTCCGAACATACAAACTTAACCTTTTGCCGCCAGTGTGTTTTTTGTCCGGACCGATTTGTTCCTCATGTCGTCCGGGCAATCCTCCCTGTTGGACTGGCCGCGCTTTGCAGCGCGGCCTTTTTTTGTGGTTACCGGTTTGAATTTTGCCTGTTGACGGTGTGGATTTCATTTCGTAGCGTCACGGCAATAATAGTCGGCCGGTCCGACAGGGAGCAATAGAGGGAAGATGTGGAAACGCATCTTCCCTTTTTATTTCAAAGACTTCACCGGCCCTCTGGAGACATCACTTGAAGCCAAAATGCTGACATATTCCGTAAGAGACAACGCAAGAATCCGCTGCATTCGCGGTCAACTTTTTGCGTTTTGGCCTGACACTCCGCATTGCCCATGATAACGCAGCATCAAATGTGACCCGATCTTTCGGAGAGGACTTTATGACCAGACCCCTGTTTCTTCTGACCACGATTGCCAGCCTGGCCCTTGCAAACGTCGCAATGGCACAGGACAGCGCTGCCCCCGAAGCGGCCCCTGCACCCGAGGCTCCGGCACCAAATGCAGACCTGTCGGTTCTGGACACCGGTGAGGCCGTGAACGACGCAGCGCAGGACGATGACACCTATGTCAAGTCGACCCATGGCGACTGGGCTGTGCAGTGCCTGCGCGTTCAGGAAGGTGAAGAGCCGTGCCAGATGTACCAGCTGCTCAAGGACCAGAACGGTGGCAACGTGGCCGAGGTCAGCATCTTTCGCCTGAACAATGGCGGTCAGGTTGCTGCTGGCGGAACCTTTGTTGTCCCGCTGGAAACCTTGCTGACCGAAAAGCTGAACGTGCGCGTCGATTCCGGTCAGGCCAAGCGGTATGACTTTTCGTTCTGCACAACTGTCGGCTGCTATGCACGCGTCGGTTTTACCGCAGAGGACGTGGCATCGTTCCGGCGCGGCAGCGTGGCGAACGTGGTGATTGTGCCGGCCCTTGCCCCCGACCAGCGTGTGAACGTCACGATGTCTCTGTCCGGCTTTACCGCTGCCTATGACGAGATTTCAGCGCTGGAAGAACAGCGCCAGTAACACGGCCTTCAAGACCGGTTTCAGCGGGGGTTGGATCAGGCGATCCGGCCTCCGTTTTCCGTCAGCCCGTCCAGAACCGCCTGCGCCGCCCGTTCGCCCGGTGGCAGGCCGCCCCGACCCAGCCGGTCCATTGTGAAAGCCATGGCCTGCATCTGATCATCGGGCGCATCCAGACTGGCCAGAACTGCGGCTGCAATCGGTTTGGGCTGGCAGTTGGCGCCAATAAATTCCGGCACAACGCGCGTTTCGGACACCAGATTGACCAGCGTGACCGAATCCACGCGCAGCATCCGGCCAATGATCTGGCGCGAGAGCCAGTTCATGTCATAGGCGATCACCATCGGCGTGCCTGCAGCGGCAAGTTCAAGCGACACCGTCCCAGAGGCCGCAACGGCGACATCCGCAGCGGCAAAGGCCGCCTGTTTGGCTTTCACCCCGTCTTGTGGCGGGTTGATGATGGTCGGTTTGACCGGCCATGAGGCGACGGCCTCGTCGATCAGATTTGCCACGTTCGGCGCGGCGGGAAGGACAAATGCCAGATCCGGGCGTTGCATGTGAAGGTCTGCGACCACCTGCGAAAAGACCGGCAGAAGGCGCGACACCTCGCTGCGCCGCGAGCCCGGCAGGATCAGGACAAGCGGTGCCTCTTGGACGCCGTGCCCTTCGCGGAACCTCGCGACCTCGTCCGGCGTGGCAACAGGATCGGTGACAACCGGATGGCCGACAAAATCGCAGCGCATTCCGGCTTCTTCCATGTAGGGCGGTTCAAACGGCAATAGTGCCAGAACCTGATCAATGTGGCGGGCCATTTTCCGCGCCCGACCGGGCCGCCACGCCCAAACCGTGGGCGCCACATAATGTACGGTGCGAATATCGCTTTCAGCCTTGACCAGCTTTGCCACGCGCAGACCGAATTCGGGCAGGTCGATGGTGATGAGAACATCCGGTCTTGCCGCCAGCACCGCATCGGCGGTTTGCCGGATGCGGGCCTTGAGGTGACGGTATTGCGACAGGATTTCCGTGATGCCCATGATCGAGATTTCGTCCATGGGGAACAGGCTTTGCAAACCCTCGGCAATCATGCGGTCACCGCCGATGCCTTCGAATGTCACATCTGGCGTGTGTTTGCGCAGCCCCGCCATCAGGGCCGCGCCCAGCTTGTCTCCCGAGGCTTCTCCGGCGACGACGAAAACCCGCATCAGCCGCCCTTTTCCCGAACCCAGAGGAACAGGCCCAGCGTGTCGCAGCGGGCCACTGTCCTGGCGCGGTCAAGGATCATCACGCCACCAGCCTCGATCACGATGCCGGCTAATCCTGCGGCTGCAACGGCATCCGGTGTGGTGGGGCCGATCACCGGCAAGTCAGCCCGCCGGTCCTGACCGGGTTTCGGTGCCTTGAAAAGGATACCACCCTCGGTCGAAGATACGCCGCCGGTCAACCAATCGGTCGCGTCACCAAGCAACCCGCCGAACATGTCGCTTGCGGCGTTGATGGGACTGGTCAGGAAATCGCCACTTCCGGCGACCCGATCCCGTGCCAGCCGTCGGAGCATGGCGTCCGTGCCCGCCGAGTCTTCGCGCGCCAGAACCGTGTCACCGCGCACCGCACAGGCCTGCCCCGCATCCCGTGCGCCCATCGCCGCGACGGTACGTTCACCCAGCCGTGCCTCAATGCTGTTCTGAGGCGCGTAGGATGCGAGCGTCAGCACGCCTTCGGCGGGCAGCAGGTCTGGCATCAGTTCGTCCACGGCAGCAATCCGCAGACCCGCCTCTTGAAACAGGTCCATCACGATGCGCAACGCGCCATCGTCGCCAGAGGTGAGCGCGGTCTGAAGACGGGGCACCAGTGGCACCGTCAGCGCATCAAGCCGCGCCGGATCAATCATCGGACGACGAATGGAGCCACACAGGCAGACCTGAGTCACTCCGCGCGACTTCAGCGTCTCAAGCAGAGTTCCCAGGGTCTCGAGGTGGAAGGTCAGATCGGCTTCAATCCCATCGGGTTCAAAACCGTTCAGAACGCAGATCAGCGGGCGCTGGTCCTGCGCATGTGCAACGCTGCGCGGCAGCCACCCCTGACCGCAGATCAACGCAAGCGTCATGGTCTAGCCCGGCGTCAGGAACGACCGTCCCGTGTCGCCCAGGATGAAATCAACGATGTGCTGCACATAGTCGCTGTCGGTTTCCTCACCCAGTCGCCGGGCTCGTTCCTGAAACGCGCCGTCACCCTGTGCCAGCATCTGAAACGCGGCCCGCAGCGCGGTGATGTCAGAGCGGCTTACGCCCTTGCGCTTCAAACCGACAAGGTTCAGCCCATCCAGACGCCCGCGATCTGCCTGCACGAGGCCATAGGGAATCACGTCATTTGTGACCATGGTCACTGCGCCGATGATGGCACCGCGTCCGATGCGGACGAACTGGTGAACGCCGGACAGGCCGCCGATGATCACGTCGTCCTCAATGATGCAATGCCCGGCCAGAGCGGCGCTGTTGACCACGATCACCCGATTGGCGATCTGCACATCATGCGCCACATGGCATCCCGCCATGAACAGGTTGTCGTCGCCCACCCGCGTGATGCCGCCTCCACCCTTTGTCCCGGTGTTCATGGTTACATGTTCACGGATACGATTGCGCGCGCCCACGATGAGGCTGGTCTTTTCGCCGTCGAACTTGAGGTCTTGCGGGATTTCTCCGATCACCGCGAAGGAATAGATTTCTGTCGCATCGCCGATCATGGTCTGGCCGGTGATCACCACATGGCTTTTCACAATGACGTTGTCGCCCAAGGTGACCTCGGGGCCGATATGGCAGAACGGGCCGATGACGCAGCCATCCCCGATCTGCGCGCCGTTTTCGATCACTGCGCTGGGATGAATGTCGGATGTCACGCCGGCAGGTCCATCATGGCCGAGAATTCGCATTCCGCCGCCATGTCACCATCCACCGTTGCCACCCCGCCGAATTTCCAGACCTTGCCACCCGGCTTGCCGCGCAGCGTTGTCAGGCGCATCTGAAGCTGGTCGCCGGGGATCACCTTGCGGCGGAATTTGCATTTGTCGATGGCCATGAAATAGATCAGCATTTCCTTGTCAGCCAGATCAAGCGCGGTGCCCACCATCACGGCGGCGGTCTGCGCCATCGCTTCGATGATGGTGACGCCGGGCATGATCGGTGTGCCGGGAAAATGCCCCTGGAAATGCGGCTCGTTCATCGTCACGTTCTTGATGCCAAGAGCGGATTGCGTGCCGTCAATCTCTTCGACGCGGTCCACCAGAAGGAAGGGATAGCGATGCGGCAGGATACGTTGGATCAACTGGATGTCGGCGCGAAGAAGCGTGTCGCTCATGGAGGCGTCCCTTTGAATTTCGTGCGCTGTGAGTATCAACCCCGATGCACCGGGGCAAGGTTTCAGGGACGCAGCGGCAGGATCTCTGCCCCTTCGCCAAATTCGGAATTGACCCGCTGGATTGCCTGTTCGGTGATGTCCACAGAATCCACGCTGAGAAGGACCACACGGCGGTCCAGAACCGCCACTGCGCCGCTTTCCACCATCAATTGGAACAGAACGGGCTGTGCGGCTGTCAACAGGGCACGTCTGGCTTCTTCGTTGCGCTGACCGACGGCGCGCGCCTTTTCGTCCTGTTCGCGGCGCAGACGCTGAACCTTTTCGTCGAAGGCCTCGGCCCGCGCCCGGAAATCCGCCTGATCCAGCGTACTGCGCAGTTCGGTCAGATCTCTTTCTTCAGCCGTCAGTTCGGCCTCGATCCGTCGATTTTCCGCAGCGATTTCAACGCTCTCAGCTTCAATTTCACGCGCGATGCGCTGACCGAAATCGCTTTGGGCATAAAGTGCTTCCGGGGCAACGGTGAGGATCAGACTTTGGACGACACCCAGATTCGACAGCCCGCCATCCTGTTGGGCATTGGCCGCGGGCGAAAGCCACAGAAGCGCTCCGAAAAGCGCCCCTGTCCATGTGCGCAAACTGCGGGACATTTAGAACTGCGTGGAAATCGTCAGATCGAAGCTTTGATCATTGTCGAACTTTTCCTTGCTCAACGCTTCACTGAAGTTGAACCGCAACGGACCAAGCGGTGTGGTCCAGAACACCGACACACCGATCACATGGCGCGCCGTGAAATCTTCGTAGAGCACGTTCGCGTTGGTCTCTTCGAGGCCCCAAAGGCTGCCCACGTCGTAGAACACGCCACCCGAGATGCCGTATTCTTCGGGCAGAGGCAGCGGGAATTCCGCTTCGAACCGCGCCACGGCAAAGTAATTGCCGCCCAGCGGATCGTTCACGTCGCCCGGTCCAACTTCGCGTGGGCCGATACCGCCGCCTTCAAAGCCGCGCATCAGGTTTGTGCCAAGGGAGAAACGGTCGGTCACACGCGACGACCCGTCCGAATAGCTGAGCGCACCTGCCTGAAACGTCGCCCGCAAGGTGACTTCGTCATTGTAAACGCGGGTCTGTGCCACGGCACGCAGCGTGGATTCGACATAGGTGCTGTCGCCGCCCAATCCCGCGAAGTCCTGACCGAATTCAAGCAGAACACCTGCGTTCGGGTTGAGGCCGGTGCGACGGGTGTCATAGCTGTAGCGATAGCCGACAAAGCTGTCCCAAACCTCGCCACGGGCGGCTTCGGCGGAAATGATGGACCCGACTTCAGGAGCCAGGTTCGTGATCTCGGAGTACTTGGCACCGTAGCGCACGCCCAGACGTCCGTTTTCGGAGACCGGGAAGGTAAACCCGGTCGAGAAGTTGCCGATGACGGTGTCATATTCAGCCGATGCGTTGTCGGTTTCGAGGTAATTCAGGCTGAAACTGAACGCGACATCGCGGCCCAGAAAGGCCGGTTCGGTAAAGCTGAAGCTGTAATTCGACGAATCCACACCTGTAGTCACACCAAGTGACAATTGCTGGCCCCGGCCAAGGAAGTTGCGTTCACGGAATGTGATGGCCGCGCCGAAACCACTGCTGATCGAATAGGACCCACCAAAGCTCAGCGATCCTGTGGGTTGTTCGTCCACGTCGACGTCAATGATGACCTGCTGCGGTGTTGAGCCTTCGCGCGCTTCGACCTGCGCATCGCCAAAGAAGCCAAGTGCCCGGACACGTTCGGCGCTTTCGCGGATTTCGCGCGGGTTGAACGGATCCCCTTCGACGACACGGAACTGGCGGCGCACAACGCGGTCCAGAGTGGTTGTGTTGCCTTCGATGTCGATGCGCTCCACAAACACCCGTTCGCCGCGCGTCAGCAGGAATTCCACATCCAGCGTCAGATCGCGGTCATTTCGAGTCACGCGGGGTTCGACCCGCACAAAATTCAGCCCTTCGCGGATCGCCAGACGTTCAAGCCGGGCAATTTCGGTTTCCACGGATGTCGGCGAATAGACCCGACCTGCCCGCAGTCGCAGTGCATCCTGAAACACATCCGGATCGACCTCGGCCAGATCAGACGAGACCGTCACGTCGCCGAATTTGAATTGCTGGCCTTCCTCGACGTTGAAGGTGATGAAATACGCGTCGCGTTCTTCGCTCAGTTCGGCATTGACGCCAGTTGTGCGGAAATCGACATATCCGCGCGACTGGTAGAAGTCGCGCAACACCTGGCGGTCGAATTCGATGCGGTCGTCGATGAATGTGTCGCTTTGAACCAGCGCGCGGAAAATGCCCGCCTGCTTGGTTTCCAGAACGCGGCGCAGGCGGCCATCGCTGAACACCTGGTTGCCGGCAAAGCCGATGCGTTCGATCTCGGACACGCCGCCTTCGAAAACCTCGAACACCAGATCGACGCGGTTGTCGGAGCGGCGAATGACCTTTGGTTGCACACGGGCGGCGATCCGGCCTTGTTGGGAATAGGCTTCGGTAAGGCGGGCGGCGTCTGCTTCGGCGGTCGAAGGGCTGAACACGCGGCGCGACTCAGACTGGACGATGCTGGACAGCGTTTCATCATCGATGCGGGCATTGCCTTCGAAGGTGATGCGGTTGACCGTCGGATATTCGACCACACGCACGACAAGCGTGTTGCCGCGGGGTTCGATTTCGACAGTTTCGAAAAGGCCAGAGGCAAGAACCCGCTGATAGCCGTCATTCAATTCGGCGGCAGAGACGGATTCGCCGCGCGCGACCCCGAGGTAACTGGCAATCGTTCCCGCCTCGATCCGCTGGTTGCCTTCAACCGTGATCGCGTTGAATCGGAAATCCTGCGCCTGCGCCATATCCGGCGAAACGATGAATCCGACGCTCAGGGCAACGGAAGCAGCAATAAGGAGTGGACGAAATGAGGATTTCCGCGCTGCTTGTCGCGTCACCTGCCCGCCTGTTTTATGTGTCATTGTTGGCAACCTACTCAGACATTCTTTTGAGAACGTGAGTACCGAGATTGCCGTTACTTGTCAAAAGCGCAGAGGCGGTTTTGTTCAATACCACACAGGGTGTGTCATTGCCTCAATCATCAGGGAGCCCAGAAACGCCCCGAGAAACAACGATGCCACGATTGCAAACACATAGATCATCCGATCCCAATTGATTGAGATCAGAAGGCTGAACGACCGGTAGCCGTGTTGAATCGTTTGCATGGGACACCTCAGATACGTTGTTCCAAGTTCGAAACTGCAGGCGAATTATGTCAGCAATCAGGCAGAAAATGGGACGATTCTGTGAAATCGCCCCTCCAGAGATTAAAAAATCAGGGGCAAAACAAGTCGTTGGACAGTGCGAACAGCATCAAGGACAGCAGCATCGTCAGGCCAATCGCCATCAACACGCGCAGCGCCTTGTCGCTGGGAGGGCGGCCTGTCACGGCCTCGTAGGCGTGAAACACCAGATGTCCGCCATCCAGCACCGGAATGGGAAACAGGTTCAGCAATCCCACTGCCGTGCTAAGTACGGCGATGAACCAGATAAAACTGGCTGTTCCCTGCGACGCCATGGACCCGGAGGTTTCGGCGATTCCAATGGGGCCTGACAGGTTACAGGTGCTGATGGCCCCGGTGATCATGTACCACAGACCCGACAGGGACCCTCTGATGATGCTGCCCGTCTGTTCAACACCAGACACGAAAGCGCTGATCGGCCCAGTATAGGCCGTTGCGGGTTCAAAGAACATCCCACCCACGATTCCAATGCGATAGGCAGCTTTGAACGTGCCATCCGGCTGCGGTTCGTCCGTGCGCCGGGGGGTGAGTTCGAGTATGCGGCTTTCGCCGTCGCGCCACACCTCAAGATCAAGCGTCGCCCCCTCCGACCCTTCGACAGCCATGCGCAGCTGGTCGAACGCATAGATCATCGTTCCATCAACCGAGATGATGATGTCGCCCGCGCGAAATCCCGCATCGTCGGCGGCGGAAAGTGGAATGATCTGGGTTGCGACGGGTGGATAGACATACGGCCCCTGCACCACCCGTTCTTCGCCGTTGCGCAGCACGGTGTAATCCAGATGCTCCTGCTCGGGCAGGTCTTCGAGGAATGTCTGGAACGCCCCGGATTCGCCGAATGGGGGAAGATCGACACCTTCGATGGAAACCAGTTGGTCACCGACCTGCAATTCGTTCTGGGCCGGAACTGCGCGCAACTCGCCCACCTGAACCGGTTCCGTCACTTCGCCGCGCAGCATGAAGACGCCGGTAAAGATCAGGATGGAAAGTGCAAAATTGAAGATCGGGCCTGCGGCAACCGTTGCAGCGCGGGCCCAAAGCGGCGCGCCGTTCATCGTGCGCCTGCGTTCGGTTTCGGACAGCCCAGTCATGGCCGCATCATCCTTGCCGCCGGAGGCATTACCGTCACCCTTGAATTTTACATAACCGCCAAGTGGCAACAGGGCGAATTGCCATTTTGTCCCGCGTTTATCCACCCTTGAGTAGAGAACCGGACCAAAGCCAAGCGAAAAGACATCGGCATCAATCCCGGACCAGCGGCCGACGATGTAATGGCCATATTCATGAATTGCGACAATGATCGACAACGCGATCACAAATGCCAGGAGGGTCCAAATCACACTACCAAACTGCGGCAGCAGCGCTGCTATATCCAAGGTTCAACCCTCTAGTTCATTTATAATTTCGTCTGCCCTTACCCGAGCGAGATGGTCTGCATCGACCACGTTATCAAGGGTAATGTCGGCATCAATGTGACTAGGTTGAGCCGAAACTCTGGACAAAACCTCTTCCACAACTACGGCGATCTGCTGAAATCCGATCCGTTTCGCGATGAACCCGTCAAGCGCGCGTTCCTTTGCGGCGTTGAAGACGGCGCCGGACAATCCCCCTGCCGCCATCACCTCTCGGGCCAGTCTGAGCGCGGGCCAGCGGGTTTCGTCAGCGGGACGGAAGGTCAGCTGTCCAAGTGCCACAAGGTCAAGCCGTTCCACCGGCAGCGCCTTGCGATCCGGGTAGTGTAGCGCAAAGCCGATGGCGTGGCGCATATCCGCTGGTCCGACATGGGCCATCAGCGCGCCGTCGTTGAACCCGACCAGGGCGTGAATCATGGATTCGGGATGCACCACGGCTTCGATACGCGTTGGATCAATCTGGAAAAACTCTTTGGTCTCAATAAGCTCCAGCGCCTTGTTAAACATCGTTGCGCTGTCGATGGTGATGCGTTGACCCATGTCCCAATTCGGATGCTGGGCAGCCTGTTCGGGTGTCGCCCCGGCCAAGTCTTCCAGCGGCCAATCGCGGAAGGCGCCGCCGGACGCGGTGATGATCACCCGCTCCACCGCGCTCAGATCTTCTCCGATCAGGGCTTGGAACACGGCGGAATGTTCGCTGTCCACTGGCAGGATCCGTGCACCGAACCGTTTGGCAGTGGACAGCATCAGCGGCCCGGCACAGACCATGCTTTCCTTGTTGGCCAAGGCAAGGCTTGCCCCCTGCTCAAGCGCGCGAAGCCCCGGCGCAAGACCGGCAGAGCCAACGATGGAAGACATGACCCAATCGGCCGGACGGCTGGCCGCCTCGACGAGCGCGGCAGGACCGGCAGCGGCCTCGATTCCCGTGCCGGACAATGCGGTGCGCAGATCGTCCAACCGATCCAGATCCGCGGTGATCGCGATTTCGGCGTCAAAGCGGATGGCATCCGCGGCAAGTTGTCTGATATTCTGGTCGCCGCTCAAGGCAACAACCTTGTAGGCGTCCCGATCCCGACCAATCAGATCAAGCGTGTTCTGTCCGATTGAACCTGTGGCCCCGAATATCGTGATGCGCCTCATTGCGCCCCCGGCGGGAATCCGATGATCTGACCGGCAATGACGATGAACAGGGCCGCCCCCAGCATTCCGTCAAAACGATCCAGCAACCCGCCATGCCCCGGAATGAGCCGCGAGCTGTCCTTGACGCCGACTCGGCGTTTGATGGCGCTTTCTGCGATATCGCCGATCTGGCTGGCCATGCTGACCGCGATGCTGACCCCGATCAGACCAATTCCGGCGGGCGTCGTGCTGGCAAACAGGACCGCGACAATGGCCGATCCGACCCACCCCGCCACAGCGCCTGACCATGTTTTCTTGGGGCTGACACGCGGCCAAAGCTTGGGGCCGCCGATAAGACGGCCGGCAAAATAGCCTGCGATGTCGGTGACAACAACCACCAGCAAGAGCCAGACCATCCAGGTCAGGCCGAAATCGTCGCGCAGGGACATCAACCCGTAGCCTGCCAACAGAATGAACGCGGTGAACACGGCATATGTCACGCCGCCCCGCTCCATCCGTCCAAGACCAAGCATGGACGGCGCCAACAGCAACGGCAGGGCAAAAGATGCCGGAATTTCAACTGCGATCATCGACACCAAAGCGGCCACAACGCCAAGGATCAGCGGCGATTTGCTGCGCGCGGTGTCGAGCATGGTCACGAGTTCCCATACCATCAGACCAACCACGATGGCGATCAGACCGTGGAACCACAACCCGCCAAGCCAGACGCCAAGCGCGCCAATGCCAACCATAGCCACGGCCGAGATCAGCCGCGGGGCAAGGTCGTCCCACTTGCTGGGCGTCATGCCACAACGGCTCCGAACCTGCGGTCGCGGGTTCCAAAGCCATCCACAACCGACCGGAACTCTGCAGCCGTAAAGTCGGGCCAGAGCGTGTCGATGAATTCGTATTCGGCATAGGCCGATTGCCAGAGAAGGAAGTTTGAAATCCGCGCTTCTCCGCTTGTGCGGATTACAAGATCAGGATCTGGCAAAAAGTAAGTATCCAAGTACTTTGGCAGCGTTTCTTCATCCACTGCCGCAGGATCAAGTTTGCCTGCCGCCACATCCCATGCAAGACGTTTTGTGGCGCGGGCCACTTCGTCGCGACCACCATAGTTGATGGCAATGGTCAGGTTCACGGATGTGCAATTGGCGGTCAGAGCTTCAAGTTCGTCCATCATCCCGACCAGTTTCCTGTCCAGGCGGACCCGGTCCCCGATGAACCGGACACAGACGTCGTTGGCCTTGAGCGCCTTGGCTTCGCGCGTGATGTAGCGGCGGAACAGGCTCATGAGACCGGCGACTTCGGACTGTGTGCGCTTCCAGTTCTCGGTGGAGAAGGCGAACACAGTAAGGTAGTCGACCCCAAGGTCCGGGCACGCTTCGACGATTTCACGCACGCGGCGCGCGCCTGCCTGATGCCCGAAAAGACGTGGCCGTCCCCGCTGGGTGGCCCAACGGCCATTTCCGTCCATGATAATGGCCACATGACGTGGTCCATCGTCTATCGCTTTGGGCTGTGGCTGCGCCATCGTGCCGAGGTCCTTCCTGTTCAGGCCTCAGACCTGCATGATCTCTTCCTGCTTTGTCTCCAAAGCGGCGTCGATTTTCTTGATATAACCATCGGTCAGATCCTGGACTTCGGTTTCCCAGAATTTCTGGTCATCCTCGGACAGGCCGTCTGACTTGGCTTTCTTGATCTGGTCCATGCCATCGCGGCGGATGTTGCGAATGGACACGCGGGCATGCTCGGCATATTGCCCGGCAACCTTGCCCAGCTCGCGGCGGCGTTCTTCGTTGAGTTCCGGGATCGGCAGCATGATGATCGTGCCATTCAACTGCGGATTGATGCCCAGACCGCTTTCGCGGATGGCTTTCTCGACCTTGCCGACAAGACCCTTGTCCCAGACGTTGATGGTCACCATGCGCGATTCAGGCACGTTCACGGTGCCGACCTGGTTGATCGGAGTCATGCTGCCATAAGCGTCCACCATAATCGGTTCCAGCATGGACGCGCTGGCACGGCCCGTGCGCAACGATGCAAATTCCGTCCGCAGGTTGGCCATCGCGCCATCCATGCGGCGCGTGAGATCATCAGTGTCGAGTAGAAAGTCGTCTGCCATAGAGCCCTCAAGAGCGGTTTTTGTGCTTTACTGGCGTTCTATGCGACGAGTGGTCAAAAGTATAGCACCTTGCGCCGCTTGACTGCCTGCTGTGATTGATCTGTGACGGATTGGTCAGGCTGCGGAGTCGGCATTGGGCTTGTAGGGTCCGCCATGCACCTTGGTATAGGTGCCTTCACCGGCAAGGATACCACGGAAGCCACCCGGTTCATCAAGGGGGAACACGATGATCGGCAGGTTGTTGTCACGCGCCAGCGCGATGGCCGAAGCATCCATGACTTTCAGGTTCTTTTGCAGGACTTCGTCATAGGTCACAGAGTCGTAACGCTTTGCATCCGAATGGGTTTTCGGATCCTTGTCATAGATGCCATCGACCCCGTTCTTGCCCATCAGGATCGCCTCGCAGTTCATCTCGTTGGCGCGCAGGGCGGCGGCGGTATCGGTGGTGAAATACGGGTTTCCAGTGCCGCCTGCAAAGACGCAGACGCGCTTTTTCTCAAGGTGGCGCACAGCCCGGCGTCGGATATAGGGCTCGGCAACCTCGTCCATGCGAATGGCGGAAATCACGCGGGTGAAGACCCCCTGCTCTTCCAAAGCCGATTGCATGGCCAGCGCGTTCAGCACTGTGGCCAACATTCCCATGTAGTCGGCGGTCGTGCGCTCCATGCCTTGCGCGCTGCCCTGAAGACCACGGAACACGTTGCCGCCCCCGATCACCATGCAAATCTCGACGCCCAGATCGTGAACCGAGCGGACTTCCTGCGCGATGCGTTGCACGGTCGGCGGATGCAGCCCGAACCCCTGGTCTCCCATAAGCGCTTCCCCCGATATCTTGAGCATGACGCGTTGGTATTTCGGATTTGGGGTGGTGCTGACCGCCATATTGCGCTCCGTTTGATCGAGAGTCTAAACTTGCGCGCAAAGTGTCGGAAAACCGGCACCGGGGCAAGGCGAAGTCCCCCTGTTTCGTAAACAGATCGATATAAGAGCAAGGTTCAGGGGAACATTTGGCGTGGCACAGGGCATTTCACAGCTGATTGCGGCGCTTGATCCCGCCAGACCCGTTCTGATCGCGGGCCCGACGGCAAGTGGCAAATCCGAACTGGCGCTGCGGATCGCGGAGTCACAGGGCGGGATCGTGGTCAATGCCGACGCCATTCAGGTCTATTCCAACTGGCGTGTGCTGACTGCGCGCCCGTCACCCGAAGATGAAGCGCGCGCGCGGCATGCGCTTTATGGTCATGTACCGGGCGACGTGCCGTATTCCGTCGGAGACTGGTTGCGGGATCTCGAGCCGTATCTGGCGACGGGGCCACGCCCGATTATCGTCGGCGGGACGGGTCTTTACTTCAGCGCCCTGACAGAAGGACTGGCGCAAATCCCGGCCACGCCGGACGACATCCGAAAGCACGCCATGTATCGGATCGCAGAAGACGGGCACGAGGGGATGATCGGCGAACTGGACGAAGAGACCCGGTCGCGGATTGACCTTGCCAACCCCATGCGGGTTCAGCGCGCCTGGGAGGTCTTGACGACCACAGGCCGGGGCCTTGCCAGTTGGCAGGACGACACCGCCCCGCCCCGACTGCCAGTGCCAATGGCAAACGCCCTTGTGATTGAGGCGGAAAAGGACTGGTTGACGCCGCGGATTGAAGCCCGCTTTGACAGGATGCTCGAGACCGGCGCATTCGAGGAAGCGAAGGCCAACCGTCCGACGTGGTCGCCGAACTTGCCATCGTCAAAAGCCATCGGAGCGGCCGAGTTGATGGCCGTGATCGACGGCACCCTGACACTTGAAGACGCGCGGGGCCGCTCCACTGTCCTCACACGGCAATTTGCCAAGCGACAGCGCACCTGGTTCCGGTCGCGAATGTCGACCTGGCAGAGCTTCAACGCGCAGGAATTCTAGCGACGGAGGTGACCACCCTGGTGCGATTGTTGGTCTATGTCGCTTTGAGGCAAGGAATGTGTCGCATTCAGACCTCAAAAGGTCTAAACTGAACGTTGACGATTGGTCCCCGATCAGGCGCAATGCCAAAGACATTACAATGCTCGTGTCGGACCCCGAAGAGGGGCCACAATAGACACGTTGACAAAAACAATCGTGTCACAGGGAGAAACAGATGACGCACACCACTCAGACCCAAGAAGTGCATCCAGCGGCCGCGCTTTATGCCAAGGAATACCAGGAAGGTCTTATGGACCGCCGTGAATTCCTGACGCGCGCCACCGGATTGGGTGTGACCGCAGCCGCAGCCTACGGCATGATCGGCATGGCCCAGCCCGCATTGGCGCAGACGGCCAACATTCAGGATGGGGGAACACTCCGCATCCAGACGTTGGTCAAGGCGATGAAAGACCCCCGTGCCTATGACTGGTCCGAAATCGGCAACCAGTCGCGCGGGTTCCTGGAATACCTCGTGGAGTATCAGCGTGACGGGACGTTCCGTGGAATGCTGCTTGAAAGCTGGGAGGTCAGCGACGACGCCAAGACCTATACGCTCAACGTGCGTCCCGGTGTCACCTGGAACAATGGCGACGCCTTTACCGCAGAAGACGTGGCGCGCAACATCGCCGGCTGGTGCGATGCAGCGATGGAAGGCAACTCCATGTCCGCCCGCATGGGGGGCCTGATCGACGCCGACACAAGTCAGGCGCGCGACGGTGCCATCGAAGTGGTCGATGATCTGACCGTTCGTCTGAACCTGTCGGCCCCGGACATCGCGATCATCGCCAACATGTCGGACTACCCGTCAGCAATTGTCCATGCCAGCTACGATGGCGGCGATGTCTACGAGCACGGTATCGGCACCGGCCCGTTCCGCCCGGTTTCCATCGAAGTGGGTGTAAAAGCGGTGATCGAACGCGCGCCCGACCACACCTGGTGGGGTACCGAGGTTCTTGGCGGACCTTACCTCGACCAGATCGAATTCATCGACTACGGCACCGACCCCGCGTCGTGGCTGGCGGCGGCTGAATCGGGTGAAGTCGATCTTCTTTATGAATCGGTCGGCGATTTCATCGACATTCTGGATGCCATTGGCTGGGCCAAGACGGAAACCGTTACTGCCGCCACCTTGGTGCACCGCTTCAACCAGCAGACCGAAGTCGATGGCGTCGTGCCTTACGCCGACCGCAACGTGCGGGTGGCATTGGCGATGATGGTCGACAACGCGGTCTGCCTCGAGCTGGGCTACAACGGGCGCGGCCAGGTTGCCGAGAACCACCATGTCTGCCCGATCCACCCTGCCTATGCGGATATCGGTCCGGCACCGTTCGACCCCGCAGCGGGCAAGGCGATGCTCGACGGGACCGATTTCGCCGATTACGAACACGAGTTGATCACGCTGGACGACGATTGGGAGCGCAACACCGGCGCGTCCGTCCGCGCCCAGATCGCGGATGCGGGTGTGAACATCAAGCACACGGTCCTGCCCGGTTCGACCTTCTGGAACGACTGGACCAAGTTCCCGTTCAGCGCGACCACCTGGAACCACCGTCCGCTTGAAGTGCAGGTTCTGTCGCTGGCCTATCGGACCGGCGAAGCCTGGAACGAAAGCGGCTATGCCAACCCCGAGTTCGACGCTCTGATGGCAGACGCCCTGTCCATCGCAGATGGCGATACCCGGCGCGAGGTGATGGCCAAGGTCGAACAGACGCTGCGCGACGATGGCGTGATGATCCAGCCGTTCTGGCGGTCTCTCTACAACCACCACAACGGCACCGTGGTGAACGCAGAGAAGCACCCGTCGCACGAGTTCCACCTCTACAAGTTCGGGTTCGCAGCCTGATCCCAGACTCTGGCTCCGCCCTCCTGCACACCAGGGGGGCGGGTCGCTGCTGAGACCCCACGCTCTGCGCACCTCTGCGCGGACATGATGAGGGAGACCCACCCGACATGGCTTTGTTTCTTCTAAGACGCATCGGCACGATGCTTCTGACAGCGCTTTGTTTGACGTTTATCGTTTTCTGGCTCACCAACCTGTCCCCGAACCTGGAAAAGCTTGCCAAGAATCAGGGCAATGTCCGCATGACGGACGAACAGGTTGACAGTTTTCTGCGCGACCGTGGGTATTCCCAGGCCCTGCCCCTGAAATATGCACAATGGCTTGGCGTCGCCCCCGGATGGGTGATCCAAGGCCGCGACGGGACAACACGGACGCGCTGCAATGGTGTGCTTGAAAACGGTGTGCGGCCCGACAACGCCCGCAGCTTCTGCGGCATCCTCCAGGGTGACTGGGGACACTCCACCGTGTTTCAGGACGGGGTCGGATCAATCATCGCCACGCGGCTTGGCCTGACCGGCAAGCTGATGTTCTGGGTGATGATGGTGATGGTGCCCGGCGCGTTGATCATCGGCGTTCTGGCCGGGATGCGCGAGGGCAGCCGCACCGACCGGTCGCTGTCCACGGTGTCGATCATCACCACCGCGACACCCGAATATGTGTCGGGCGTGGTGTTCATCGCCGTCTTTGCCTCGACCGCATTCGGCCTGCGATGGTTCAACGGATCGGCCACCAGCGCGATGGAAGACGCCACTTTCGAGAACTTCACCCTGCCGGTGATGACCATCGCGCTTTACGGCATGGGATATATCGCCCGCATGACCCGCGCCTCGATGGCCGAGGTGATGACCGCGCAATATATCCGCACCGCCCGGCTGAAGGGCGTCAGTTTTCCCAACATCGTCCTGAAACACGCGCTCCGCAATGCGCTGATTGCACCGTTCACGGTGATCATGCTGCAATTCCCGTGGCTCTTGAACGGTGTCGTCATTGTCGAGACCCTGTTCAACTACAAGGGCTTCGGCTGGACGCTGGTGCAGGCGGCGGGGAACAATGACATCGAACTGCTGCTGGGTGTGTCGGTCGTATCGGTCTTCGTCGTGCTGGTCACACAACTGATCTCTGACATCGGTTACGTTTACCTAAACCCGCGCATCAGCGTGTCCTGAGCGGAAGGAAAAGCAACATGGAACCGCTCACCTGGATTGAAATCATCACCCGAGTCCTGATCCAGTTCATGCCGGTCTGGGTCTCGATGATTGTCCTGTTCACCCTGTCCATTGTCTACAAGCGGCGACTGGGCCTTTATGGCAAGCTGTTCGACAGCACCATTGGCATGATCGGCTTTGCATTGGTCATGTTCTGGGTCTTCACCGGCATCTTCGGAGCGTTCGATTTGATCGTGACGCATGATCCACTTTCGCAGGTGGCCAGCATGAAGAACAAGGCCCCCGGCACGGCGATCCTTGGTGCCGAGGAAGGCCAGTACCCCTATTACCTCTTTGTCGGCGACAACCTTGCACGCGACGTGTTCAGCCGCATGGTCAAGGGCGCGTGGGTCGTGGTGCAGATCGCGCCGCTGGCGACGCTGTTTGCCTTCATGGTGGGCATCACTCTGGGCCTGCCTGCGGGCTATTATGGCGGACGGCTGGACACGTTCCTCAGCTTCCTTGCCAACCTCATCCTCGCCTTCCCGGTGATCCTGCTGTTCTACCTGCTGGTCACACCGGAAATCGTGGACACCGGTATTCCAAATTACATGGCGATGGTGCTGTTCATCTTCCCGATCATCTTTGTCGGCGTGCTGCTCAATTCCCGATACCGCACGCAGCCCAAGGTGCGCACGCCGATGCTGATCGTGGTGCTGGGGTTCATGGGCTGGCTGTATCTGTCGCTGATCTCGCAACCCGGAACGGCGCTGAAGGTGCTGCCCGATGCAGTTGATCTCTTCAACCTGCAAGGCGGTATCCTCGTGGTGTTTGTGTCGGTCGTCTTCGTCAATTCGCCCACCGTGTTCCGGATCGTGCGCGGTCTTGCCATGGACATCAAGACCCGCGACTACGTCGCCGCAGCCCAGACCCGCGGCGAACGTCCGTGGTACATCATGCTGTGGGAAATCCTGCCCAATGCACGCGGACCGCTGATCGTCGATTTCTGCTTGCGGATTGGCTATACAACCATATTGCTGGGCACCTTGGGCTTCTTCGGGCTTGGCCTGCCGCCGGAAAGCCCGGATTGGGGCACCACCATCAATGACGGGCGGCGGTTGCTGCAAATCTACCTGCACCCCGCGATGGTGCCTGCCTTTGCGCTTTTGAGCATGGTTCTGGGGTTGAACTTGCTGGCCGATGGTCTGCGGGAAGAATCCTTGCGCGATTGACGACATTTGGATTGGGGGCTCTGCCCCCAAACCCCCGAGGTATTTTTGGCCCAAAGAAACCGGGACCGGTGCATGGGCTCCTCCGACAGGGAGATACGACATGAAAGACAGATACGACGGTCCGATCCTCGAGATCGACACGCTTTCGATATCCTTTTTCACGCGGTTGAGGGAAATCCCGGCGGTGATGGATTTCTCGGTCAAGGTGATGCCGGGCGAGGCCGTGGGGCTGGTGGGCGAATCCGGCTGCGGCAAATCCACGGTGGCCCTTGGGGTGATGCAGGATCTGGGCAAGAACGGGCGCATCGTTGGCGGGTCGATCAAGTTCAAGGGCCGCGATCTGGGGGCAATGAGTCAAGAGGAGCTGCGCAAGATTCGCGGGTCCGAGATCGCGATGATCTACCAGGAGCCGATGGCGTCCTTGAACCCCGCGATGAAGATCGGACGGCAGTTGATGGAAGTGCCAATGATCCATCGCGGATCGTCTGAGAAAGAGGCGTATGAGCGCGCGCTTCAGGTGGTCACGGATGTGAAACTTCCCGACCCCAAGCGCATTCTGGACGCCTATCCGCACCAGTTGTCTGGCGGGCAGCAGCAGCGCATCGTGATCGCCATGGCCTTGATGGCAGAACCTTCGCTGCTCATTCTGGATGAGCCGACCACGGCACTGGATGTCACGGTCGAGGCGGCGGTGGTCGAGCTGGTCAAGGAGCTGGGCAAGAAATACGGTACCTCGATGCTGTTCATCAGCCACAACCTTGGGCTGGTGCTGGAGACCTGTGATCGCATCTGTGTGATGTATTCTGGCGAAGCGGTCGAGCGTGGGTCGATTGCCGATGTGTTCGACGAGATGCAGCACCCTTATACGCAGGCGCTGTTCCGATCGATTCCGCTTCCCGGTGCCGACAAGAATGCCCGGCCGCTGCGGGCCATTCCGGGCAATTTTCCCCTGCCCCATGAACGCCCGTCGGGCTGCAATTTCGGGCCCCGCTGCGACTATTTCGAGGCCGGACGCTGTGATGCGCAGGACATCAAGATGGTCGATGTGCCCGGCAATGACCGTCATGCGACGCGCTGTCTGAAGTTTCAGGAGATTGATTGGCAGGCCCCGATGGACCTTGCCGCGACCACGCAGAAATCCGAACCCGGTCGGGTTGTGCTCAAGATGGACGATCTCAAGAAATATTACGAGGTGGCGGCCAACGCCCTGTTCGGCAAGCGTGGTGACACCAAGGTGGTGAAGGCCAACGAGACCCTGAGTTTCGAGGCGCGGGAATCCGAAACACTGGCCATTGTCGGCGAATCCGGGTGTGGCAAATCCACCTTTGCCAAAGTGCTGATGGGGCTGGAAACCGCGACCGACGGGCAAATCCTGCTCGACAACCGCAATATCGAGGCAACCCCGATCGAGAAGCGCGACACCCAGACCATCGCGGATGTGCAGATGGTGTTCCAGAACCCGTTCGACACGCTCAACCCGTCGATGACCGTGGGTCGGCAGATCATTCGCGCGCTCGAGGTGTTCGGGATCGGCAAGAACGATGGTGAACGGCGCGACCGGATGTTGCAATTGCTGGACCTGGTGAAACTGCCGCGCGAATTCGGTGACCGGATGCCGCGTCAGCTATCCGGGGGGCAGAAACAGCGGGTCGGGATTGCGCGGGCCTTTGCCGGCAATGCGCGCATCGTGGTGGCGGATGAACCGGTCTCGGCGCTGGATGTTTCTGTTCAGGCGGCGGTCACGGATCTGCTGATGGAGATCCAGCGCGAGCAGAAGACCACACTTCTGTTTATCAGCCACGACCTGAGCATCGTGCGCTATCTTGCTGATCGGGTTATGGTTATGTACCTGGGCCATGTGGTCGAACTCGGAACCACGGATCAGGTGTTCTCGCCGCCCTATCACCCTTACACCGAGGCGCTTTTGTCGGCCGTTCCCATCGCGGACACGCGGGTTCACAAGAAACACATCGTGCTTGAGGGGGATATTCCGTCTGCCATGAACCCGCCATCGGGGTGCCCGTTCCAGACGCGGTGTCGTTGGAAATCACAGGTTCCTGACGGATTGTGCGAAATAGAGGTCCCCCCGGTCCGCCAGCTTGGGGATGGGCACCAGGTGAAATGCCACCTGTCGGATGCGAAACTGGCAGAGATGGAGCCGGTTATCCAGATCGCGGCGGAATGATCGACCGGTCGCCGATTGTGCGCAAGGGTCGGTGGGGCGCAACGCGGGCAAGCCCACGCGTCACGTCCCGACACGTTGGTGAAACGTATAGGCGACAATGCACAGTCGGAATGCAGATTCGCGCTTGTTCGAGGTTTGAAATCAGGGCGTCAGATAGTCGCGCGCCGTGAGAACCGTTTCACCACTTGCGGTGAGCACCGTGTCATTGGCCTCTTCGATTTGAATATATGACAGGAAGGCCAGGCCAACAATGGCTGCGGTCAGAACAACCCAGTCAACGGTGACAGCGCCTTTTTCATCCAACCGGATGGTATTCAGGGCTTTGAACAGGCGATGGCCCAAAGGCCGGGTACGGGTCTCAGTGGGAAATTTCGGGAACATCATTGGAACGCTCTCGTCTGGGATACACTATTTCATTTCGATCATGATGATGTCGGAATGGGGCAGCACTTTGACCGCATTGGAGCGGTTTTGAAGCGCTTGAAAAAAAACCAATGTGTCCAAGGGGAAATCGCGAACCAGTGCCGGTGAATTCGAAGGATTGTTCCCGAAAAGGCCCTGTGTCGCGCGCTGCGAAGACGTGATCGGTTAGCGTCCCCAGATTTTCTTCACATAAGTGCGGGTCTCGCGAAAGGGCGGAATACCCTTGTGTTTTTCCACCGCCCCCGGACCCGCATTATAAGCCGCAAGCGCAAGCGGCCACTGGCCGAATTTGCTGTACTGTTCTTTCAAATAGCGTGCGCCGCCATCCAGATTTTGCGCCGGATCATTCGGGTTGACCCGAAGATACTGAGCCGTTCCGGGCATCAGCTGGGCCAGTCCGATGGCCCCCTTGTTGGAGCGGGCATTCGGATTGAAATTCGATTCCTGCTGCACAAGGCGCAAGAACAGGTCTTCGGGAACGCCATGTCGCCGCGCGGCGTCGCGCGCCATTCCGGCATATTCCCCGACATACCGACCACGATAGCGCGGCACCGATCCGTCGGCACCGACCTCACCCCATTTGGTGGGAGTCACAACCTTGGGCGGCTGCAATCGGACAGAGCTATTGTATTGTTGCGCCGCGCGCGAGTCCAAGACCTTGGTTTTGCTGGAAAACAACGCCACCCTGCTTTTCGAGGACAAGACCTCGGCACTGACGGCACCTGCACTCATCATTGCGGCAACACTCAACACCGCAATCAATCTCTGCCTTGTTGTTCGCATCAATGCTCACGCCCCACGTTGAGATGTTGCGGATGTATAGTCCGGATTTGGCATTCATACCAGCCTTGGTTGGTCATGAATTGTTAACCACAAGCTGGTGATATTGCCCGGACCATCGCGCCACAACCTGATGGCATATGAGGGACACGCTGGTGTAGGGTTCCATGAACGGTGCAATGCGCCAGAGATTCGAATTTGAATGGGGGAACTATGGCCGGTTCAGTCAACAAGGTCATCATCGTCGGCAATCTTGGTCGCGATCCGGAAGTGCGGACATTTCAGAACGGCGGAAAGGTCTGCAACCTGCGGATTGCCACGTCGGAAAACTGGAAAGACCGCAACACAGGTGAACGCAAGGAACGGACCGAGTGGCACAGCGTGGCCATCTTTTCCGAACCGCTCGCACGGATTGCAGAACAGTATCTGAAGAAAGGCTCAAAGGTTTATATCGAGGGGCAGCTTGAAACCCGCAAATGGCAGGACCAGTCCGGTCAGGACCGCTATTCGACCGAAGTTGTGCTGCGCCCGTACCGTGGGGAACTGACCCTGCTGGACAGCCGCAGTGATGGCGGTGGGGGCTATGGCGGCGGAGGCGACGGCAACGAGTACAGTCGGGATTATGGCGGCGGCGGCGGCGATTACGGTGGGTCCAGCGGCGGTGGCGGTGGCCCGGCGCGTGCCCCAGCGCGCGACATTGATGACGAAATCCCGTTCTAGGGGATCAACAGTCAAGGCGCCCGATGTGGCGCCTTTTCCTATCGCTCTGACAGCGCGTCCTGCAACAGCGCCAGCACCGTATCGGACGGAACGTCCGACGTGACAAAGGACTCTCCAATGGCCCGCGCCAGAATAAAGCGCAACTGGCCGTCGATCACCTTTTTGTCCTGACCCATCAGGTCAAGCAGGGTCTTCGCATCCGGCAAATCGCCGGTGATATCGGCCAGCGTCACTTTCATGCCCATGTTGTGCAACAACTGCCGCACCCGGCTGGGGTCTTCCTGCGCGCAGAGGCCCAGACGGGACGAAAGTTCAAAGGCCAGCGCACAGCCGATGGCTACGCCCTCCCCATGCAACAGCCGGTCGGAATACCCCGTGGCCGCCTCCAGCGCGTGACAGAACGTGTGGCCGAGGTTCAGAAGGGCGCGATCGCCCTGCTCTGTTTCGTCGCGCACAACGATCTCGGCTTTCATTTCGACCGACCGTTTGACCGCATGGGCAAGCGCATCCGGATCGCGTGCGGCAATGCGCGCCGCGTTGGTCTCTTGCCAGTCAAAGAACGCCGCATCGCCCAGCAGACCGTATTTGACAACCTCGCCGTACCCGGCAAGGAAATCACGCTCCGGCAGCGAGGTGAGCACGGAAATATCCGCCAGAACCAGCACCGGCTGGTGAAACGCACCGATAAGGTTCTTGCCCTGCGGTGCGTTGATCCCGGTCTTGCCGCCGACGGACGAGTCGACCTGCGCCAGCAAAGAGGTCGGAATCTGCACGAACCGCACGCCACGACGCAGGACAGCGGCGGCAAATCCAACCAGATCACCGATCACACCACCGCCAAGGGCCACCACGATGTCGCGACGTTCGATCTTTTGCGCAAGCAGCCATTCGACCGTGCGTTCGAACTGCGGCCAGCCTTTGGTGGATTCACCGGCGGGCAAGGTCAGGCTGACGGATGCGATCCCTTGGGCCGACAATGCCGACTCCAATGCCCGCAAGTGCAGCTTTTCGACATGGGCATCCGTGACGATGGCCACGCGTGGTCGGGCCAGAAACGGCGCGATCTCTTCTCCCGCGCGCGACAAAAGATCAGGACCGATGCGCACATCATAGGCGCGCCCCTCAAGCGGAACGTGAACACTCTCGATCATCCCAAAACCTCCAAAACATCGGGTCGCGTACGCAACGCCTCCACCACACGCGTGGTCATGTCTTCAATCGACAATCCCGGCTCTGAGCGAACCGTCAGATCAGCCTTGGCGTAGACCGGCACCCGGTTTTCATAAAGCCGTGTCAGTGCCGTAAGCGGATCAGGCACCCGCAGCAACGGGCGCGAATCCTTGTGTTTGACGCGGCTCCACAACAGGTCAAGATCCGCGTTGAGCCACACGGCAACGCCCTTTTGCGAAATGATCTCGCGGTTTTCGACCGCCATGTAGGCACCGCCCCCGGTCGACAACACGCCACGCTCGTGTTCAAGCAGGCGCGAGATGACCTGACGTTCCTTCAGGCGAAAGAACGGCTCTCCGTCGCGTTCGAAAATTTCGGGGATTGTTCTGTTTGCGGCTTTTTCGATCTCGGCATCCGAATCGATAAACGGAGCATGCAACCGGGCTGCAAGAGCCTTTCCAACAGCGGTTTTGCCGGCCCCCATCATCCCGACCAGCACCACCGTTTTTTTCAGTCTTGCCTGCATTGCCCTTGATCAAGCCCTTGTATCTCGGCCAAGTGCCGCCACTTTTTTGATATCGGTCGCTGAATGACGTGATCTTGTGCAAAAGGCCAGTTATAACTTGGAAAAAATCATCGAGGCAGGGCAAGGGCATCATGGGGCGCATACTGAAATTGCTGATCTATCTGTTGATCATCGGCGCTTTGGCGCTGGTGGCGTATGCGTATGTCGGGCCATTTTTCGGCGCTGATTTTTCACCGCCACAAACGGAAGTCAGACAACCTGTGACTTTGGATGCGAATTAAGACCTCCCTTCTGCTTTCCGCTCTGACCGCGCTGCCGCTAGCCGCGCAAGAGCAACCGCTCTCGGCCATCGACTGGCTGGCAGTCCAACGCAACGCGCCGGTTGTGACGGTGCTGCCCAATGTTCCGGACACTCCGGTCGCCCAAAGTGCAACCGTACCCGATGTGGATGTTCAGCCGCTCGATTCCCCCTCGGTGGGTGGTGTCGGCCTGTTGCCCAGTTCGGTCACCGGCTTGCCGCCCTCCCTTTGGCAAGGCAGCACCGAGTCAACCCTGCTCGCGACCATCGACGCGCTGGAACGCGGCAGACCATCGGTCCCGGCGCTGGATTCGCTGCTGCATACGCTGCTGCTGGCCGAAGCGAACATGCCCAATGCCAGCAAGGGCGAGGCGTTCCTGAGCGCCCGTCTTGACGTTCTGCTGGATCACGGCCTGGTTGCCCCGGCCGAGGCATTGGTGGAACGGGTCAGCACTCTGACACCGGGCCTGTTCACACAGGCTTTTGATCTTGCGCTGCTCACCGGCTCGGACGCGGCGCTGTGCCAGGTGCTGAACGACACGCCAAGCCTGAGCAACGACCTTGCAACCCGCATCTGGTGCGCAACCCGCAGCGGGGATTTCCCGCGCGCGATGACCATCTACCAGACAGCCGTGGCGCTGGGTCAACTGTCCGATCTCGACGCCGAACTTCTGTTGCGCTTTCTTGATCCGGAATACACCGAAAGCACGTCTCCGCTGCGCCCACCCGTGCGGCCGACGCCGCTGCAATTCCGCCTGTTCGAGGCGATTGGCGAAGCGCTGCCAACCGCGCCTTTGCCCCTGCCCTTTGCCGTGGTCGAACTCACCGGTGATTCCGGCTGGCGCGCGCAATTGCAGGCGGCGGAACGGCTGGCGCGTGCGGGGGCGATCGATGGCAATCAGCTCTTGGGTATCTATACCGAACAGACACGCGCTGCCTCTGGTGGCATCTGGGACCGGGTTGAAGCCCTGCAACGATTCGAAACCGCGCTGAACACAGGCGATCCGGATGCGATCTCGTCCGCACTTGAAACTGTCTGGCCGCAGATGCGCAGCGCCGGTCTGCTGGTGCCTTTCTCCAACCTTTTTGCCGCGCGCCTTCAAGGTTTGCCGCTTGGCGCACGCCCCAAGACGCTCGCAGGGCTCGCCGGGTTGCTGTCGGACGGGTACGAAGACGTTGCACGCGTTCTTGTTGACAAGCCTGATCCCGAACTGGCGTTCCTGTCCGCCATCGCGATGGGACAGCCGCCGAAGACCAGACCGTCCGACGTGCCGCATGCAGACGCCCTTGCGCAGGTTTGGTCAGTGCCTGCACAGGCGCCTGATGACCTGGCGCCACTGCCGACTCAAGACCGGCTGGGCGAGGCCCTTCTGATCGCCATCACCCGGTTCGAGACCGGCGCAAGCGGCAATGATGGGGACGTCACCGAAGCGCTGGTGGCCCTGCGTGCCTTCGGGCTGGAAGACATCGCGCGTCGATCCGCGCTGCAACTGGCGATCCTTGACATGCAAGGCGCGCGGCGATGACAGACCGACACTGGATCGCTGCATTTCTTGATGCTCAGGCCGCAGAACGTGGGGCAGCCGCCAACACGCAACTGGCCTATGCCCGCGACCTTTCCGACTTCACCCATTGGCTTGCGGGGCGCGGATCGTCCCTGACGGACGCGCAAAAGGCCGATGTCGAAGACTATCTTATTCATTGCGACGCACAGGGTTTGGCCAAATCCACCCGCGCCCGTCGTTTGTCAGCCATCAAGCAGCTTTACCGGTTCTGCTTTGAGGAAGGCTTTCGCATGGACAATCCGGCGGTCCAGATCAACGGACCGGGCCGCGACAAGCGCTTGCCCAAGACCCTGTCCACCGAAGAGGTGGACCGCCTGCTTGATGCAGCGCTTGCACATGGTCGCACCGCTGCCGACAGGCAACGCAACACCTGCCTGATGCAACTGCTTTATGCCACGGGCATGCGGGTGACCGAGTTGGTGTCGCTGCCCCTGTCCTCGGCCAAGGGTGATCCCCGCATGCTTCTGATCCGGGGCAAAGGCGGCAAGGAACGCATGGTGCCACTGTCGCCGCCTGCCCGCGCCGCGTTGCGCGACTGGTTGAAGACCCGCGAAGCGATGGAAGACGCCGCCCGCGCCGGGGGAAAGACGGCCTCTGCCTTCCTGTTCCCGTCCCGCGGCAAATCCGGACATCTGACGCGACACGCCTTCTATGTCCTGATCAAGGAGCTTGCCGTCGAAGGCGGCGTGTCGCCTGCCAAGGTAACACCGCACACCCTGCGCCACGCCTTTGCAACACATCTGCTGGCCAACGGGGCGGATCTGCGGGCGATCCAGACCTTTCTGGGCCACGCGGATGTCTCAACAACCGAGATTTACACACATGTCCTTGAAGAACGCCTGAAAGAGCTGGTGCTGGATCACCACCCAATGGCGCGCGACTGACCCAACCCTCTTGAACGCGTGGTCCCGTGACCCCATAACCCACTAAAGTTCTCAAAACGTTGGACACAATGGATTCCGCATCAACCGCGGCAGACGCCGCATTCTGGATCACTTCTGCTTCGATCATCGGGCTTCTGGTATTGTCCGCCTTTTTCAGCGGATCGGAAACCGCCCTGACTGCGGCGTCACGAGGCAAGCTGCGCTCGATGTCGGACAAGGGGTCCAAAGGCGCGGACCGCGCGTTGATCATCACCGAAGACAACGAACGTCTGATCGGGTCGGTCCTGCTTGGCAACAACCTCGTGAACATTCTGGCCACATCGCTGGCAACGGCCCTGTTCACCCGTTTGTTCGGTGAATCCGGTGTGGCGCTGGCCACGCTGGTGATGACGATACTGGTTCTCGTCTTTGCCGAAGTGCTGCCCAAGACATACGCCATCACCAACCCCGAGACCGCCGCCAGCCGGGTATCGCCGGTGATCCAACTGGTCATCACCGTGTTCTCGCCGGTTGTGGGGGCGGTGCGGATGCTGGTGCGCGGCGTGCTGCGGGTTTTTGGCGTCAAGACCGACCCAGACAGCCACATCCTTGCCGTCCGCGAGGAAATCGCAGGGGCATTGCAGCTTGGTCACAGCGAAGGTGTGGTCGAGAAGGAAGATCGCGACCGCATCCTGGGTGCTCTGGACCTGAGCGAACGCACGGTCGAGGAAATCATGCTCCACCGGTCGGGGATCGAGATGATCGACGCCGACAATGATCCGCAGGACATCCTGCGCCAGTGCCTTGAATCCAACCACACCCGCCTGCCGGTGTTTCGCGGAGATCCGGAAAACATCATCGGCGTTGTCCACGCCAAGGATCTTTTCCGCGCGATGTACCAGTTCATGCAGGAAAGCGACAAACCGGCCGAAGCGATGAGCAGCTTCAAATTCGCGGACGTGGCGATGAAGCCCTATTTCATCCCCGACAGCACGTCGCTGGACGATCAGATGCGCCAGTTCCTGCGCCGCCGCACCCATTTCGCACTGGTGGTGGATGAATACGGTGCCTTGCAGGGGTTGATCACGCTTGAGGACATCCTTGAGGAAATCGTCGGCGAGATCACCGACGAATTCGACCCGGATGGCGACCACCCGGTCAAGGCGGACGAGGATGGCAATTACTGGATCGACGGTGCCATGACGATCCGCGACGTGAACCGAGAGCTGGACTGGACGTTGCCGGATATCGAGGCCAACACGGTGGCCGGGCTGGTGATACATGAGGCCCAGATGATCCCCACCATCGGCCAATGCTTCAGCTTTCACGGTTTCCGGTTCGAGGTGGTGGCGCGGGACAACAACCGGATCACGGCGCTCAAGATACGGCCTCTGGCCCCGGAATAGCCACAAGCGGCAAAATGCGTCGACGCATTTTGTCGTTTCCGTTGACGGAAACGCCGGGGCGCTGCCCCGGACCCCGAGGTATTTTCAGCCCAAAGAAGCTCAGGCGCGGAGTCTTGTTCCATCGGGATCAAAGGGTGGCTGCTCGAGGATCACCGCCCGGTGCGGGCGTCCCAGCACCATCACTTCGACCGCGTCTCCGGGTGTCGCGTTTTTGACAAAGCCGAGGGCGAGCGACAGGCCGACATGGTAGCCATAGGCGCCGGAACTGACCCGGCCAATGCCGACGCCGTCCTTGAAGATCGGCTCACCTCCGGTGGCGTCGGCGTGCGACGCATCAGTGTCTTCTGCGTTCAGCGCCAGAAGCACCATGTGTTCGCGGGCGGGTTTGGCCATGTTTTCCAGCGCCGCGTCGCGGTTCAGGTAGGGTTTGTCGGTTCGGCACAACCGGTCCAGCCCGCATTCCTGCGGCCAGTATTCCGGGCTGTATTCGCGACCCCACGATCCGTAGCCCTTTTCCATGCGCAGGCTCATCAGCGCCCGGCTGCCCACGGGGATCGCGCCCACCTCTTTTCCGACCTCCAGCAGCGCGGCGTAGAGCGTGGCCTGATCCGCAGCGCGGCAATGCAGTTCCCAGCCCAGATCGCCGGTGAAGGACACCCGCAGGGCCATCACCTCCACCCCTGCGATCTCGATCATGGCGGACCGCATGAAGGGCCAGTCGGCGGTTGCAAGCGACGTGTTGGTCAGCCGTTGCAGCAGCGCGCGGGACTCAGGCCCGGCCACGTTGAACCCGCACCAGGTGTTGGTCAGGGACTCGAAGGTGGTTCCTTCGGGCAATGGTACGGCGTCGTAAAACCGTTTCTGGTAGCGTTCTGCCATGCCTGAACTGATGATCCAGAACTCTTCCTCGGCCAGTCGTGTGACCGTTGCATCACCCGCGATGCCGCCGCGTTTGCCGATCAGCGGGGTGAGGCGGGACCGGCCCACGGCGCGCGGCATGCGGTTGGCGAAAACCGCGTTCAGCCAGTTTTCGGCGCCTGGCCCGGTGACCCGGTACTTGGCGAAGTTGGAGATGTCGATGATCCCGGCTTTGTCCCGTAGCGTGCGGGCCTCGTGGCCCACCACGTTCCACCACGGTTGGCGGGTGAAGCCTGCGCTGTCGGGCACGTCCTTGGAGAAATAGAGCGGGTGTTCCCAGCCGTAATTCAGGCCAAACACCGCGCCCGTATCCTGTTGCATCTCGTAAGCAGGCCGCGTGCGCACCGGGCGGCCCGCATTGCGTTCCTCATTGGGGAAGTGGATTTTGAAGCGGTGCGCGTATTGGTCGCCGACCCGCGCCTTGGTGAATGTGGCATCCGCCCAATCGCCGAACCGCGCCACGTCCCAGGCGAACATGTCGTATTGCATCTCGCCGTCGATGATCCAATGCGCCACCATAAGGCCCATGCCGCCCGACTGCGAGAAGCCGGGGATGATTCCGTTGCAACAGAAGTACCCCTGTTTCTCGGGCACCGGACCAAGCAGCACGTTGCTGTCCGGCGACCAGATCATCGGGCCGTTGATCACGCGTTTGATCCCCGCCGTTCCCACCGCTGGGACCCGTTCGATGGCGCGCATCATGTTGGGTTCGATCCGTTCCAGATCATCCGCGAACAACTCGTGACCAAAGCCCTGCGGCGTGCCGTCCTCGGCCCAGAAGCGCACGTCTTTTTCATAGGCACCGACCAGCAGGCCCTTGCCCTCTTGGCGCAGGTAATATTCGCCGTCCCGGTCGGCGACCGACGGCAGGCGCCGGTCCATCGCCTCGATCTCGGCGATGGTCTCGGTCACGAAATACTGGTGTTCAGTGGGCAGAAGCGGCAGCCTT